>NZ_SCMX01000014.1 GCF_005503625.1 Cupriavidus sp. 2SB | reverse complement strand
CCCCTTCCCATCCCGAACAGGACCGTGAAACGACTTTGCGCCGATGATAGTGCGGATACCCGTGTGAAAGTAGGTCATCGCCAGGCTCTTATGCCCCAAAACCCCTCGACAGCTAACGCTGCGAGGGGTTTTGTCTTTGGGTTCCAGGTTCTACATCCAGTTCTGCAAAGCCAGACCAGCTTCAAATCCGTAGACTTCAAATCCCTCGATACTGTCCTGCACGCGCAACACTCTGTTTCGCGCACTGCAGTGCGGAATGCCAACTGGCGGCATCCTCTGTCAACGGCCCCTTAACTGCCTCGAATGAAGTATTTCACTTCATTACGTCCTATTTTCTGTCATCCTGATTCATCTACGAACTGGTAGGATGTCATCCTATTGGAAGCATGCTTATGGAACTGACCCAGGGCATGGTACTCAAATGCTGCAGTGCCGCAGGGAAGAAGGCCGAACCCGGAGGAGGTTGGCGTTCAGACTTGCGGGTATTCGTGGGAATCTTCTGAATCGCACGTCTTTGTCGTCGCGCCGTCAGCAGAACTTTGCGAAACAGTCTATGGTTAGCATCCGACTATGCGATGTCTCCGACAGATGGGACACGGGCCGCGAACAACGGTCATGACAACCGTCGAGAATTGAGCAGTATCTTTTGAGAATACGGGGAGCAGGGCCGCCCAAGCCGGCAGTCCTGTGCCGGACGCGCGCGCGGCGTGTCCGGTGTGTGTTTTTCCTCCAGGCCAGCACGCTGGCGAAAGCAGGGGCTCATGGCGACAATCCGCTGATCACGAATCCGAACTCGTGCCTGGTGCAGGCACGCCAATTGCGTCCACGCGCGCCGTGGCGCCTCCTGGCTTTGGCCAGGTCCAAAGAAGAACTTTCCGTTTCATCCTCGAGGAAATCGCTATGCAAGCAATGCGCGCCAAGCGTGCTTTGATTCCAGGCATGCTGGCTCTTGCCGTCACGATGTTGGTCGCGTGCGGGAAAGAGAACAAGGCCCCGGCGGCCCAGGTGCCTGAAGTGAAAGTCGTCACGCTGAAGGACGAGACCGTTACGCTCGATACATCGCTGCCTGGCCGGACCCTGGCATATCGGATTGCCGAAGTGCGTCCGCAGGTCAACGGCATCATCCAGAAGCGGCTTTTCGTCGAAGGTAGCGACGTCAAGCAAGGTCAGCAGTTGTATCAGATCGACCCGTCCACATACGAGGCTACGGCGAAAAGCGCCGAGGCCACATTGGAATCCTCGCGGCTGCTGGCGCAGCGCTATGGCAAGCTCGTGGGCGATGAGGCCGTCAGCAAGCAGCAAGCAGCGGAAGCGCAAGCCTCGTTCCTGCAAGCCAAGGCTGCTGTAGATCAGGCTCACATCAACCTGCGGTATACCAAGGTGCTGTCCCCAATCTCGGGCCGTATCAGCCGTTCGCTGGTCACGGAGGGTGCGCTGGTAACCAATGGTCAGGCCAACGCACTCACCACCATTCAGCAGCTGGATCCAATCTATGTGGACGTGACGCAGCCTTCCGCATCCATCCTGCGTCTGCGCAAGGAACTGGCGAATGGTCAGTTGCAGAACGCTGGCGCGAATGCCGCGAAGGTATCGCTGCAGTTGGAAGACGGCAGCACCTATCCGGAGCAAGGACGTCTGGAATTCACGGAAGTGGCAGTTGATCAGGGCACCGGTTCGGTGACGGTACGTGCCGTATTCCCGAATCCGCGCTTCGAACTGCTGCCTGGCATGTTCGTGCATGCCCGTCTGGCCGAAGGTGTACGGCAATCCGCGATTCTTGCGCCGCAACGTGGCGTGACGCGTGACCTGAAGGGTCAAGCAACCGCGCTCGTGGTGAATGGCAACAATGAAGTGGAACTGCGCGTGCTCAAGACCACCCGTACGATCGGTACGAGCTGGCTGATTACCGAGGGGCTGAAGGCAGGGGATCGCGTGATCGTGGAAGGGCTGCAGTTCGTCCGTCCGGGCGCGAAGGTCAACGCCACGGAGGCAACGCCAGCACAAGCCGGCGCGGTGCCTGCCGCTTCGACTCCTGCAGCCGCCGCATCTGCACCCGCAGCATCCGCGCCCGCCGCCAAGTCCTGATCCGGACTGTCGCATAAGGATTTTCCATGTCCAATTTCTTTATCGAGCGGCCGATCTTTGCGTGGGTGATTGCGCTCGTGATCATGCTGGCTGGCGTGTTGTCGATACGCTCGCTGCCGGTCACGCAATATCCCGCTATCGCGCCGCCCACGATCGCCATCTCCGTGAACTACCCGGGTGCCTCCGCGCAGACGGTGCAGGACACCGTGGTGCAGGTGATCGAGCAGCAACTGAACGGCCTGGACCGTCTGCGCTACATCTCGTCGGAGTCCAACTCCGACGGCAGCATGACGATCACGGCCACGTTCGAGCAGGGCACCAACCCTGACATCGCGCAGGTACAGGTCCAGAACAAGCTGGCCCTGGCCCAGCCGCTGCTTCCGCAGGAAGTACAGCAGCAGGGTATCCGCGTGGTGAAGTCGGTGCGAAACTTCCTGATCATCGTCGGGTTGATCTCGACTGATCCAAAGACCTCGCGCGAAGACCTCTCGAACTACATTGTCTCGAACCTGCAGGACCCGATCTCGCGTACCGCGGGTGTGGGTGACTTCCAGGTCTTCGGTTCGCAGTACGCGATGCGGATCTGGCTGGATCCGGCCAAGCTGAACAGCTTCCAGCTGGCCCCGCTCGACGTCAGCACTGCCATCAAGGCCCAGAACGTACAGGTGGCCTCAGGCCAACTGGGTGGACTGCCTGCCGTGTCCGGCCAGCAGCTCAATGCCTCGGTGATCGGCAAGACGCGTCTGCAGACTGCCGAGCAGTTCGGCAACATCTTGCTGAAGGTTAACGCCGACGGCTCTCAGGTTCGCCTGAAGGATGTGGCCGAAGTGGGCCTGGGTGGGCAGGACTACTCGATCAACGCCCAGTACAACGGGCGTCCGGCATCGGGTATCGCCATCCGCCTGGCGGCTGGCGCCAACGCACTGGATACCGTCAAGAACATCCGCAACACGTTGAACCAGCTGGAGCCGTCGTTCCCGCCGGGGATCAAGGTGGTGTTCCCGTACGACACCACGCCGGTGATTGCGGATTCGATCCACGAGGTGGTGAAGACACTGCTCGAAGCGATCGTGCTGGTGTTCCTGGTGATGTATCTGTTCCTGCAGAACTTCCGTGCCACGCTGATCCCGACGATCGCCGTGCCGGTGGTGCTGCTGGGCACGTTTGGCGTGTTGGCTGCGTTCGGCTACTCGATTAACACCCTGACGATGTTCGGGATGGTGTTGGCGATTGGCCTGCTGGTGGACGATGCCATCGTGGTGGTGGAGAACGTCGAGCGGGTGATGTCCGAGGAGGGGCTCGGGCCCAAGGAAGCGGCACGCAAGTCGATGGGCCAGATCCAGGGTGCGCTGGTGGGTATTGCGCTGGTGCTGTCCGCAGTGTTCTTGCCGATGGCATTCTTCGGCGGATCCACGGGCGTGATCTATCGACAGTTCTCGATCACGATCGTCTCGGCCATGGCGCTGTCCGTGCTTGTGGCGCTGGTACTGACACCGGCACTGTGCGCGACAATGCTGAAGCCGATCGAGAAGGGCGACCACGGCGAGCACAAGCAGGGATTCTTCGGCTGGTTCAATCGCGGCTTTATTCGTACGACGCAAAAGTACGAACGTAGCGTTGTGGGCATCCTCAAGCGCCGCGCGCCGTTCCTCTTGATCTACGTGGGCATCGTGCTGGTCATGGGCTTCCTGTTCACGAAGATTCCGACGTCGTTCCTGCCGGAAGAAGACCAGGGCGTGCTCTATGCCCAGGTGCAGACGCCGCCGGGTTCGTCGGCTGAACGAACGCAGGCGGTGCTCGATCAGATGCGTAACTACCTGCTGAACGACGAAGGCAAGATCGTCGAATCACTGTTCACGGTCAACGGCTTCAACTTTGCCGGCCGGGGCCAGAGCTCGGGTCTGGCGTTCATCCTGCTGAAGCCGTTCAAGGAGCGGGAGGGTGACGCCACCAGCGTATTCGACCTGACCAAGCGTGCGCAGGCCAAGTTCAGCACGTTCCGCGATGCACTGGCCTTTGCGTTTGCACCGCCGGCGGTGCAGGAACTCGGTAACGCCACGGGCTTTGACTTCTACATGCAGGATCAGGCGGGTCTGGGCCACGAGGCGCTGATGGAGGCGCGCAACAAGTTCCTGGCCCTCGCCGCCAAGGATCCGGCGTTGCAACGCGTACGTCCGAACGGTCTGAACGACGAGCCACAGTATTTGCTCGAGATCGACGACGAACGTGCGCGTGCGCAGGGGGTCTCGCTGTCAGACATCAACAGCACGGTGTCGATTGCGTGGGGTTCCAGCTACGTGAACGACTTCATCGATCGGGGTCGGGTGAAGCGCGTGTATCTGCAGGGCCAGCCCAATGCGCGGATGAATCCGGACGACTTGAACAAGTGGTTCGTGCGCAATGCGGATGGCGCGATGGTGCCGTTCTCGGCGTTCGCCACGGGCAAATGGGGCTATGGTTCTCCCAAGCTGCAGCGTTACAACGGTGTGCCCGCAGTGGAAATTCTGGGCGAACCGGCGGCGGGCAAGAGCTCGGGCGATGCCATGGCGGCGGTCGAGGCCATCATGAAGCAGATGCCGCAAGGGATCTCGTATTCGTGGACCGGTCTGTCGTATGAAGAACGGTTGTCGGGCTCGCAGGCGCCAGCGCTTTACGCACTGTCGCTGCTCGTGGTGTTCCTGTGTCTGGCCGCGCTGTATGAAAGCTGGGCGATTCCGTTCTCGGTGATGCTGGTGGTGCCGCTGGGCGTGATTGGCGCATTGCTGGCGACGCTGGGTCGCGGACTGTCGAACGACGTGTTCTTCCAGGTGGGTCTGCTGACCACTATCGGGCTATCGGCGAAGAACGCGATTCTGATCGTGGAGTTCGCCAAGGATCTGCATGACGAAGGGAAGGGCCTGGTCGAAGCGGCCGTGGAAGCGTGCCGCATGCGCTTGCGGCCCATCATCATGACGTCACTGGCCTTTGTGCTGGGTGTGTTCCCGCTGGCCGTGTCGCAAGGTGCAGGTTCGGGCAGCCAGCACGCGATCGGCACGGGCGTGATCGGCGGCATGATCACGGCCACCGTCCTGGCTATCTTCTGGGTCCCGCTGTTCTTCGTCGTCGTCAATGCGCTCAAGGAACGACGCGGCAAATCCGGATCGTCCTCCCTGGAAACGGGAGCCAAGGCATGAAAAGAACGCTAATTTATCTGGCCGCGGCAGCGGCGATGGCCGGCTGCAGCCTGATTCCGACCTATGAGAAGCCGGCGGCACCGGTGGATGCTGCCTATCCGCAGGGCGACGCGTACAAAGGCGCCGCCGCAGCTGGCGCGCAGACGCCGCCCGCAGTCGAACTCGGTTGGCGCGACTACTTTGCCGATCCGCGTCTGAAGCGGCTGATCGAGGTGGCGCTGGAGAACAATCGTGACCTGCGCGTGGCAGCGTTGAATGTCGACGCCTATCGCGCGCAGTACCGTATCCAGCGTGCTGACCTGTTCCCGGAAGTGGGTGCCACGGGACAGGGCACGCGGCAGCGCGTGCCGGCTGACCTGTCATCGACGGGCCAGCGTGTCATCAGCAGCCAGTACGGTGTGTCGTTGGGCACCACCGCGTGGGAGATCGATCTGTTCGGCCGTCTGCGCAGTCTGAGCGAAGCGGCGCTGGAGCAGTATTTTGCGAGCGAGGAAGCGCGCCGCAGCACGCAGATTTCGCTGGTGGCCAGCGTGGCCAACGCTTACCTGACGATGCGCGCCGACGAGGCGAACCTGAAGGTAACGCGCGAGACATTGGGCACCTATGAGCGTACGTACAACCTGACGAAGCGCAGCTTCGAGGAAGGCATCGCATCGCGGCTGGACCTGCGCCAGTCGCAGACGCAGGTGGAGAACGCGCGTGCTTCGCTGGCACGCTATACGCGCCTGGTGGCCCAGGACGCGAATGCGCTGACGCTGCTGCTCGGTGCGAGCATGCCGATGGATCTGCCCGAAGGACTGGGGCTGGATCAGAAGCTTGTGGCCGATGTACCGGCTGGTGTGCCGTCGGATTTGCTGCAGAATCGTCCGGACATCCTGTCGGCCGAGCACCGCCTGAAGTCGGCCAACGCCGATATTGGCGCCGCACGTGCGGCGTTCTTCCCGCGCATTGCGCTGACTGCCTCGGGCGGTACGGGTAGTCGCCAGTTGTCCGGCTTGTTCGATGCCGGATCAGGTACGTGGCTGTTCTCGCCGCAGATTACTGTGCCGATTTTCACGGCCGGTAGCCTGCGCGCGAGCCTGGACTACGCAAAGATCCAGAAGGACATCAACATTGCCACGTACGAGAAGACCGTGCAGTCGGCGTTCCGTGAAGTGTCCGATGGATTGGCCGCGCGCGGCACGTTTACCGATCAGCTCGATGCGCAACTGCGGCTCGTGGAAGCCAGCCGGGATTATTTCCAGCTGGCCGAAGGCCGCTACCGCACGGGTGTGGACAGCTACCTGACCTTGCTTGATGCGCAGCGGCAACTGTTCACCGCGCAGCAGGCGCTGATCGATGCCCGCCTGAACCAGTTGACCAGCGAGGTCAACCTGTACAAGGCACTGGGCGGCGGACTGAACGAAGTTACGGGTGCTCCCGCACCAGATGCTGGCACGACGACGGGCAGCACGTCGCAGGCCGGCAAGTCCGCGTCGTAGATCCACGCGGCACCAAGTAGACCTCGAAGAGGCAGCTCAGGCTGCCTCTTTTTTCTCCGGCAGATGGACGGCGCTCGCCCTATAATTCCGTAATCATTGATCGCACAATAATTGATCGGGCAATAGATATGGCTGTGGATACACGTCCGACGCAGGGCGATGAGCCGAAGGTGCAGGATACGGGGCAAGTGTTGCCGTTCCGGGAATCGCTGTTGGCGATGCTGGGCATCGCGTTCGTGGTGATGCTGGTGGCTTTGGACCAGACCGTCATCAGTACGGCGCTGCCCACAGTGGTGGCCGAACTGCAGGGATTCGAATACTACGCGTGGGTCGCCACCGCCTACTTCCTGACATCCGTCATCACGGTGCCGATCTTCGGGCGGCTGGGTGATTTCCATGGCCGCAAGCCGTTCGTGCTCGCATCGATCGTGGTGTTTCTCGTGGCCTCCGTGTTGTGCGGGATGGCAACCAGCATGCCGTTCCTGGTCGCGGCGCGAGCCCTGCAGGGCATCGGCGGCGGGATGCTGGTAGGCACGGCGTTCGCCTGTATTCCGGATCTGTTCCCTGACCCGCATGTCAGGCTGCGGTGGCAGATCATGATGAGCACGGCGTTCGGGTTGGCCAATGCAATGGGTCCATCACTGGGCGGCATCCTGACCGAATGGTTCGGCTGGCGTGCCACGTTCTTCATCAACGTCCCGGTCGGGTTGATCGGGCTGGTCTTCGCGTGGCGCTATGTGCCGCATTTGCGCCAGCAATCGAACACGGGGCCGGTGCGCATCGACTGGCTCGGCGCGCTGTTGATCGCGGTGGGGCTGGGTAGCCTGCAACTGTCCGTGGAATGGTTGCCCGAGCGCGGTGCAGTGGTGGCGCTTGGCTTGATGGCCTTGTCAATTGCCGCATTCGTGGCGCTATGGCAGTGGTCGCGCCGCTGTGAATTCCCGATCTTGCCGCTCGAGATGTTCCGCAATCCCGGATTGGCGCCGCTGTTCGTGCTCGGCGTGCTGGGCGGATTCGCGATGTTTGCGCTGCTGCTTTACGCGCCGCTGCTGTTCCAAGGCGGCTTTGGCTATTCCCCGAAGGAAGCGGGGCTGCTCGTCACACCACTGGTGGTCTGCATTACCATCGGCAGCATCGTGAATGGCCGCATTATTACCCGCATTCCGCAACCGAATAGCATGCTGTATGCGGGATTCGCCATGTTGGCGCTGGCGTTGCTCGGATTGTCCCAAGCCACGCGAAGCATGCATCACAACGTGCTGTTGGCAATCATGTTGTGCGCGGGACTTGGCCTGGGTTTTGTCCTGCCGAACCTGACCGTCTTCGCACAGCAGGCTGCAGGGCGCGCGAACCTCGGTATTGCCACGGCGATGCTGCAATCGCTGCGTATGGTCGGCGGGATGGTAGGGACTGCACTCGTTGGCACGCTGGTCACGCGCAGCTATATGTCAGGCGTAACCACTGCGCTGGCTTCGGCCGATGCATCCAGCTACGCGGCGCGAATGACCGATCCGCAGATCCTGATCGACAAGGCGGCGCAGACGGAATTGCTGACCAACCTGCAACAGGCAGGGCACAATGGAGCCTTGCTGCTGGAGCAGGCGCGGCTGTCGCTGGTCAATGCGATTCACCTGGGTCTGTTGCTGGCGGCCATAGCGGCGCTGATCGGTATCTGGCGCACGCGCCGTGTGCCGCCGATCAAGCTGGAGCGGGCGCAGGAACCCGCGATGGCTGCGGACTGACGACGTCCACGATTTCCCGTACACGACTTCCCCGCCAACTGGAGATTCGACTTTGGAACTGGAGCGACAAAGCCTGGCCGTATTGCAACAGTTCGGACGCACATACCGGGCCTACGCCTCGGCGTTCGAACAACGCATCGGGCATCCCTTGCCGCGTTGGCGCATTCTGTCTGCGCTGTATGGCCACGAAGGCCCCATCGCGCAAAAGCCACTTGCCGATCGCGTGGGGATGGACCCGGGCGCGTTGACGCGCCAGCTCAAGGCACTGCAGGAACTCGGCTGGATCGAGCGTACGACGAGCGAGCGCGACAACCGGATGACCAACGTCACGCTGACCGCGGCTGGCCGGGAAGTTGTCGACCAGGCCATGCCACGCCGCTCCGAATTCCTGCAGGAAGTGCTCGCGAACGTGTCCGAGACGACGATGCACAACCTGTCGAAGGGCCTCGGCCAGCTTGAGGCCGGCATCGCCGATGCAGTGGCCACCACCGCCGAACGCGACGCCGCCTGAAGTGCGTTTGATCCCTCGATTGGCCCTCCGCTAAGTCCCGAGCAGCAGCGCGGCGATTGCCGCCGGATTCGACGGGAAATAGAAGTGGACATAGGAAGCCGTCAGGCTTCCTGCCCGGTACACCGCCTCACCTTTCCCGCCTGGTCGCGGCGATGTCGCCGATATCGCGGGTGCCAGTGTCGATTCCGTGGTCGAGTAGTGGAAGGTGTGCCCACGTATTTCGTTGCTTTCCGGCGGTAGGCCAGTCCACGGCAGCAAGGCCATCTGGTGGCCGATCGCTGCCAGCTTGCGTTGCATCGTCACCGTGCCCGGTAGCAGACCGGCCATCGCGTGCGGTGCTCCATCCCGATCCACAAGCGTTTCGAACAGCGCCATCATGCCGCCGCACTCTGCGAGCATCGGCAGGCCGGAGGCGTGCGCACCGCGCAGTGCCTGCAGCATGGACAAATTGCTGGCGAGCGCGGCGCCATGCAATTCAGGATAGCCGCCGGGCAGCCATACGGCATCGCACTGCGGGAGCGCGGCGTCATGCAATGGGGAGAACCACACGAGATCGGCACCGAGCGCGAGCAGCGTATCGACATTGGCGGGATAGATGAAGCGGAACGCATCGTCGCGTGCAATGGCAACACGTTTTCCGGCCAACAATGGTGGCACTGCCGCCATCGGCGCATGGCGGAAAGGCACAGCCAGTGGCAGCTCGGCCACCGGCAGCGTAGCCAATGCATCGGCCAGATGGTCCAGCCGCGTCATGAGGTCGGGCAGTTCGTCGGCGCTGAACAGTCCAAGGTGCCGCTCCGGCAGACTGGCTTCGACATGGCGGGCCAACGCACCGGCCCATTTCATTCTTCCGCGGAGGCTTTCCTCCAGCATCAAGGCATGACGCTCCGTACCGACGCCGTTGGCAAGCACCTGCATGGCGCAGAACGATTCGCCATAGTTCGCCAGTCCGTGCGCAATCGCGCCGAAGGTCTGTGCCATCGCGCCGGCCTGAATCACAGCCAGAACGGGCAGGCCGAACAGTCGCGCCACATCGGCGCTGCTTGGCGTACCGTCGTGCAGTCCCATGACCCCTTCCACAAGGATAAGGTCTGCATCGCGGGCCGCTTCAGCCAGTCGCGCCCGCGCGTCGGCTTCGCCCGTCATCCAGAGATCGATGCTGTGTACCGGCGCGCCACTGGCGGCCGCCAGCAAGGTGGGATCGAGGAAATCGGGGCCGGTCTTGAAGATGCGCACGCGGCGTCCCTGGCGCGCATGCAGTCGTGCGAGCGCGGCAGTGACGGTAGTCTTGCCCTGTCCCGACGCCGGTGCGGCGACGAGCAGGGCGGGCACCGCGAGCGGGTTGCCGGCGAGGGGCGCGGTGGATGGAGATGACATGGGCGCTTGAAGGCTGGCAGATGGAAGGCTGGCCTGCAGGCAGGGATCGAGGGCCCGGCCTGTGGGCGTGTCGGCTGGGTCGGTGGTCGGGCCGACGGGTGGAGCGATTATAGCGAGCGGCTTGCATGGCATTCAGTTGACGGGAAGCACCAGGCCGTAAAGGGCGGCGCATTCGAAAAGTTCGCGGTCGTTTGTCACGCCCAGTTTCTGCAGGGCGCAGTTCTTCTGGCGGCTGATGGTCTTGACGCTGCGGCAGAGCGTGGCGCCGATCTCGGTCACGGTCCGTCCGGTCAGGTAGAGCCGCAGCACTTCCATCTCGCGCGCAGACAGCCTCTGGATGCCGTCGCGACCGCAGGGCAATACGCTGCGTAGATCCACCGGCGCGAGCACGCGCAATGCCGACTTGCCGATGTAGGTGAAACCTCGCTGCGCACGATTGATTGCCGTGTGGATTTCGTCCAGCGAGCAGTCCTTGAGCAGCAGTCCCTGCACGCGGGCATCGAGGATTGTCCGCAGCACCAGCGGGTTGGTGATCATCGTGAACACCACCACCGAGGTATCGGGATACCGCCGGCGCAGCGCAGAAATCAGCCGCACGCCATCGAGCTCGGCCGGACCCGGCATGTGGTAGTCCGTGACAACGATATCCGGCCGAAGCAGTCCGACCTGCTGCAATAGCTCTGTGGCGCTGACCACTTCGCCGCACACATCCCACCCGACCACCGCCTGCACCTTGGCTCTGACAGACGCCATGACGACGGGGTGGTCATCGGCGAGCAGTATCCTCAACGTCATCCATCGCTCCTGTCCTGTTCACATGGCATTTGCCATGGGTTTCGCATTGGGGAAAAAGGCGCCGCACGCGGATTGACGCGCGGCGCAAACACGCAGCTACTGCGTGCTCGCGACAAGGCCGGATCAAACGGGGAGGCGAGCCGGCGCTATCGCGATGCACGATGAGAGTAATGCGGTGAGGCGCTCAACGAAGTAAGACGATTCGCAAAGTGCGGGGAATTCGTGTGCGCAATCGCAGAGGAATGTGAAACGGCCCCGCGATGGCGACATCGCGGGGCCGTTTGGCAGTGGGGATGTGGAGGCGTATCAGGCCACTGCGAGCGGCCGGGCCGGTGGGCTGGCGTGGCGGCGTCCGTCGATGGCCTTGAGCGGATCGCGCAGTACCGAGGCACCTACCTCCATGATGTCGCGCAGTGCCGTGCGGTCTGCGCCGTGCTGAGGCGTCCAGAAATGCAGCGCGGCCCAGGCGGGGAAGCTGGCCGGCGGTGCCAGCAGCCGTGTCTTGCGATCACGGGTCACCAGCGGCACGTTGAAATCCAGGATCGGGCAGATGCCGCCCGCGGCGTGCAACAGCGTGATCTGCGAATGCCATGAGGGCACCACGGTCTCACGATGGCCGGGCGTGTTGGCCCGGCGTGCCAGGAATGCGTGCAGCGGGCTGCTGCTCTCGCAATCCTCCTGCAAGAGAATCCAGTCGCTTTCGGCCTCGTCGTTCGTGCCATGACGGTTGGCGCTGACCAGCCGGCGCGGCGTGGCCATGATGCTATGCGGGATCACGCTGTCAGGAACGTGCGCACCATCGACTACGAACGCGCAGTCGAGCTCGCCGGCGTCGAGCGTGTCACCTAGCGACGCATCGGCGATCACGGGCCGCGTCACAAAGCTGTCATGCGGAAAGCGTTCGCATAACGTCGTGAGAATTTCGGTGATCACGGGGTCGCCAATCGAGGACGAAAAGCCGATGGAAAGTCGTCGTCCATGGGCAGCGCCAATCGCGGTGTGGTCATTGGCCTGGACGAGCTGGGTCCATTTGGCGAGGATCTGGCGCGCTGTCTGTTCGAGCCGCATGGCGTGAGGCGTGGGCTCCAGCGTGCCGTTACGCTTGACGAACAATGCATCGCCCGTGATTTCGCGCAGCCGGGCGAGGCTATAGGCCACGGTGGGAATCCGCCCCTGAGTGCAGGCTGCTACCGCGCTGAGATCGCGGTATTCCATGAGCAGGACGAACACATGCAATAACTTGGTGCTGACGTGGCGCATACTGACTTCTCCCGATCCGGTACTTCAATTTTTTTTCTTGTGACGAAGCACTGCAACTGCCTGAGAACAACGCCGATGCTGCGCAAGAAAAGACACGACAGCACGGAAGACCAGAACAGCTCGAACTGCAAAAGGGCGGGGGACATCCTGGATACGCCCGGGCATTGCCAACCGGTCGGTTGCACTCTCGTACAACCTCGGTCACCGCATCGCTTCGACAGGTGTGTCGATCGCGGGTGTGCTACGGCAGTGGCTCCTCTTCCTCAGGCCCGGACCCGGTGGCTCGCTGTGTCATCACCGTTGCCGGTGAGTGCCGCCGGACACCTGTCTGGTAACGCCGGGAGGCGTCTTTGCAGGTGTTTGAAATTTAGTTGTTGCGAGGAAATCTTAATACAACATTTAGCAAATCGCCAGAAAAGGTGTTCGATACGGCAATCCTGCCGACCTTGTGCAGATGCTTTGTTTGAACAAGCATACAAACGCGCGAACCGCGCTGGCTGGCCCTTGCAGCGGTGCGCAGCCATGTTTGCGTTGTTCCGCAGGGCGATACGTCAGGGCCCCGCTGAAGTTTGAATCGCTTGCTTTGCCTTCGCAAATTTCCAAATTGGAAACACGAAATTTGGTGCCGCCTCATGGCACGCGTGGCAAGGCATGAGGACGTTGACCGGCGCCTGATTGACTGAGCCGAAGCTTCCAAATTGCTTAACTCGGTTCGCGAAGACACTGAATTCCGTTTGCGCAGGCAGTGGGCTACCTTACGGGCAGATGACGGGACAGGCCGGCAGGCTGATCGGCTCGCGTGCGAGCTGACCGCAGAGCGGAGGCATTGGTGAACAGGCGCTATTCGGAAGAGCAGATTCGCATGTACCTGGCCGAGGCCGCGAGTGGCGTCCCGGTACGCGAGCTTTGTGCGCGCTATGGATTCAGCGATGCCTCGTTCTATGGCTGGCGTGCGCGATATGGTGGCGCGCGCCAGGTCGAAGCCGTGGATCTGCGCCGGATGCGCCAGCTCGAGGAAGAAAACGTCCGGCTCAAGAGTATGCTTGCGGATGCGCTACTGCGGCTCGAGCTGCTGCGCAACCGTACCGGCCGCCGTGGTCATGGCAAGTCCGACCATTGATGCGCGCATGACGCGATCTCTGTCGTGTCAGACATCCTCCGTTCATGGCCGCCGGATTGTCGTTACGTGGCGATGCAGGCATCGCCACGCATTTGTGGAGTGTTTTCAGTGAGAAAGTTTTTGGTGGCCCTGGCTGCAGTGGGATGTGTCGGTATGTCCGGTGCCCCTGTCGACGTGATGGCGCAAGGCAAGCTGCCTGAGCCAATGGTAGCGCCCGCGCCGCCGCGCATGCTTGAGCTCGATCCCGCCACCTCCACGGTGGGCGATTCCGGCGCTACGCTCTCGACCTCACAGCGTGAGCA
Source organism: Cupriavidus sp. 2SB (assembly GCF_005503625.1). Classification (GTDB taxonomy): domain Bacteria; phylum Pseudomonadota; class Gammaproteobacteria; order Burkholderiales; family Burkholderiaceae; genus Cupriavidus. The sequence continues at coordinate 97,526 of NZ_SCMX01000014.1, read as the reverse complement.
CTGCCGCCAGTTGCTCGACAAGATCAACGCGTTGCCCGCAGGACCTCAATGGTCACAAGGACAGTCCAGTGTGACCACGGCCGACGGACGCACCTACTCCACGCTGGAGCGCGCACCCGACCGCAAGCGGCTGGAGGAAGCCTATCGGCAGGAGTGCGCGCAGGCGCGCAAGTAGGTTCTGGCACGGGGCGGCAGGCAAGCGTTGGCAAGCAGGTGCGAGTTCGATAGTAGAAGGTTGCGGTGCGCAGTTGCGTGAGTCCATTCGTCATTGACCTGGAGCGAGCATGTTTCGCGTGCAACGATTTCTTGCCCGGTGGTCCTGTTGCCTGGGGATGATGCTGCTGGCCGGCACAGGCAGTGCGCTAGCGCAGGCCAAGCTCGACAAGCCTCATCTCGATCAGCTGCTGGCGCCTGTGGCGCTCTATCCTGATGCGTTGCTGTCGCAAGTACTGATGGCGTCTACCTATCCGGCCGATGTGGCAACCGCCGCGCAGTGGTCGAAGGCGAATGCGAGCCTGTCCGGCGACGCGGCAACAAAGGCCGTGGCCAGCGAAGGCTGGGATCCCAGCGTGCAATCGCTTGTGGCGTTTCCATCGGTGATGGACATGATGGGGCGCCAGCCGCAGTGGGTGCAATCGGTGGGTGACGCGTTCCTTGCCCAGCCCGACGATGTCATGGATTCCGTCCAGCGGCTGCGCGTGCAGGCGCAGCAGGCGGGCTCGCTCAAGACCACCGAACAGCAGAAGGTGGTGACCCAGCAGAGCGGCGGCACGACGATCGTCCAGATCGAGCCGGCCAACCCGCAGGTGGTCTACGTGCCGGCGTACAACCCCACGGTGGTCTATGGCGCGTGGCCTTATCCGGCCTATCCGCCTGCTTACTATCCGCCGCCGCCGGGATCGGTGTTTGCCACCTCGCTCGTGGCCGGCATCGGCTTCGGTCTCGGCGTGGCGGCGGTCAATTCGCTCTGGGGCGGATTCAACTGGAACAACCACGACGTCAATATCAACGTCAATCGCTACAACAACATCAACGTGAACCAGCGGCTGGACGTGAACCGCGCCAACGTGAACTGGCAGCATAACCCGGCCAATCGCGGCAACGTCCCGTACAACAATCCCAACGTGTCGAACCGGTTCGACGCACAGCGCCAGCAGGGCCTGGCCAATCGACAGCAGAATCGGCCGCCGGGCCAGACCGGCCAGTTGGGCGCCCAGCGTCCGGGGCAGGGTGGCGGCGGTGTGCAGAATCAGCGCGATGCTGCACGCGACCGCGCCGCGCAGTCGTTCCAGGGTCGAACCGGGCAATCGATCGAAGGGCACGGCGGGCGGGGCGTGAATCGACAGGCGGGACAGAACCCACGCGCAGCCGGTGCGGATCGCCAACGTGCCGATCAGGCGGATGCGCGGAACCGCTCCCGCAATGCCAATCGCGACAACGCATTCCGCGACGCGGGCAATGGAGATCGGCAGCGCCAGCAGGTTCAGCGCGGCAACAACAGTGTCCAGCGCACGGGCGGCCAGTCACCGCACCACGCCATGCCGCAGCGTTCCGCGCCGCAACGCTCGGGCGGCGGCGGGGGCGGCTTTCATGGTGGCGGTGGTGGCGGACATCTCGGTCATGGTCGGAGATAACGATGATGCGTGAACAGACAAGTGACACCAGGCGTGCGCTGCGGCTGCGTCCGTTGCGCATGCTGGCGATGGCTGCCTTGCTGTGCGTTGCCGCACCGGTCATGGCCCAGGAGATGTTCCCGTCCCCCGAAGCGGCAATGAATGCGCTCGGCGATGGCGTGGCACGCAGCGACCAGGATGCGCTCCGACGTGTGCTCGGTGCCCAGTACACCAGGCTTCTGCCGCCGCAGCTTGATCAGCAGGATGTCTATGACTTCCTTGGCGCATGGGCTGCGCATCATACGATCCGCAGCCAGGGCGATGGCGCGGCGAGTATCGAGGTGGGGCCGAGCGGGTGGACCTTCCCCGTTCCCATCGTCAAGCGTCAAGCAGGCTGGCAGTTCGACCTGCAGGCCGGTGAGCGCGAAGTCCGGGTGCGGCGAATCGGGCGCAACGAAATTGTGGCGATGGACACGCTGTTGCAGCTGGCCGACGCACAGCAGCGTTATGCCGAGCAGGTTGGCAATGGGGCATATGCCCGGCAACTGGTCAGCACACCGGGCAAGACCAACGGTCTATATTGGCCATCGGCCTCGATAGATACCGACAGTCCGCTGGGACCGGACGCGCTGGCGATGGTGCCCGAGACGCCGCCTGACGAGGCGTTCTATGGCTATCGTTTCCGTGTGATCGCGGCACCTGCGGGAAGCAAGGCCAAGTATGGACTGCTTGCGTGGCCCGCCCGTTATGGCCAAACCGGCGTACACACCTTTCTGCTCGATAGCGACCGGAATTTTTATCAGCGTGACTTCGGTAGCGCCACCGCAAGCCGGGCGGGCGGCATCCGTTCGCTGTCTACCGAGGGCTGGACGCCGGTAGCGGAGCGGTAGTTCGTGTCAGGCGCTGCGCCGGGGCTGTGTAATCGGCACCTGACAAAGGCCGGAATTGTTTCCTTTTCTCATGTTGCTTCTTGCAGACAATGGCGAGGATGACGCCGTTTGTCTGTGTTATGCTGCGTCGCACAATAAGGAGGAGCCACGTTCACAGACGAGCAGGAGTCTTCACATGGCGAAAAGCCTGTCTCCGGCCTGGGATACGCAATGGCGCCGGTTGGGCCGAGCGCAGTACCGGGCCTTGCAAAAATCAGGATCCTGGCTGGAACGGATCGATTTTCCGTTTTCGGCCCCTGTCCGGGCGCGACATCCCGCGCCAGGCCAACCCGCACCTCACGACCTGCCCGGCGCATGGCAGGAGCTCAGGCTTCCGCTGGCGCCGCTGCCTGGCGAACTGGTGCCGCAGCTTTCCTATCGGCTCTACATTCCGTCCCGCGCCAAGGGTGCATTGCCCGTGGTGGTGATGCTGCACGGCTGCCAACAGACCCCCGAAAACCTTGCCGCAGGCACGCGGATGAATGCGCTGGCCGAGCGCGAAGGCTTTATCGTGGCCTATCCGCAGCAGCCGCTACGCCGTTCGGTGCACCGTTGCTGGCAGTGGTTTGATCTGGGTGCCGGAGTTGGCGGGCGGGAGGCGCAAGCCGTCTCCATGCTGATCGATGAACTGGCTGCGCGTCCCGATGTGCGTAGCGGCGAGATTTATCTGGCCGGCCTGTCGGCCGGCGCGGCCATGGCCGCCGTGGTGGCGCTGCGCTATCCCGGCAAGGTGGCCGCAGTGGGCCTGCATTCCGGTGTGGTGATCGGCGCGGCCGATACACCGGCCGGGGGCCTCAAGGCGATGCGCGAGGGGTCCGAGACAGCGCCGGCGATGCTGCTGGATGCGGCGGGGGTGACGCTTGGCGGTCCGGAAATGCCGGCCATCGTGTTACACGGTCTGGACGACGATGCGGTGAATCCACTCAATGGGCGGCTGCTGGCGCGGCAGTTCCTGGCCTACAACGGCCTGAGCGACCAGCTTGGGCAACGGCTCGATTGCGCCAACGATGCGCCACCCGTGGGCGAGGGCGAATGCCGTGAGGCGCGCTTCGGACGTTGGGGCCGCGATCTCGTCAGGCTCGTCGAAGTGGCGGGGCTGGGGCACGCCTGGAGCGGTGGCGATGCGGCGGTGCCGTATCACAGTGCCCTGGGGCCCGACGCAAGCTGGTTAATGTGGCAGTTCTTCCGGCAGCATCGGCGGATGGTTTAGCCAGGAATGAGCAAGAAAAAAAGGGGAAGGCTGGTGGCCTTCCCCTTTTTCGTCATCGCTTCCGGACGGCGCCGGTGCGATCAGACTGCGCGCTTGCGGATGAACAGGGCGGTGATGATGCCCATGATGCAGACGGCCACGACATAGTGCGCAGGAGCGAGCTTGTCGGTCTTCAGCATCAGCGAGACCACCACCGGGGTCAGCCCGCCGAAGATCGCGTACGAGACGTTGTACGAGAACGACAGGCCCGAGAAGCGCACCTGCGCCGGGAAGGCGTGGACCAGAACGTACGGCACCGCGCCGATCGTGCCGACGAAGAAACCGGCCAGCGCATAGAGCGGCAGCAGCAGGTCCGGGCGCGTGCCCACCGTGGTGTAGAGCGCATAGGCCGTGGCGGCCAGGAATACGCCGCCGACGACCAGCGTCACGCGCGGTCCGATGCGGTCGGCCAGCACGCCAGCCACCACACAGCCCACCGACAGGCACAGCGTGGCCGCACTATTGGCGACAAGGGCGGTGCGTGGATCGAAGCCGAACAGGGTTTGCAGATAGGTGGGCGTCAGCAGAATCACCACGACGATGGCGGCGGACAGCATCCACGTCAGCAGAACCGAGATCAGCACGGCGCCGCGATGATCGCGGATCACGGCCTTGAGCGGCATTTCGGCGGCAAGCGCCTTGCGTTGCTGCAGTTCGGCGAACACCGGCGTCTCATGCAGCCAGCGGCGCAGGTACATCGAGCCCACGCCGAACACGCCGCCCAGGATGAACGGCAGACGCCAGCCGTGCGAGATGACTTCCTCGGGCGTGAACACGGCGTTGATGCCCGTGGCCACCAGTGAACCCAACAGGATGCCTGCCGTGAGACCGGCGGTCAGCGTGCCGCAGGCATAGCCGATGTGGCGCGGGGGCACGTGCTCGGAGACGAACACCCATGCGCCTGGCACTTCGCCACCGACGGCGGCGCCTTGCAGGACACGCATCAGGAGCAGCAGCATCGGGGCCAGCAGGCCGATCGTGGCGTAGGTGGGCAGCAGGCCCATCAGCAGCGTGGGCACCGACATCAGCAGGATCGACAGCGTGAACATCTTCTTGCGGCCGAGCAGGTCGCCGAAGTGCGCCATGATGATGCCGCCGAGCGGACGCGCCAGGTAGCCTGCCGCAAAGATGCCGAAGGTCTGGAGCAGACGCAGCCAGTCCGGCACGGATGCGGGGAAGAACAGCTGGCCGATGACCTTGGCGAAAAAGACGAAGATGATGAAATCGTAGAACTCAAGCGCGCCGCCGAGTGCGGCCAGCGCTAGTGTCTTGTAGTCCTGGCCGGTCAGCGGGCGGGCGGCGTGGCCGCCTTGCGCACCCATTGCCCCGGCTGTACTGCTGGAGGTGGACATGAAATGACTCGCATGGATATTGACTTCACATGCGAAGCGCGCAACACGGATAACGTGGAGGAAGACGGCCGAAGGGTGACAGCACGAACTTGGCGAACCGGGCCGGCGGATAGCTGGCGGGCACGACGGTACGCTTCGCAAAGGCGTAAAGATACCAGATTGGCATTTCCCATTACTTCGATTTTCCGCAACCAGATACTAAATCGCCCTTTGGGCTGCCATAATCCGTCTCCATAATACAAAAGCAAGTGAAATCCGGGGCACACAGCGTCCGAAACGAGTGCGGCGTGGGGTCAGACTAACTGAGGTGACATGGCTTTCAAGGATTCCATCCAGGCTGCGTCAGGCGCGGCCATGGCCACGCCACGCAGGCGCGTGGCGGTGCGCGTGGTGGGCGGCGTGGCGGCGGCGCTGGCGCTTTTCGGGCTGGCCGGCTATTTCGGCGGGCCGCCGCTGATCAAGTACCTGGTCGAAAAACAGGCGACCGAGGCCCTGGGCCGCAAGGTGACGCTGGGCGGCGCGCATGTGCAGCCGTTCAAGCTGGCCGCCACGCTGAATGACCTGACCATTTTCGAGCCGGACGGCAAGACGCCGATGCTGACGCTTGGGCAGGTCGAGGCCGATACCTCGGCGGCCTCCATCTGGCATCTGGCGCCTGTGGTCAATACGCTGCATGTAGACCGGCTGTCGGTGCATGTGGTGCGCGACGCCAACGGGCGCATGAGTTTTGCCGATATCCAGGATCGATTCGCCGCGCAGCCGCCGAAGCCGGCGGACAGCAAGCCCGCGAAATTCTCGGTCAGCAATATCGCGGTCACCAATACCAGCTTCCTGTATGAGGACAAGCGGCTCGATACCGTGCAGCGCGTGGAGAATTTCACGCTGACGTTGCCGTTTCTGTCGAACCTGCCGCACGACACCACGATCAACACGCTGCCGACGCTGTTCGCGAAGATTAACGGTACGCCACTGGCGTTGAACGGGACGGCGCAGCCATTTGCGGATACGCGCGAAACCAACCTCAACGTCAACCTCGATGGCCTGGAGGTGGCGAAGTACACGGCGTTCGCGCCAAAGCTCAAGGATGCCGAGGTCAAGGGCGGGCTGGTGGGCACGCGCCTGAATATCGGCTTCCGGCAGGACAAGGACAAGCAGGACCTGTTCGTCGCCGGCACCATCACGCTGCGCGAGGCCGATGTGCAGACGCATGCCGGCGCGCCGCTGGTCAAGGCCGGGCGGTTGGTTGTCGATATCGGCCGCATCGAACCGCTTGCGCACAAGGCGCATATCAAGAGCATCGACCTGGAGGGACTCGGTTTGCAGGCCGCCCGGCGGGCAGATGGGTCGCTGAACCTGGCAACCGCGTTCCTGCCGGATGCCGCGCCTGTGACCACTGCCAATGCAGAGACGAAGGTTGCCTCGGCGGCAAGCGCACCCGCACCCGCCTCCGCACCCGCCGCCGCAGGCGTGCAGGCGCCGCCGAAGGCAGAGGAGGTGCCGTGGTCGTATGCCGTGGATCGCGTCACGCTCAAGGAAGCGAAACTTGGGTTTGTCGACGAACTGGCGCCATCAGGGCCGGGCAAGCTCGATATCGGCCCGGTCAATGTCGAGGTGGCCAATCTGGCCAGTGCAGGAGACAAGCCTGCGAAACTCGACGCCAATATCACCATCGCCAACGGCCAGACGCTCAAGCACACCGGCGAACTGGCGCTCAAGGCCGGCACGCTGACCGGCACGCTGGAAACGGCGGGACTGCGACCGCAGGGGTTCTCGGCATGGTGGCCGCGCGAACTGCAGAGCCAGTTTGGTGAGACCGGCATCAATGCCGAACTGCACTACGCGATGGCGTGGACCCAGCCCGTGTTCCAGTTCACGCTGCAGAAATCTCGGCTGGAACTGTCGCCGGTGTACGTCGCCACGCGCGAGTCCGTTGTGCTGCCGGCTTCGGCGGGTACGGATGGCAAGGCTGCGGTGGCGAAACCGGCAAACTCAGGCCGGAACGTCCGCACCGCGCGTATTGCGCGCGGGAGCCGTGCCGCCGATACGGAAGGCGCCAATCTGCCGCTGCTCCGCGCAGACAAGCTGGTATTGGACGATATCAATTTCGATCTTGCCAAACAGAGTTTCGAAGCCGGGCAGGTGGCATTGACTCAGCCGCAGATATCCGCCACACGCGATCATCGCGGACAGTTGCTGGAGATGGCGCGGATCTGGGCCAAGGAGTCTGCGGAGGATGTTTCGGCGCAGAAGCGCGTGGCCGCCCAGCCCGCACGGGTTGCCAATGGAAAGGCCGAGGCGCCGGTGTGGAAGGTGCGCATCGGCAAGGTTGCCGTCGATGGCGGCGCAGCGCGTCTGGCGGACTACGAGCCTGCTGGCGCTAACAACGGCAGACCGGTCATCCATCAGTTCCGCAATATCGGCCTCACCACGGGAGCCGTCACGTGGCCGCTGTCACCCAGTCCCTTGCCGGTGAAGCTGCATGCCGAAAGTGGCCGCAAGGGCGTGATGAATATCGATGGGCAGGTCATGCCGACTGGCCCCGGTGCGCAACTCCAGCTCGATGTGCGCGACCTCGACCTCGCGCCGATGCAGCCCTACATGGCTGACCGTTTCAATGCGGCGCTGCGCAGCGGCACGATGTCGCTCAAGGGCAAGCTCGCTTATCACCTGCCGGCCGGCAAGCCGATGGTGGTGCGCTTCAACGGCAATGCGCAGGCGGGCAACGTGCGCACCGTGGACCGCATCTCGGGCGAGGATTTCCTGCGCTGGCGCTCGCTCTCCGTGACCGGTATCGACTTCGGCATGGATGAGACGAAAGGGCCCATGCAGATTGGCATCAACAATGTGGCGCTGTCCGATTTCTACGCGCGCGTGATCCTCAATGCCAACGGGCGGCTGAACCTGCAGGACGTGATGGCCGGTGGTGCGGAGAAGGGCGAGGCCGCTCCGTCCACCAGCCTGACGCAGGCCAACCCGGCCTCGGCGCCCCCAGCCGCCAGCGCGGCAAAGGCGGCGCCGGCACAGGCATCGACGGGGCCGAAGCCGCAGATCCGGTTGGGTGGGGTGTCGATCAACAAGGGCAACATCAATTTCTCGGACTTCTTCGTCAAGCCGAACTACTCGGCGAACCTGACCGATATGAAGGGGTCGGTGTCGAAGGTGTCAACGGGAGATCCCACGCCTGCGGATCTCGCGCTCGATGGCCGGCTTGACGACGATGCGCCGGTCACGATCAGCGGCAAGCTCAATCCGCTGGGCGAGCAGCTCTATCTCGACATTGCCGCCAAGGCGGCCGGCGTGGAGCTGACACGCTTGACGCCGTATGCGGCCAAGTATGCGGGCTACCCCATTACCAAGGGCAAGCTGACCGTGGATGTGGCGTACAAGATCGAGAATGGAAAGCTCGATGCACGCAACCACCTGTATCTGGACCAACTGACGTTTGGTGAGAAGACCGACAGCCCTGACGCGGTGAAGCTGCCGGTGCTGCTGGCGGTGTCGCTGCTCAAGGATCGCAATGGTGTCATCGACATCAACCTGCCGGTATCGGGATCGTTGTCCGACCCCGAGTTCAGCATCGGCGGGGTGATCATGCGCGTGATCGTGAATCTGCTGACCAAGGCGATCACGTCACCGTTCTCGCTGATTGCTTCCGCGTTTGGCGGCAGTGGTGAGGAGCTGGGCTATATCGAGTTCGCGCCGGGTTCATCGACGCTCAACGATGAGGCGCGCAAGAAGATCGAGACCGTTGGCAAGGCGCTTAACGATCGACCATCGCTGCGGCTGGAAATCAGCGGACGTATCGATCCCGCTACCGATGCGGACGGTGCGCGCCGTGTCTGGCTCGATCAACGCGTGGCCCAGGCCAAGGAGCGCGAACTGCGTCGCACCGCACAGGAAGGCAACCAGGCCGAAGAAGGCGAGGGCGGCGAACAGAGCGCGCGCGTGACGGTATCGAAGCAGGAGTACCCGAAGTATCTCGAAGTCGTGTACAAGCGCGAGTCGTTCAAGAAGCCGACCAATTTCATTGGCCTGAACAAGTCGTTGCCGCCGGCCGAGATGGAGAAACTGCTGCTGCAGAATGCGCCGGTCACCGACGCCGGATTGCGTGCGCTAGCGGAGCAGCGCGCGCTGGCCGTCAAGCAGTCGTTGGAGCGTGATGGCAAGGTGCCCGATGCGAAACTCTTCCTGACAGCGCCCAAGCTGACGGCCGAAGGCATCAAGGACAAAGGCTCGCCCAATCGCGTGGATTTCTCGATCCGCCAGTAATCGGAATGGCCGCGGCGTTTGAATGAAAGCTTCGAACGCCGCGCCGCGCCGCGCCGTCGAAACCGCGTATCATTCGCCCCGGATTGAAATCCACCCTTTTTATCTATGACTTGGGAGCGAGTGTTGGAACAGGAAGCGATTGCCTACAAGACCTGGGTTTGCCTGATCTGCGGATGGGTGTACGACGAGGAACAGGGCTGGCCCGAGGACGGTATCGCCCCCGGCACGCGCTGGGAAGACATTCCCGAAGACTGGCGTTGCCCCGAATGCGACGTCAGCAAGGGTGACTTCTCGATGGTCGAGTTCTGAGTTACGTATGGCGCCTGGGTGCGCGTCGGCACGGCTCCGTGCGTCGGCGCGCCGTCTCGCAGCGGCGGTATCGCATGCGATACGGATGCGAGCAGCGCCACAGCGCTGACGCAATAGTGATCAGCAGCAGCGCCGCCATCGCGGCGGCGAGCATGGTCAGGGACATGACGCCCCCCTTCTCTCTCTCTCGAAGGGTGCTAGATCAGCAGCGGTATCGCTTCGAGTACCAGCACACCCATCAATACGCCGATGATGACGCCCGCACAGCGGCAACTGATGCGCAGGGCTTTGGCGGCCACTGGAATCGCCCCCATCGCCAGTAGTCCGACGAGTGCCATGGGGATCAGAAATACAAGATCGTGCGCCTGCAGATGAAACATGGCGGTCTCCTGTCTTGCTTGGTATTTCCAGTATAGGCAGTGTGTGGCGAATACAAGGCCGCGCGCATCAGGGTTCTCCCGCGCTGTTTGAATTGGATCAAGATCTGACATATCGCCGCGTCACCGCAAGTATCTCCGGCGATACCTGGCACGCGCTTCCATGCTGCAGTGCAGACTGTGCAGTTGCTGACTGGCTCCGCAGGTGTCCTATGCTGGACGCATGGGGGCCATTGGCGGCCCGGGTGGAAGGAGAAGCGCTATGGAACTTCACATGCATTCGCACCATTACGTGCGCCGATTGCCGGATTGGTCGGCGGCGGCGGTATCCGGCGTGGTGGCTGGCGCGTTGCTGTTGCTGATGGAATTGTTCTGGTCCACGATGATGTCCGACGGCCACCCGTGGGGGATGACGCGCATCATCGCCGCCATCGTGATGGGACAGGACGTCTTGCAGACGTCGATGTTCAGCATTGGCACCACCGCTGCGGCGTTGATCATCCACTTCGCGCTGGGTGCCGTCCTCGGCATGATCCTGGCAATGATCATCGCCCCGTTCCAGCTCGATTCCAGCCTGGGGATGTCGCTGCTAGTGGGTGCTGTATTCGGCGTGGTGGTCTACCTGTTCAACTTCTACGTCATGACGGCCGCCTTCCCGTGGTTCGTGCAGTTGCGTGGCTGGCACACGGTGGCGAGCCACATCATCTTCGGGATGGCCATCGGCTTCTGCTACTGGAAGCTGGAGTCGCGCGATGTCTCGCATTAGTGACATGCGATAGCAGTTCGACATCGCGTCGGGCGCAAATGGCGGGCGGGCACGCAATGCCCCTCCGCCATTTTTGTTGCAATGCATCGCGTGCGCGCCGCCGCACGGCGTGCCGGCCATGTTGTCTTGCCGTGACCTGAGCCAATGCACTAGTCTTATCTCACGTGCCGTTTGGCACGTGCCTCAGCGGACGCACGCATGGTCCGCGCGCGTGAGCGGGGAGGGTGGACATGGCCATTGCCATCGCACTCGTCGTAATGGTGGTCGCCTCGGTGCTCTTCCATTTCTTGAGCCCGTGGTGGGCCACGCCCCTCGCGTCCAACTGGAAGCAGATGGACGACACGCTGACCATTACTCTCGTCATCACGGGAATCTTCTTCGTCGTCATCAACCTGTTCATCGGATGGATCGTCTGGCGCTACCGCCATCGCGACGGCCATCGCGCGCACTATGAGCCGGAGAACCGCAAGCTCGAACTGTGGCTGATCGGTCTGACAGCGGTAGGCATCATGGCGCTGCTGGCACCGGGCCTGGTCGTGTATGCGGACTATGTGAGACCACCACGCGATGCCATGGTTGTGGAGGTGGTGGGATCGCAATGGCAGTGGGCGTTCCGCTTTCCGGGAAGGGGCGGGCAGTTGGGCACCAGCGATGCGCGGTTCGTCAACGGCACCAATCCGCTGGGCGTGAATCCCGACGATCCGAACGGGCAGGACGATGTGATCATCGTGGGTCCCGAAGTGCATCTGCCGCTGAACCGCCCCGTCAAGGTGCTGCTGCGTTCGAAGGATGTGCTGCACGATTTCTATGTGCCGCCGATCCGTGCACGGATGAACATGGTGCCGGGCATGGTCACCTCCTTCTGGTTCACGCCCACGGTGGCCGGACGATACGACATCCTCTGTGCGCAGCTATGCGGCGTGGGGCACTACAACATGCGCGGGCATATGGTGGTGGAGGACGGCGCAGCATTCGACGCGTGGCTCGCGAAGCAGCAGACGTTTGCCATGGCGATGGCGAAGGCCGCGCAACCGGTAGCTGCATCGCCGGGCACCGCCGCAGCGGGCAGCGTGGCCGAACAGGGACGCGCGCTGGCGCAGAGCAAGGGATGCGTGGCGTGCCACAGCGTCGACGGCACGCCGGGTGTGGGGCCATCGTGGAAAGGGCTTTACGGCAGCACGCAGACCTTCACGAATGGCAGCAGCGCCAGTGTGGACGATGCGTTCCTGCACACGGAGATTGCCGATCCAGCCGCACGCATCGTGAAGGGCTTCGGCCCCGTGATGCCGAAGGTGCCCATCACCGATGCCGAGGTTGCGGCGCTGTCCGCGTACATCCGCTCTCTGGGTGGCGCTGCGGGTTCGCAGGCGGGGAAATAGCAGGAGGGAAACGATGGCCTACGCCGATCACGATACCCACCATGATCACGGTCCGCAGAGTTTCTGGACGCGCTATATCTGGAGCCAGGACCACAAGGTGATTGCGGTGCAGTACACGCTGGTGGCCATCTTCGTGGGGCTGGTGGGCGTGCTGCTGTCGAATCTCATGCGCATGCAGCTCGGCTTTCCGGGCAAGTTCGATTTCATCGACGCCAACCGCTATTACCAGTACGTGACGATGCACGGGATGATCATGGTGATCTACCTGCTCACGGCGTTGTTCCTCGGCGGCTTCGGCAACTACCTGATCCCGCTGATGGTGGGCGCGCGAGACATGGTGTTCCCGTTCCTCAACATGCTGAGTTTCTGGGTCTACTTCCTGTCCGTCATCGTGTTGCTGGCGAGCTTCTTCGTACCGGGTGGGCCAACAGGCGCGGGCTGGACGCTGTATCCGCCGCAGTCGATCCTGCCCGGCACGCCGGGGCATGACTGGGGCATCATCATGATGCTCGCGTCGCTGGTGATCTTTATCGTCGCAGCCACGATGGGTGGCCTGAACTATGTGACCACGGTGTTGCAGGCGCGTACCGAAGGCATGACCTTGTTGCGCATGCCGCTGTCGGTTTGGGGCATCTTCATGGCGACGATCCTTGCGCTGCTGGCGTTTCCGGCGCTGTTCGTGTCGGGCGTGATGATGTTGCTGGACAAGACACTGGGTACGAGCTTCTTCATGCCTGCCGTGGTGTCGATGGGCCAGCAGCTCAACTACAAGGGCGGCAGCCCGCTGCTGTTCCAGCACCTGTTCTGGTTCTTCGGCCATCCGGAAGTCTATATCGTGGCGCTGCCGGCGTTCGGCATCGTCTCCGATCTGGTCAGCGTGCATTCGCGCAAGAGCATCTTCGGGTATCGCACCATGGTCTGGGCGATCCTAGCGATTGGCCTGTTGTCCGTGGTGGTGTGGGCGCACCATATGTTCGTGAGCGGCATGAATCCGTACTTCGGCTTCTTCTTTGCCACGACCACGCTGATCATTGCCGTGCCCACGGCCATCAAGGTCTACAACTGGGTGATCACGCTATGGCGGGGCGATATCCATTTCACGGTGCCGATGCTGTTCGCCATCGCGTTTATCAGCACGTTCGTGATCGGCGGATTGACCGGACTGTTCCTCGGCAATGTCAGCGTGGACATTCCGCTGTCTAACACCTACTTCGTGGTGGCGCACTTTCACATGGTGATGGGTGTCTCACCGATTCTCGTAGTCTTTGGCGGGCTCTATCACTGGTATCCGAAAGTCACCGGACGCATGCTGAATGACACGCTCGGCCGCATCCATTTCTGGGTCACGTTCGTTGGCACGTACGCGATTTTCTTTCCGATGCACTACCTCGGTGTGCTCGGCATGCCGCGCCGTTACTACGCGTGGGACAACTACAGCTTCATCCCCGAGTCCGCACACACGATGAACATGTATATCTCCGTCGCCGCATTCATCGTGGCGGCGGCGCAGTTGCTGTTCGTCTTCAACCTGTTCTGGAGCCTGCGGCGTGGCGAGCCTGCCGGTGCCAATCCGTGGCGTGCGGCATCGCTCGAATGGCAGACAGCCGAGACGCCGCCCGGTCATGGCAACTGGGGACCGCATCTGCCCGTGGTGTATCGCTGGGCCTATGCGTACAGCGTACCCGGTGCCAAGGATGACTACATCGCGCAGAACGCGCCGCCCGAGGCGGGCGGTGCCGAACCCGAACCGCATTCGAGCCGGGGGGCCGTCGCATGAATCCCGATGCCACCGCTACGCAAAGCAATCCCGGCGTGTTCCGTGTCTCGCGTGAATCGCCGGGCAGTGGGCCTGGTGGCGATGCCACGCAGGGACGTGGACACCCGGCACCGGGCAGTATCGGCTTGTGGGTGTTCATGGCCGTGGTCACGTCGCTGTTTGCGCTGTTTCTCGCGGCGTACGTGATGCGGATGGATAGTCCGGACTGGCATCGCATTGCGTTGCCTTGGCAGGTGTGGCTTTCCACGGCATTGCTGATGGGTGCGAGCGTGGCCATGGCCGTGGCATCGCGCGCAGCACGCGCCGGACGCATGGCCGATGCGCGCCGTGCGTTGCGGCTGGGGGCGCTGGGTGCGGCGGCATTCGTCGGTTCGCAGTTGTGGGCGTGGAGTGCGCTGCATGCGATACAGGTGGGCTTTGCGAGCCATCCGGCCGGCAGCTTCTTCTACCTGCTCACGGCGATGCATGGCTTGCACATGCTTGGTGGATTGATCGGCTACACGGTGGTGGCATCCGACCGGGGCAGCGGCGTGCGCACGCAGACGCGCATCGCGCTCTGCGCGCGTTACTGGCACTTCCTGCTCGCGGTATGGCTGGTGCTGCTGGCAACGCTCGGATGGCTGACGCCCGAGCTTGTGGACTTTATCTGCGGCAGGGGATGAAGGAGGTACGCCGATGAGTTCGCAAGTCACTACCCACGCCAACGCCGCCGGTCACGCGCCGGCGGGGCTCCGCGGCCTTGTGGCGGACTGGTCCTCGGACCAGCGCGCGTTCAAGGTGTCGTGGGGCAAGGCCATGATGTGGATATTCCTGCTGTCCGACACCTTTGTCTTCAGCTGCTTCCTGATCGGCTATATGACCGTGCGCATGACCACCACGGTGCCGTGGCCCAATCCGAGCGAGGTCTTCGCGCTCGACATCGCCGGGCAGCCCGTGCCGCTGATCCTGATCGCGATCATGACGTTCGTGCTGATCACAAGCAGCGGCACCATGGCGATGGCGGTCAACTATGCGTACCGTCGGCAACCGCTGCAATGCGCGTATCTGATGCTGGCGACGGCGTGGCTGGGTGAGGTCTTCGTCTGCATGCAGGCATTCGAATGGACCAAGCTGATACAGGAAGGCGTGCGGCCCTGGGGCAATCCGATGGGTGCCGAGCAGTTCGGCTCCACGTTTTTCATGATCACGGGCTTTCACGGGTTCCACGTGACCTGCGGCGTGATCTATCTGCTGGTGATAGCGAGCAAGGTGCTGCGCGGCCACTACCACGCCAGCGGCAACTACCAGGCCGTGGAGATCGCCGGGCTGTACTGGCACTTCGTGGATCTGGTCTGGGTGTTTATCTTCGCGCTCTACTATCTCTGGTGAGGTCAAGCCATGTCGAGCAATCCAGGAATACCGGCCACGTCACACGACGGCGACGATGCGTCTGCGAGTCACGAAGGCCAGCAGCATCCGATCGGGCTCTACCTCAAGGTGTGGGTGCTGCTGTTCGTGTTGTCCACGCTGTCATACATGGTGGACTACTTCCATGTGAGCGGCGTATTGCGCTGGACGCTGATCCTCGTCTTCATGGCGTTGAAGGCGGGGCTCATCATCTCTGTGTTCATGCACATGGCATGGGAGCGCATGGCGCTGATGTGGGCCATCCTGCTGCCGCCGCTCTGCCTGCTGGTGCTGCTGTGGCTCATGGCCGCAGAGGCGGACTACACATTCCTGCTGCGCGGGGAATTCTTCAAGTAAGGCGCGCTCCCCGCCGCGTGGGAGAGGAGCGCGACGGGCTTAGACCTGCGTGATGAACTTGGTTACGAGGTAGCCATCGAAGGTTTCCTGGCCGCCTTCGCTGCCGATGCCAGAATCCTTGATGCCGCCGAACGGCGTCTCGGACAGCGCCATGCCGAAGTGGTTGATGTTGACCATGCCGGCTTCGAGCCCGTTCGATACCTGGTGCGCGGTCTTCAGCGAGTTCGTAAACACATACGAGGCCAGGCCGAACGGCAGGCTGTTGGCGCGGCGCAGCACTTCCTCGGTGTCCTTGAACCGCGTGACCGGCGCCACCGGACCGAACGGCTCTTCGGTCATCAGCATCGAATCGTCGGGCAGTTCGGTCACGACGGTCGGGGCAAAGAAGAAGCCCTTGTCGCCAATGCGCGAACCGCCCGCCACGACCTTGCCGCCGCGCTGGCTGGCGTTGTCGAGGAACTGCTCCATCGATGCGATACGGCGCTCATGGGCCAGCGGTCCCATCTGCGTGCCATCGTCGAGGCCATTGCCGACCTTGATCGAGCCGATGACTTCGGTGAAGCGCGCCAGGAACTTGTCGTACGCCTTTTCCTGGACGTAGAAGCGCGTTGGCGACACGCAGACCTGGCCGGCATTGCGCAGCTTGAAACGCGCGAGCATCTCTGCAGCCGGTTCGATATCGGCATCGTCGAACACGATCACCGGCGAGTGGCCCCCCAGTTCCATCGTCACGCGCTTCATGTGCGCACCGGCCAGTGCGGCCAGTTGTTTGCCCACGGGCACCGAACCCGTGAACGAGATCTTGCGCACGATGGGCGATTCGATCAGGTATGTGGAGATTTCGCCCGGCACGCCCCAGACGATGTTCAGCACGCCCGGGGGCAGTCCTGCATCGTGGAACAGTCGGGCCAGCGCCACGACGGCGCTCGGGGAATCTTCCGGGCCCTTCAGGATCAGCGTGCAACCGGCGCCGATGGCGGCAACGATCTTGCGGATGGCCTGGTTGAACGGGAAATTCCACGGCGTGAAGGCAGCACAGACGCCGATGGGCTCGCGCACCACGATCTGGCGGACGGCCGGGTTGCGCGGCGGAATCACGCGGCCATAGATGCGGCGGCATTCCTCGGCATGCCACTCGGCGTGCTCGGCGCAGATGGTGACTTCGCCGATGGCTTCGGCCAGCGGCTTGCCCTGGTCCAGCGTGATATCACGGCCGATTTCACGCGCACGGGTGCGGGTCAGTTCTGCCACGCGGCGCAGGATGCCGGAGCGCTCCAGCGGCGACGTCTTCTTCCAGCTTTCGAAAGCGCGTTGTGCGGCAGCCAGTGCCCGGTCGAGGTCGGCGGTGGTGGCATGCGGCAGTTTGCCCAGCACTTCCTGCGTGGCGGGATTGATGACGTCCTGCTCGCGCCGGCCGCCGCCCGATACGAATTCACCATCGATGTAGAGGGCCAGATCCTGGTACATCATGCGTAGCTCCTGAGGGGATGGAACGGCGCGCCGCACCGGGCTCACCGAAGAAAACCGCAAGCTTAACGCTTAGGCGCCACGCGCGCACAGAGATCATGGCTGGCCGATAATCGGACGAGGCGCATCCCGTGTGTGTCAGCGCGGCGGCAATGGCGGTACGCAGGGCGATTCATTAGACTGACGAGTCCAAATCCTTCGCGCGAGTCAGCAATTGTTGCGGCGCGGAAATCCACACCTTCGATGAAACCCGACGCCAGACTGACCACCGGCCCGATTGGCCGCACGCTATTGATGTTTTCGCTGCCTGTGCTGGGCAGCAACATCCTGCAGTCGCTCAATGCCTCGATCAATTCGATCTGGGTCGGGCGCTTTCTTGGCGAGGCGGCGCTCACCGCCACGTCGAATGCCAACATCATCCTGTTCTTCCTGCTCGGGGTGGTGTTCGGCATCAGCATGGCCAACACGATCCTGATCGGGCAGGCGATCGGGGCGCGCGACATCGACGAGGCCCGGCGCGTGGTGGGCACGGGCACCACGTTCTTCGTGGCGCTCTCGGTCCTGGCGGCGGCACTCGGCTATATCTTCACGCCCGACATCCTGGATGCCATGCAGACGCCTGCGGATGCCGCACCGCTGGCCGTGAGCTATCTGCGCATCATCTTCATCGCGCTGCCGTTCATGTACTTCTACAACTTCGTGATGATGACGCTGCGCGGCGCCGGGGATTCGCGCACCCCGTTCTACTTCATGTTGATGTCGGCCGTGCTCGATGTGGTGCTCAATCCGATCCTGATCTTCGGCGTGGGTCCGATTCCCGCGCTTGGCATTGCCGGCTCCGCGCTGGCCACGCTGATTGCCCAGTTGACGAGCCTGGCGGCGATGATCGTCACGCTCTATCGCCGCAAGCACTTCCTGCTGCTGCATCGCACGCAGCTTGGTTTGCTCATACCCGACACGGCCATCCTGCGCGCGCTGGTTGCCAAGGGGCTGCCGATGGGCTTGCAGATGGTGGTGATTTCGTCATCGGCCATCGTGATGATGTCGCTGGTCAATGCCTATGGGTCGCAGACCACGGCGGCGTATGGCGTGGCTTCGCAACTCTGGACCTACGTGCAGATGCCTGCGTTGGCCGTGGGCGCCAGTGTGTCGTCGATGGTGGCGCAGAACGTGGGGGCAGGGCTGTGGGCGCGCGTCTCGCGTATCACGCAGGTGGGGCTGCTGTTCAACGTGGCGATGACGGGCGCACTGGTGGCGCTGATCTATCTTTTCAATCGCCACTCGCTCGGACTCTTTCTTGGCGACGATGGCGTGGCCATCGAAATCGCGCAGCACGTGAACCGCGTGGTGCTGTGGTCGTTCATCCTGTTCGGATTCACCATCGTGGTGTTCGGTACGGTGCGTGCCACGGGCGCGGTGATGGCACCGCTGGTGATCCTCTTCATCTCCATGTGGGTCATCCGGCTGCCGTTCGCGTGGCTGCTGGGGCCGCACATCGGTGCCGAATCGATCTGGTGGAGTTTCCCGCTTGGATCGATCGTGTCGGTGGTGCTGGCCTTTGCGTACTACCGCTTCGGCAACTGGAAAAGCAGTCATATCCTGCCGACGATGCCACATGCCGAAGCTGTGGGGCAGGCGGCCGACACCAGCATGGGCACACCATGCGAAGACGCGGCCACCGATCCGGTGCGCTAGTTCGACGCGTCAATCCAGCGGTCAATCGCATCGAAGGGTGTTTGCACACATCCTTCGGTGCGTTCACATGACCGGACATATGACCTCTGCGGTGGCGCCGGCCCTCACGCCGTAAGCGAGCCGAAAGCTTCAAACGTCTCCGCGACGGCCATCCTGCGCCCACGCGCGATCTTCCCTTTCATCCGCCTTACTGCCTCGCCTTTCAATTGGCTTGCGCCTCACGTGCATCGCTCGCGCAAATATATCATGTTGTGATGTATTTGGAAAAACCGCATACGTATCGGGGATCGGTGAATACCCTGAATGCCAGACAAATGAAAGGCCGCTGAAAGATCACGTTCTTATCTTTCGCAGCGTCGCGAGTCGAACGCGTCCGTATCGCGCGTTCGCGTGTGGCACGTCTGAGCCGGCGTGCCATGCGGTAACGCCTTTCATACTTTTGAGGAGAATCGTTTTGCGCATACGTAGCCAAAAGGACTTTGCCTCCGGCCTGATGTTCATTCTGGTCGGCCTGGGCTTTTCCTTCGTCGCGCGCGGCTATTCGATGGGAACAGCCGCCAAGATGGGACCGGGATATTTTCCGTTCCTGCTCGGTCTCGTACTCGCGCTGCTGGGCGCGGTCGTGGCAATCGGATCGCTGTCGTCCAAGGGCGAAGCAGACCATCTGGCCCGCTGGGATCTGAAGATCCTGCTGTGGATCCTGGGTTCGGTCGTACTGTTCGGCCTGCTGCTCAAGCCGCTCGGCATGGTGCTGTCGGTGTTCGTGCTGGTGCTGGTGTCGTCGATGGCAAGCCATGAGTTCAGCTGGAAGGGCGCGCTGCTTAACGGCGTGGTGCTCGTGCTGATCAGCATGGGCGCCTTCGTGTACGGCATCAACCTGCAGATGCCGGTCTGGCCTGCCTTCATCACCGGCTAAGGAGTCGCATCAAATGGAATTGTTCGAACACCTTGCCTTGGGGTTTTCCACGGCATTGTCGCTGCAGAACCTCGCCTATGCGTTCCTGGGCTGCGTGCTCGGTACGCTGATCGGCGTGCTGCCCGGCCTGGGACCTCTGGCTACCATCGCGATGCTGTTGCCGGTGACGTACTCGCTGCCGCCGGTGGCTGCGCTGATCATGCTGGCCGGTATCTACTACGGCGCGCAGTACGGTGGTTCCACCACCGCCATTCTGGTGAACCTGCCGGGCGAATCGTCGTCGGTGGTGACCACGATCGACGGCTATCAGATGGCGCGGCGCGGTCGTGCCGGTGTGGCGCTGGCCACTGCCGGTCTGGGCTCGTTCTTCGCTGGCTGCGTGGCCACGCTGATCCTGGCTGCATTTGCTACGCCGCTGTCGGAACTCGCGTTCAAGTTCGGCCCTGCCGAATACTTCTCGCTGATGATTCTCGGCCTGATCGGTGCGGTGGTGCTGGCTTCGGGTTCGCTGCCGAAGGCGGTGTCGATGATCGTGCTGGGCCTGCTGATGGGCCTGATCGGCACCGACGTGAACTCGGGCGCTGCGCGCTTCTCGTTCGACGTACCTGAACTGACCGACGGCATCGACTTCGTGGCACTGGCCATGGGTATGTTCGGCTTCGCGGAAATCATCGCGAACCTGGAGCAGAAGGAAGCCCGTGAGACGTTCACGAACAAGGTGACGAACCTGTTCCCGACCAAGGAAGACTTCCGCCGCATGATCCCGGCCGTGCTGCGTGGCACGGTGCTGGGTTCGGCGCTGGGCATTCTCCCGGGTGGCGGTGCGGCACTGGCGTCGTTTGCAGCGTACTCGCTGGAAAAGAAGACGTCGAAGTACGCTCACGAGTTTGGCAAGGGCGCCATCGAAGGCGTGGCAGGTCCGGAATCGGCGAACAACGCCGCGGCACAGACCTCGTTCATTCCGCTGCTGACGCTTGGCATTCCGCCCAACGCCGTGATGGCGCTGATGGTGGGCGCGATGACCATCCACAACATCCAGCCGGGTCCGCAGGTCATGACCAGCAACCCGTCGCTGTTCTGGGGCCTGATCGCCTCGATGTGGATCGGTAACCTGATGCTGATCATCCTGAACCTGCCGATGATCGGTATCTGGGTGAAGCTGCTGACCGTGCCGTATCGCTTCCTGTATCCGGCCATCCTGACGTTCTGCTGCATCGGCGTGTACTCCGTGAACAACCAGACGTTCGATGTGTTCATGGCAGCCGCCTTCGGCGTGATCGGCTATCTGTTCCTGAAGTTGAAGTGCGAGCCGGCGCCGCTGCTGCTCGGCTTTGTGCTGGGACCGATGATGGAAGAGAACTTCCGCCGCACGCTGCTGCTGTCGCGTGGCGAGTTCTCGGTGTTCTTCACCCGTCCGCTGTCGCTGGGCCTGCTGATTGCAGCCGCTGCGCTGGTGGCCGTGGTGGCCCTGCCGTCGATCAAGGCCAAGCGCGAAGAAGCGTTCCAGGAAGAATAACGCTCCGTGGCGTTCCTGAACTGCGCCGGCGGCATGCGTGCATGCCGGTGACTCTGTAGCAAGCTTTCGGGGTGCCCTAGCGCACCCCGTTTTTTTGGCTCGAACACCTTTTGAAGGATGCCCGACTGCGGCAGCAGTCATGGGCTGCGCAAGATGATACTGACTCCCGCACCATTGGCTGCGTCGACTGCGCCCATGAGAACACCATCGCTAGAAAAGATCGTTTCCCGGCTCCACATCCTCAAGATCGTGCAGACGCGTCCCAGCACCGTCTTCAACTTGATGGAACGCCTGCGCGAGCGCGGCATCGACAAGAACATTCGCGCGTTGCGCCCGATCCTGCGCAGCCTGATGATGGCGCGCGCGATCACCGCCGAACTGGTGGAAGGCAACGGCCGCGTCTATACGATCACGGACCAAGGCCGGGCGGAACTCGATGCGTACCTCACGCATCTGGCGGTGCTGAAGGACGATGTGCAGGCAAGCGCGGAGTAACGCTCCACGCGCAAGTAAAAAGGCCCGGATGCCGCAATGGCATCCGGGCTGCAGACTGCAGGCTACGTGATTACTGCGCAGCGGTTTGCGTCGTCACCAGTTCCTGCGCCGTCGTGTTGCTGGTGCTGCTCTGTGCCACCAGGACCTTGATGCGGTTCGGCACTACGGCACCGATGCCGTCCACCGGGATCGTCGTGATCAGCCAGTCGTCGTTCTTGTTGATCGTCAGTGCGCCCGAGTCGAAGATCACCGTCTTCGTGCCAGCGGTGGTGATACGCAGCCGGTAGGTGCCGCCATCCACGTACTGCGAGTCCTGGGCCGAAGCCGGCACGGCATTCTTGTATGCCACGCCACCCATGTTCGGCGAGACCGAGTTGAGATCGACGGCCGGTTGGGTCAGGTAGACGTCGATGTTCTGCGCATTGACCGATGCATTGAAGGCGCGCACACGTGCCGACGTATCGAGCAGGCCCTTCCCGTACGGATCGTCGATCTGCACGAGTTCAGGCGCGGTCAGGCCGGGCACTGCCACGATGGTGTACTTGTGGCCGGTGCGGGCGTCCACCGTGGTTTGTCCGAGCTGCGTGGAAGTGCCAGTGAGGTTCAGAGCGAAGAGGTTGTTGCCCGTCTCGACATTGTTGTAGCCGGAGACGGTCTTGTACGGGATGTTCTGCATCGACGTCAGTGCGCCGTTCTGCAGCACGTCGACATTGGGACCAGCCGTGACGGCATGGATCACGCGCACCGACGGCTTGCTCACGCCGATACGGTCGTCGATGCCGTCGTCGCCGCCACCGCACGCTGCCAGAACAGCCGTGGTTGCCAGTGCCAGGCCCAGAATAATTTTTCGCTTCATTTGTGTCATGGGTTTCACCTCTTGCCGTAGGGGATCAGGGGAGCGTGCGTTGGTTGCGCTTGCCTGATGCAACGATAGGCATCGCCGGATCACGCAGACAGACGCAGCGCGCCGATATCCCTGTCGGAGAAGTCCCACAAAATGGTTGCAAACCTGACACACGCGCGTACGTCCGCAGCATGTAGCGGATACAAGAAGCAGTTACTGAAAACGCAGGCGTGGCTTGGGATCTGGCGCCAGGGCGGGCTTGCGAGGCGGTTTGTGTCATGCACGGTACGCGCCTCGCAGCGTTTGCGCGTTGCGCGCAAACGTGGAAAAAACTACACCATCACCACCTGGTTGCGGCCATTGCGCTTGGCCTGGTAGAGGCCGGCGTCGGCCGCTTCGACGAGGCGATTGAAGTTCGCATCGCCATCGGGCACGATCACTGCGCCCCCGATGCTGACCGTGAGGAAGCTGCTGGTGGGTGAACCCGAGTGCGAGATCTGCAGCGTTTCAATCGCACGGCGCACCTTCTCCGCAAGCAGACGCGCACCACCGGGCGAGGTCGCCGGCAGGATCATCGAGAACTCCTCGCCGCCGAAGCGGGCCGGCAAATCGGCGGGACGCGCGCAGTTCTCGCGAATCACCGTGGCCACGCGGCGCAGTACCTCGTCGCCGGCAACGTGGCCGTAGGTGTCGTTGTACGCCTTGAAAGCATCGACATCGATCATCAACAGCGCAAGCTGCGTTTGTTCGCGCTGGGCGCGGCGCCACTCGGCACCCAGGTATTCGTCGAAATAGCGGCGGTTGGACAGGCCAGTCAGGCCATCGGAGTTCGTCAGGCGCTGCAGTTCGAGGTTCGTCTCCAGCAACTGCTGCTGGCTCTGCCGCAGTGCGCGATAGGCTTCGTCGCGTTGCAGCAGGTTCAGGTACGAGCGCGAGTGGTAGCGGATGCGCGCCACCAGCTCGATGGTGTCCGGCAGCTTGACCAGATAGTCGTTGGCACCGGCCGCGAACGCTGCGCTCTTCATCGTCGGCTCTTCCTTGGTGGACAGCACGATGATGGGGATGTCGCGCGTGCCCGGGTTCTCGCGGTAGCGGCGCACCAGCGTGAGTCCATCCGTGCCTGGCATGACGAGGTCCTGGAGGATCACGGTGGGCTGCGTGCGTTCGGCAACGGTTACGGCTTCGTCGGGTTGTGCGCAATAGTGGAAATCGATATCGGTCTCGTCCGCCAGCGCACGACGGATGGCCTCGCCAATGATGGCCTGGTCATCGACCAGCAGCACCATGGCCATGTACTCGGTCTTTGCATTGGCTGCGCCGTCGGCGCCATGGTTGAGTCTGGAAGTCATGTCGATTCCTTGTTCGCGTCTTTCTAGTCGTTCTTGCATTACCGGTCGCCGGTGTGGCCGGCTGTTGCGCTGCTGCATGCGCGGACCAGCCGCGGCGCAATGCGCGGCAGCGGCAGGATCTCGCTGGCGGCGCCGAGCATGGCTGCCGCCTTCGGCATGCCATACACGGCGCTCGTGGCCTGGTCCTGCGCGATGGTGAGGAAGCCGCGCTCGCGCATTGCCTTGAGTCCCTGCGCGCCGTCGCGGCCCATGCCGGTCAACAGCACGCCTATCGCATCGCCGCGCCAGTGTTCCACCACGCTTTCGAAGAACACGTCGATAGATGGGCGATACAGGTAGTCGCCGGGCTCCGCCGTATAGGCCATGCGGGCACCGGCCACCAGCCGCAGGTGATCGTTGGTGCCGGCCAGCAGCACGGTGCCGGCCTGCGGCGCTTCGCCCGCGCGCGCGATGCGTACCGGCAGCGGACATTGCGCATCGAGCCACTCGGCCATGCCTTGCGCAAAGGCTTCGTCCACGTGCTGCACGGCCACCACCGCCGCACCGAAGTTGGCGGGCAGGGCGCCCAGCAGTGCGGCCAGCGCGGCCGGACCACCGGCCGATGCGCCGATCGATACGAGCCGGAGCGCAGCGGGTGCCGATGTGGCCACGGCGAGCGGTTGCGTCGCGCGTATGCGACCACCGATGAGCCGGCCGATATTGCGGATCTTGCGCAACAGCGGACCCGCTGCAAGTCGCGCATCGGATTCGGTCAGCGTTGGTGTGTCCACCGCATCGATGGCGCCGTGGCCCATCGCATCGAATACCTGGTTGGCGTTGCGGCCCAGGTCCATGGTGACCACAACGATCGCGCACGGGGTGGCGGCCATGATGCGTCGCGTGGCTTCCACGCCATCCATGACCGGCATCAGCAGGTCCATCAGGATCAGGTCCGGCGTCTGCGCCGCCGCCATCTGCACGCCCTGTTCGCCATTGGGGGCGACCCAGGCCACTTCAAGGTCGGAGTCGAGCGCCAGCGCCCGGCGCAATGCCGCAACCGCCAGTGCCGGATCATTGACGATGCCGATTTTCATGGACGTGCCTCGCCGATCAGGTCTCGCACGGCGTCCAGCAGTGCGGTGTCGTGGAAACTGCCCTTGGCCAGATAGTAGTCCGCTCCGGCCTGCATGCCGCGTTCGCGGTCCTGCTCGCGGTCCTTGTACGAAACGATCATCACGGGTAGGTGGGATAGTCGCGTATCGCCACGGATGCGGCCCACCAGTTCGATACCATCCATGCGCGGCATATCCACATCGGTGATGACGAGGTCGAAGACTTCAGCGCGCAGCACGTTCCAGCCATCCATGCCATCCACGGCCACGGCAACATCGTAGCCACGGCTGGCCAACAGCTTGCGTTCGAGTTCGCGCACCGTCAGCGAATCGTCGATCACCAGCACGCGCTTGCGTGCCACGGCCGCTGCATCCGCGCCGCGCTGGCGCACGCGTTCGATGCGGCCTTCGGACACCAGCTTCTCCACCGAGCGCAGCATGTCCTCGACATCGAAGATCAGTACGGGCGTGCCGTCATCGGTCAGGCTGCCTGCGGCGATGTCCTTGATCTTGCCTAGAGTCTGCGCCAGCGGCTGCACCACCAGCATCCGCTCGCCCAGCATGCGATCGACGGCCACGCCATAGACACGGTCTTGTTCGCCGATGATCACCACGGGCACGGCCTCGCCATCCTGCCGCTTCTCGGGACGCTGCAGCAGTTGCGCGGCGCTGACCAGGCCCACGGGTCGCCCGTCATGCCGGAAGTGCTGATGCTGCTCGGTCTGTTCGATATCGTCGCGCTGCACGGCTACGGCGCGCAGCACGTGGCCCAGCGGGAAGGCATAGGCTTCACCAGCCACTTCCACCAGCAGCGCGCGCACCACGGAGAGCGTGAGCGGCAATTCGAGGATGAAGTGCAGCCCGGTGCCGGTTTGCTGCGAGAGCTTGAGACTGCCGCGCACGCCGCGCACCATGTCCTGCACGGCATCGAGCCCGACGCCACGTCCCGAGACTTCGGATACCTGCTCGCGCAGGCTGAAGCCGGGCAGCAGCAGGAATTCCAGCAACTCGGGCTGCGAGAGACGCGCCGCGGTTTCCGCCTGCGCCAGGCCGCGTCGGATGATCGTGGCGCGCAGGGCTTCGAGGTCCACGCCGGCGCCATCGTCGGCAATCTCGATGATGAGGCGGCCTGCGCTGTGGCGTGCCGAAAGCGTGATGCGGCCCTCGGTGGGCTTGCCTGCATCCCTCCGCGCTTCCGGCGATTCGATGCCGTGGTCCACGGCATTGCGCAGCAGATGGGCCAGCGGCGCATCGAGTTGTTCGAGAATGTCGCGGTCCACTTGCGTCTGTTCCCCGGACAGCACCAGATGCACGCTCTTGCCTAGCGCACGGCCCAGGTCGCGCACCATCCGCGAGTAGCCGGTGATGCCGTCCGACAGCGGACGCATGCGGCACGAGAGCGCAGTGTCATAGAGCTGGCGCGTCAGTCGGCTCGCGCGGTGATCGTACTGATCCAGTTCCTCCACGCGCTGCGACAATTGCTCCTGCCCGTCTTCGAGAAGCTGGCGCAGGTCCGCCAGCGCCGCACGCATGTGCGGTACCGAGCTTTCGGGGGAGTCGAGCAGCGTCTGGGCGCGATCCACGGCCTGCAACGCGCGCATCTGCTGACGGCGCATCTGCTGCATGCCGCCGCCGAACGGGCGCAGCCAGTGCGACTCCACCATGGCCTCGCCCGCCATGGCCAGCAAACGGTCCAGACGCTCGGCGCTGACGCGCAGCATGCGTTCCTGGGTATCGGCAAGCGGACTGGCTGGCAGCGGCGTAACGGGGGCGTCGGGTGGTTCGGTTGCTTCAGTTAGTGACGAAGGCGAACTCGATGTACCGTCGGCTTCCTCGATCGAAACGGTGGGCGGCGCCACGACCGGCGCCGGCGCGCTACCGGTGCCATCGAGCAGTGCGTTCGCATGGGCGATCCACGCATCGATCTCGGCGCGGCCATCGAGTTCGGGCCAGTTGAGGTTGCCGCCGGGCGGGTGGCCGATGCGCTGCAGCAGGTCGGTGCCGGACAGCAGGGCATCGATATGTGCGGGCGTCAGCACGATGCCGCCGCGCTGCGCCGCCACCAGGCAATCCTCCATCACATGGGCCACGCGCACGCCGCCGTCGAGACCGACGATGCGCGCCGCGCCCTTGAGCGAATGGGCTGCGCGCATGCAGGCTTCGAGATGTGTGGCGGCGGTGGGATCGCGTTCCAGTGCGAGCAGGCCCGCGTTGAGCACTTCGGCCTGCGCCTCCGCCTCCATGGCGAACAGGTCGAGCATCGAAGCATCGCGCAACTGTTCGGGATTCATGTCAGGCTCCGCGACAGCGCGTGGCGCAGCAGTTCGGCATCGAGCAGTCCCACGCTGTGCGGACCGTGCGTGAAGATCGCCTGCGTGTAGCGCGCCGACGCGCGTGCCAGTGTGGAAGGCAGCGGCAGCAACGCGCTGCGTGGCACGTTTTCCACCCCGGCCACTTCGGCCACGGGCAACGCAATGGCATTACGGCCTTGTCCGAGAATCAGGAAGCGCGCAGCCGGCGGGTTGCCGTCCGCCTGCGGCGCGTCACCGAAGAGCAACGCCAGCGATATGCAGGTCAGCAGCGTGCCGCGCACTGCGGCCACACCCAGCAGCGCGGCATGCCGCCGATGCGGGAGCGAATGTACAGGGGCCGGCGCGGTGACCTCGCCCAGTGCGGCGGCAGGCAAGGCCAGCCATTCGTCGCCGATACGGAAGATCAGCAGCGACTGCCCGTCGCGGCGGTCTGCCAGGGGCGCATGTTCCGTGGGCGGCTCCGCGATATCGCCGGCGTTGCCCAGCGCCAGGGAATCGAGCACGGTGACGGCGGCGCGCGCGTACACCGGGCAATTGCGGCAACGGAAATGCTCGGCCAGCAGCGGACAGGAGCGGTCACCGCCAGTGCCGATACGGCGCCAGCAGTCGTCGATGGCGCCGCTCAGGGCGGATACGGTTTGCGATGTGTGAGGTTGCACGATGGAATCAGCCATGGCTCAGGCGGGCATGACGTTGGGCACGCTGACGCAGGCGATGCGCACCGGCGGTATCGCCTTCCGTGTCGAGCAGGGCGGCCAGATGATAGAGCGCTTCCTCATGTCCGGGGTCGAGATAGACGGCCTTGCGATAGGCGGCATGTGCATCGGCGGCGCGGCCCGCTGCATCGTGCAGCACGCCGAGCAGGCACCAGCCGTTGGCCGACGCGCCATGGCCGTCGAGGTAGTGGTGGCAGGCCACAGTGGCGGCGTCGAGTTCGCCGCGGTCCGCCTGGGCTGAAATGGCTTGCAGGGCCGCGGCATCGTCGGCCATGGCGACCGGGGCAGGGCGTGCCTCGGGCCGGGCGACGACGCGCGGCGCTGACAGGGCCGGAGCGGAGCGGCGAGGCGAGGGGAAGGCGGGCGAGGCAGGCGCGAAGCCCGGCATCGGGCCGGACATCGCAGGTGCCGCGTCGGGCTGCGCTGGCGCGGCATGGAACGCAAACGCCAGCGGGATGCCCGCGCTGCGCATGCCCTCGCGCGTCAGCAGGCTGGCCTCGGCGGGGCCGACGAAGATCATGCCGTCGGGCCGCACCAGCCGGCGCAGTGTCTGCACGGCGTGGCACTGCGTGGCCGGATCGAAATAGATCAGCAGGTTGCGGCAGAACACCATAGGGTAGGGCGCCTCGCCGGCCAGCAGCGCAGGGTCCATGAGGTTGCCGGAGAGCAGGCGCACCTGCGCGCGAACTTTCTCGGCAAGCTGGTATCCGCCGGGGGCTGGCGTGAAGTGGCGCTCCCGGAAATCGAGCGGCTGGCCCCGGAACGCGTTGCTGCCATACAGTCCGGCGCGTGCGCGCGACAGGGCGCGGGCGGAGACGTCCACGGCATCCACGCGGAAGCGGTCGGGCGTCAGGCCGGCATCGAGCAGGGCCATGGCAATCGAATAAGGTTCTTCGCCGGTGGAGCAGGGCACGCTTAGCACGCGCAGCAGCCGCTCGCCCTCGCCCAGCACGCGATGCGCCGCCAGCCGGCCCAGCGCCAGGAGCGCCTCGCGATGGCGGAAGAACCAGGTTTCCGGTACCACCACGGCTTCGATCAGGGCCTGCAGTTCATCGCGCGTAGCGTGAAGCGTATTCCAATAGGCCGTTGCATCGTGCGCACCCACGGCCAGCCGGCGTTCCTCGACGGCACGCGCGATGACGGTTGGGCCAATCGCCGCCGCGTCGAGTCCGATCCGCTCCTTGAGCAGGGCTTCGATGGGTGACAGGGCGGGGTCCTTCATGTCGGCGCGACGCTGGGGAACAGCAGCGCATGGACGTCATCGGGCAGCAGCGTCGCCACGTGCACCCGCTGGATCAGCCCTCGCGCATCATGGCGGACCGGCCCCAGATATCGTGCGCTGCCCGCATCGATGCCGCTGTCGACGAAGGAGTTGGGGTCGCAGCGCAGCGTGTCGGTGGCGTATTCCAGCCGCAGGCCAAGCAGGTGCTCCGCACCATCGAGTTCGGTGTGGGAAGGACGGCGGTAATGCACCAGTACGGTGCGTGTGCTGGTCCGTGCCGTAGCCGGTTGGTCGGTGGCGAGCGCGGTCAGGTCGATGACCGGCACGGGGCGGCCATGGCGCACCATGATGCCGCTGACCCATGCGGGCGCACCGGGTATCTGCTTGGTGGCGCCGAGCGGCAGCACTTCCGCTACCTCGACGCTATCCAGCGCGTAGTAGTCGGAACCGATACGGAAGAGCAGGAAAAGCGCCATGGGGGCTGCCGGCGGGCATCAGACCTTGAACCGAGACACGCCGCTGCGCAACTCGTTTGAAACCAGCGTCAGTTCGTCGATGGCCTGGCTCGACTGTCGCAGCGATTCCACAGTCTGCTGTGCGGCTTCGGAAAGCTGCATCAGCGCCTGGTTGATCTGCTCGGCGCCGCCTGCCTGGGCCTGCATGCCCTCGTTGACCATCTGCACGCGCGGCGCCAGCGTCTGCACCTGGCCGATGATCTGCGAGAGCTGGTCTCCTACCTGGGTGACTTCGGACATGCCGCGCCGCACTTCCTCCGAGAACTTGTCCATGCCCATCACGCCGGCGGCCACGGCCGACTGGATCTCGCGCACGATCTGCTCGATATCGTAGGTGGCCACGGCGGTCTGGTCCGCCAGCCGGCGGATCTCGGTGGCCACCACGGAGAAGCCACGGCCATACTCGCCGGCCTTCTCGGCCTCGATGGCCGCGTTGAGCGAGAGCAGGTTGGTCTGATCCGCCACGCGGGCGATGGTGGTGACCACGGTATTGATATTGCCGGCCTTCTCGTTGAGGGTGGCCAGGCGAGTGTTGACCGATCCGGCCGCCTCCATCACGTGATGCATGGTCGTTTCCATGCGCGACAGGCCAACCTGGCCCGTGCCGGCCAGCCCGGCCGTCTGCTCGGCGGCGTGCGACACCTCGCTCATGGTGCGGACCAGATCGCGCGCGGTGGCCGAGATCTCGCGCGAGGTGGCGCCAATCTGTGTGGTGGTGGCTGCCGTTTCGGTGGCCGTGGCCTGCTGCTGGCGTGCCGTGGCGGCAATTTCGTTGACCGAGGTAGTCACCTGGATGGCCGAGCGTTGCGCCTGACCGACCAGCGAAGTCAGCTCGCCGGCCATCTGGTTGAAGCCTTCCTCGACGGCCTGGAACTCGTCGCGGCGATTCAGCGCCATGCGCTGGCGCAGGTCGCCACCGCGCATGGTGGTCAGCAGCGCCACGATCGACCGCATCGGCTCGTTGATCGCCCGCAGCAGCAGGTAGCCGCAGATCACGGCGGCCAGCAGCGCAATCGCCAGGGCTACCTCGATGCCGATCTTGGCCGCGTTGACCGCGTGGTCGATGCCGGCCGCGGCGCGGTCGTTGACTGCGTTGTTATCGTTGACCAGTTCCTGCAGAATCTTGCGCCCGTCCAGCCAGATATCGTGGACGTTGCCGCGCAGCGCGGCCTCGGCGGTGGCCGTGTCCTTCCAGCGCGTGGGGTCCAGGTACGCCTGCGCCGCCTGGTCATATTTGGCGCGAAGTGCCTTGAACGCGGCGAAACGCACGCGATCTTCCTCGCGCGCGATGGATGCCTCGTAGCGGGCTTCCAGGTCGTTGAAGCGGCGCGTGGCGTCCTGGTTCTGCGCCAGCACCCCGGCGCGATGGTTGGTGTCGGCATCGGTGACGGCCTGCCAGGCCAGCACGTAGAACTCGCCCCAGATGCCGCGCATGCCCGTGCTGTAGGCCAGCCCCGGCAGGGCGTCGGTGCGCATGACCGTGGCTTCGTGCTCGATGGCCGAGAGCCGGTTGTAGGCCACGACGCCCATGAGCGCCATGACCAGCAGGATGAAGGTGAAGCTTGCCAGGATGCGCGTGCGGAGGGTCCAGTGGTTCACGGTCGACGGTATCTCTTGTTGGGCGGCCGGCCATGTCCGGCAGGTTTGCGCTACCGGGCCGGCCGCCGTCGCACCTTGGGCGGGGGTATCCCGCGATCGGGTGGTGGGCGTTTGCGGCGTAGGGTACTGTAACGTCCGGAGCATTTCAACGGCGCCGGATCGCCGGCCACCCGGCCCGTTGCACCGGTGCGCGGCGGCAATTTGAATCGCTTGCTTTTTTCGGGGTTTTCGTCACACTTGCCAAATAGCTTGAGCGGGAAACATGTTCATCACAACAGATAGGGCAGGGATGGTGGCCAAGTCGGAGACGCAGGCGACTGGTGCCTTGCCGCCGGCGGATCTGGATCCGCTGACCGGCGTGGTTGCTCGCCAGGCATTCTTGAATCGGATCGAGACACGTCTGCAAGGCGAGACGAAGCCCCGTTTCGCCCTGTTGCTGGTGGGCATCGACGATTTCCGCGCCTTCAACGACATGCACGGCCACCAGGAAGGCGATGCCATCCTGCAACACGTGGCCCGCCGCCTGCGCGATGCCTCGCCGCGCGACGCCGTGGTTGGCCGCGTCGGCGGCGACGAATTCGGCGTGCTGCTCACTTCCATTTCCGATCCGACGCTGGTGCGCCACGTCAGCGCCGCCATCTTGTCGATGCTGTCAGCGCCCTTCGAGCGCGACGGCAACCGCCACCATGTCCTGGCCAGCCTGGGCGCCTGCGTGATGCCGGCCGGCGGCGAAACCACATCGGATGTCATGGCGGCGGCCAGCCTGGCCCTGGCACGTGCCAAGCACGACGGCGGCCGGACCATCCGCTTCTTCAAGCCGCAGATGCGCACGGACGTGACCACGCGGCTCTCGCTGGTGCAGGCCCTGCGCGAGGCATATGCCCAACGCCAGTTTGAATTGCTGTATCAGCCACAAGTGGACCTGCGCGATGGCCGCGTGGTGGGCGCCGAGGCGCTGATGCGCTGGCGCCATCCCACCCTGGGCCTGCTGACGCCGGCGGCGTTCATCGACGCGCTGGCGGCTAGCAGCGTGGCTGCCGACGTGGGCATGTGGTTGCTGCATACGGCCTGCGCACAGGCGCGGGCCTGGTCGCTGACCTTTCCCGATGCACCGCGCGTGGCCATCAACCTGTTTGCGGCGCAACTGGCCGAAAGCCGGTTGCTGACCGAAGTGCGGCATGTGCTCCGGGCACTGGAACTGCCGGCGGACCGGCTGGAGATCGAGATTACCGAAACCATCGCGCTGCAGCAGGGCGATGAGGTATCGGACCAGCTCCAGGCGCTGCGCCGCGATGGCGTGACGCTGACCTGCGACGACTTCGGCACCGGCTACGCGTCGCTGAGTTTCCTGAAGACGTTCCCGGTGGACCGGCTCAAGATCGACCAGTCCTTCATCCGCAATGTCACCCACGACAATGTCGATGCCGCCATCACGCGGTCTGTGATCAACGTGGGCCAGAGCCTGAAGATCGGTGTGGTGGCCGAGGGCGTGGAGACGCCCGAGCAGCGCGATTTCCTGCTGGCCAACGGCTGCATCGAGGCTCAGGGTTATCTCTATGGCCGCCCCATGCCGGCCGACCGACTGACCGATTTCCTGCGCAACCAGCCCCGCTGAGGTGGTGTCATGAGGTGGTGCACCGAGGGACAGCAAGTCCCGCATGCGCCGCCTGGGCCTTCCGGCCCCATCGGCCAGTTTCGGCATTCGCCCCGCGTAATTTCCCCCTGATCTGCAAGACTTGTATCCGCCTTTGTCCCGCAAGCCCGGGCAAGGCGGGCGGGAAATATGTGCTTACAAGTTGCGGTACAGCTATCGGGTGTGGGTGACGTTATCCGATATAGGGTGCCTCCATGTAGTGCGGCGCCATGCCGTTCCGTACCAGGTAACCACCATGTCATCCCGTCATCGTTTCGCGCTTGCTCCGTTCGCCCTGGTTGCGATCCTCGCCCAGGGCCAGGCCCACGCCCAGGACTACAACCCGGGCGTGCCGCCCGGCTACATGCAGCAGGCCCCGTCCGATGCCAACGTGCTGGGCGACCCTTCGGCCATGGCAGCCGATCCACCCTCGCGCATCGCCACGGTCACCGACATGGCTGGCGGACTCAGCTTTGCGCCCGCGGGCGCCGACGAGTGGGCCGCGCTGGGGCCGAACCGGCCGATCACCACCGGCGACCGCCTCTGGGTAGACCCGGGTGGCCGGGCCGAACTGCACGCCGGCACCACGGCGGTACGGCTGGGTGGCGGCACGGCAGTGGCGATCCTCAACCTGGACGACCGCACCACGCAGGTCAAGCTGACGCAAGGCACGCTGCAACTGCGCGTGCGGGCGCTGCCGCAGGACCAGCAGGTGGAAATCGACACCCCCAACCTGGCATTCGTGCCGCGCGAGCCGGGCGACTATCGCATCGACGTCTCGCCCGATGGCACCACCACGCTCGTGACCATGCGTCACGGCAGCGCGGTGCTCTACGGCGATACCCGCTCGATCGAACTGGAGCGTGGCCAGCGCATGCGCTTTGCGGGCACCGATCTGGCCGATGCGGGCGCGGGCAGCTATCCGGCGCCCGACAGTTTCGACCAGTGGACGGCCATGCGCGATGCGCGCGAGGATGCATCGGTCTCGGCGCGCTATGTGCCGCCCGGCATGACGGGCTACACGGCGCTCGATGACTATGGCGACTGGCAGCAGGACGCGGGCTACGGCGCGGTGTGGTTCCCCCGCGCGATGCCGGCAGGGTGGGCCCCCTACAGCGTCGGGCGCTGGGCCTGGGTGGCGCCGTGGGGTTGGACGTGGATCGACGATGCGCCGTGGGGCTTTGCGCCTGCGCACTATGGCCGCTGGGCGCACTTCGGCAACCGCTGGGGCTGGGTGCCGGGTCCACGCGGCGGGCAGCCTTGCTACGCGCCGGCAGTGGTCGGCTTTATCGGCGGCGCTGGCACCACCATCCGTATCGGCACCGGGCCTGGCGTGGCGTGGTATCCGCTGGGGCCGCGCGATGCTTATCGTCCGGTCTATCGTGCGAGTCCGGGCTACGTCAACCGCATCAACTATCACGCGGTGAACAACGGATGGATACGCGGCGGCGATCGTGATCGCGGGCGCTGGGCGAATCGCGAAGTACCGGGTGCGATCTCCGGCATGCCGTCGCGCAATTTTGTGGAAGGACGTCCCGTGCCGCGCGGAAGCTATCGCGACGAGTGGCGCCACTTGCCGGTAGGCGAGGGAAGGGGCGCGCCGCCGATGGCGCCGGTCAAGAACAGCCTGATCGGTGGCGCGCGGCCGCACGGATTGCCGCCGATGGCCCGTGACGGTTTCGAGCGACAGGCGATTGCCGCGCATCCTCCCGGCCGTGTGGGACCAGACGAACTGGCGCGCCGTTTTGCGCGGGAAGGTGGCACGGCGGGCGCGGGTCCGGCGTGGCGCGGGCCGGTGCCGGATGGCAGGCGACAGGACGCGGGGTCGCAGCGGCGCGGGCCGCAGCCGGTGCAGGGATGGCAGCCCGATGTCAGGATGAGCCAGGCCGCGCCGGATCGACGCTTCTCCGGCCAGCGGCCCGACGACGGCCAACGCCAGCAGCAGGCCATGCAGCGGCAGCAGTTCGAACAGCAGCGTCAGTTGCAGGATCAACAGCGCCAGGCGGCGGATTTCCGGCAGCAACAGCAACAGGCGATGCAACGTCAGCGCGACGATCAGCAACGCGAGTTGCAGAACCAGCAGCGGCAGGGCTACGAGCAGCAGCGCCGGATGCAGTTCGATCAGCAGCGGATGGAGCAGGAGCAGCGTCGCCAGCTAGACGACCAGCGCCGCGACGCGATGAACCGCCAGCAGTTCGATCAACAGCGGCAGCAACAGGAGCGCCAGCAGCAGGACATGCAGCGGCAGGCGCAACAGCGGCAGCAGCAGTTCGATCAACAGCGCCAGCAGCAGGAGCGCCAGCAGCAGGATATGCAGCGGCAGCAGCAACAACAGCAACGCCAGCAACTGGAGCAGGCGCGGCAGTTCCAGGAGCAGCAGCGCCAGCAGTTCGAGCAGCAGCGGCAGCATGCGCTTCAGCGTCAGCAGATGGAACAGCAGCAACGCCAGGCGCAAGAGCAGCAGCGGCGCTTCCAGGAGCAGCAGCAACAGCAACAACACCAGCAACAACAGCAGCAGCGGCAGGCGCAGGAGCAACAGCGGCAGTTCCAGGAACAGCAGCGCCAGCAGCAGGACCGGCAACGCCAGTTCCAGCAGCAGCAACAGCAACAACAACAGCGCGCCCAGCATGAGCGCGGGCGAGACCAGCAGGCTCGCAACAACGACGGCCGCTGATATCCGCAGGCATCGGATCGGCAGGCACAAAAGGCAAAGGGCGTCCGGTATCAGTACCGGACGCCCTTCGTTTCTCTCCACTACGATTTTTTCACTGCTGATGTTGCGATTGCTACTGCACTGGCTAACCCGCCAGCAGGGTACATCTCCCCCTCCGCCTCTCTCTTCTTCAGCCGTGCATCACTGGCAAATCACTTCGCCAGTTCAGACAGGCGCACCGGCTCGATCTTGCCCTTCTGCACCCAGCCCACCACGGTGTCGGCTACCGAACCGCCCTTGGCGTCGATACCCTCCACTTCGTTCGGATTCACTTCCTTCGGCAGCGCCTTCATCGCGTCGGGCATCTTGGCGCGGATGGCAGCCGAATCGGTCGTGGTGCCAGCGAGCTTCATTGCATTGGCCAGCGCCCATGTCATCGTGTAGTTCAGCGACATCTCCGTGGTGGCATCGCGGCCATCGTGCAGCTTCTTGTAGCGTGCGTTGTAGGCTTGCGCCATCGGACGGGCATCGTTGACCAGCGGCATCACACCGATCGATCCTTCGAGCAGCGCCAGACCATTGGTCACGCGCGACATCTCGTCCATCTTGGCCTGATCCATGATGATGAAGCCACCCTTGAAGCCCAGCTCACGCGCCTGCTTCACGACGAGCGCGGTCGGCTCCGACGGGCCGCCGACGAACATCACATCGGGTTTGTCGGCGATGGCGCGCGACACGCCGGTGTAGAAATCGGTGGCCTTGGTGTACGACATCGGGTTATTGCCCACGACCTTGCCGCCCGCACCTTCCCACGCCGGCACGAATGCCTGGACCCAGGCCTTGGCGTAGTCGTGGTCGGCCGGCACCAGCGCCACGTTCTTGCCATAGCGCTTCATCTGCGCCTTGACGAACGGCTCGATGTAGCCCGTGTAGGCCGGCGGGATACGGATCGTGAGCTTGTTGCCGGCGTCGGTGATGCGCGGCACGCTCGAATAGGCCATGACCAGGAATTTCTCCTGCTCGTTGAACGCCTGCAGCGCGAAGATGCCGCCCGAGTGCGGCACGAACACCGCTGGCGTCTTGTGCTGCTGCACCAGACGGCGCGCATTGATGGCGGCCTCCGCCGGCGCGTACTTGTCATCGAGCGCCACGACTTCGAGCTTCACCTTCTTGCCGTTCACCTGCAGCCCACCAGCGTTGATCTCGTCAACGGCCATCTGGATGCCCGACAGCACATTCTTGCCGTACAGCGCGGCGCCGCCGGACAGCGGGCCGGTGTAGCCGATCTTGACCACTTCCTGCGCCAGCGCGGGCGAGGAAGCGATGAATGCTGCCGCGGCGCACGCGGCCAATGCGAAGAAACGACCCAGTGGTTTGGTTTGCATGTGCTGTCTCCTGTCGATGTTTTGTATTTTGCTGATGGCTTTCTCCCCTCTCCCGCACGCGGGAGAGGGGCGGGGGAGAGGGTAAGCAGTTCAAACTGCCAATGTCGGCAAGCAGAACTTCCGGCCCTCTCCCCCAACCCCTCTCCCGCTTGGCGGGAGAGGGGAGTCACACAAGCGGAGGGAAAACAACTACCCCCCGATATACGCCTTCCTCACCCCCTCATCCTTCAACAGCGCATCGCGATCACCTTCCATCACGATGCGGCCGTTTTCGATCACGTATGCGCGGTGCGCGATGCCGAGTGCAGCGTAGGCGTTCTGTTCGGCCAGCAGTACCGTGGTGCCCGCGCGGTTGATGCGCTGGATCACCTCGAACATCTGCTTGACCACCAGCGGTGCCAGACCCAGCGACGGTTCGTCGAGCAGCAGTGCGCGCGGGCGGCCCATCAGTGCGCGGCCCAGTGCCACCATCTGCTGCTGCCCACCGGAGAGCGAGCCGGCCGGGTCGTCCTTCTTCTGCTGCAGGATCGGGAACATCTCGTAGACCTCTTCGAGCGTGCTCCGGATGGCAGCCTTGTCGCGGCGGTGCACGTAGGCGCCCAGCGTCAGGTTCTTCTCCACGGTCATGGCCGGAAACAGCTTGCGGCCTTCGGGGCAGTGCACGAGTCCCGCCTGCACGATCTGGGACGGTTTCATGCCGCTCAGTTCGCGTCCGTCAAAGCGCATGCTGCCGCCGCTGGTGCGATGGATGCCGCTCATCGCGAGGAAGATCGAACTCTTGCCCGCACCGTTGGCGCCGAGCAGCACCACCAGTTCGCCGGCCTTGGCATGCAGCGAAATATTGTCGAGGGCGCGGAAGCTGCCATAGGACAGCGAGACGCGTTCAAGCTGCAACATGATCGGCTCCCAGATAGGCTTCGATGACGCGCGGGTCCTGCTGCACTTGCGCGGGTGTGCCTTCGGCAATCTTCTCGCCGTAGTTGAGCACCATGATCTTGTCTGCCAGCCGCATGATCATGTCCATCTTGTGTTCGATCAGGCAGACGGTCTTGCCATGGCGCACCATCTTGCGGATCAGTTCGGCCAGGCCCACGGTTTCCTCGGGGTTCACGCCGCCAGCGGGTTCGTCGAGCAACAGCAGTTCCGGATCGGTCGCGAGTGCCAGCGCAAAGGCCACGCGTTTGCGTGCCTCCTGCGTGATATCGGCAGCTACCTCATGGGCGAGATGCGAGAGGCCCACGAAGTCCAGCGCTTCCTCGGCCTTTTCGCGGCACAGCCTTTCTTCCTCGCGCAGACGTCGCGTATTGAACAGCACATCGGCCAGGTTCGACGTGGTGCGCAGGCGATGACCGACGATCAGGTTGTCGAGCACCGTGGCGCGGTCGAACAGCGCCGTGGCCTGGAACGTACGCGCCACGCCGAGCCGGGCGATCTGGTCGGCGCGCAGGCCGGCCACGTCCTGGCCCTTGAACAGGATCTGGCCCGATGTCGGCGCATGCGTGCCCGCAATCAGGTTGAAGAACGTGGTCTTGCCGGCACCGTTGGGGCCGATGATCGCGTTGATATGGCCAGCCTCGAACGTGATGGAGACATCGTTGACGGCAGTGAGGCCGCCGAACTTCCGGGTCAGGTTGCGGACTTCAAGCATTCTCGGCTCCCGGACGGGTGGTGGCGACGGGCGCGGGCTGCGCGGGGCGCGAAGCCGCCATCTGGCCACGGCGTTGCGCGGCGGCGCGGCGCGCCTGGCGTTTGAGGAAGGTGCCCACGATACCGTCGGGCACGAAGATGATCAGCAGGATCAGCACCGGGCCGAACACCAGCATGCGGTAGTCCTGCAGGAACTGCAGCGTCTGCGTGACCCACGGTACGAGCACCGCGCCAAGCAGCGGGCCGAGCAGCGTGCCGGTGCCGCCCACCAGCATCGACATCACCATGTCGAACGTGTAGTCGGTACGCGCGATATCGGGCCCGAGAAATCGCACTTGCCCTGCGTAGAGCGCACCGGCCAGGCCGGCATAGCCCACCGACAGCACGAACGACAGTACCTTGGTGCGCATCAGGTTGATGCCGAGCGCTTCGGCCAGCGCATCGCTGTTGCGCACGGCCAGGAAGCTGCGGCCCAGCAGGGAACTGACGATGCGATGCATGACGAACGTGCCGACGGCCAGGAAGAACAGCACGAGGTAGTACTGGCTCTGCACGTTATCGAATACGAGCGGACCCACTGCGGCCGGCACCGGAATGCCGATCAGGCCCACGGCGCCGTGCGTCAGGCTTTCCCATTTCTCGATGAGGAGATAGATGATGTAGCCCACGCAGAGCGTGAAGATCGAGAAGTAGTGTCCCTTGAGCCGCAACGAGACCACGCCCACCACGTAACCCAGCACCATGCAGATCATGGGCGCGAGCACGAAGGCCAGCCAGAAGGGCATCTGGTGATCGACCGTCAGGATGCCGAGCGTATAGGCGCCAATGGCCATGAAGCCGCCGTGCGCGAGGTTGAGCTGGCCGGTATAGCCGGTCAGAAGATTGAGTCCGAGCGTAGCGATGGCAGTGATGAACGCCAGCGTCATCACCGACAGGAAGTAACTGTTCGGCACGAGTAGCGGAAACGCGATGGCAGCGGCCAGCAGCAGGATCCAGCCAGCCTTTCCCTGAATGGCTTTCATGTGTGTTCTCCTCAGGCGGCCTTGCTGGCGAACAGGCCCTGCGGACGCACCGACAGGATGATCACAAGCAGCAGGAAGGCGATGATGTCCTTGTAGTCGGTCGAGATATAGAACCCGCCAAAACTCTCGGCCATGCCGATGATCAGTCCGCCCACGATGGCGCCGGGAATGCTGCCCATGCCGCCGAGGATGATGATCACGAACGCCTTGGTGATGACCAGGTTGCCCATGCTCGGGTAGACCAGGTTGATCGGTGCGTAGAGCGTGGCGGCGATCGCGGCCAGTGCGCCCGAGATGGCGAAGACAAGCAGCGTGACGCGCGTGGCGTCGATGCCGACGAGCGCGGCACCTTCACGGTTCTGTGCCATGGCAACGATCGTCGAGCCGGTGACCGTGCGTGTGAGGAAGAGATGCAGCAGCACCATCAGCCCGAACGCGGCCACGATGATCAGCAGACGCTGCAACGGCGCGGTCAGGCCGAACAGTTCCACCATCTGGCCGTACGGCGTGGGCATGCGGTGGAAGTCCGCGCCCCACAGCGCCTGCGCACCCGCTTCGAGGAACAGCAGGATGCCGATGGCGGCAATCATGTCGTGCACCTCGGGCGCATTGCGCAGCGGATGAAAGACCAGCCGGTCGGCCAGCATCGACAGCACGGCCACCACCACTGCGGCGGCCAGCATGGCCAGCCAGTAGTTGAGGCCGAGCGTGGTCATTGCGTAGTACGACACATAGGCGCCCGCCATGTAGAACGCACCGTGCGCGAAGTTGGGTACGTGCAGGATGCCGTAGACGAGGGTCAACCCCAATGCCACCAGGCTATAGACGCCGCCGAGCGTGAGGCCATTGAGGAACTGCTGGAAAAACAATGCCATGCGCTGTCTCCTTGCGTGGGGTTGCCGTGACGGCACCCGCTGCGGTCTCTGTCGCCGTGTCGTTCTCGCACGGTCGTTCGTTTTCGTTTGAGGCGACTTTGCATAGCGTTTTGGCAAGCGTCAAGCAATCGGACGTACTATTCCGATACGCGAAATAGGGCGACCGCGAAGTACCGTACATCGTCGGTGTATTCCCTGATTTCAGCGTGCAAGTGGCGTGATCGCGCGTTTGGAGGTGCGCGTCCGCGCGCATATTTACAGCGCCTATGACCCCTATGTTTTCCTTGAATAGCGGACGTGGGCGGGCATGGAAACTGATATCAATCGCTCATGAAACGGACGACCTCGATTCCACAACCCGCCAACGCCGCATTGCCGTGGGGCAATGCCGTGCCCGTGGATGGCGAGGACCGTAATTTCGTCACCGCGCTGGCGCGTGGACTCGATCTTCTGCGCGCCTTCGGCCCCGATGATGACTATCTTGGGAATGCCGAGTTGTCGCGGCGTACGGGTATTCCCCGTCCCACAGTGTCGCGGCTCACCTACACGCTGGCCACGCTCGGTTATCTGGTTTACGTGGAGAGCCAGGAGAAGTACCGGATAGGTCAAGGTGCCATGGTGCCCGGCCAGCGATACTTGTCCGGCGCCGGCATCCGGCAGGTGGCGCAGCCGTTGATGCAGTCGCTGGCGTTTGCCACCGGATGCACGGTGGCGTTGGCCGTACCGGACCGGCACGACATGCTCTACCTGGAGGTGTGCCAGCCGCGCGGCGCGCTGGTGATGCGGTTGACGCCCGGTTCGCGTCTGCCGATGGCCACGTCGGCAATGGGCCGCGCATGGCTCGCTGGCTTGCCTGCGGTGCGGCGCGCGGCGGTGCTCGCGGAACTGGAGCGGCAGCATGGCTCGCGTTGGCCCGGCGTGCGTACCAAGGTGGAGCGTGCGCTGCGCGAGCATGCGCGCCGAGGTTTCTGCGTGGCGCATGCGGAATGGGATCGCTCGGTCAGCGGCGCCGCAGCGCCAGTGTGCCTGCCCGACGGCTCGGAAGTGCTGGCCGTCAACGTGGGTGGCGCCTCGACGCGGCTGTCGCCGGAAATTCTGGAAGGCAATCTCGGGCCGCGTATCCGCGAGCTGGCGGCCACGCTGGCCTCGCGGCTATGGCAGCCAGCGTAGCCGAACACTCAACTTGAACATGAACAGGAGACGATGATGGAAGTTCGCAACAAGACAGTGATCGTGACCGGGGGCGGTACCGGCATTGGCCGCGCACTGGTGCTGGCGTTTGCACGCGCGGGTGCAAGCGGCGTGGCCGTGGCCGACCTGGACGAAGCGGGCGCTGCCCGCGTGGCCGCCGAAGCTGCCGAGGCCGCGCCCGAGTGCCAGGTCTTTGCGCAACGGGTGGATGTGGCCGATGCGGAAGCCGTGCAGGGACTGGTCGATGTGGCGACCCGGCGCTTCGGCCAGGTGGACATCTTCTGCTCGAATGCCGGCATCATCCTGCGCAAGGGGCTGGAGGCGACGGCGGACGACTGGCAGCGTATCTGGGAAATCAATGTGATGGCGCATATCCATGCGGCCAAGGCGGTGCTGCCGCAGATGCTGGAGCGCGGCGACGGCTACTTCATCAACACGGTATCTGCGGCGGGGCTGCTTTCGCAGATCGGCTCGGCCCCGTACGCGGTAACCAAGCATGCGGCAATCGGCTTTGCCGAGTGGTTGTCGATCACCTACGGCGAGCAGGGCATCAAGGTGAGCTGCATCTGCCCGCAAGGGGTGCAGACCAAGATGCTGTTCGGCGAAGAAGGCGAGCGCAAGGGGTTCCTGCAGGCCGGATCGGTGACGGCCGAGCACGTTGCCGAGAAGACGCTGGAAGGCGTGGCCAGCGAGAGCTTCCTGATCCTGCCGCATCCCGAGGTACTCGAATACTATCGCCGCAAGGGTCAGGATTATGATCGCTGGCTGCGCGGCATGCGCCGTCTGCAGGATCAGGTCACCAAGGAGTTCGGCAATACCGTCGTGTAGCACGTAGTACCGGTTTCACCCATCCATAAGAAAGATTCAGGAGACAGACCATGCGTGATCGAATGTTCCGGCGCCGGCAGGTGCTGGGGATGCTGGCCGCTGCGGCAGCCACTACGGCTGCATCGACGTGGGCCCCTGCCGTGCTGGCCAGCGATGCCTATCCGAACAAGCCCATGCGCATCGTGGTGGGCTTTCCGAGCGGCGGGGCGCCGGACATCCTCGCGCGCATCGTCTCCGAGAAGACCGGCCTCGGCCAGCCCATCGTGGTGGACAACAAGCCCGGCGCTGGCGGCAACATTGGCGCCGAGGCTGTGGCCAAGGCCCCGCCCGATGGCTATACGCTGGCGCTCGGCACGGTGGGCACGCACTCGATCAACGGCGCGCTCTACAGCAAGATGCCGTACGACATGGTGAAGGACTTCGTGCCGGTCATCCTGCTGGCATCCACCCCGAACGTGCTGGTGGTGCATCCTTCGGTGCCGGCGAAAAACGTGCAGGAACTGATTGCGCTGGCCAAGTCGAAACCGGGTCAACTGACGTTTGGTACGCCGGGCGTCGGCACCTCGCTGCATGTGGCGGGCGAACTGTTCAATACGATGGCCGGGACCAAGATCACGCACGTGCCATACAAGGGCCGGGCGATGGCCATTCCGGACCTGCTGGGCGGACACATCACGATGATGTTCGACAACCTGCCGTCGGCACTGCCGGTGGTGAAGGAGGGCAAGCTGCGCGCGTTGGGTGTGACAAGCGCGCAGCGCTCGGCATCGGCGCCGGATATTCCGACGATTGCCGAGCAGGGCTTGCCTGGCTATGACGCCACGTCGTGGTTCGCGGTATTTGCGCCAGCCAATACGCCCAAGGATGTCGTGGCAAAGCTCAATACGGAACTCAACCGCATTTTCACGCTGCCCGATGTCCAGGCCAAGCTCAAGACCATCGGGCTTGACCCCGTGCTGGGTACGCCCGAGAAACTGGCTGAGTATCAACGCAGCGAGATCGCCAAATGGGCCAAGGTGGTGAAGGACTCGGGCGCCAAGGCTGAGTAGTGGCGTCACGATGAAGCGGATTTTCGCCGGACCGCTGAGCGGCATGGCGGAAATCTGCTGGAATGCGGACGGAATAGCGCGAAGGCAGTCGCGCTACCACTCAGAACGTACGCGCCGCCGAGCCAGTCTGGGAACGAAAGCGGTAGCCGATCTTGGGTACTGCGGACACACAGGTATCCAGCCCCAATGGATGGAGCGCCCGTCGGAGCCTGGAGACGAGTTGCGTCAGGCAGTTCTCGTCGACCATCGCCTCGGGGCCCCAGACCGAGGCAATAATCTGCGTCCTGGACATGACCGCCTCGCCATGATCCTTGAGCACGATCAGCAGCCGCAACTCGAAGCGCGTCAACTTGGCGACAATGCCGTTGAACGACACGATGCCCTGCATCTCGTCGATATGCATGGTGTCGTCGTTATCTGCGAACGCAGCAAGAGATGGCGATGAGGAAATCGGCATGCCAAGCCGCGCCAGCACGTGCGCCAGGCCGCGCGCCTGTTCCAGACCCGATTCCGGCTCGGC
Source organism: Cupriavidus sp. 2SB (assembly GCF_005503625.1). GTDB lineage: Bacteria > Pseudomonadota > Gammaproteobacteria > Burkholderiales > Burkholderiaceae > Cupriavidus. Next base: position 53,223 of record NZ_SCMX01000014.1, on the reverse strand, counting down.
AATCAGATCGGGAGGCGGCGGCGACACCGTGGTGGTGTACGCCACCGGAAGAAACCGGTAGCCCTGACGCGGCACGGTCACGATGTGGGCATCCAGGCTGACGGGACTCAGCGCCTTGCGCAAGCGGTACACCAGTTGCACGAGATAAAGTTCGTCAACCAGTGCTGCGCGTTTCCCCCATACTCCTTTCAAGAGATAATCCCGCGATTTAACGGGCGCTTTTCCTTCCACCAGCAGCCGTAGCAGTTTTTTCTGCTGTCCCGTTATCTTGGCTTCCACCCCTCCACGTAATACGCGGTCCGTTTCCCAATCAAAAAAAACCGAGTCGCCATTCCGGATCATTTCGTCTCACCCCATGTCGTCATCGATGGACGACAAGCGTATCGATACGCAGAAATAGCTCCCATGGAAGATATTTCCGTCCGTATCTGACCCGCTCGGGTGACAGCTTAATGCTCGGCTCTCCTGGAATATTCCGCATTCGCGAAACAATCTACCGCCCGGGGTGCTTGTCATCTCTGGTGCAAACAGAAATGCCTCGCGCATTGGCCGAATGTCACAACATGATGATTTGACGGAATTGAATACTGTCAGCGCGGAAGGCGCTTCATCATAACCCAATCGGGTATGTCGACGTTTCTGTCATTGCAGTAGCGATGGATTTTCCGCTATCCACGTTTTCCATTTTCCGCATGGATCCGGGGTGTCCCATATTCCGTGAAATGGCGCGTGCCGAAAATCGAGATAACCGACGCGTGGCTGTCGATTGCCGCCTGCGGATCGATGGATAACTTGTCACCGTCGATATTCCATGCCGTATCCATGTCAATGCAGCGGCGAAATCGGAAAGATGCATTCCGTCGCCGACTGCGATCTTTCGAGCAAATGCCGTGGCGCACCGGCGGCGCCAAATCAATCTGCAAGGACAGACGTCATGACAAAGAAATCTGGTAACAGCAGCAAGCAGCCGGCAGGTCAGGCCACCCAGCCTCGGGTCGGCCTGGCATCGCGCGTGTTCCGGAGCGGAGATCCCAGCGATCCCGCGCCGGCGCGCCCGGTACGCAGCCGTTTCGCGGGCCGCCGCAATGCGTTGCAGAGCGGACGCACGAACAGCAAGCTGGTCTACGACGGCGATCCCGGCGATCCGTCGATTCCGGCTTCGAAAGGCGCGTCGGACAAGACCTACCAGCAGAACAGCTTCGATCCGGCCACGGAAGTCAACGACTTCTCGTACACGTCCACGCGCGTGGCCAAGCGCGTGTACAACAAGTACGGCACGACGCAGAACAGCACCGAAGTGTTCGGCTACTACACCGACTGGTCGCAATACGACGGCCGTCTCGATGGCAATTTCGCCAACTCGGCAGCCGGCCGTGGCACGGACCTGATGCTGCTGGACGCTTCGGCCTACGACCGCCTGATCATTGGCTTTGCGGGCATCGTGGGCGACCAGGGCGAGAAGCGTTTCACGATCGACCAGGCAGCCGTGGACTTCGGCAAGAAACTCAATGAGGCCACCTTCACCGATGCGTGGGGCGATGTGGCGTCGTTCCGCAACGTCGGTTTTACGGGCTGGGTCAGCAATGACTACAAGGACCTGTTCAACGAGGCCAAGGCGCAGGGCGTGCTGGGCGGACTGGCCAAGCTCAAGAAGCAGAATCCCAAGCTGAAGTTGTCGTTCAGCCTGGGCGGCTGGACCATGAGCGGCGCGTTCCACGAGGTGGCGGCCGACGCCACCAGGCGCCAGACGCTGATCGAGAGCCTGGCGTACATCTTTGACCGCTTCCCGATGTTCACCGAGGTGGACCTTGACTGGGAATACCCCGGCATGCCCGGTGCGGGCAATCCGCATGGCCCGGCCGATGCGACGAACTTCCAGCATCTGGTGCGCGGCATCAAGCAGCGCCTGCCCCACGTGCGCGTGAGCATTGCCACCGGCGCAGCCCACGCCACGCTGATCGCGGCCGACATCCCGGGCATGCTGGCTGCGGGGGTCGAGGGCATCAACCTGATGACCTACGATTTCTTCGGCACCCCCTGGGCGCCGAAGCTGGCCCACCACACCAACCTGTACGATCTCGACCTCGACGATCCGGAAGGTTTCAGTATCGACCGCGCGGTGCAATACCTGCTGGGCGAGGGCGTGCCGTCGCGGAACATCTTCGTGGGCTATGCCGCCTACAGCCGCAGCGGACGCGGTGCCGTGGTGTCGTCATGGTCGCCATTGGCGGGTACCTACGACCGAGGCGCAGGCACGACCACGGGTACGTACGAATCGGGCGCCACCGAGTTCTACGACATCCTGTACAACTACCTCGACCTCGAGGCCAAGTCAGGCATCAACGGCTTCAACGTGTACACGGACACGGTGGCCGACGCCGACTACCTCTACAACGCCGAGAGCGAGTTGTTCCTGTCGATCGACACACCGCGCTCGGTGCGCGAGAAGGGCCGCTACGTACTGGAGAACAACCTGGGCGGACTGTTCACGTGGACCATCGACATGGACAGCGGCGTGCTGCTGAACGCCGCGCGGGAAGGGCTGGGCGCCACGCCGACGCAAGAGGTGGTGGACATGGAGCCGTTCTACTTCAACGGCATCAACGTGGAAGACCAGGACAAGCCGCCCGTGGCCGTGATCGAGGGTCCCACGGAAGCCTTTGTCGGCGATTCGGTCAAGTTCTCCGCGCTGCGTTCGATCGGCAACGGCCTGACGTACAAGTGGGGCGCCACGGGCCTGCAGTTCCTCGATGGCTGGACGGGCCCGGTGGCCGAGGGCATCGTTGGCCCGCCCGAGCACACCTACACGGTAACGCTGACCGTCACGGACGAAGCGGGTCGTACGGCCACGGCCAGCCAGACGTTCAAGGTCAAGACCAAGACCAACCAGCCGCCTACTTCGCGTATCACGGTGCTGCTGGAGTCCGGCACGCCGTACGGGCTGTCTGCCGAGGCATCGTTCGATCCGGACGGCCATGCGCTGACCTACCTGTGGGACGCGCCGGACCTGCCGTTCCATAACAGCACCGCCCAACTGGTGGAAGGCACCGCGCCGACCGTCAGTGCCGTGACCGACTACTGGGTCAAGCTGACGGTGAACGATGGCGCCGAGACCAACCAGAGCGCCATCTTCCTGACCGTGGTGCCGGGCGAGGACGAACCGGGCGACGTGGTGGCCAAGATCACGGGCCGCACGCAGTACGAAAGCGGCGCGCCGATCCAGCTGTCTGGTGTGGAATCCACCGGTCCTGCCCCGCTGCTGTATGCGTGGACGGCACCGGGCCTGTCGTTCGACGGCGCCGACGAGATTTCGGTCACAGCCAACGCGCCGATCGTCGACCGCGACACCACCATCCAGATCACGCTGAAGGTAACGGGCGACGCCGGTACGGGCGACGACGACACCGATACCGTCACTCTCCAGATTCTGGCGGGCGGTAGTTCCGGTGGCGAGGGCACGTGGCGTCCGCAGGCCTACGACGCGGGTTCCGAGGTGACCAACAACTACCAGGGCAAGGGACTGCACAAGTACCGCGCCAAGTGGTGGGTGGGCGCCGATCAGGAGCCGGGCGATCCCGCGTACACCTCGACGGTGGATGACGGCGACTCCCGTCCGTGGCTGGACGAAGGTCCGGCCTGAGCGGCACGGGGACCCTGAGTAACCGGCGATGAGCCGGTAGCGGTTCCGGGGACGACGCGGCCAGGCAGGGCGGCGCCTTCCCCGGTTTTTTGTTTCCCTGCCCCCGGGCGTGGAGGTATTCCATGAGATGGGCGCAAACGATGGCGGCAGCCGCCATCCTGCTGGCGGGGTGCACGGTGATTTCCGTGGAGGGTGACCATAACCGCATCAGCGATGCGGGCGGCCACGGCGGCCTGACCTTTCCGGAGGGGGCCGATGGCGGAGGCGATGGTGCGGACTGGCTGCAGCGCCTGGAGCGGTTGGAAAGACTCGAACATCGTGAGCGGCGTCTTGGCAATCCGCCTGCGCGGCGATGAACGCGGACGTCAGGATTGACCGGCGGACGCCATGCGCAGCCGGCTCAGGCTGACAACGGCGCCGATGGTGGCCACCGCGGCGGCCACGTACAGCGCGATGCGCGCCGCGCCCGTGGCATCGAGGCTGAACAGCAGCGCCACTACGGCCGTGCCCGTGGTTTGTCCCAACAGGCGAGTGGTGGCCTGCGCACCGCTTGCACCGCCACTGCGCGCAGGCGGCGTGGCCGAGATCATCGCGCGGTTGTTGGGCGACTGGAAGAAGCCGAAGCCGATGCCGCACAGTGCGGTACGCCAGGCGATATCGAGGCTCGATGCGTCCGGCCCGAGCAGCGAGAGCGCAACAAGACCCGTGGCCAGCATGGCCAGTCCCATCCCGGCAAGGATGCTGGCCGGATACCGATCGGACAGCCGGCCCGCCAACGCCGCCATCAGGGCCACCATCAGCGGCCATGGCGTGATCAGCAGCCCGGTTTCCTGCAGGCTGCGCCCCAGCTGGTATTCGAGGTAGAAGGGCAGAGAGACGAAGGCCAGCATCTGCGTCATGAACGAACAGAACGAGGTGCCCACGGCCAGCACGAAGGCTCGGCTCCTGAACAGGTCAACCGGTACCAGCGGCGCAGGACGTCCTCGTTGCCGGCGGATCAGCCACCATCCCAGCAGCAATGACGACACCAGGCTCGCGGCCGCGATCAGCCGCCACGCGCCGTGCCCAAGACCATCGAGACCCAGGATGAACAGGCCGATCACCACTGCGGAGAGAACCGCGCTGGAATAATCGAACGGGTGGGGTTCCGCCGGTGTTTCCGGCAGGGCGCGCTTCGAGATGGCCAGCGCGAAGATGGCAACCGGCACATTGACGGCGAACAGCCACTGCCAACTGCCGAACCCGAGGATCAGGGCGCCGAGCGACGGTCCGATGGCAATGGTGACCCCGACGATGAGCGCATTGAGGCCGATCCCCCGGCCCAGTTTCGTCGGCGGGTAGATATAGCGCACCAGTGCGGTGTTGACGCTCATGATGCCCGCGCCGCCAATCCCCTGGATCACGCGCGCCGCCACCAGCATCGGCAGGTTGACGGACAGCGCGCACAGCAGCGACCCCACCAGGAACGTGGCGAGCCCGACGCGATAGACGCGCTTGTAGCCAAGAATGTCACCCAGCGAGGAGAGCGGAAGCAGGAATACGGTGACCGTCAACTGGTAGGCGTTGACGACCCAGATGGTTCGTGAGGGGTCGGACTGGAGTTCGCGGGAGATCGACGGCAGCGCGATATTGGCAATCGACCCATCGAGTACGGCCATGACCAGGCCGCAGAACACCGTCAGGATGGCCCAGGTACGCTGTGGCTGCGGAAGACCTTGGTGAGGCAACATGAAGCGGGGAGGGGCGGGAGCTTGAGCGTCGCATTATCGTCCTGTCCCGCCTGAGCGCGCAAATCCTGAGGGCGCCGATTCTGCGCCCGACTCGCCGCCCCCCCTATGTGGCCGTCGTGGCACCGGAGGTGTCGTGTGCCGCCTCGTGTCCTGCCTCGCGGAACTGATTGACTGCCACCTGCATCGTTTCGGCCGCCGCCGCAAGCTCCGGCGTCCAGGCTCCGCCTGCCGCTTCGGCAATGCGTTCCACGGTGCGGCACGCGCGCACCGTACTATGGGCGGCTACCACGAGAAACGCGCCGGCCGACCGGTGTGCCCAGTGTTGCAGCGCCGTCACGTCGCGCCGGACCAGGATGCTGGCGAGTTCAGGCGCGTCCTGCTGCAAATGATCACGCAGGAGTCCGCAGTATCGGGCCAGCTCCTTGGCCGGCAATGCGGATTCGTGGGAAACGTCCGGGTCGGCTTCGGCGTGCCGGCTGGTGACGGCGGCCTGCTTCGGGCGCACCGCGCCAAGTGCCGCGCCGAGCGTGGCGAGCGAGGCCGGCTTTGCCACATACCCGGTGAATCCGCGCGCCTGCCATTCGCCGGCCTGTTCGCTATGCGTGACGGCGCTGAATGCCAATACCGGCATGTCGGGCCAGCTCGCCCGGATGGCCGCGAGCAGTGCATAGCCGTCCATCACGGGCATGTGAATGTCGGTCAGTACGACGTCGATGTCCGAGGCGTGCTGCGCCAGCGCGTCAAGCGCCTGCCGGCCGTCGCCCACGACGGTGGGTTGCCAGCCCAGCGATTCGAGTTGTTCCGCGATCAAGGTCTGGTTCAGCGCGTTGTCCTCGGCGACCAGTATCGTGCGGCGCGCGGCATGAAGACCGGTGGCGGGAAGCGCCGGGGTCAACGGGCGCTCCGCGATATCGCCGTCGTCGTCGGCGCCCTGGCCGTCTTCATCTCCGCCATCGCCCTCGTCATCGAGCGCGGTGACTGCCGCGGCGAGCAGGGCCGTGTGGGAAAACGTCGTGACCTCAAAGACGCCATCCTGGCGTTTCACCGCGCGCTCCGGCCCATTGAGCGTGATCCAGACCGCGCGGGCCGGATGGATCTGCCGCAGTTCCGCCACTGTCTTCAGACCGTATTCGCCGGTCACCATCAAGATATGAGGGCGATTGTTCCGCAGCCACGCCTGGGCCGCAGCCGGTTGGTGAAAGGTCTGCACGCGCCATCCGGCCTGTTCGAGCCAGGCCCCGAGCATGGTGCCCGATTCGGCTTCCTGGCAGAGGATCATGGCACGGCTGCCATGCACCTCGTACTCGTGCCGGGCCACCTGGTTCGGAGCCGCTGGCAGTGGAATCGCGAAGGTGAATGCCGTGCCCACGCCTTCGACGCTTTCGACCGTGATATGTCCGCCCATCATCTCGGTCAGTCGGGCGCAGATCGACAGGCCCAGCCCCGTGCCGCCATAGCGCGCCGACGTACTGGCCTCGCCCTGCACAAAGGGCTGGAAGACCCGCGCCACGAGCGCTGGCGGCATGCCGATGCCCGAGTCCCGTACCCGGCAGACCAGCACGTTGCGGCCCTCGGTATCGGCCACGACTTCGGCGCTGAGCATGATCTTGCCGCAGGCCGTGAACTTGAACGCGTTGCTGAGCAGGTTGCTGACGATCTGCGCAATGCGTGTGCGGTCACCAATCAACGCCGTGTCGAGCGTGGGCGACAGATGCACATAGAAAAGCGTCGGGCGGTTGGCGATCATCGGTGCATAGGACATCGCCAGGTTTTCCAGGTCGTCGATGGGCCGGAACGGCTCGTTGACGAGCTTCATCTCGCCGGCGTCGATCTTCGAGAAGTCGAGGATGTCGTTGACGATCCGCCGCAGACCGTCCGAGGCTACCTGGAGCGCGCGCAGTCGCGGCGCTTGCGACGCCATGCCGTCGGATCGGGCCAGCAGTTCGAGATTGCCGAGCAGCGCGTTCAGCGGCGTGCGGATCTCGTGGCTCATCGACGCGAAGAAGTTGGAGCGCGCGCGCATCATGGATTCGGCTGCCTCGCGTGCCGCGCGCAGCTGGTGCTCCAGCTGGTGCTGCGCCGTGACGTCCTGGATGGCGCAGAACAGCACGTCTTCGTCCCGGTATCGAACGGGTGCGTACGTGATCGACAGGAACTGGCCGGTCTCGGGCACGTGTGCGGGGACCGTGATCTGGGAAATGGCCGGCTGCGCCTGCATGGCATCGGCGATGTGAGAAGGCAGGGGCGCGTCCTGTGTGCATCCCAGCAGCGTATCCGCCACCATGTTCGAAGTCAGTATCCGGTGGTCGTGCCGCCGGACGATGCAGAGTCCTACTGGCGTGGCACTGACCAGGATGTGGTTGATGGTCTCGTTGTCGAGCGCCCTGGCCGCTTCCGCATGGCTGCGCCGCAGCAGATGGATGTCCCAGTAGCGGGCTGTCAGGATGAGCGCCAGTATCAGCAGGGCGGCCACGGCACCGATGATCAGCAGTTCCGTGACGATTGCCGCCAGCAGGGTGCGGTAGGAAAGGGCATAGACCAGTGCCCCGAAGTCGCCAAGGGGCTGGTTGAGCAGCAGGCCCCGCGCGGTCACGTCGATGGACTCGCCCGGCACCTGGCGCACCCGTGCCAGGATGCGCTCGGCCTGCTGCGGCACCATGTGCGGCGAGACGTCGATGGTCCCAGCATCGTGCCCGACGAGCAGCAGCGTCGCCGGGTCGCTTGGTCGTTTCAACCCTGCCAGGAACGACTCCACGGGCACACTCGCGGTCATGACGACCGATTTGCCGTCGTGCGTGAAGACCGTGCTGGAGGCCAGCATGCTGCGATGTCCGGTGATCGGATCGTCGATGGGACCGAGCCAGCGTTGCGAGTCCGGTTGCGGCTGCGCACTGTCCCCGGGGCGAACAATGTCGCGCAGCCCCGCCAGCCGCTCGGCGCCAAGCAGGGCCAGCGCCGTATCGGTCATCGGCGATGGCGAGAGCACGATGGCGTAGGTGGCATCGGCATCCACCACATAGGCCAGATGGTCGAGTCCGAATGCAGTCTGGGTGGTCAGCGTGGCGGTGGCGATCTGCTGGAGTTGCCACAGTCGTTCTGGCAACTGGCTACCCAGTGCGCGGCGGGTGGCGGCGGGCACCAGGATGACGTAGCGCCGGTCGGCCGCCACGGCGATGCCGTCGCGCCGCAGGTCGGCGAGCAGCGTGGGATCGGGCGGGGCCGTGCTGGCGGCGGCAGCGTAATACTGGATCGTCAGCGCCGTGCGGCGCAGGAACGAGGATTCGCTCTGCAGCTGCAACGAAATGGTGCTCACGTACTGGGCAACATGGCCGCGCCGGATGTCGAGGTGCCGGGCCGCAGCCAGGCCGGCCAGCAGCAGCGCCGCCACCATCACGATGGCCACCAGCAGCGCAACCGTCGCGTAATAGAGCTTCTGCTGCCGCCTGGCGTTCGCCGCCAGGGTCTCGAATGCCTGCGACAGCGACTCCTGCGTACGGTCAAGGATCTGCTGCATGATGGCCGATCAGATCAATCCATTCTCGTAGGCGTAGCGGATCAGATCCGTATTGGTCTGGACGTTGAGCTTGCGCATGGCCACGGTCTTCTGGCTCGATATCGTGCTCACCGAGCGCCCCAGCTTGCTGGCAATATCGTTGAGCTGGAAGCCTTGCGCGTAGAGCCGCACCACCTCAAGTTCGCGCAGCGTCAGTTCCGTGGTGGGTGCCGTGACGGTGGCGGCGTTATCCAGCACCGCGCGGATCGAGGGCGAATAGAAGTAACCGCTGCTGACGGTGACATGGATGCAGGCGCGCACGATTTCGTCGAGTTCGTCTTCCTTGCTGACAAACGCGCGCGCGCCCAGTTTCATGGCCCGCGTCACCACGCCCGCATTGTTCTGCGCACTCACGATGACGATGCGCGTTTCCGGATACAGGCGTGTGAGCCGGCGCAGGAGGTTGAACCCGTCCAGTGATGTGTCCCCGTAGCCCATGCTGAAGTCCGTCACGGCTACATCGACCGGATTCTGCGCGAGCGCGCCAACCAGTTCACTGCCGTTGGTGCATTCGCACGTCACCTGGAAACCGGGCGTGCGTTGCAGGCAATCGCGCAGTGCGGTGACGACGAGAGGATGATCATCTGCCAGGGCGACACGAATGGTTTTTGCAGGCATGCCTCAATTGTCCTTATTTGCATAAACGTAGCGGCGTCCGGATCGGAAACGCTGCGCCGAAGGAATCGTACTTTCGCGAACATAGGAAAAATACTCCACCATGAACGGAAAATCACAATTTGATTGAATATCAGATTGTGAATCGTCAAATTATGATGGATTCAAACTGGAATTGGCGGTACTTGCTTGGCGACCCGGAAGCATGCGTGGTGTCGCTTTGATATGTCGCAATAAATGTTGGAGAGGATGCGAAGAATTCCAGTTACATGCGATGAGCTTTTGGCACCCGTCGATGCCGACGGAGACAAGCGCGACATTCTGCTCACGGTTGTCAGATAATTAAATAGCAGATTCTTTGGATTCGCCGAAAAAGTGACGAGTGAAGGCCACCGATCACGCTGTCGGCGGGCCTTGTCCGGGTGGGCGGCGCGTTACGCAGCAGCAGTCTGGATAAGGTTCCCCTGTCGCGCCATGGCGTCTGTAAGGCCACGATATTGGGGTAACAGCCGGCTGACGCGTTCGATGAACGCCGCGCATCGCTGCGATTGCACGGGCGGGCTGCTCTGGACGAGCACGGCGGCGGGATGCGCGAGGGCAGCATGGAGAGATAGCCATGCGGGCATCTCGGTGTTGCCGCGCAGCCTGAGCAGCATCAGCAGTTCGACGGGCATGGCCTGTTCGATCGGATGGTCGAAGTCAAACAGTGATTGATCGGTGTCGAGGCGGCACTGCAGCATGTGGCGCTCCGCCAGGGAATTTGCGAGGGGCGAGAATTGCGCGTCGTCGGATTGCCAGTTCTCAAGTATGTGTCCGAGCAATGCATCGCTGCGCTGGAAGTTGCTCGCCGGCACGCTTATCTTCAGCGCGTCGCCTGCGACGCCGACGATCATCCCGGTCATCCCTGTCAGGCAACTCTGTCCGGCCACAGTCTTCTCCACCCCGAACCACGCTTGCAGGGCAAACGCCGCCATTTCGTTCCAGCCCAGCGCGAGCATCATGGCAATCTGCAACGACATGTCGCGCTCGTACGTATGCCGGCGATTGGGGCCGCTCCATTGGTCCCGGTGCATGGCCAGGGCATGCGTACCGGCTACGGATTCGACGACGCCAAGATGCAGCGACAGCCAGTTGGCTTCGGATGCGCCCGTGCCAACGTCGATGGCACGCCATTGCCGCAGGCGTCCGAGCCAGAACAGGGCGCGGGCGGCGCGCGGTACCGGCACGCAGCTGGGTGAATCCAGGAAGGTCCCGAGCGTATCGCGATACATTCCTTGTAGTGCGTTGGCCTGGGCCCGGGCGGTCTGGAGCAACGTCTGACTGCGTTCGCTGGCGCTCCGCTCTTTGGAGAACTTGTTGCGCATCGTCTGTCCTGTTTGATAGAGGTGAGGCTCGACACTAAATGGGTATACCCCGCCGGGCTATCGCCAAGGACTTAAAAATGAGAGATTTCAAAAATATCTTGCGCGGCTTTGTCTTGCTAAATGAATGGGATCGCCATCCGTTAGGGCCGGGAACGGCTTTATTTAGGTGAAATACTATTTAACTATCCAATGATGATTGGATGTGGATAAAGTGAAATTCTGATTTAAATTTTCTTTAATTTTATTTCGTTTATTTCTGGGATTGGGTACATATCCCGATATTCCGAGGCGCTTGGATGGGCCCGCGGGATGGCAGCAGCGAGGCGGTTGTTCGGGCGGGAAGACCTCCGCCATGCCGCGTTGGCGCCGCAATACATGTAGCGCGGGCATGGTCTTTCGCAGCGCATCACGTCGCCGCGGAATTCGTGGCATGCTCGTGTCGCGCCGTACCCTCTACGCAGGGGCCGCGCCGTACAACCCCCGCATGGAGGTGTGCCATGGCAATGCGACTGTTCCCCGACTTCCCCGCCAACGAGCAACAAGACATCGAAGCCGTCTTCCGGCAAGTAGGTCTTGCGCTTCAGGAGTTCGAGTTTTCAGATACCAACGGCACCACGGCACGCCAGGTGACGGTGCGAAGGCAGAAGACCGGCGCCGAAAGCGTCTATGACGCCGGACCGGGCACTGCCTGGGTGGAAGAGTTCGAGAGCGATCTCGAATGCGGCCTGTTCGGCCAGGTGTCTGTCTGAGCGGACGTCAGACCGAAGGCAATCAGTGGCGGGCGCGTTCCGGACTGCGCCCGACGATGGCCGCGCCCGCGATCAATTCCTTCATGAGTGCCAACGATGCTGCACCTGGCATGCGGTAGGGATCGAGTTCGCCCTGCGCCGAGTATTTCAGCAGCATGGCGGCGTTGATCTTGTTGGCATTGACGCGGCCCATTGACCAACCCGAGAACGCCCGTTCGGCAATTTCCTCGTAGTGCAGCAGCACCACTTCCTTGTGGCGGGCGTCGCGGCCAATGTTGAGATAGAGGCGCGAGACCGCTTCCCGGCTGCCTTCCAGCGCTTGCAGGAACACGCTGTTGCTGTGGCACAGCACGCCCGTGATGCCGTTGGGCGGATTCCGTGCGAGGCTTGTGTCGAGGATCGCGTCGAGCACTTCGGCCGTCAATGGCACCGCAGCGCGGCTGGCGTAGAGCAGGCGAACTAGCATCGTTATCCCCTTTCCCCTTCTCTGGCTTAGCGACGATTCAAATTCAACAGCGTGAGGAATTCGCGGCGCAGCTTGTCGTCCTTGAGGAAGGAGCCGCGCATGACGCTGTTGGTCATCTTGGCGTCCGTGTCGCGCACGCCGCGCCAGTGCATGCAGAAGTGCTCGGCTTCCATGACGATGGCCAGCCCGTCCGGGTTCATCTTTTCCTGGAGCAGATCCGCTACCTGGGCCACGGCCTCCTCCTGGATCTGCGGCCGGCACATGATCCACTCGGCCAGCCGAGCGTACTTGGACAACCCGATCAGGTTCGAATGGCGGTTCGGCATCACGCCCACCCACAGGCTGCCGATGATCGGGCAAAGATGATGCGAGCAGGCGCTGCGCACGCGCATCGGGCCCACGATCATCAACTCGTTCAACTGCTCGACGTTCGGAAACTCGGTGACTTCGGGCGGCCTGGCGTAGCGGCCGGCGAAGATTTCCTTGAGGTACATCTTTGCCACGCGGCGGGCCGTCTCGCGCGTGTTGTGGTCCTGGTCGACATCGATGACCAGGGTCCGCAGCACCTCTTCCATGCGTGCCTCGACTTCGGCCTGGAGGGCATCCAGTTCGCCATGTTCGATATGGCGGGCGATATTGTCGTTGGCGTGGAAGCGGTCGCCGGAAGCGGCGATGCGGGCGCGGATGCGATCCGATACTGGCGTGGCAGTGGCGTGCTTCGGCCCGTCGGGATGGTCCTTGTGTGACATGTCTGACCGCTGGATCGGGCGGGTAAAAGGCGCGGTGCGCGGTGCTTCACTATATGGCAGTTGGCCCAGTGCCACAACTTGGCGCGGCCCGCTGTCCGCCTAGCGCAGCACGGCAAGCGCAGGCAGCAGGGCCATCGGCATCACGATGGCGCCGGTTTTCAGAAAGGTGCCGGCGCTGATATTGTGCCCTTCGCGCCGCAAGGCGGTCAGCCAGAGCAGCGTGGCCAGCGAGCCAGTGACGGACAGGTTCGGGCCCAGATCCACGCCGATCAGCACGGCAGCCGTCACGGTTTCCGAAGCATGGCCCGCAGCCAGTGCGGAGGCCGCGAACAGCCCGGCAGGCAGGTTGTTCACGATGTTCGAAACCAGGCCCACTACCACGCCCGCCAGACCCGCACCCATTACCGCCGCGCCGCCTTCACGCACAGACAGCTCACGCACCCAGTGCGCGAGTTGATCGGTCAAGCCGGTCTGGGAGAGGCCTGCCACCAGGACGAACAGCCCGGCCACCATCGGCAGCACACCCCAGGAGACTTCGGTGAGCGCAGGCCGCAGCAGGCGCGGTTGCGTGGCAACGACGCAGGCCAGCGTCATGGCGCCGCCGATGAAGGTGGGCCATCCCAGGTCCTTGCCGTGCAGGGAGGCGGTGAGCAGCGCGGCGCCGGTCAGCACGATGCCGGCCGTGGTGATCCAGGCTTGCAGGGTCAGCGGGGGGGTGTCCACATCTTCCGCAATGCGCTCGGCCAATGCGTGGCGCTGCGTCCAGTACAGCGCGACGAACGTCATGACGATGGCCACGGCCGAGGGCAATGCGAAGCGGGCCAGCCAGCCCATCAGCGGCGGCAGGCGCTCGCCGAATAGCACGAGGTTGGCGGGGTTGGAGATCGGCAGCACGAAGCTGGCCGCATTGGCGATGAAGGCGCAGGCGTACAGGTAGGGCAGCGGATGCTTGACGCGCGCCGCGCGGGTGGCGGCCAGCACGGCGGGGGTCAGTACCACGGCGGTGGCATCGTTCGACATGAAGGCCGTGACCGCGATGCCGAAGCCGTAGACCAGCACGAACAGCCGCCGCGCCGATCCCCGCGCACTGCGCACGGCCAGCGCCGCCACATGATCGAACAGGCCCGTCTTGCGCGCCAGTTCGGAGATCAGCATCATGCCCGCGAGAAACAGGTACACATCGATGCCGCGCGCCACGGCATCGAGGGCATCGCGCCACGGCAGCAATCCGGCCACGCAGAGCAGCAGCGCGCCGCCCATTGCCCAGAACGGCTCGGGCAGGCGGAACGGCCGGAACAGCACGCCGGCCGTGGCCAGGGCAGCGACGGCCCAGATCAGCGGCGTGGCGTAGGCGGACATATGCGTGGCGGCGAGCATCGGAGAATCGGTCAGAGCGGGCTGGCGGAGGTGGGCGGCGTCGGCGCGGTGTTGGCAGGGGTGATGCTCGCACCGCCGGCCATGTTGCCCTGGCCTGTCGCATCCGGGGCCACATCGGCCACCGCAGGCGGCGGGAAGCCCAGCGATGCGATGCCATGCATGCCATCGGCGTTCTCGGCATAGGCCCAATCGTTATTCATGCGCGCCAACTGCGGCGGGGTGGGGAAGTTCGCGTCAGGCACGCCGGCAAGCCGCCCTTCCATATAGGACGCCCAGATCGGCAGCGCCGTGGTGGCGCCGAATTCGTGGCGGCCCAGGCTGCGGTTATCGTCGAAGCCCATCCACGCCACGGTGACCACCTGTCCCGCGTAGCCCGCGAACCAGCCGTCCACGGCGTCGTTGGTGGTGCCGGTCTTGCCGGCGATATCGTCGCGGCGCAGGTATCGTTTGACGGCGTTGCCCGTGCCTTCGTCCACCACGCTTTGCAGCAGGCTGTTCATCACGAAGGCGTTACGCGCCGAAATCACGCGCGGCGGGGCGGTATCGTCGGCGGCGAACAGCACGTTGCCGTCGCCGTCCGTGATCTTGCCGATCAGGTACGGCTCGATGCGATGGCCCTGGTTGGCAAACACGCCATAGGCCGCGGCCAGCCGCAGCGGCGATGTGGTGCCGGTGCCAAGCGCCATCGGCAGGTACGGCGGCAGCCGTTTCGACGAGAAACCGAACTTGCCGGCGAAATCGATCGCGTACGGAATACCGATGGCCTGCAGCGTGCGGATGGCCGGCAGGTTGCGCGATTCGGCCAGCGCGTTGCGTACCGTGATCGGCCCGACAAAGCGGTTGTCGTCGTTAGACGGGTTCCAGTGCGGCGAATTGTCGAGCGGCGCGTCGTTGATCAGCGTGCCCGGCGACATGCCGCGCTCCAGCGCGGCGGAATAGACGAACGGCTTGAACGTGGAGCCCGGCTGCCGCTGGGCTTGCGTGGCGTGGTTGAAGCGGCTGGTGGCAAAGTCGGCGCCGCCGACCATGGCCTCGATGGCGCCGGTTTCCGCATCGAGCGAAATCAGCGCGGCTTGTGGCAGGGCAGGGGCAGCTGCGGAGGACTTCCCTGCGCCGTGCCGCTTGCCGTAGCGCGCCAGCCCGGCCTGCACGGCGTCGTAGGCCAGGGTCTGGTGCATTGACGAAACGGTGGTGTAGACATTGAGGCCGCGCGTATAGGCCTCGTCCCCGAAGCGGTCATGGGCGAGTTGCCGCGCCAGTTCGGCCACGTATTCGGCATGGCCGTCGAAGCGGCCGTTGGCATCGCGATTGACCACGATCTGCGTATTGCGTGCGGCGCGGTACTGGTCCTGCGAGATCATGCCAAGCGCCAGCATGCGGCTCAGCACATATTCCTGGCGGCGCTTGGCACGCGGCAGGTTGACCACCGGGTTCATCGTCGAGGGCGCCTTGGGCAGCCCGGCCAGCACGGCGGTTTCCGCGAGCGAGAGTTGATCGAGCGGCTTGCCGAAATAAGTCTGCGCGGCGCTGCCGAAGCCGTATGCATGCTCGCCCAGATAGACCTGGTTCATGTACAGCTCAAGGATGCGGTCCTTGGACAGCGAGCGGTCGATCTGCCAAGCCAGCAGGATTTCATACCACTTGCGCGACAGCGTCTTCTCGCGCGAGAGATAGAAGTTGCGCGCCACCTGCATCGTGATGGTCGAGGCGCCCTGGGCGTAGCCTTCGCCGATATTGGCGAGCGCGGCGCGCACCAGTCCGGGAATGTCCACGCCCACGTGGCTGTAGAACTGGTCGTCCTCGGCGGCGAGCAGCGCCTCGGACATCAGTTTCGGCATGCGCTCGATGGGGATGAATTCACGGTGCTCCGTGCCGAATTCGCCAATCAGCACGTTGTCGCGGGTGAAGACACGCAGGGGCACCTGGGGGCGGTAGTCGCGCAAAGCATCGACCGAAGGCAGTTGCTGCAGGCTGATGACGGCGGCAAAACCGGCCAGCAATACGCTGGCGGCTGCCAGCCCGGCCATCACACCGGCGGCCTTGACTACGATTTTTTTCATGGCGCGCATTCTACCGTGCAGCGGCGAGCGGCAAAGGCACTCCGGTATCGGTGACATCTTCGGGCGGTTCGGCCCGGATGCGCAGGGGCGGCTGATGCGGCACCTGTCGCGCGAATTCACACAGTGCGAGCCAGGTTTCCGGCCGCTCCACGATGGTATGGTGATCCGTGCCGGCAATGGTCTGGACCGCCACGGGGCCGGGCCACGCCGCCATCAATCGCTCGGAGCATTCGTGCGGCACCACGTCATCGGTCTCGGCCAGCAGGACCTTGGTGCTCTGGACCACTTTCTTGCAATGGGCGATGGAGTCGAAATGGTGGCGCATCAATTGGCGCAGCGGCACCAGCGGAAAGCGCTTGCGCACGATTTCCAGCAGCGAATCGTAGGGTGTGATCAGTTGCAGGCTCTCGAAATCCTGCAGGTCCGCCAACTGGATGGCCACCCCGGTACCCAACGAGCGGCCCACCACATGGACGCGCACGCCGGGGAACGCACGGCGAATGTGGAGCAGGAACTGGCTGGCATCGGCCACGGCGGCGGCCTCGGACGGCATGCCGTCCGAGTGGCCCAGTCCTCGATAGTCGAACGTGGCAAAGCCCATGCCGGGCGGCAGCCATTTCATGAACTGCAGCGTTTCCAGCACGTCCTCGCCCCGCCCTGGCAGGTAGAAAAGCAGGTCCCGCACACCTTCCTCGCTGGCGCGGTAGGTATAGCCGCGGAACAGGCCGCCCGGCACCGGGTGCGAATACGCCTCGATGCCTTCGGGCAGGTCGCGCGGCGGGCGACGGCGCGCATCGAACAGCAGCCGCTCCTGGTTGACGGCGAGAAAGGTCCAGTAACAGACGAAACCGCTGGCCGTGACGACCGTGGCGGCAAGGGTCCTGCGCAATATCGACGATGACATGGGTTAGGGGCTACAGATGGGCAAGCTTGCCCAGACTATCCGAAAATCCGGCAATGCGGCGTTGGACAGCCCAGCACTGCCGCGAGTTCTTGTACGATATGCCGCATATCGAAAGCGGCCACCGGGGGGCCTTCCAATGAGCGACGAACAGAAACGCGCCGAAGAGGCGCAGATCATGGAGCGGGTGGTCAATGCCACGCGCCAGGTGCAGGTGGCATTTACCGCGCTGCAGAGCCAGTATCCGCCCGAGGGCAGCGGCAAACCGTCGAAGCTGGCCCTTCAGACCTTCGACGCCGCGCTGCAGATGCTGGAAGGTGCGCAGGCGGCGTTTGACGAGGTGTTGAACGAGCTGTTGGATGGGGAGCGGTGAAAGCCTGACTCCTTCTCTCTTGGTTTGCTCCCCTCTCCCGCGAAGTGGGAGAGGGGCGGGGGAGAGGGCAAGCGGTGCAAATCGCGACACGGTCGGCAAGCAGAACCTCCGGCCCTCTCCCCCAACCCCTCTCCCGCCTTGCGGGAGAGGGGAGAAAACCGGCAGGGGAGCGATTGGCCACCCTCACTCCAACCTGAACCTCGCCTCCTTCACCTCCGCCGAATCGAATCCCACCCGTACATTGAATTCCCCCGGCTCCGCCACGTAGTTCAGTTTGGCGTTGTAGAACTTCAGCTTGTCTTCGTCGATCGGGAATTCCACCACGCGCGTTTCCCCCGGGGCCAGCATCACCTTGCGGAAATCCTTCAGCTCCATCAGCGGGCGAATCGTCGAGGCCACGACATCCTGCAGATACAACTGCACCACGGTTTCACCAGCGCGGTTGCCGGTGTTCTTCACCGTGACGCTGGCCGTCAGCTTGTCGCCACGCGCCAGCTTCGGAGCCGATAGCCGCACGTCCGACATGCTGAACGTGGTGTAGCTGAGTCCGTAGCCGAACGGGTAGAGCGGGCCGTAGTCTTCCTCGAAATATTGCGAGGTGTAGTTCGGTGCCTTGCCCGGCGTGAACGGGCGGCCGATGCGCGGTGCGTTGTAGTACGTCGGGATCTGCCCGAGCGAGCGCGGGAAGGTCAGCGGCAGCTTGCCGGACGGATTCTCGTCGCCGAACAGCACGTCCGCGATGGCGTGGCCGCCTTCGGTGCCCGCGTACCAGGTCTCCAGGATCGCGTCGGCGTTTTCCTTTTCCCAGTTGATCGTCAGCGGGCGGCCGTTCATCAGCACCACCACCATGGGCTTGCCCGTGCTCTTCAACGCCTTGAGCAGCGTCAGCTGGCTGCCCGGCAGGCCCAGGCTGGAGCGGCTCGATGCCTCGTGAGACATGCCGCGCGTCTCGCCCACGGCCACGACGATGGTGTCGGCACCGCGCGCCACGCGCACGGCTTCCTCGATCATGTCGCCGCTGGACCGCTTGTCCTGCACCACCTCGGGGTTATCCCAGTTCAGGAAGTTCAGGTAGCCCACCACGCGTGCGTCGTCGGTGATATTGGCCCCACGCGCATGCACCACGTTGCCCTTGCCGGCCAGCGCGTCGCGCATACCTTGCAACAAGGTGATCGACTGTTTGGGCTTGCCTCCGGCGGACCAGCTACCCATCATGTCGATGGGCGCATCGGCCAGCGGTCCGATGACGGCCACTGTGCCCGACTTTTTCAGCGGCAGCGTCTGGTTGCGGTTTTCCAGCAGCACCAGCGACTTGCGCGCAATCTCGCGGGCCTCGGTGCGATGCAGGCGGCTTTCCGCATCGATGTCGGCCGGGTCGTCCACGGCCTTGCCGATCCGGCGGAACGGGTCGGCGAACAGGCCCATGTCGTACTTGGCGCCCAGCACTTCGCGCACGGCGTCATCAAGCACGCTCACCGGCACCTCGCCCGATTTCACCAGCGAGGGCAGTTGTTCGAGATAGCGCGAATCGGCCATGCTCATGTCCACGCCAGCCTCGATGGCGAGCTTCGCGGCTTCGCGGCCATCGCGGGCCACGCCGTGGCGCAGCAACTCGTCGATGGCGCCATGGTCGCTGACGGTCACGCCCTTGAAGCCCCATTCCTTGCGGAGCAGATCGCGCAGCAGCCATTTGTTGGACGTGGCGGGCTGCCCGTTGACCGAGTTCAGCGCGATCATCACGCCGCCCGCGCCTGCGTCGAGGCCGGCACGATACGGCGGCAGATAGTCCTGGTACATGCGCTGCATGCTCATGTCAACGGTGTTGTAGTCGCGGCCGCCTTCCACGGCGCCATACAGCGCGAAATGCTTGACGAACGCCATCACGCTATCGGCATTCGCTGGCGACGAACCCTGGAAGCCCTTCACGCTGGCCCGCGCGCATTGCGAGACCAGGAAGGGGTCTTCGCCAAAGCCCTCGGAGGTACGGCCCCAGCGCGGGTCGCGCGAGATATCCACCATCGGGGCGAAGGTCGCGTCCACGCTGTCGGCGGAGGCTTCCACGGCGGACACACGCGCGGCTTTCTCGACCACGCCCATGTCCCAGCTCGATGCCAGGCCCAGGCTGATCGGGAAGACCGTGCGATGGCCGTGCACCACGTCATAGGCAAAGAACATCGGGATCTTCAGGCGGCTGCGCATGGCAGCTTCCTGCAGCGGACGGTTCTCGGCGCGGTTCACGGAATTGAACGTGCCGCCCACGCGGCCAGCAGCTAGCTCCTGCATCAACTGCTTGGCGGGCATCTCCGGCCCGATGCTGATCAGGCGAAGCTGGCCGATCTTCTCGTCGAGCGTCATGCGTCGCACGAGGTCGTCGACGAACGCCTGCTTGTCGGCCATCGGCGCGCGGACAGCGGCGGGGGTAGCGGCAACGGATGAAGCGGCAGGTGCAGCGCCGGCAAACATGGGCGCGCAGGCAAGGCTGGCGGCCAGCGCCAGCGAGGAAAGCATTCGCATTATTCGTAGTCTCTGATGGGCAGACTGCCGGAGATTGGCCCCGCCATGGTGCAGCAGGTCCGCGCTCGCGGCTGTCGCCGCGCGTCTGACAGGCACGTCGGGCGAAATCGGTTATTTTTCTGAACTGCGCCGCAAGTTTACAGCCTTACAGTGCCTGCACAGTGCTTAGAATGGCTGATTCGTGGCTTTTTGCCGATGTGAACCTGGAGATTGATTGGTGCTATCCGTTTTTGTTGCCCGCCGCGCCGCGTCGTTTCGTAACCGGATGCAAATTGCCTTGTGGGGCATTGCGTTTGCTGGCTGCGTGAGCGCTGCCGCACCCGTCCACGCGTTTTCGCTCGACGATGTCACGGCGCGTGCCAGGAAGCTGGCGGACCAGCCGTACGCTGCTCCTGTGAGCAACCTGCCGCCCGTATTCGCGAAGATGCAGTTTGCTGACTACATCAAGATCCAGCCGAAGATGGATCAGGTGGAGTGGAAGGGCGATGCCACGCCATTCAAGCTTGGCTTCTACCATCAGGGGATGCATTTCAGCACGCCCGTGCGGATCAGCGAAGTGGTGGGCAACCGCGTGCAGGAAATCCGCTACGAGCCGGGCCGCTTCGATTTCGGTGACCTGAAGCTGGACAAGGAAGCCACCAACAAGCTCGGCTATGCAGGCTTCCGCGTGATGTACCCGGTCAATCGGTCCGACAAGCTCGACGAAGTCATGAGCGTGCTGGGTGCGAGCTATTTCCGGGTGATTGGCAAGGGTCAGGTCTACGGCCTGTCGGCGCGCGGGCTGGCGATCAACACCGGACTGTCCGAGCCTGAGGAATTCCCGGCGTTCCGCGAGTTCTGGATCGAACGTCCGAAGCCGCAGGACAAGCAACTCGTTTTCTATGCGCTGCTGGATTCGCCCAGTGCTACCGGCGCCTACCGTTTCGAGTTGAATCCCAACGACAATGCCGTGCTCAAGGTGCAGGCGCGCGTGTTCATGCGCGGTCCCGTGAAGAAGCTGGGTATCGCGCCGCTGACGAGCATGTTCCTGTTCGGCCCCAACCAGATGCGCGACGCCAACAATTTCCGTCCGGCGCTGCACGACTCCAATGGCTTGTCGATCCACACCGGTGACAACGAATGGATCTGGCGTCCGCTGAACAATCCCAAGTACGTGGCGCTGAGCATGTTCCAGGTGAACAACCCGCGCGGATTTGGCCTGATGCAACGTGGCCGCGAGTTCTCTGCGTACGAGGATCTCAAGGACCGCTACGACCTGCGCCCGAGCGCGTGGATCGAGCCGCAGGGCGACTGGGGCCGCGGCAAGGTGGAACTGGTGGAGATTCCCACGCCGGACGAGACCAATGACAACATCGTGTCGTTCTGGACGCCTGACCAGTTGCCGCCCAAGGGCACGCCGATCAAGGCCGACTACACGATCCGCTGGACCATGGACGAGCGCGGCACGGTGACGAAGGACCTCGCATGGGTCAAGCAGACGCTGCGCACCGCCGGTGAAATCACGCAGGCCAACCTGATCCGCCATCTCGACGGCAGCCTCGGCTTCGTGGTGGATTTCGAAGGCGGTGCGCTGCCCAGCCTGTCGCCCAACGCAGTACAGGCATCGTTCAGCGTGGGCGATAACGCCGAGGTCATCGAGAACGTGCTGCAACCGAACCCGGTGACCAAGGGTTATCGCGTGACGTTGCGTATCAAGGTCAAGGATCCGAACAAGGTGGTGGAATTGCGCGAGGCACTGGTGTCGAACGGCAAGCCGCTCTCGGAGACCTGGAGCTACCAGATCCCGCCCGGCACGGCGCATTCCACGCCGGCGCAGGCGGTCAAGTAGTCAGGTCATCAACCCGGGGCGGAAGCCTCGGGATACAGGCCATGCACGCGGCCGAACAGCCGCGTGAGGCCCATCAGGGCGTCGATGCTCGGGCAGGGCATGCCGAGCGTGCGCCCTATTTCATGCACGGCGCCGACGATGGCGTCGAGTTCGATGGCGCGGCCTGCGTCAACATCCTGCAGCATCGAGGTGCGGAAGGCCCCGATCTTCGCGGTGACCGCGTGGCGATCCTCGGGAGACTGGTCGATGCGGCATCCGATCCGCGCGCCGATGGCTGCAGCCTCTTCCATGGCCGATGTGCAGAAGGCGCGCGTCAGCGGGTCCGCCAGGATCTGATCGACGGTGGCGCCGGTGAAGGCCGAGATCGGGTTCATCGTGAGGTTGCCCCAGAGCTTGAACCAGATGTCCTGGCGCACATTCTCCGAAATCTCCGCGTCGATTCCCGCCTGCGCGAACAGCGCGCCGAGTTGGCGGACACGCGCTGTCGTATCGCTCCCGCCGAACGGTTCGCCGATGATCAGGCGGTTCCCCATCTTGTGATCGACAAGCCCGGGCTCGGGCACCGCGCAGCTCACATGCACCACGCAGCCGATCACCTGTTCGAAGGAGATGGCCGCCGCAATCTGGCCGCCTGGATCGACCGAGGTCAGCGGCCGGCTGCCGAAGCCATCGAGTCCATGGCAAAACCACCACGGCACACCGTTCATCGCGGGCACCACCAGCGTGTGGGGACCGATCAGCGGACGGATTTGCGCAGCCACCTGCTGCAGCGCGGGTCCCTTGACGGCAATGACGACCACGTCATGGACACCGAGGCGTGACGCATCGTCATCGGCATGCACCGGTGCCTGCACCAGCGTGCCGCGTTCGAGCATGCGCCAGCCATGCGTGCGCAGGGCGGTGAGTGTGTCGCGGCGCGCCAGGGCGCTGACCTGCGCGGCGCCGGAGGCGGCGAGTTTCGTGCCGACCCAGCCGCCAATGGCGCCAGCGCCGACAATGCAAACCTTCATCGAGGACTCCTGTTCAGGCGGGCCTGTGCGCGCAGCGGCGTGAGCAGGTGCGATAGCCCGTTGTGGTCGAGTTCGTGCATCAAGGCCAGCAGGCGGCCAATCTCGCCGGGCGGAAATCCCTCGCGTGCAAACCAGTTCAGGTAGTTGCCGGGCAGGTCGGCAATCAGCGTGCCCTGATGCTTGCCATACGGCATCTCACGGGTCACAAGCAGGAGCAGGGCGTCGCCGTCGGGCAGCATGGCGGGATTTTTCGAGGCAAGGAGCGGGCATTGTAGCGCCGGCCTGACCCGCCGTGGCCTTGCCCGCTCATGTGCTGCCGCACGCGACGCAGTCGGTCGGCGCTTCCTAGTTACACGCCGTGCCCGGCACCGGCTTGCCGGAATTGGTGACGCCCTGGCACGCATCGCCCACCACGAGCGGCGCATCGCCCGATTGCGGCGGCGGCAGCTTGAGCCGGCCGGCTACCGTGCAGCAACTGCGCGGCGCGGGCTGCGGTGCAAGATGGCTCGCGGTCGACATCGCAGGTGGCGCCGCTGCCGCGCCGTTTCGAGATGAGGATGCGGACGGTGCGGGTGGGGAAGACGTGGCCGACGAGGTTGACGAGGGCGACGATCGCGATGCCGCGTCGGCGCTGGCCGGGTCGGCATCGGGCGCCATGCACATGCCCATATGGCAGATCCGCTCGCCCTTGCATTGCATGTCGAACTGGCATCCCTGGGCGGATGCGGGCAGCACCCAGGCCATGCCGATGGCTGCTATCAGCACTGCGCTACGCCGAAACATATCGTCTCCCCAATCGTTGTCCGGGCGGCATTCCGGCTCGCCGTCTCTCGTGAAGACAGTGCGGAGACGCCGCATGACTTCAGCATAGGGCGAGGCCCTTTTGCGCGATTTTGGCTCTGTGGTCTTTCCCACATGAGCGCCCGGCAGGGCGCATGGCGCCGTGGATGACGTGAAGGCGACCTCGGCAGGAATCGCGGTTTTGCTTCACAATAGCGCCTTTACGCCGCACCCGAGACACGCTGGAGCCCCCGAGGCCGGACGCAAGATCCGCCCATCAGCGCGCGGCGCAATGCCAAAACCCAAGTCTCGCGCCCCCGTACATGTCAGCTCCCTCCGGAAATTTCGACAATCTCCCCGAACTCGCCTTGTCTCACGCCGACACGCCACGTGACCGCGCCGCGGACCGCCGCGCATTGCTGGCGCTTGGCGTAGGCAGCTTCGCCATCGGCACCGGTGAATTCGTCATCATGGGCCTGCTGCCCGATGCGGCGAAAGACCTGGCGATCACCATCCCCGAAGCCGGCCACCTGATCAGTGCCTATGCGCTGGGCGTGGTCATCGGCGCGCCGCTGCTGGCCGTGCTTGGCGCACGCTGGCCGCGCCGCAATCTGCTGATCGCATTGATGGCGTTCTTCGCCATCGGCAACTTTGCCAGTGCCATGGCGCCGGATTATGTCTCGATGGCTGCCGTGCGCCTGCTGACCGGCTTTCCGCACGGCACCTATTTCGGCGTGGCCGCACTGGTGGCGGCCAGCCTGGTGGCGCGCGAGCGTCGCGCACAGGCGGTGGGCCTCGTCATGCTCGGCTTGACCACGGCCACGCTGGTGGGCGTGCCCATCGCGGCGGGCATCGGCACATGGCTGGGCTGGCGTGCTGCGTTCGTGATTGTCGGCGCCATCGGCGCGTTGACCGTGCTGCTGGTGTGGCGCTGGGTGCCGTTCGTCCCGGCGGACCGGAATGCCAGCCCGCTGCGCGAACTCTCCGCGCTGGCGCGCAAGCAGGTGTGGCTCACGCTCGGTATTGGTGCGATTGGATTTGGCGGCATGTTCGCCGTGTTCAGCTACGTCAAGCCGACGATGCTGGAAGTGGCGCATATGCCCGCCAGCGGCATCCCCATCGTGCTGGCGCTGTTCGGTGTCGGCATGGTGGCGGGCAATCTCGTCGGCGCCAAGCTGGCGGACCGTGCGCTGATGCCTACGGTAGGCGGCGTGCTGGTGTGGTCTGCGCTGGTACTGGGCGCGTTCGTGTTCACGGCGCCGTATCCGTGGCTGGCGTCGCTCAATGTGATGCTGGTGGGCACGGCCGTTGCGCTCGGCCCGCCGCTGCAGATCCGCCTGATGGATGTGGCGGGCGATGCGCAGACGCTGGCGGCAGCGCTGAACCATTCGGCCTTCAACCTGGCCAATGCCCTCGGCGCGTGGCTCGGCGGCATTACCATCGCGGCCGGCATGGGCTATACGTCCACGGGCTGGGTGGGTGTGTTGCTGGCGCTGGGTGGTCTGGCTGTCTTCGCGTGGTCGCTGATGAGCACGCGCCGCTGCGATCTTACGGTGCCGGCTTGATCGCCTTCTCTTCTGCATGTGTCGCCACCGCATCGGGAGCGCCATGCTCCCGCGCGGCGGCATCGATCACACGATGCACGAATTCGAGCTTGGCCACCACGGCTGGCGAGAGCGTGAACGGATAGCTGTCCGGCGCCCCCAGGCTCCGGTTCAGGCTGTTCAGCACATAGGTCAGCGGAAACCACCGATTCATCAGGCTGCGGAAGCTGGCATCCTCCACCGGTGTCTGGTCGGTCAGCGTGGGTTCCTGCGGACTGTCGGGCTGCAGTACCAGCCCGCATGACACGGCGGTGTCGAGCGTATCCACCATATGGAGGTAGTGCGCCCAGGTCTCGGCCCAGTCCTCCCATGGATGCATCGTGGCGTAGGCGCTGATATATGACGCCTGCCAGTCGGCAGGCGGTCCTTCCTCGTAATGCCGTTTCAAGGCCGCCGAGTAATCGGCCTGTTCGTCGCCGAACAGCTTGCGGAACGGTTCCAGCCGCCGCGTGCCGGCAATCAATCGATTGAAATAGAAATGCCCGACCTCGTGCCGGAAGTGGCCGAGCAGGGTGCGATAGGCTTCGCCCATCTGGTTGCGCGTCTGCTCGCGATGCGCGTCATCGGCCTCGGCAATGTTGATCGTGATGCGGCCGTTGTCGTGGCCGGTCAGGACGGCCTCGTGCGGTTCGGTGGCGGCCAGGAAATCGAACTGCAGGCCAGACGTGGGATCGTCGTCGCGCGACACCACGGGTAATTGCAGCGACAGCAGCGTATAGAGCAGCCGCCGCTTGGCGGTTTCCAGCCGATACCAGAACAGGCGGTTGTCCGGAACGTCGAGGTTGGGAATGGTATGCGTGAGCTGGCAGGCTTCGCACAGCGGACTTTCGTCCTCGGCGGGCACCATCCAGTTGCAGACCGCTTCCACCTGATAGTTGTGGCAACGGCGGAAGCGGGCCCCCTTGGCGTCGGGATGAAGGCTGATCCATCCGGTCTCGTCACTGCCTTCGAACGCCGCGATCTGCGACAGCGCCGGAATGAAACCCAGCATGGCCTGGCAGCGTTCGCAGACCACATTCTCGAAGAACACCAGGTTGCCGCAGCGATTGCAGTGGAAGGTCTTCATGGCACCGGCTCCGACGGGGGTTCCCGAATGCGGAGATGGTGCCTGCTTTGGCCAGAGGTATGCAACCGGGCGCCGTCCTACACGGCGCCCGTTACCGCCTTGTCAGAAGAACGAATCGTCGGACTGGCTGTTGTCGTCGACATAGTCGTCGAGTCCGTTGTCCAGGTTGCCGTTATCGGCCAGCAGGTCGTTGTTCCCGTTGCTGCCGTTGTTCCCCGTGCCATCGTCCCCATAGAAGTTGTTGACGACGGTTTCGTTTGGCGAGGATTGGCCGCCGCCCAGGAAGCCGCCACCGCCACTGCCATGGTGGAAGAGGTTCTCGATGCCCTGGAACAGCATCGCGCCACCGGCCACGCCCGCCGCCGTGGTGGCGATGGAACCCAGCGTGCCACCCATCCCGCCACTCAGGAAGCCGCCACGCGCGGGTGCGGCGGCCGGGGCGGGCTGCGCCTGGTATTGCGGCGGTTGTTGCTGATACTGCGGTTGCTGCTGATACTGCGGCGATTGCTGATATTGCGGTGCGCCTTGCTGCGGATATCCGGTGGATGCGCGGCCTGCGCTGGCGCCCCATGCCGAGTCGTTATCGACAAAGCCTCGCGAAGTCCCGGCCTGGGACGCCTGAAGCTGGCCCTGCAGCGTCTGTATCTGCGCCTGCGCATTCTGCAGCGCGCGGTCCAGCAGCATGGCACGCTGCACCAGCAGGTAGGCGGTGTCGGGCTGGCGCGCGGCGGCGTCGGCAATCAGCGCGGCGGCCTGCGGGTCCTTGGCTTCGGCACGCGCTTGGGTCAGTTGGCTCAGGAAGGATTCCAGTGCTTGCGCGTCTTGGGGGGTCATGGCGTCACCTTTTCGGTTCGGTTGCGGTACGGCTTCAATCTAGGGCCGGAAACTTAAACGAAGCTTAAGACGCCGCGCAAGTCTGCAGTTCATCGCGCTACACTTTGTTTTTCCGATTCGCCTACCCATCTGCCGCCATGACCGGACTGCGCTCGCTCTATCCTGCCATCGAACCTTACGAGACCGGCACGCTCGACGTGGGCGACGGCCATGTCCTGCATTACGAACGCGTAGGCACGCGCGGCGCCAAGCCGGCCGTGTTCCTGCATGGTGGGCCGGGCGGCGGCATTTCGCCCGATCATCGGCGCCTGTTCGATCCGGCGCGCTACGACGTGCTGCTGTTCGACCAGCGCGGCTGCGGGCAATCCACGCCGCATGCGTCGCTGGAAGCCAATACCACGTGGCATCTGGTGGCCGATATCGAGAAGCTCCGCGAGACAATCGGCGTGGAAAGCTGGCTGGTGTTCGGCGGCTCGTGGGGTTCCACGCTGGCGCTGGCCTATGCGGAAACGCATCCGCAGCGCGTGAGCGAACTGGTACTGCGCGGCGTCTACACGGTGTCGCAGGCGGAACTGGATTGGTATTACCAGTTCGGCGTGTCGGAGATGTTTCCGGAGAAGTGGGCGCGCTTCCAG
The DNA here is from genome assembly GCF_005503625.1 of Cupriavidus sp. 2SB. GTDB lineage: Bacteria > Pseudomonadota > Gammaproteobacteria > Burkholderiales > Burkholderiaceae > Cupriavidus. The sequence goes on along the minus strand of NZ_SCMX01000014.1, from coordinate 25,375 downwards.
GCGCCCGTACCCGAGGCCGAGCGCGGCAACATGATGGCGGCGTACCGGAAACTGCTGACCGGCGACGATATCGACAAGCAGGTGGAGGCCGCCCGCGCCTGGAGTGTGTGGGAAGGGGAGACCATCACGCTGCTGCCGAATCCCGACAACAGCGCCAAACACGACGAGGGTCATTTTGCGCTGGCCTTTGCGCGCATCGAGAACCACTATTTCACGCATCGCGGCTGGCTGGAGGACGGACAACTGCTGCGCGATGCGCACAAGCTGGCGGGCATCCCCGGCGTGATCGTGCATGGCCGCTATGACATGCCATGTCCGGTGCGCTACGCCTACGCGCTGCACAAGGCGTGGCCCGATGCCGATTTCCATCTGATCGAGGGTGCGGGCCATGCGTGGACCGAGCCCGGCATCATGGATCAATTGCTTGCTGCCACCGACCGTTTCGCCAGGCAGGCGAAGGATTAGTCTATTGGCCGTTTGCGCCGTGGCAACCGAACGATCGTGCGCCTATACTGAATTTTTGCTGCGCTGCACCAATGTCTGCATTGTTCGAGACTTTGTTGTTGCGCCGACCGAATGCAGTATTTGGAGAGCACCATGGTTCCTTGCGAACTTTGCAAGAGCCTGCTGGGCCGTCCGGGTTATGTTCCGCCACACCCGAGACTGTTACGAACGGATGACGGCTTGCCGCATGGGCGGCACGCCGGGAGGCAGGTTTTTGTCTACAGATGCCAGCACTGCCAGCAAATGATCGCGCTATCCACGTGCGATGACGGTTCCGATATCTGGACGGGGCACGACGGCCCCGGCCGATAGCTGCGGTGGCGCCATCCGTGGCACTACATGCCCAGCGCCGCCATGTTTTCCACGCGCAGGGTTTGCGGCTCCGAGAGCGAGATGTTCGCGGCGCGCAGTCGTTTGAGGATTTCGAACAGCAGGTCGCTCTTGGTGCCCGCCGCAATCCGCGGGCTGCTCACGTAGCCCGTCACACTCAACGTAATGCCGTTCGGCGCCAACTGGCTGAACGTGACCGATGGCGCGGGGATATCGAGGATGGTCTCGTGCTGATGATAGACATCGAGCAACAGGTCGCGCACGGCCTCGGGGTCGGTGTTGAGCGGGAAGGTGAGTTGCAGCGTGGCCACGCCCTGCGTGCTGTTGCTCATCGTGACGTTGCGCACGTTCTGCGAAATCAGTTGCGAGTTCGGCACGATGACCGTGGAACGGTCGCCAAGCTGAATCTCCGTGGCGCGCACGTTGATGCGGCGGATATCGCCTTCCACGCCGGCCAGGCTCACCATGTCGCCCACCTTCACCGGGCGCTCGGTCAACAGGATCAGCCCCGACACGAAGTTCTTCACGATCTCCTGCAGGCCGAAGCCGATACCCACCGACAGCGCACTGACGATCCACGCCAGGTTTTCCCATTTCACGCCCAGCAGCGACAGCGTCAGCAGCACCAGCAGCACATAGCCCACGTTGCTGAACAGCGTGATCAGCGAAGCGCGTAACCCTGGCTCCTTGCAGAGCTTGGGCAGCATCTCGGCGTCGAGCCAGCGCCGCACCGAACGCAGCAACCAGACGCCGACGATCAGCGCGATGACCGCGTTGAGGATGCGGTCCGGCATGATGTTCATGCTGCGCAGCTTCTCGCCGCCGAGCACGGTCAGCAGCGTGTTGAGCAGGTCAGCGGGCGTGGTGCCGAACCCACCGGTCAGCAGCGCCAGCACCGCCACCAGCAGCAGTGCACTGGCGCCGATACCGGACAGCACCGTGGACACCTGCTCCAGGTGCGAATCGTCCACGCCGAACAGTTGCTTGATCACGCGGCCACTGCGGTGATTCGCCGAGAACAATGCCTCGCAAGTATCGCGCGTCAGTTGTGTGAGCAGGTACAGGCTGCACAGCACGATATCGAACCAGACCAGTTCATAGGTCAGGAAGCGCGCAAAGCTGATATAGCCGATCAGCAGCGCACCGAACCCCACGATCACGATCAGCGTGACCGCCGCGTGGATCAGCCCGGCCAGCGTGGCGCGTTCCTCGGGACGCTCGCCCGCTGCCACCAGTTCGCTGCGCACGCGATTGGCGCGCAGCAACGCCGCACCAATCGTCAGCACCACCACCAGCGACACCAGCCCACGACCAAGCAGCGTCACCTGCACGCTGGTATCGGCCATGCGATTGAACTGTTCGAGCGTGCCCGCGAGCAGCAGCAGACCAGCCAGTACGGTGGGGAAGGGCTTCATCGCCAACGCCACCGGATCGGCCAGCGCAGGCAATCGCCATGACGGATGCTGCGTGCACAGCAATGCACGGCCCAGTCCGGCGATCAGTGCGGAAGTCATCGTCAGCTTGGCGATCTCGGCCATCAGGTCCTGCAGGCTAGCCGGTAATTCTTCGCCGCCAGTGAACGCCGCATAGACGATGCGCACGGCGACGGCTGTCGTGACGACGGTGGTCAATGCCGTCGCAAGCGCTAGCGCGCTGCGCCGCAAGCGTGTTTCGGGCAACTGGTGCAGGCAGAACCACGCCAGGCCGCGCTCCAGCAATCGCCGCCCAAGCGACCATACGGCCAGCGCCACGGCCAGCAGGAGGATGGTCTTGCCACGCTGCCCAGGTTCCCAGGCTTCGCGCAGCATCGGCTTGATCTCGTCGGTGAAATTGCCAAGCCGCATGCGATCTTCTTCGCCCAGCTTGAACAGCGGCGTCCAGAACGCAGGATTCAGGATGCTGTCCGAACGCAGCGCAAGCTGATCCTTGAGCCGGCTGCGCTGCAGCTTGGCCAACTGGTCGCGCAGATGGGCGATGTTGTCCTTGCTGTCGGCGGCCTGCTTCAGTTCATCGTCGAGCTGCGCCTTGCGCGCATTGAGTTCGGCGCGCTGGCGCACCACGGCAGGTGCTTCGCGTGCAGTGGCGGTATCGGGCGGGGGCCCGAGCAGATCCACTTGCGCCTGTATCTGGGCGCGCTGTGGTGTGAGCGAGGCGTTGAGCTTGTCGACATCGTCGTCGAGTTGCCGCAGCGTTTCGTTGAGATCGCCAAGGCGCAGGTCGCCCGACGTGCCCGAGGCAAGTTGCTTGATGCGATCCTGCTCGGACTGCAGGCGCTTGAGTTCGGCGACGGCTTCGGCGTGCGTGAGAACGGGAATCTGCTGCGCTTCGGCCTCGGACGCGGATCGGGCTGCCGATTCGGCAGAGAACGCGACGGGCACTTGCATCAGCGCAGCGATGACGAGGCTCATGACGAGCCAGGAGATACGACGCATGAGGGGGGCGCGGTGGTTGACCGGCCGGGCATTATAAGCAGCGGGGTGAGGTGGTTTCGGCCTCAGGCTGCACAGGCTCACATGCTGTTACATAATCGGAGTCTTTGGCCCTTCTCTCGGTTTTCTCCCCTCTCCCGCAACGCGGGAGAGGGGCCGGGGGAGAGGGCAGGCGCATCAAATATCCAAAACAATCGTTTCATGAAGCAAGCCCCAACACGTTCGATGATTAACCGCCAGCCCTCTCCCCCAACCCCTCTCCCGCAAGCGGGAGAGGGGAGCAAACCGGCAGTGGGGAGTCGGCTCGCGGCATTGGTCGCCCTCATCGCGCTCGCTCAAACATCCCAAGCCGCCGATCTCACCGCCGGCCGTGACATCTTCACCACCCGCTGCGCCTCATGCCACCAGGTCGGTCCTTCCGCACGCGGTGCGTTTGGCCCGCAACTCAACGCGATCATCGGAAGAAAGGCGGGCGGCACCGATGACTACCGCTACTCCGATGCCATGAAGACATCGACAGTCGTCTGGACCGATGACACCCTGCGCGCTTTCCTGCAATCTCCCGCCAAGGTCGTGCCCGGCACCAAGATGCGTTTCTGGGGCATGAGCAATGCGCGGCAGTTGGACGACCTGCTGGCCTACCTCCGCACACTGCAATAACTACGCGATGTGCGATTCGAGGATGTCGATCATGCGCTGCGCCAGCGGCGACAGGTAGGCGCCTGCGCGTGACATCACGCCGACGCGGCGGCCGAGGTCCAGCGCATCGGCGCGCAGGGCAATCGGCCGCAGGCTTGCCCGTGTGCTGTTGCCCGTTGCCCCCGCGATGCACAGCATCTCGGTGCCGCGTACGAGGTCGAACAACGTCGTGCTGCCGAAATCGGTCTCCACGCGCAGGATGGGCGCGGGCAGTCCCAGTTCGGCAAACGCCGCTTCGAGTTGTTGCCGCACCAGCACATGCGCACTGGGCAGTAGCCAGTGCTGGCCGACCAGATCGGCCAGTCCCAGGTTCTGCCGACGGTGTAGCGGATGGTCTTCATCGGCCACCACGGCCAGCCGGTCCGTGAAAAGTTCCTTCGAAGCCAGCGCGGGATTGGGCTGGCGCGGCAGCGGCGCCACGGCCAGGTCCACTTCACCGGCCTGCACCAGATCCATCAGTTCGCGTGCCACGCGCATGGTCAGCCGCAGGCGCGCCACGGGCCGCTCGCGAATCAGTTGCTGGCAGGCGCCCAGCACCAACCCGGTGGGCATCGATGGCGAGTAACCGAGCCGCAGCAGGCCCTGTTCGCCGGTCTGGATGCCGCGCATCTCCTTGAGCGCGTCCTCGTATTCGAGCCGGATGCGACGCGCCCGCTCCAGAAACACCGTACCGGCTTGCGTCACGCGCATGCCGAGCGTGGTGCGTTCGAATAGCGGCACGCCCAATTGCGCTTCCACACGCTGGATTGCCTTGGTCAGTGCCGGTTGCGTCATGCCCAGCGCCTCCGCCGCCCGCCCAATGCCGCCGTGAGTGCTCACCGCGAGCACATATTCCATATCCCGAGTCTCCATCACATTCCTGTTGGTTATGCCTTCATTCCCGATGCGGCATTGTAGTGATGGCTGCCATCTTACAGACTTGGCGCACACGACAAAAAACCAGAGGCAAGGAGACTTCCGATGACATTCGCCTATTTCCTGCGGCGCGCGGCGCGTTATTGGGGCGACAACCCCGCCGTGCTGTACCGCGACCGCGTATTGACCTTCCGCCAGTTGGACGAGCGATCCACGCGCCTTGCCAACGCGCTGCTCGCGCTGGGTTTGCGGAAAGGGGACCGCGTGGCGATCCAGTCGCGCAATTGCCCCGAGGTGGTGGAGATCGAATGCGCGCTGTACAAGGCCGGGCTGGTCAAGGCGGCACTGAATCCGCGCTTCACGGCCAGCGAGGCCTCGGATGTGGTCGAGAACTGCGCGCCGCGCGTGCTGATCGCCGGACCGGGCTACACGGGGTACTCGGGTGCAACGCCGGGCTTCGGCAGCATCGAACACTATTTCGCGATTGCGGGAAGCACCGCCGGCTACGGCGCCTATGAAAGCCTGATCGAGCAGGGCGCGGACACACCCATCGACTACGCGCCGCAGCCCGACGACCTTGCCGTGCTGCATTTCTCGTCGGGTTCCACCGGCAAGATCAAGGCCGCGATGCAGACCTATGGCAATCGCCTGGCGTCGCTGCGCAAGCTGATCCTGACGATGGATCGTCCCGCGCGTCCCGGTGATCGTCTCGCACTGATCGGGCCGATCACGCATGCCTCCGGCATGTTGATGCAGCCCTATCTTTTCCTCGGTGCCACGCTGGTGCTGTTCGAGAAATTCGATCCGGCGCAATTCCTGGCCGACGTGTCGCGTCTCAAGCTCACGCACGTCTTCATGGTGCCGGCGATGATCAACATGCTGTTGGCCGAGCCCACGCTGGCCACGGCGGACTTGAGCAGCCTGCGCACGCTGGCTTACGGCGCGGCACCAATGGCGCCGGCGCGTATTCGCGAGGCGTGGCAGCGCATCGGTCCGATCCTCTCGCAGGGCTATGGCACGAGCGAATCCACATCGGGCGTGATGCGGCTTTCCACAACCGACCATGCCATCGCGATGGAAACGCATCCGGAACGCCTGGCATCGTGTGGCCGTGCGCTGGGCGAGACCGAAGTGCGCGTGGTCAACGAGCACGGCGAGGAAGTCAGCGGCGACGAGATCGGCGAACTGGTGATCCGCGGCGCCGATGTGTTCCAGGGCTACTGGGGCGCGCCGGACCTGACGCGCGAAGTGTTGATCGATGGCTGGCTGCACACGGGGGATCTGGCGCGCGTGGATGCAGAAGGCTACGTGTACCTCGTCGATCGCAAGAAGGACATGATCATCTCGGGAGGCTTCAACGTGTATCCGAACGAGGTGGAAGCCACGCTATACCAGCATCCGGACGTGATGGAGGCGTGCGTGATCAGCGTGCCCGACGAAACGTGGGGCGAGACCGTGAAGGCCGTGGTGGCGCTGTGGCCGGGCCGGCAGGCGAGTGCGGCGGACCTGATCGGCCATTGCCGCGCGCGCATTGCGGATTACAAGTCGCCGCGCAGTGTGGATTTTGTGGCCGAGTTGCCGAAGAACGCCAGCGGCAAGCTGGCGCGCAAGCTCGTGCGCGAGCAGTACTGGGCCGGTGAAAGCCGCCGTGTGAACTAAGGAGGCGCCACCATGTTCGACCATCTGAACAATCCGGTACTGATCGAAACCCGCGCCGCCGTGCAGCGCTACATCGACGAGGAACTGCGTCCGCTGGAACGCGAACTCGGCCTCGGCAGCGAAGATGCATGGCCGCGCGACGTGCTGCGCGGTGTGTGGCGACGCTCCAGCGAACTGGGGCTGTATGCATCGTGCCTGCCCGTGGAACTGGGCGGGCGCGGCCTCAATATCGCCGAACAATGCGCACTCAAGGCCGACCTCGCTGCAAGCGGCGCCGCGCTGGCGCCCCATGTGCTCGGCGATCTCGGCGGCCCGCCGCGCGTGGGCAATATGCTGAAGTACGCCACGCCCGATCAGGTGGCGCGTTACTTCGAACCCGTGATTCGCGGCCAGAAATCGACATGCTTCGCGCTGACCGAACCGCACTCGGGCTCCGACGCGCAAAGCATCCGCACGAGCGCCGTGGTGGATGGCGACGAACTCGTCATCAACGGCACGAAGCACTACATCAGCGGCGCACCGTTTGCAGACTTCGCCATCGTGATGTGCGTGACGGATGCCTCGACCACGCCGCCATCGATCACGGCGGTGCTGGTGGATCTCGACCTGCCCGGCGTGACGGTGAGCACCGAGTATGTGCCGATGTCGGGCCAGCATATCGACGCGGACATCCATTTCGAGAACGTGCGCGTGCCGCGCGCCAATATCTTCGGCGGCGAGGGCAGGGGGTTCAAGCTGGGCATGTCGCGCATCAACGTGAACCGGCTACTGCATTGCCCGTCGATGCTGGGGCTGGCGATGCGTGCGTACGAAGCATCGGTGGAATACGCGGGGCAACGTCGCCAGTTCGGTGGACCGATTGCGCGCTTTCAGGCCATTCAGCATATGCTGGCCGACATGGCGGCGGCGTTGTGGGCGTGCGAGAGCATGATCGCCCAGACCGCGATGCTGGCCGATGCGGGCGCGGACCTGCGCATGAAGGCGGCGGCGTGCAAGCTGTTCGTCTCCGAGCGCTGCTTCGAAGTGGCCGACAAGGCTGTGCAGATCCACGGCAACCTCGGCGTGACGCGCGGCCATCCCGTCGAGCAGACCTGGCGCAAGCTGCGGATGTTCCGCATCTTCACGGGCACCAGCGAGATCCAGCGCAACACCATCGCCAAGGCCATCCTCGACCCCGCTTCGGCCTGACCAAGACCCACGGCGACGCGGCACCAGACCGCGCGCCGGCCATAACAGGAGACCAGACATGAACCGACGTCAGTGGCTTGCCACGACGGGCGCTGCCGCACTGGGCGGCATCGTGACCCGCACCGGCTTTGCAGCCGCCCCCTCCGCCAACTATCCCTCGCGCCCGATCCGCGTGATCGTGCCGTTCATCGCAGGCACCGCGCCGGATTCGATGGCCCGCAGCCTGACCGCCGAACTCGGCCCGATGCTCGGCCAGCCGATGGTGGTCGAGAACATCGGCGGTGCAGGCGGCATCATCGGCGCTCGCGCACTCAAGCGCGCCGAACCCGATGGCTACACGCTCGGCGTGCTGGCCAACCAGCACGTGATCAACGTGCACCTGTATCGCGATCCGCCGTACGACGCGGCCAAGGATTTCACGGCCATCTCGTCGGTATCGGGCGGCCCCGTGGTGCTGGCTGTACCCGCTTCGTCGCCGTACAAGACCGCGCGTGAACTGATCGACGCGATGAAGCAGAAGCCCGGCGCGCTGAACTACGGCTCGGGCGGCAAGGGTGCGGTCTCGCACCTCGCCGTGGAAAGCCTGCTGCACCAGACGCATACCAACGCCGTGCACATCCCCTACAAGGGCGCCAGCGAAATCCTGACTGCAATGATCAGCGGCCAGACCCAGTTCGGCATGCCCGTGCTGGCGACGGCCGCGCCGTTTTTACGCAACGGACAGATCCGCGCATTGGCGGTGTCATCGGCGGCTCGCTCGGTCTACTTTCCGGATGTGCCGACGCTGGGCGAGGTACTGCCGCCAGGGTTCGTGCTCGATAACTGGAGTGGACTGTTTGCGCCAGCGGGTTTGCCTGCGGCGCTGACGAAGCGGCTGTTCGATGCGGTATCGACATTGCAGAGCAGCGGCAAGCTCGATGCGTCGACGAAAGCGAATGCAGGGGAACTACGGAAGAGTGAATCGCCGGCGCAGTTTGCCCAGATGGTGGCGGCTGAGAATGCGCGGTATGGGAAGTTGATTGCGGAGATTGGGATGCGGGGGGAGGTGGGGTAGAAAGAAAAAACCCCTAGGGAAAGGCTAGGGGGTTTTTCGAGTTCTTCAGTATCAGGTTTGACCCGGTGCAGGAGTCTGCGGAGCGGTAGCAACCGGGCATGCATTCGGTGCGTAGACTGGCTTCCAGCCAGTGGTCCCTCCCGGAGCCGTCGTCGCGCAGGTCCACGTGCCGTTGGTGTCACGGCTGATCGTGACCTTGGCGCCATTTACTGCGCTGTTCGCCACCTTCTTGGTAGCGTCATCGCGAGCCATGGTGACTTCCATCGAGGCTACGCCGGTACCCGTGGTGAACGAGAACGTGGGGTCACCATAGAGATTGGACGTGACAAAGCCGATGTCGCCCGTGGCAAGCGTCGTGGCACCCTGGTTGATGCGGTCTTCGATAGCCGTCTTGTAGGCCGAGACTTCGCCAACGGCACGTGCCATCTGCGACTTAGCCACGTAATCCTGATATTGCGGAATCGCAATAGCAGCCAGGATACCGATGATCGCGACCACGATCATCAGTTCGATCAGCGTGAAACCCTTCTGGACCCGTTGGTGGATTCCCATCCGTGCTTTTTTCATGGAATTGACCCCTGTAATTTGTAGAGAACAGCGTGTTGCTGTCGGGAATCAATAGAGCAACAGGTGTGCCAGGGTCCAAAATTGCCCGTATCGGCCCTTTATCGGCATCCAAGGACAGAAATGTGAGATTTCTTGTCAGGTGTAACCGGATGTATCTGTCGAAATTTGTCACCCCACCGCGGAGGGGTGAGGCGAATGATGCATAAATTGACGGTTTTTGTCAGTGGGAAGTGACCGGTAAATCGCCTTTAACTCTGATCTTAGCGAGGCTGAAAGACGATCACGGCCATGCCGGCGACGGCGATTGTGACACCTGTCATATCCCAGACGGAGGGGCGGACGCCGTCTACCAGCCAGAGCCAGGCGATGGCGACCGCTATATAGATACCGCCATAAGCGGCATAGACCCGGCCCGAGGCGTCGGGATGCAGGGTGAGCAGCCAGGCGAAGACGGCGAGGGAGATCGCGCCCGGGAGCAGCAGCCAGGGGCTGCCGTTCTGGCGTAGCCAGAGGTAGGGCAGGTAGCAGCCGAGGATTTCGGCGAGGGCCGTGAGGAAATAGAGGGATACGGTTTTCATGCGTGTTGATGATTGATGCGATTTCTTAGCTAACTCTTGGCGGTGCATTTTCTACTGGAAGGTGCAGGCGCCAAAACCGGCAGCGGTCATGGGGAGCAAGCAGTAGCGTGTGTCAACTTGACAGCCCATGCAACTCCTCTGCCATCCCTCCCACCACTCTTTTCACCTCCGCCTACTACACCGACATCACGCCCACCGACGGCAGATCCCAGCCCAGAGAAATCGGCGTCGACGCGGCGACCCGGAGCATGGGCAGACCATCGTACAGGAGGCAGCAAAGTCTCGATAAACCGTTTCAAAGCGGCAATCGGACACTGAGGGTGCATGTCGTATAAACAAAAAATTTGTCAATAAATAGAAATATATCCAATACCCCACTTCGACGGGCTTGTGATTGCCAAATAGTAATTCTAGTATTACCTCGCCATTGCTTTCGGGGTGGTGAAAGCAATGCGCAGAATAGGAATGCACAGAGAACAGGGGCGTCTGCCACGCAAGCAGGCGTATTGAAGGGGTCACTGGCCGATAAACAGGTCAGCATAAAAGAACAAACAACATGGTGGACTCGAGTCCTCCGCTGACGCTCGTCAGCGGTGAGGGAACTCGCGCCGACGCCGAGCACATGAGGGATTCCGTCCTCTTATGCCTGGTCATCATTGCGCGATTCCACGGCATTAGCACAGACCCGGACCAGATGGCGCACGAGTTTCGTGCCGCTGATGGCATGACTGTGCAGGAATGCAGACTGGCGGCCAAGCACCTTGGACTCACTACCAAGGTCACGCGGCCACCTGCCGCAAGGCTCGCGCTGCAGCCGCTACCCGCCGTCGCGCTGGACTGCGACGGCAGGGCATTCGTGCTCGCGCGATTCGATGACGGCAAGGCCCTGATTCAAGACCCCTTGACAGGTCGTCCGCAAATCCTGACCAACGACGAGTTCCTGGTCCGCTGGTCAGGCGAGCTGATGCTGTTCAGCTCCCGCGCATCGATTGCGGGACAACTCGCCAAGTTTGACTTCACATGGTTCATACCTGCGGTCGTCAAGTACCGGAAGCTGCTGCTCGAGGTACTGGTGGTGTCGTTCGTGCTGCAGTTGATCGCACTGGTCACGCCGCTGTTCTTCCAGGTGGTGATGGACAAGGTGCTCGTTCATCGCGGCTTCACCACACTCGACGTCATCGCCATTGGGCTGCTGGTCGTCACGTTGTTCGAGGTCTGCCTGACCGGACTCCGCACCTATCTGTTTTCGCACACCACGAGCCGCATGGACGTCGAACTCGGGGCGCGACTGTTCCGCCATCTGCTGACGCTGCCGCTCGCGTACTTCCAGGCGCGGCGCGTCGGCGACTCCGTGGCGCGCATCCGGGAACTCGAGAACATTCGCTCATTCCTGACCGGAAACGCCATCACGGTGGTGCTGGACCTCGTCTTTTCGTTCGTCTTCCTGGCGGTGATGTTCTACTACAGCGGCTGGCTAACGCTGATCGTAGTGGTATCGCTACCGAGTTACTTCCTGCTGTCGCTGTTGTTTACACCCACGCTGCGTGGCAGGCTGCACGAGAAATTCAACCGTGGCGCAGAGAACCAGGCGTTTCTGGTGGAAACCATCAGCGGCATCCAGACCGTGAAGGCCATGGCTGTAGAGCCGCAATGGACCCGCAAGTGGGACGATCAACTAGCCCAGTATGTCGGCGCGGGCTTTAAGACCACTACCGTCGGCACTGTCGCCAATGGCGGAGTCACGCTGATCAGCAAGCTCGTCACCGTGGCCACGATGTACTTCGGGGCCAAACTGGTCATTGAGGGTGCCCTGACCGTCGGTCAGCTCATCGCTTTCAACATGTTGTCCAGCCACGTCGCCACGCCCGTGATGCGACTTGCGCAACTGTGGACCGACTTCCAGCAGACTGGCATATCGATCCAGCGACTTGGCGACATCCTCAATACGCGCACCGAGGTCGCCAACGCAAAATCGCCACTGCCCTCAGTGAAAGGCGCGATCAACTTCGATGAGGTCGTATTTCGCTATCGCCCTGACATGCCTGAGGTGTTGCGCGGCGTATCGCTGTCGGTACGTCCAGGAGAAGTCATCGGCATCGTCGGACGTTCGGGTTCCGGGAAAAGCACGCTTACCAAGCTCGTGCAACGCCTTTACGTGCCCGAGCGTGGCCGCGTGCTGATCGACGATATCGACCTCGCGCTGGCCGATGCATCATCACTACGTCGGCAGATTGGCGTGGTGCTGCAGGACAACATGCTGTTCAGCCGCACGATCCGGGAGAACATCGCCCTGACCGATCCCGGCGCGCCACTGTCTGCCGTCGTGAAGGCCGCGCAACTGGCCGGTGCCCATGAGTTCATCTCGGAACTGCCGGAGGGCTATGACACGCAGGTAGGCGAGCACGGTGCCACGTTGTCTGGCGGACAGCGCCAGCGCATCGCCATCGCGCGTGCACTCATGAGCAACCCGCGCATTCTGATTTTTGATGAGGCGACCAGCGCGCTGGACTACGAGTCCGAACGCGTCATCCAGCAGAACATGAAGGCCATCTGTCACGGGCGTACCGTGCTCATCATCGCGCACCGCCTCTCGGCAGTCCGCGATGCCAACCGTATTGTCGTGATGGACAAGGGACAGATCGTCGAGATCGGCTCGCATTCCGAGTTGCTGGCACAACGTGGCAGTCAGTACGCGCAACTCCACGCAATCCAGACGGGTTAATGTCATGACCATTTCCCAGCAACTCTGCGGCCTTGGCGACCTGCTCGCACACTACGGCAAGATCTTCAGCCTGGCATGGCGGGACCGCAAGGTCCTTGACGGCCCCGCCTACCGGCGCGATGAAGCCGCATTCCTCCCGGCAGCGCTAGCGCTGACCGCGAGCCCGCCATCGCCTATCCCGCGCGTCACCCTGTGGCTGCTGATCTCGTTTCTGGTGATAGCGTTGACCTGGGCGATCTTCGGGCAGATCGATATCGTTGCCACCGCGCAAGGCAAGATCGTGCCGAACGACCGGACGAAGGTAATCCAGCCGGTCGAAGTTGCCACAATTACCGGAATCCACGTCACCGATGGGCAATTCGTGCGAGCCGGCGAAACGCTGATCGAACTGGATCCCACCGCGAGCAAGGCCGATCAGGCGCGATTAAGCCACGACCTCGCACTCGCAAGGCTGCAGGTCGCACGTGCGCAGGCCATACTCGACACCATCGAGCGGGGACACACGCCGCAGCTCGTGCACATCGAGAGTGTGTCCGAATCGGCCTTTCGGCAGGCCCAGGGCTGGCTCGACGGACAGTATCGCGACTACCAGGCCAAGGTCGCGCGCATCGAAGCCGATATGGCCAAACGCGAGGCGGAAGCCCAATCCACCCGCGAAATGGTCCGCAAGCTGGAGCGTACGCTGCCCCTCGCGCAGCAGCGCGCGCAAGACTTCAAGGATCTTGCAGATCGCAACTTCGTCTCCAAGCACGGTTATCTCGAAAAGGAACAGATCCGCATCGAGCAGGAAGCGGACCTCGCCACCCAACGCAGCCGCCTGAAGGAGCAGGAGGCGGCGTTGCGCGAAGGCAAGGCCGGGATGAACGCGTTGGTTGCGGAGACGCGCCGTACCAATCTTGAACTACTCAATGAAGGCAAGCAGAAGGAAGCCGAGCTGACGCAGGAGGTCACGAAAGCATCGGTCCGCGTCAAGCAGCAAAGCCTGATCGCCCCGGTCGATGGCAAGGTGCAGCAGCTCGCGGTCCATACGGTCGGCGGCGTCGTCACTGAAGCGCAGGCGCTCATGGTGGTGGTGCCAAGCGAGAACGCGGTCGAGATCGAAGCAATGCTCGAGAACAAGGACATTGGCTTCGTCAAACCGGGCCAGTCGGCGATCGTGAAGGTGGAAACATTCCTCTACACGAAGTACGGCACGATCGACGGAACCGTGACCACAGTGTCCGATGACGCAATTCAGGATGAAAAACGCGGGCTGATCTATGCGGCTCGGATTCGGTTGAAGCAGAACACGATCGATGTGGATGGCAAGCAGGTGGCTATTTCACCGGGCATGCTCGTCACCGCGGAGATCAAGACCGGCAAACGTCGGCTGATCGAATACTTTCTGTCGCCGCTTATCCAGCATACGAGTGAGAGTCTGCGGGAGCGCTGAGCAGCACGCGGCTTATCCTTAACGATAGCTAAATCTATGATGTCTGATGAACTCCTGACAATCGGCATACGCATTATTTATTTCGCGATATTTGTCCTTGTTGGAACCGGCGTTTTCTATATTCCAAAGCGATGTCGCGATATGACAAAGAGATACCGAGATCGTCGCACAAGGAAAGATTTGTCATTCGAGGAGAGACAGATAGCTGAAACATCGATGATCGAGATATTCATGTTCAGGATATGTATTGCTTCAATATTAATAGGTATTTTTCTAGTAATTTTTGGGATTACTGTTCGTATATTTTATTAATAAAATAAGAGGTTAATCATGACGGGAACAAAGTCATCCACAGCTGAGAAACTAGAGACAATCGCTGGAGCAATTGGAATTGCCGGCACTTTACTTGTGAAAATCGCGGCCAAGAGCAATCCGTGGGCAGGCGCGTATACGACAATCCTGACCGGGCAGCCCGCTTGGGTGGCAGCTATGGCCGACCTGCTCGACAAGACGGACCAGGGTACTGCCAAGTGGGAAGATGTTGCTGAAGTCGTACTTAAGACCGAAGCTTTGATTGCTGCATACGGTGTGGTCGTTGGCGCAACGCTGGCACCTCAAGCAGCGGTGTTGGTCGCTGGTCTCGGAATTTTGCTTACGGCATGGAGACACCGTGATGTCGTCGACGATATGCTGCCATCGGACGCCTTAGCCGAAGTCTATAAGGCCTTGGGCATCAATGCCCCAACTGGCAAAGACGCGATCTCCAGCTCCCTCAGGGACAAATGGAACAACAATGCGCAGACAGTCAGCCCACTTATCATCGATCTGGACGGAGATGGCGTGGAAACTGTATCCAGCGCAGATGGCATCTACTTCGACCACGACGGCGATGGATTCGCCGAAAGTACTGGATGGGTAGGGAAGGACGACGGCCTCCTCGTCATGGATCGCAATGGCGATGGCAAGATCGATAGCGGCGCCGAGCTATTTGGCCAGTTCACGCCAGGCGGCGATGGGAACGCGCCCAATGGATTCGATGCATTGCGCGCACTCGACTCGAATCACGATGGGAAGTTTGATGCCGCCGACGTAGACTTTGACAAGGTGCTCGTCTGGCAAGATAAGAACCAGGACGGAAACGTGCAAGATGGCGAGCTCATGTCGCTCGGTGCCGCCAACGTGGCGTCCATTTCGCTCGATGCAATTGCCAGTAACCAAGTTGACGGCAACCAGAATCAGCATGGTTTGCTGGGCTCCTATACCGGCACGGATGGTCATATCGGCGCCGTAACGGACGTCTGGTTCCATGTCGACCCCACGGATACGATAGACCTCAATACTGAAGAAGACAACGAGTCGACCCTCGCAGGGATGCCGGACGTTGAAGGATCGGGACGAGTCAGCAGTCTCCATCAGGCGATACTCAAGGACACTGGTGGCACACTGTTGGCACTCGTTAGCCAGTTTGCTGCAAACGCCGAAGCTCCTGCACGCTGGGATCTCGTTGACGCGATCATCTACAAATGGATGGGTGCCGCGTTGGTAGATCCCCATAGCCGGGGCGAGTACCTGGACGATGCACGCAAGCTCGTTGCGCTGGAGAACTACTTGGGTGAGTCGTTCATACAAGGAGCCGGCACCAATGCTGGGACTGGGAATCCTGGGCCCAACGCCTCAGCCCAGATCAACGGCATGTACCAGGATCTTCGAAACTTCGTGTATGGCGAGCTGATTCTGCAGACTCGATATGCCGACTACATGGACGCACTTGACCTCACGTTTTCCGAGGTAGACAGCACCCCGAAGTTTGACGTGAGCGACATCGTGGCGCTGTTGAAAGCGCGCTATGCGAGCGATCCAAACGGTGCCAGGGCGGACATCATCGAGTTCGGCCAAGCACTCGGTCAGAACGGATTCATCGGCGACGAAATACTTAAAGCGCTGCGCACTTCGTCAGATGCTCAGTCAGGCGACGGATTCGGCGCCTTACTCTCGCAGATTGGCTTTGTTCAGGGAACCGCCATTACCGGAGACGACACGGCCAACCGCATCACTGGAGACGCTATCGCGGAAACCATCAGCGGCATGGGCGGCAACGATATTCTTCTTGGCAACGGTGGCGACGACAAGCTCTCGGGCGGCGACGGTGACGACGTGCTCGACGGCGGCGCTGGTAACGACACTCTCACTGGCGGCAAAGGCAACGACAAGTACCTGTTCGGGCCGGGCGCAGGCTACGACACCATCGACAACACGTCCTCAGACGCAGTGGGATCGGATGCCGTCGTTATCGGTGGCGGCCTTGGCAAGGACGATGTCACGCTTACGCGTTCCAATGATGATCTATACATCTCGATCAACGGCACCAGCGACCTCCTGCTGATCAAGGGATATTTCCTGCAGGACGCTGGCACTTCAGCCGCAGTAGGACAAATCCAGTTTGCCAATGGCGACGTGCTTGGCATCGCGGATGTCAAAGCTCAGGTCATTCTCGGTCGCGACGTGTCGGACGTAATCTACGGTTATGCCACCAATGATGTACTGAACGGTCTTGGGGGCAACGACCGCATCGAGGGCCGCGGTGGAAACGACATTCTCGATGGTGGCGGCGGCAACGATACGCTCAACGGGGGCGCAGGCAGCGACACATACCTGTTCGGCCGCAACTCGGGCAACGACACGATTTCTGAGTCGGCTGACAGCACTGCCAACACGGATATCGTAAAGTTCGACGCAGATATCCTGCCAACGGACATCGTCCTGAAGCGTGACGGCGTTACCGACGATCTCCTGATCTCGATCGCAGGCTCCAGCAGCACGCTGCGCATTACCAACTACTTCTATAGCGACGGCGCCTACTACGGCATCGAGCAACTGAAGTTCGCAGATGGTACGGTATGGGATTTCAACACCGTGCTGAACCAGACGCTTGCGAGTACGGCGGGTAGTGACACGATCGTCGGCTCCAGTGGCGCGAACGTGCTGAATGGTGGCGCGGGCGATGACCGTCTCGAGGGCCGTGGCGGTAACGACGTGCTCGACGGTGGAGAGGGCAATGACTACCTTGACGGCGGCATCGGCAGCGACAATTACCTGTTCGGCCGCAATTCCGGCAGCGATCGCATTGTCGAATCGGGCGACAGCGGAGCCAATACCGATGTAGTGCTGTTCGACGCCGATGTACTGCCCTCCGATGTGATCCTGAAGCGGGACGGCACGACCGACGACCTGCTCATCACGATTGCTGGCTCTACCAGCACGCTGCGCATCTCGAAGTACTTCTATAGCGATGGCGCGTACTATGGCATCGAGCAATTGAAGTTTGCCGATGGAACTGTGCTGGACTATCAGACCGTCTTCGGCATGACATTAGCTGGAACCGACGGCAACGATGTACTGGTCGGCAATGGCGGAGCCAATACGCTACGCGGCGGCGCGGGCAACGACACGATCGATGGTCGTGGCGGCAATGACCTGATCGATGGTGGCGCGGGCAACGACACGCTCAATGGCAATACGGGCAACGATACCTATCTCTTCGGGCGCAACTCCGGAAACGACCGTATTGCCGAATCCGGCGATGGCAGCGCCAATACTGACATCGTGCAGTTCGACGCAGACATCGCACCCGGGGACGTCATCGTCAGGCGAGACGGCACCACCGATACGCTGCTGATTTCGATTGCCGGCAGCGACAGCACGCTTCGCATCGACAACTACTTCTATAGCGACGGCTACTACTACGGCATTGAACAGTTGAAGTTTGCGGACGGTACCGTCTGGGACTTCAACGTGGTGCTGAACCAAGTGAACCAGGGTACTGCTAGTAACGACATTCTCATCGGTAGCGGTGCGGCGAACACGCTCGCGGGCGGCGATGGCGATGACAAGCTTGACGGGCGGGCTGGCAATGACGTGCTGGACGGCGGTACTGGTAACGACACGCTTAACGGCAACACCGGCAGCGACGTATACCTATTCGGCCGCAATTCAGGTAACGACCGTATCGCAGAATCCGGCGACGGCGGCGCGAATACTGACGTCGTGCGGTTCGACGCAGATATTGTCCCTGCCGACATCATCGTCAAGCGGGATGGCACAACCGACGATCTGCTGATCTCGATCCAAGGCAGTACGAGCACCTTGCGTATCGAGAAATTCTTCTACAACGACGGCTATTACTACGGTATTGAACAGTTGAAGTTCGCGGACGGTACTGTCTGGGACTTCAACGCCATACTGAACCAGGTGAACCAGGGCACGGAGGGGAACGATGTTCTGATCGGCAGCGGTGCTGCAAACACCCTTGCGGGTGGCGACGGAGACGACCTGCTGGACGGCCGTGGTGGCAACGATGTATTGGACGGCGGCTCCGGCAACGACACGCTCAATGGTGGCGCGGGCAGCGATACCTATTTGTTCGGCCGCAACTCCGGCAACGATCGCATCGCTGAGTCGTCCGATGGCCTCGCCAATACCGATGTCGTCCTGTTCGATACCGACATTCAACCGGAAGACATCACCGTGCGTCGCGTTGCCGGCACGGACGATCTCATCCTGTCGATTGCCGGTTCCAACAGCACGCTGCGCATCGACAAATACTTCTATAACAATAACGGTGCCTACTATGGCATTGAGCAACTGAAGTTCGTGGACGGCACAACCTGGACGCTCGATACGGTTTTAGCCAAATCGATCGCCAGTACTCCCGGAGACGACGTGATCGTAGCTGGCAGCGCCAACGACACGCTCCACGGCGACACCGGCAATGACACCATCTACGGTGCTGGCGGCAATGATGTGCTGTTCGGCGATGCCGGGGACGATACGCTCTATGGCGATGATGGAGCCGACATCATTGATGGCGGTGCGGGCAACGATACGCTATACGGGGGAGCCGGTATCGACGTATTCCGTTTCGGTACGGGTTATGGGCGTGACACCATTGGTAGCGCAGACAGTTCGGGCGCCCAGCTCGATACCGTAGAGCTGACCGACATCAACGTAGCAGACCTCAGCGTGCGACGTGTCGGCGACGCCCTCGTGCTGGTGCACGCGAATGGACAAGATGCCTTGACCATCAACGCCTACTTTACCCAGTCGGGTACCGTTAGCACGGTCAAAAATCTGAAGTTCCCCGATGGCACGATATGGGATGCTGCGGCGATCCGTGCGAACGTCGTGACCTACGGCGACGAAAACGATAACGTCATTGTTGCCCTGCCGGGAATGGCCAACACCATCCGGGGTCTCGGTGGCAACGACAGCCTGACCGGTGGCAACCTCAATGACCGCCTCGACGGTGGCGAGGGCAACGATACGTTGAACGGGGGCGCGGGTGACGACACGCTGATCGGGGGCGTCGGCAATGATTTGCTCAATGGCGGGTCGGGCAGCGACACCTTCGTCTTTAGCAAGGGCTTCGGTCAGGACACCATCACCCAGAGCGACTCGAGCTCGGGTCGCGTCGACCAGTTGCAGTTCACGGACCTCGCCAGCACCGATCTGCTCAGCATCACACGCAGTGGTTTTAACGTGGTGCTTGCCTTCGCCAGCGGCGACAGCGTGACATTGAAGGACTTCTACAACAGCGACAGCTATCCCGAGTACAAGATCGACAAGCTGGTCTTCACTGATGCCACCTGGACCCGCAGCGGCCTGATGGCAGCATTGACCAATTTGAGCGCGGGCGCCGACACCGTGACGGCATCCAACCTCGTCGGTGCGAATATCGCGGGCCTGGGCGGCAATGACAATCTGACCGGTGGCAACCTCAATGACCGTCTCGATGGTGGCGAAGGCAACGACACCCTCAAGGGAGGGAGTGGCAATGACATCCTGATTGGTGGCATCGGAGACGATACGCTTGATGGAGGTGCCGGCAGTGACACATTTGTCTTCAGCAAGGGGTTCGGACAAGACACCGTCGTTCAGAGCGACTCGGCCGTTGGCCGCGTCGATCAACTGCAATTCACCGATCTCAACACATCGGATGTCGATAGCGTCAGTCGATCGGGATCGGACCTGGTGCTGTCGTTTAACAGCGGTGACAGTGTCACCCTGAAGGACTTCTACTACTCCGATAGTTACCCTGAACGCAAGATCGATCAGGTCACGTTCGCCGACGGCACAATCTGGACCCGTGCGGACCTGATGGGCGCCTTCACCATGCTTAGCTCTGCCGATGACGTCTTCGTAAGCAACAGCAGCCTCTACGGAGTGAATATCGGAGGCGGGCTGGGCAACGACAGCCTTACGGGCGGAATCTTCAGCGACAAGCTGGACGGCGGCGAGGGCAATGATCTGCTGTTTGGCGGTGGCGGCGGGGACTTCCTGACGGGCGGCTCAGGCGCGGACACGCTGACGGGGGGCACCGGCAACGATACGTATCGCTTCGTTCGAGGTAGTGGCGCGGATCGCGTCGTCGAAAACGACAGCACTGCCGGCAACGCGGATGCGCTGTCGTTCGACCAGAACACCTCTTACGATCAAGTCTGGTTCAGCCAATCCGGGTCTGACCTTGTAGTGGGCCAGATCGGCACCTCGGACAGCATGACGATCGTGGGATGGTTCTCGTCGAGCGCGAATCACGTCGAGAAGTTCGTCATGTCGGACGGCAAGCAGTTGCTGGACTCGCAGGTCAATTCTCTGGTGTCGGCCATGGCGCAGTTCGCACCGCCCGCGCCGGGGCAGACCACGCTCAGCGAGGAGTATCAGGCCGCGCTCGGGGCGACATTGGCTGCGAACTGGAAGTAGGTTCGTGGGAGAGAGCGCCTCTCCCGTTGCGGGGGAGAGGGCCAGCCGTTTAAATTGCGAAGTGGTCGGCAAGCAGAACCTCCAGCCCTCTCCCCCAACCCCTCTCCCGCCCTGCGGGAGAGGGGAGCTAAGGAGAAGAGGGGAGCGAAACTCCGCGCAACGCCGCCACCATCCCCGCCACCATCTCATTCACCTCGGCTTCTCTTCGCCACATCACCCCCACCGACGGCAAATCCCAGCTCAGCGAAAACGGCAGCGTCGCCGCGTCGCCCAATTCAGCCAGTTCCGCCGCCACGGCACGCGGCACGATGGTAATGGTGTCCGGCTGGCTGCGTAGCAGCGTCGCCATCGGCTTGATCGAGTAGGTTTCGACGATGGGCAGCGGTGGTGCAACACCAGCTACTGCGAACATCGTGTTGATGGTGCGGCGGACCGGCGTATGGGGCGGCGGCAAAATCCAGTCGAGTTCGGCCAGCCGTTTCCAGTCGAGTCCAGCGCGCGTCAGCCGCGCTTGCGCCTGCGACGGTACCACGAGCACGGGTTCTTCCCGATACAGCGGCTGCTGCATGATGTCCTCGCCGGTCACGTAGAACGAGCGCGCGATCACGCAATCGAGTTCGTGGCCGCGCAGCGCGTTGACGAGTTCGTCGGTGGTGCCTTCGCGCACCAGCACCGAGATACGCGGCGACTGTCCCAGCCCATAGGCCAGCGCGGCATCGAGTACCGCGCGGGCCGTGTAGGGGATCACGCCGAGCCGCAGCCGTCCGCGCCCGCCCGCCTCGATCACGGCCAGTTGGCGGCCCAGTGCATCGGCATCGGCCAATGTCGTGCGCGCATGAGCGAGGACCGCGTCGCCCGTGGCGGTCGGCTCCAGTCCGTTGCGCGTGCGCGTGAACAGCGGCGTCATGAAGATGTCTTCGATCTCGCGCAACGCCTTGGTTACGGCGGGCTGCGACAAATTGAGCTCGGCGGCGACGCGCGAGATCGAACGTTGACGCTCCAGCGCCAGCAGCAACGGCAAATGCCGCAGGCGCAGGCGCGACACAATCTGATGCAGCAGCTTGTCAGTAGCGATGGGCATAGGGGCGCGAATCAGCAAAGTCGTATAACCGAATGGTAATGCAACGATAAGTTATTCGATCTTGGCAGTTATTTTCCCTGCCTATACTCGAATCACAAGTCAATTGCCTGCAACAGGAGTCATTCACCCATGTTCACGACACGCCCCGAGATCGTCGGCACGTTCGGCGTTGCTGCCTCCACGCACTGGCTGGCCACGCAAACCGCGATGGGTGTGCTGGAGAAGGGCGGCAATGCCTTCGACGCCGCCGTGGCGGCTGGTTTCGTGCTGCAAGTGGTGGAGCCGCACCTGAACGGTCCGGGCGGCGAAGTGCCGATCCTGTTCTGGAGCGAGCGCGAGCGCGCGATGCGATCGGTCTGCGGCCAGGGTCCGGCGCCGGCGCTGGCCGATCCGGCAGCGCTCCTCGCGCAGGGCATGGAGATGATGCCCGGCATCGGCCTGATGCCCGCCACGGTGCCCGGCGCGTTTGGCGCATGGATGACGATGTTGCGCGATCACGGTACGTGGTCCGTGGCCGATGTGCTGGCACCGGCCATCGGCTATGCGCGAGACGGCTTTCCACTGGTGCCGCGCATCTCGCAAGCCATCCTCGCCGTGCAGTCGCTGTTCCGTGACGAGTGGCACAGTTCCGCGCAAACCTGGCTGCCCGATGGCAAGGTGCCGCGCCCCGGCGCACTGCACACGCTGCCGGTGCTGGCCGATACCTACACGCGTATTGTCGAGATCGCGCAGTCCAAGAGCGATACCCGTACCGGCCAGATCGAAGCCGCGATGGATGGCTGGTATCGCGGTTTCGTGGCCGAAGCCATCGACGCCTATTGCAAGGACACGCCCGTGCGCGACACCACGGGCGAGAAGCACACCGGCCTGCTGCGCTATGACGACATGGCGAACTGGCGGCCCGTGGTGGAAACGCCGCCCACGCTCGACTTCGGCCGCTACACCGTGGCGAAGTGCGATATCTGGAGCCAGGGCCCGGTCTTCCTGCAGCAACTCGGCATGCTGCGCCACGCAGGTCTTGAAGCCCACGCACCCACGTCGCCCGAGTTCGTCCACAAGATCGCGGAGGCTGCCAAGCTGGCCATGGCCGACCGCGCCGCGTGGTATGGCGATCCGCTGTTCGAGGATAGTCACCTTGGCGCACTGCTGAATCCGCACTATCTGGCGTCGCGCGCCGCGTTGATCGGTGACCGCGCCATACCGACGATGCAGCCCGGTACGCTGGGTGGCAAAGCACCGCGCATGCCGGATCTTGCCGTGGCCGAGCGCACGCTGGCGGCTGCCGATACGCGCTTCGGCATTGGTGAGCCGACTTTCGCCGCGCTGCCACCGGTGGCGGAATGGGCGGAGCGTGAAGTCTTTGTCGGCGATACCTGCCATATCGACGTGATCGACCGACACGGCAACATGGTGGCGGCCACGCCGTCAGGCGGCTGGCTGTCGTCGAGCCCGACGATTCCGTCGCTCGGCTTCGCGTTGAACACGCGGCTGCAGATGACCTGGCTCGAACCGGGTCTGCCCAATACGCTGGCACCGGGCAAGCGTCCGTGCACCACGTTGTCGCCATCGATGTGCCTGCGCGATGGCGAACCGTACATGGTGTTCGGCACGCCCGGCGGCGACCAGCAGGACCAATGGTCGCTGGCTTTCTTCATGCGCCACGCGGTACACGGCATGAACCTGCAGGAAGCCATCGACGCACCGGCCTGGCACGTGGACCACTTCCCGCAATCGTTCTGGCCGCGCCAGACCACGCTGAACCGCATCACCGTCGAAGGCCGCATGCCAGCGCAGACCATCGATGCGCTGCGCGCACGCGGGCACGAAGTTCGCGTAGGAGAAGACTGGTCCGAAGGCCGCATGTCTGCGTGCACGCGCGAGCGCGATGCAAAGGGCCGGCTGGTGCTGCGCGCCGGTGCCAATGCGCGCGGCATGCAGGGCTATGCCGTGGGCCGCTGAAGGATTACTACAACGCTGAAGACAGAAGGGGAGTTGCATCATGAAGTCCGTATTCAAGGCGCTGCTGTGCGGCGTGACTGCTTTGTCCGCATCGTTTGCCAGCCTCGCCGGGGCCGCCGATGCGTATCCCACCAAGCCCATCACGCTGATCGTGCCCTGGGCGGCCGGCGGCTCCACCGACATCCTGGCGCGCGTGCTGTCCGAGCACCTGACCAAATCGCTGGGCCAGCCGGTGATCGTCGACAACAAGCCTGGTGCCTCGGGCAACATCGGTTCGGCCATGGTCGCGCGTGCGCTGCCCGATGGCTACACGCTGCTCGTCGGTTCGATGAGCACACACGCGATGAACCCGGCGCTGATGGCCAACATGCCGTTCAAGGGCGTGGACGATTTCACGCCGCTGGGTCTGCTGGCCTACGTGACTAACACGATGGTCGTGAACCCGTCGGTGCCGGCGAACAACGTCAAGGAACTGATCGCCTATGCCAAGGCGAATCCCGGCAAGCTGGCCTATGCGAGCGCCGGTCCTGGTTCGACCAATCACCTGAGCGCGGTGCTGTTCGAGAAGATGGCTGGCGTGCAGATGCTGCACGTACCGTACAAGGGCGGCGCGCCCGCTGTAGTGGATACGGTGGCGGGCCAGACGCAACTGCTGTTCTCGGCCGGCACGCAGACGCTGCCGCACGTGAAGGCCGGCAAGCTCAAGCTGCTGGCCGTGACGGAGGCCAAGCGTTCGCCGCTGCTGCCGAACGTGCCGACGGTTGGCGAAACGATTCCCGGCTATGAACTGGCAGTCTGGTACGGCGCATTTGGTCCTAAGAACATGCCCGCCCCGCTGGTGGCAAAGTTGAATTCGGAGATCAACCGCGTGATGTCGCTGCCCGAGGTCAAGGCCAAGATGGATGGTATCGGCGTGGAAACCGCGACATCGACGCCGCAGGAATTCGGCAAGATCCTGCGCCACGATGCCGTGCGCTACGGCAAGCTGATCAAGGAACTCGGCATCCAGGGGGAATGATGGCAAGCGTCGATACGCTGGGCCATTGGCAGACGCATCTGCATCCGCTGTTCGATCGCCTGCGCGGTGCGGCCACGCCCGAGGCCGTGATGGATGCAGTGGGGCAGGCCACGCTGGAGATCGTCGGGCCGGGATTGTTGACGATCAATGCATGGCACGCCGAGAGTCACGAAATCGAACGGCTGTGGTCGTCTGACCCGCTTGCCTATCCGGTCGGCGGCAAGAAGATCAAGGGTGACACGGCCTGGACGCGTCAGTTGCTGGTGCGTGGCGAGGTCTTTGTTGGTGAGGGCGACGAGGCGCTGGCTGCTGTCTTCGACGACATCGCGGTCATCCGGGAGCTGGGGTTGAACGGCGTGGTGAATGTGCCGCTGTGTCATGGTGGCCGGGTGATCGGGACGTTCAATTACCTGGCTGGCGTGGACGCTTGGACGGGTGAGGATTTGACGGCGTTGCGGATGCTGGGGCAGATGGTGGTGGGGGCGGTGGCTGGACGCTGAATACCCGCTTGTTTTCTCCCCTCTCCCGCGCAGTGGGAGAGGGG
>NZ_SCMX01000149.1 GCF_005503625.1 Cupriavidus sp. 2SB | reverse complement strand
TCGATCCACTGTCGATCGGAGACTTCCAACTACCCAACCGCATCGTCATGGCACCGTTGACCCGCCTGCGTGCGGCCGATCCGGTACATGTGCCGAACGCCGTGATGGCCGAGTACTATGCCCAGCGCGCCAGTGCCGGGCTGCTGATTTCGGAAGGCGTGCCCATCTCCCCGGACGGCGTCGGGTATGCCAACGTGCCGGGTATCTGGAGCGACGAGCAGGTGGCTGGCTGGAAACAGGTGACCGATGCCGTGCATCGCGCCGGTGGCCGTATCGTGGCGCAGCTCTGGCACGTGGGGCGGATTTCGGATCCCGCCCTGCTGCAGGGCCGCCAGCCGGTGGCACCGAGCGCCATCGCCGCCGATGGCCACGTCAGCCTGCTGCGTCCGCAACGTCCGTACGAGGTGCCGCGCGCGCTGACCGTGGAGGAAATCCAATCGGTGGTGGCCGATTTCGGGCGCGCTGCGGCCAATGCCAAGGCAGCCGGCTTTGACGGTGTGACGATCCACGCGGCCAACGGCTACCTGCTCGACCAGTTCCTGCAGGACGGCAGCAACGCGCGTGACGACGCCTACGGCGGCTCGGTGGAAAACCGCGCGCGCATCCTGCTCGAAGTGACCGATGCCGTCACCGCTGTCTGGAGCGCGAACCGCGTGGGCGTGCATCTGGCGCCGCGTTCACCCAGTCATTCGATGTCCGATTCCCAGCCCGCGCAGACTTTCGGCTACGTTGCGCAGGCGCTGGGCCAACGCGGCATAGGGTTTCTGTTCGTGCGCGAAACCCGTGGCGAAGGCGCCCTGCTGCCCGCGCTCAAACGCGCGTTCCGTGGTGTGGTGATTGCCAATGACGGTTTCGATCAGACTGCCGCGCAGGCTGCATTGGACAGCGGCGCCGCCGATGCCGTGGCATTCGGGCGCGCCTACATCGCCAATCCGGATCTGGTGGAGCGCCTGCAGCAACAGGCGGCGCTCAATGCGGTAGACCCGACCACGCTGTACGACACAGGTGGCCTGGGTGCACGCGGTTACACCGACTACCCGACGCTGGCTCAGGCAAGCTGAGCCAAACGCCGAAGCGAAACGAGGACGTTCACCCCTGCACGGGGTGAATCGGAATCACGGTGCGGGCGCCGCATTCACGCAGCAGCTCGCGCAATTCCTTGATGACGGGGAAGACCTCGTGATTCCAGTCCTCGCCCTGACTGTCGTGGGCACGTTGCTCCATTTCCACGATCTCGCGGTCTTCCTTGAAGATACGTTCGGTGAACCAGACCAGCAGCGGCCAGGCGAGGTCGAGCGCAAACGGCACGCCGGGACGCCGGATCGACAACGTGCCGAAGGTGCGATTGGTGCGCTGCGCCGCGTCAAGCGGCACATAGGCAATCCACAGGTCCATCACCAGCGTGCCTGACGAAGTACGAATCTGCAGCGTCTGATACGGATAGCCGGTGCGAACCGTCATCACGTCCTTGTTGTTCTGCCCCCCGTCCTTGCCGAACACCAGGGCTTCGCCCACGGGCTGCTTGCCCTGCTCGCGTTCGAACGTGTAATCGACCTCCACATAGCCCTCGCCACGGCGCCGTCCCAACGAGCGCGCGCGCATCATGCCCATCTGCTTGCGATGCAGGAACTGATGGTTCATGTCCATCAGGTTCTCGTGCATGAACGAGTAGTGGCACTTCACTGCACGGCCCAGGCGGCGAGTCTTGTACTTCGGATCGGTCACCGACGCGAACTCGGGCAGCGGCTGCTCGGCAGCCAGCGCCGGGTTGCCCGGAAACACGAAGATCAGCCCGGCGCGCTCTTCGCACGGATAGGCGCGCACGCCGTTGGGCAGGCGCTCTTTGCCGAGATAGGGCACGTCGATGCAGCGGCCCGAGCAATCGTAGGTCCAGCCGTGGTAGCAGCAGCGGATGGCTTCGCCGTCCACCACGCCAGCATGCAGCGGCACCTGCCGGTGCGCGCAGCGATCTTCCAGCGCGAACAGCTTGCCCGTGGCGGTGCGCACGATCACGATCGGATCGCCCGCGAAGGTCACGCCATGGGCCTTGCCGGCCTTGACTTCGCGCGACCACGCCAGCGGATACCAGTAGTCGGGATGGATCGGCACGCGGCGCAAGTCTCGCGGCGGCGCCTCGGGCCGCACCGCATTTGCGGAACCGGCCGAGGCATCGGCCACCGCTCCCGTGACGGGATCGGTGGAACGGCGGTCTAGGGCGGACTCTGCGTACATGCGGGCGTCTCCGGGAGCGGCGGTGAAGATTGTGGGATCGGGATCATGGGTGCGGACCCTTAGACAATCGACTCTAGCGTAACGGCCATGCCGCGGTCTGTCAGCTTTTATCCGACTGGCGTCGGCGGGGCGTACGTGCCGCGTCAACCTCCGAACGGGTGGAGCGCCATGTAGCGCCCTGTCCGGACGACTGATTTGCAACACAATTCAGTCCGAATCCTCTGCCTGCCGCAAACGGGGGTATGCTTGCCGGCAACTTACATACCGTCGTGTACGTATCGACATGACCCGCGCCGCCCCTGCGCCGGGATCTCGCCCCGAGACCGGCAAGAACCCTGCCTCGTATCGCACCCTGGTGGAGTCGATCACCGACTACGCCATCTTCTCGCTCGATGCCACCGGGCATATCACCAGCTGGAATCCCGGCGCGCAGCGGATCAAGGGCTGGACGCGCGAGGAAATCCTCGGCCAGCATTTTTCGGTTTTCTATACCGACGAGGCCAACGCCCGCAACTGGCCGGCCATCGAACTGGAGGCGGCTGCCCGCCAGGGGCGGTTCGAGGACGAAGGCTGGCGCCTGCGCAAGGATGGGTCTCGGTTCTGGGCCAACGTCATCATTACTGCGCTGCACGACGAACAGGGCGAACTGATTGGCTTTGGCAAGGTCACGCGCGACATGACCGAGCAACGGCGCACTGCCGATGAACTGCGCCAGAGCGAGGAGACGTTCCGGCTGCTCGTGGAAAGCGTCAAGGACTACGCCATCTTCATGCTCGACGTGGGCGGCCATGTGGTCAGCTGGAACTCGGGCGCCTCCTATATCAAGGGCTATCGCCGCGACGAGATTCTTGGCAAGCATTTCTCGGTGTTCTATCCCCCCGAGGACCTGGCCACCGACAAGCCGGGCCGCGAACTGGTCATCGCCCGCGAGGTAGGCCGGGTCGAGGACGAAGGCTGGCGTGTGCGCAAGGACGGTTCGCTGTTCTGGGCCAACGTGACGATCACGGCCATCTACGACGAGAAACGCGCCTTGCGCGGCTTCGCCAAGGTCACGCGCGACATGAGCGAGCGCAAGCGGCTGGCGGAACTGGAGCAATCCGAACAACGCATGAACGAATTCCTGGCCACGCTCTCGCACGAACTGCGCAACCCGCTGGCGCCCATGCGCAATGCGTTGACGGTGATGCAGTTGCGCCCGGACGATTCCGCCGCAATGCAGAAGAGCGTGGGACTGGTCGAGCGCCAGATGTCGCACCTGACGAGGCTGGTTGACGACCTGCTCGATGTCGGCCGCATCGCCGCCGGAAAAATCGACCTGCGTCACGA
This sequence comes from Cupriavidus sp. 2SB, assembly GCF_005503625.1. Classification (GTDB taxonomy): domain Bacteria; phylum Pseudomonadota; class Gammaproteobacteria; order Burkholderiales; family Burkholderiaceae; genus Cupriavidus. The sequence goes on along the minus strand of NZ_SCMX01000149.1, from coordinate 985 downwards.
AGCCGTGGATGCCACGGAGATCCTGACCCTCGGCATCGAAGCTGCCGAGCCGGCCCTGGCCGCGAAATCGCAGACCGTCACGGTCACCACCGACGCCGGCGCCTTGCCGCTGTTCGTCGACAAGACGCGGCTCACCCAGGTCATGCAGAACCTGCTGCTCAACGCATCGAAATTTTCGGCGCCGGGCGCAGCCATCGCTGTGGCCGCCTCGGTACGCCAGCGCACGCTGGTCATTCAGGTGATCGACCACGGGCGTGGCATCTCCTCCAGCTCGCTCGAATCGATTTTCAACCTGTTCGTGCAGGAGGATCGCCCCGGCAGCAGTGCGCAGGGCGGCCTGGGCATCGGTCTGTCGCTGTGCCGCTCCCTCGTGGAAATGCACGGCGGCTCGATCACTGCCACCAGTGAGGGGCCGGGGCTGGGTGCCGCGTTCACGGTGCAGCTACCGCTGGCCGCGACACACGACACCGCTCATCCCCCCGACGGGGGCGCCACCACGCCCGGCCACCGCCTGCGTATCCTGCTCGTCGACGACAACCGGGATGCGGCCGACAGCATGTCGATCCTGCTGGAAATGTCTGGCCACGAAGTCACCATCGCCTACGACGGCATGGAAGCCATTCACGCCGCCGCCCGCGTCCGTCCCGAGGTTGCCTTGATCGACCTTGCCATGCCCGGCATGGACGGCTTCGCCGTGATCCACGCGCTGCGCGGCATGCCTGCGCTTTCCAATACACGGTATGTGGCGCTCACCGGCTTCGGCCAGACCTCGGATCGGGAGCAGACCAAGGCGGCGGGGTTCCATACGCACCTGGTGAAACCGATCGAGCTGGATGTGTTGCTGAAGGTGATTGCGGGGGAGTGAGGTAAATAGCGAACAAATCCCGCTGGTTTTGCTCCCCTCTCCCATGCAATGGGAGAAAACCAGCGGTAGGTCATGGGCTAGCAGGCACCGCCCAAACCCGTCCATCCCCCACCACAAACA
>NZ_SCMX01000148.1 GCF_005503625.1 Cupriavidus sp. 2SB | reverse complement strand
GCGTGGCCCCCTGTGATCGGCGTGATCCCTGCCCGCAACGAGGCCGACGTGATCGCCCGCGCCGTGACCGGCGTGCTGAGCCAGCAATATCCCGGCCGCCTGCATCTGGTGGTGGTGGATGACCACAGTACCGATGGCACCGCCGATATCGCTCGCGCTGCGGCACTCTCTATTGGCCGCGCCGATGCGCTGACCGTGATCGGCGCCCGCGACCTGCCTCCGGGGTGGAGCGGCAAGGTCTGGGCCCAGTCGGAAGGCTTGGCAGAAGCGGACCGTCAAATGCCTGACGCGGGCTTTGTCTTCCTGACCGATGCCGATATCTGGCACGGTCCGAACACCATCCGCGAACTCGTGGCGCGCGCCGAACACGAACAACGCGACCTGACCTCGCTCATGGTTCGCCTGCGCTGCGAATCGTGGTGGGAGCGCATGATCGTGCCCGCTTTTGTCTTCTTCTTCGCCAAACTCTATCCGTTTGCGAGCGTGGCCAATCCTCGCAGCAAGGTGGCGGGCGCGGCGGGCGGCTGCATGCTGGCGCGCCGCTCGGCGCTGGTGCGGATCGGCGGGTTCGAAGCCATTCGGGGCGAGTTGATCGACGATTGCAGCCTGGCGGCGCGCATCAAGGCAGGCGGCTCCATCCGGCTGGATCTGGCGGACGACAGTATTTCACTGCGCCCATACGACGATTGGGAAAGCCTGTGGAACATGATCGCCCGCAGCGCCTACACGCAACTCCACTATTCGCCGTGGATGCTGATCGGCGCCACGCTGGGCATGATCCTGACCTATCTGGCCCCGCCCGTGCTGGCGCTGATCGGCGGGGCATCGCTGTGGCCCGCGTGGCTCGCCTGGATCATGATGGCCGTCAGCTATCGGCCGATGCTGCGCGAGTACGGCCAGCCGGCCGGCCTCGCCCCGCTGCTACCGCTGACTGCCCTGTTCTACCTTGGCGCCACGCTGGATTCGGCGCGCCGCTACTACCTGCGTCGCGGCGGCCAGTGGAAGGGACGCTCGCAGGCGCCCGTGCGGTCCTGATTACTTGAGATAGCCGTTGTCGCGGAACCAGTCGAGGGCGTCGCGCAGCCCCTCCTGGTACGGCCGGGGCGCATAGCCCAGCTCGCGCTGGGCCTTGGCCGATGTAAAGAACATCCGGTAACGCGACATCTTGAGGCCGTCCACGGTCACAAAAGGCTCTTTCTTCGTGAAACGCGCCACGGTTTCCGCGACGTGGGCAATCGGATAGAGCGGCCAGCGCGGAAGTTCGATGGTCGGGGCGCGGCGCCCTGCCATACCGGCGATATCGGCCAGCATCTGCCGCAGCAGCACATCCTGGCCACCCAGGATGTAGCGCTCGCCGACCCGGCCTTTGTCCAGCGCCAGGAAATGTCCGTTCGCCACATCGTCTACATGGGCCAGGTTCAGGCCCGTATCGACGAATGCCGGGATCTTGCCCGTGGCCGCCTCGACGATGATCCGGCCCGTAGGCGTCGGGCGCACATCGCGCGGCCCGATCGGCGTGGACGGATTCACGATCACCGCCGGCAGGCCCTCGGCCACCAGACGCTCCACCTCACGCTCGGCCAGCACCTTGCTGCGCTTGTACGCGCCGATGGCCTCGTGGCCAGCCATGGCTGCCGTTTCATCGACCGGCCCGGTGGCACCGGCCACGCGCAGGGTGGCCACGCTGCTGGTGTAGACGATGCGCTCCACGCCGGCGTTGCGCGCGGCTTCCATCGTCGTGGCCGTGCCGTCCACGTTGGCGCGGACGATGTCCTCGGGGTCTGGCGCCCAGAGCCGGTAGTCTGCTGCCACGTGGAACAGGTAGCGCACGCCGGCCATGGCCCGCGCCATCGACGCGGCATCGCGCATATCCCCTTCCACCACCTCCACGGGCAGCCCGGCGAGATTGGCGCGCGGGCTGGTGGGCCGCACCAGCACCCGTACCTGGAATCCGCGTTCCAGCGCCTGGCGCATGACCGACGAACCGAGGAAGCCCGAGGCTCCCGTTACGAGAATGCAATTCTGAATTTCAAATCCCCTGGAGACGTTGCGTGCAGGTTTGGCGACAATCGCGGCTTTCGCGGGCCAGTCCCGCTGCATTTACGCCAGACAAGTCAAATGTTGGCAAGACCCAACGCGCAAACATGAAAATCCGGCCCGGTATATAGTAACCACCATTAACCGGGAAAGTGACGCCGGAAATACCACAAAAAGAATGTTTTCCAATCTTTACAAGCGGGTCGGGGGGCCATCTCCATGCAGGTGATCCTTGCCCAGCCACGGGGCTTCTGTGCCGGAGTTGTCAGGGCGATCGACATTGTCGACCGCGCCCTGCTCAAGCACGGGGCACCGGTTTATGTCCGACATGAGATTGTCCACAACAAGCATGTGGTCGAAGGGTTGCGGCAAAAAGGCGCACGCTTTGTCGAGGAACTCGACGAGGTGCCAGATGACGCCGTTACCATCTTCAGCGCCCATGGCGTGTCGCGCGAGGTGGTGAAAGAAGCACAGCGACGCGAGCTGCATGCCATTGACGCAACTTGCCCTCTTGTGGTCAAAGTGCACAACCAGGGCCGCCAGTATGCGGCGGCGGGCCGTCAGGTGATCCTGATTGGCCATGCCGGGCACCCCGAGGTGGAAGGCACGATGGGCCAGATCCCGGGCAAGGTCCATCTGGTGCAGTGTGAAGCCGACGTGGCCCGGCTGGCGCTGCCGGACGATGTGCCGGCGGCCTATATTACCCAGACCACGTTGTCCGTGGACGACACCCGTAATATCATTGCGGCGCTCGGCCGGCGATTCACCAACCTGGTCGGGCCAAGTACACGCGATATCTGCTATGCCACGCAAAACCGCCAGAGCGCAGTGCGGGAATTGTCGCAGCGAGTGGATGTCATTCTCGTGATCGGAGCGTCGAACAGTTCCAACTCGAACAGGCTCCGCGAGATCGGCACGGAAAGTGGCGTGCCGAGTTACCTGATTGCCGACGGCAGCGAACTCGACCCCGAATGGGTGCGAGGCGCAGACGTCGTAGGCATTACCGCGGGCGCCTCGGCGCCCGAAAGCATGGTGGAAGACGTCATCGCGGCCTTGCGCCGCCTGGGTCCGGTCGATATCTCGACCATGGAAGGGATCGAGGAGCATGCCGAATTCCGCCTGCCGGCTGAACTTGCCGATGCAACGCTGGCCCCAGGGGCCAGGAAGACCACTGATATCAGTGACGCCCGGCTCGCCGCCCAAACGGTGGCTGGCTGAAGCGAACAAGCTGAACCTAACAGGAAGCACCCCCTTGGCCATTCCGTTTCTGCAGGTCGCCCGCGTAGGCGCCTACATCGCACGCAAGCATCTCACCGGGCAAAAGCGCTACCCGCTCGCCCTGATGCTCGAACCCCTTTTCCGCTGCAACCTGGCCTGCTCCGGCTGCGGCAAGATCGATTATCCGGACCCCATCCTGAACCAGCGCCTGTCCGTGGCCGAGTGCCTGGAAGCGGTGGACGAATGCGGCGCACCGGTGGTGTCCATCGCCGGCGGCGAGCCGCTGCTGCACAAGGACATGCCTGAGATCGTGCGCGGCATCATGGCCCGCAAGCGCTTTGTGTACCTGTGCACCAACGCACTGCTGCTGGAGAAGAAGATCGACCAGTACGAGCCCAGCCCGTACTTCGTGTGGTCGATCCACCTCGACGGCGACCGCGAGATGCACGATCACTCGGTCAACCAGGAAGGCGTCTACGACAAGTGCGTGGCCGCCATCAAGATGGCCAAGGAACGTGGCTTCCGCGTGAACATCAACTGCACGCTGTTCAACGATGCCAAGCCCGAACTGGTCGCCAAGTTCTTCGACTCGGTCAAGGCAATGGGCGTCGATGGCATCACGGTGTCGCCGGGTTATGCCTACGAGCGCGCGCCGGACCAGCAGCACTTCCTGAACCGCAACAAGACCAAGCAACTGTTCCGCGACATCCTGTCGCGCGGCCGTGCGGGCAAGAACTGGGCATTCAGCCAGTCGACGATGTTCCTGGACTTCCTGGCCGGCAACCAGACCTACAAGTGCACGCCGTGGGGCAACCCGGCACGCACCGTGTTCGGCTGGCAGCGTCCGTGCTACCTGGTTGGCGAAGGCTACGTGAAGACGTTCAAGGAACTGATGGAAGGCACCGACTGGGACGCCTACGGGGTTGGCAACTACGAGAAGTGCGCCGACTGCATGGTCCACAGCGGCTTTGAAGCCACCGCCGTGGCCGACACGTTCTCGCACCCGCTCAAGGCCCTGGCCGTGACGCTGCGCGGCGTGAAGACCGATGGCCCGATGGCGCCGGACATCTCGCTCGATAACCAGCGCCCGGCGGATTACGTGTTCTCGCGCCACGTGGAAATCAAGCTGGCCGAGATCGGCAACCTGAAGAAGGTGCAGGGCAGCCGGGCCGAGAAGGCACAGGCGGCTCAGGTTCACTGAGCTGAATACTCCCCTCTCCCGCAACGCGGGAGAGGGGTTGGGGGAGAGGGCTGGAGGTTCTGCTTGCCGATTGTGACAATTTGAACTGCTGGCCCTCTCCCCCGCCC
>NZ_SCMX01000147.1 GCF_005503625.1 Cupriavidus sp. 2SB | reverse complement strand
GATATCTGTCGTGAGTTGGCGCATCTGCTCGGCGGTCAGTCCGATACCGGGCATCAGGCCGAAGGCGCTGGCGACGGCTACGCCCTGGCTCATCAGCGTCTGGTATTCCTCCACCTGACTGGTGTGCCCGGCGAGGAACGTCCTGCCCGTCAGTTGGGTGATCTGGTCGCGGACCAGCTTCTGCTCGTAGAAGCCATCGCCAAGACGCTTCTGCGTCATCTGCGGATCGATGCCCAAGGCTCCAAGCATGTAGTCGCTGGAGAGGAATCGCGAGTATTGCGTGAAGCGCGGGTCCGTGGCGACGAGGTAGGTGTCGCCCGGCACCGAACGAATCGTGTACAGCCCGTTGGTCGGCAGGGTGAGGTTCGGAACGCCTCCCCCAGGTGCCGCGCCGGCGGCCAATCCAGTACTGCCGTCGCCACCGCCCGTCACCGTCGCCCCCACGGTATCCACCGACCTCACGCTGACATCCGGGGCGCTGGTCTTCACCGCCTGATTCGCCGTGGCGATGGCCGCGAGCGCCGCCACAGTGGTGGGCGCCTGCCGCGTGCTCGGATGGGGAACGACCTCGGTCTTGCTGCTGTACCCAGTTCGCTGGTGCCAGTAGAACGTAGAGGTGTCCTGCGTCGTGATCTTTTGCTGCAACACCGTGCCGACATCCTCGACCTTCCCGGCAACACGCACGAGGTTCGCACCCGCTGCCATGGTCGATGACTGGTTGAAGATGCTGCCGCCCTCGCCATTGATGCGGATGTTGCCGCCAGCCTGGATCTTCGCGGCTTCGGTGGCGCTGATGAGCCGGTCCGTCGCCGTTGTCGTGACGGTATCGCGAGAAATCTCGGTGTAGTCGGCGCCGAAGTTTTGCTGACGCACATCGTCCGGCCGGATGTGGATGTTCGGGTCCCAATCGGGCCAGAAGGTGATGCTGTAGGTGTCGCCGTTGTCGAGGATCGCCTCGTAATACTGCGTCGCGCGCGTGGCGATCGGGCGTGAGCAGATGCCGGTTTCGGCGTTGCAGTTGCTTGGCAGTCCGACGCCCAGACGATATTCCTCGATTGGGGATTCCGTGAAGGAGAGCGTCCGCTTGTCGGTGTCGAGTTTGGTGACGGTCGATTTGTCGACGGTCACCGTGATTGGCGTGCGCAGTGCGTTTGTCTGGGGCGTGCTGACCGGCGCGCGACCGGTGCCCCATGTCCAGCCCGGAAAGGTGATGCTGCGGTGCCAGTTCAACTCTCCGTCCGGAAGACCCGCCTGCCAGAGCCTGAGCGTCTTCACCGCCATCTGCACTGGCGTCCCCGCTTCGGTCACGATGCGCGTGCGTGTATTGCGAACGTCCTTCGCAGCGATGTCGATGTCGCCCTCGGCCTCGATCGTCGCGGATCGGTTGACCAGTTCGCCCACCTGGTTGCGCAGTAGACCCGTCTCGGGATCGCGCTCGCCGTCGCGGGCCACCTGCAGGTTGCCTGCGCTGTAGAGCGTGGCGCCATCGAGGTTCTGCACGGAGTCGGCGGCATAGACATGCAGGTTCCTCACCGCCGCGACCAGCGCAGCCGGCCCGTGGTTGACCACCTCGCTACCTTGCACGGTGACGTCGTTGCCGATGATCGCGCCGGTGTTGGTGGTTGTCGCACTGCGGGTCTGGACGGTATCGCCTTCGATGCGGCCCGCATTGGCGAGCGATTGCGACGCTTCGACTGTGGTGCGCGTGCCAACCATGCCGGCGCCCGCGGCATTCACGACCTCTGCACCTAGCACGGTCAGGCCGCCGACTGCTGCGAGCGTGCCGGTGTTGGTGAGCTTGCCGGTGGTCGAGACGCGCATGTCGCCATCGGCCCGCAGCCTGTTGTTCGCGTCGTTCTCGTAGTTGCCCGCGACGTCCAGTGACAGGTTGCGCGCCGCCGCGATCTCGCCGCTTCCCGAGATCGCGCCCGCCACGGCCACGTCCCGGTTTGCCTTGATGGTGCCCCGGCGATTGTCGAGCGAGGCGACCTGGAGGCTGACATCGGTGCCGCCGAGGAGTTGGCCGCCAGCGTTGTCGAGCGTGGCGCCAGCGTGGTCGAACGTGAAGCCCCTGCCGCCGAGGAAGATACCGCCGCGATTGCTGACGGCCATCGCGCCGTCGAGCCGCAGCTCACCGGCAGCCTGTACCGAGCCGTCGTCGTTGTCGAAGCGGCCCGCCGAGGCGATGGTGGCAGTGTCCTGGGCGCCGATCTTTCCACCCCGGTTCGACACGCTCCCGGCCGTCAGCGCCAGTGCGCCCTGGCTCGCCATCTGGGCCCGGTCGTGGAGCAGGGCGCCTCGAGCGGAGGCGGACAGATTTCCGCCCGATATGCTTGTGGCGCCCGTCAGGTCGAGATCGGCCGCGCCGGCCTGCAAGTCAAGATTCCCGCCAGCGGTGCTCTGGCTGCCCGCGAGGTCGAGTCCCGCGCCTTGCAGCAGCACGTTGCCACTGGCCTGGTTCTGGCCCGTAGCGGCGAGCTTGCCGGTGGTGGCGGTCACGCTGAGGTCGGCCGGCGAGGCGACTGTGCCATCGGGGCTCACGCCCGCGGCCAGCGTGCCGGTGGATGCCACACTGCCGCCGGTGGCGGAGAGCCGCCGCTGCGCCGCCAGCGTGCCGCTGTTCGATAGCGTGCCGTGCGCGTGGATCGACACCTGCTGCATGCCATAGGTCGTGCCGCTGTGCTCGATACCGCCGCGCGAGCGCGCGTCCAGATTGCCGCTGGCTGAAGTCTGCCCGGCCATGACGAGTCGCCCCGCCGACGTCAGCGTCAGGTCTCCGGCCTGCGCCGCTGCCACCCCGCGCAGTGACACGCCCACGCCGTGCTCGGTGGATGCCAGCAGGATCTTGTTGGCGTACATCCCGCCGAGCTCGGCCACGTCGATGCCGATGGACGGGGCAGGGCCGGCGCCGTCGATTGGCGTAGCCGCGAGCGTGTCGCGGCTGACCTGGTTGGCGCCGCCGATGACGTTGAGTTGGTTCGCATACGTCGCGGCATTGACATGCACCGCGCGCGCGATGAGATCGATCCGATCGACATGGGCGGCATTCAGCCCGTCTCCGCGCACCGCGATCTGGCCGCCAGTCACCCGGAATGCATCCAGGCTGCCGCTGCCGCCGTACATGGGCGTGCCCGTGGTCAGCGTGGCGCGGCTGGTGTTGATGAAGCCCGCACCTTCGACGAGGATGCCGGTGGGGTTGGCCACGATCACCTCGCTGCGCGGCCCCGCCACTTCGAGGTAGCCCCGTAACTGGCTTGGGTTCGAACTGGTGACCTGATTGACGATGATCCGCGCGGAACCGCCTGGCAGCAGGTTGGCGTTGCCGTTGATGAAGCCGGCCTGCTGGGTCGGCACGGCGGTCGGCGAGTTGTTGAGAATGACACCCGACCTCGGCACGTCGAACCGCGTGTAGTCGTTGATGGAGACCCCGGCGCCCGACGGCCGCGTGATATCGATCTGGGGCAGTCCGTTCGCAGTCTGGCCGATGGTCGGGCGATGCGGGCCAGCGTGGGTGTCCGCCACCACCTGCGCCCACCCGTGCACCGGCACGCCCGCTGCAATCCAGGCCGAAAGCGCCAGCCACCGGAGGATGAAACGCACGGGAGGCGCGCCAGCGCAGTCCGATTGGACCCGGCTGCCACCATCCCGGCCTTTACCTCGGCTCACGGCGCATTCCTCCACGGCCATGAGCATGCGGCGATGCGGGTTGAAGACGAGACGGTAGCGACTGCGGTTCATAGGTTCGGCCATGCGTGTAGTGCGGGATGGCGCGGACTGTAACCGGCGGGTTGCTGGTCAGGACTTAACGACGATCAAGGCATCTGGAATCAGTTATTTTGGATTTTTTTCTATTTACATCAACCGGTTAGGCGGAAAGCGGGAGCGGCAGCAGCATCTTATTATTCAATTAACCGCCCAGCGCATTGAACGACTACGAATGCCGGGACGAAAAAAATCCCGGCTGCCTGCGTACAGGGGCCGGGGTTTGAATCGATACCTTTGGATCGGCACCGAGGAGACATGGGTACGGTGCGGGCGACGAGGGCTTACGGTGTCGCCACCGTTGGCGAAGCGTCTTGCCATCCGAAGGAAAAGAGCAGGGCGCTTGGCCAACGGACCGGCCGGAGCCGGTTCGCTGGAGCTTACTGAAGCTTAGGCAGCAGCCGTCGGCTTCTTGGCAGCCGTGCGCGCAGTGGCGCTGGCTTGCTGGGCAGCCTTCGAAGCGGCCGTGGCGGCAGCCTGGAAGTTGCTTTCGGCCATTTCAACAGCTTGCTTCGTGGCCTTCTGGACCGACTCGTAAGCGTTGTTGGCAGCCGAGATGGCCGACTTCACGATGGCCACGGTCGATTCCGAACCGGCCGGGGCGTTCTTGGCGAAATTGTCGACCAGGGCTTGCACGTTCTTCGAGCCTTCGGCCAGTTGGGCTTCCGCTACCTTGGTGAACTCGCTTTGGGTTTCCGAAGCGATTTCATACAGGTGGCGCGTGTAGGCCAGGGTCTTTTCGGCAACCGGCTGAACCAGCGCGGCCTGGATGGTCAGGAATTCCTGTGCGTCCTTGGCCGACAGTGCCTTCTTGGCGTTGTCGACGTTTTCGGCGAACGTTGCCTTGACCACTTGCAGGTTCAGCTCGACCAGCTTTTCCACGCCTTCAAAGGCTTTCGAGGTCAGACCAAACAGGGTCTCGAGGTTGGCTTTTTGTGCGGCTGCAACTTGTTCCGGGGTCAGAATCATGCTGGTCTCCAGTGGTGAACTTCAAGGTCTAGCAAAGTGAAATTAAGCCGCCCAGATGTCAAAGCCATGACTTGTTTGTATCTTGGCTAGCCCGAGCGTATGTCCGTTTGTCAGCGCCGCGTCCCCGGCCTTTTATTGGTCCTGAGGGCTTTGATGCGCCGCAACAATTCCAATTCTAAGAATTCGGCGATAGGTGTCAAGCGGTTTTTGTGCATCGCACAAAAAATAGAGGGTGGGTG
>NZ_SCMX01000146.1 GCF_005503625.1 Cupriavidus sp. 2SB | reverse complement strand
GCTGTCGAGGGGTTTTGGGGCATAAGAGCCTGGCGATGACCTACTTTCACACGGGTATCCGCACTATCATCGGCGCAAAGTCGTTTCACGGTCCTGTTCGGGATGGGAAGGGGTGGTTCCGACTCGCTATGGTCACCAGGCATAAGGGGTTGCCTGCGCTGACGAGTGTCAACGCGGGCGAATTGGGTGTAGTAAAGGTTGGGTTGTGTTGTGTCGACCTTGGGCACAAGGCGGATCACAGACACCAGGTAAAACACACTGGTTATAGGATCAAGCCTTACGGGCAATTAGTACTGGTTAGCTTAACGCATTACTGCGCTTCCACACCCAGCCTATCAACGTCCTGGTCTCGAACGACCCTTCAAGGAGGTCAAGCCTCCAGGGAATCCTCATCTTCAGGCGAGTTTCCCGCTTAGATGCTTTCAGCGGTTATCTCTTCCGTACATAGCTACCCTGCGATGCCTCTGGCGAGACAACAGGTACACCAGCGGTACGTCCACTCCGGTCCTCTCGTACTAGGAGCAGCCCCCGTCAAGATTCCAACGCCCACGGCAGATAGGGACCAAACTGTCTCACGACGTTTTAAACCCAGCTCACGTACCTCTTTAAATGGCGAACAGCCATACCCTTGGGACCGGCTACAGCCCCAGGATGAGATGAGCCGACATCGAGGTGCCAAACACCGCCGTCGATATGAACTCTTGGGCGGTATCAGCCTGTTATCCCCAGAGTACCTTTTATCCGTTGAGCGATGGCCCTTCCATTCAGAACCACCGGATCACTATGTCCTGCTTTCGCACCTGCTCGACTTGTCGGTCTCGCAGTTAAGCACGCTTTTGCCATTGCACTTTAGGTACGATGTCCGACCGTACCAAGCGTACCTTCGAACTCCTCCGTTACACTTTGGGAGGAGACCGCCCCAGTCAAACTGCCTACCATGCACTGTCCCCGACCCGGATTCACGGGTCAAGGTTAGAACCTCAAACAAACCAGGGTGGTATTTCAAGGACGGCTCCACGTGAACTAGCGTCCACGCTTCAAAGCCTCCCACCTATCCTACACAGATCGGTTCAAAGTCCAATGCAAAGCTACAGTAAAGGTTCATGGGGTCTTTCCGTCTAGCCGCGGGGAGATTGCATCATCACAAACACTTCAACTTCGCTGAGTCTCGGGAGGAGACAGTGTGGCCATCGTTACGCCATTCGTGCAGGTCGGAACTTACCCGACAAGGAATTTCGCTACCTTAGGACCGTTATAGTTACGGCCGCCGTTTACCGGGACTTCAATCAAGAGCTTGCACCCCATCATTTAATCTTCCGGCACCGGGCAGGCGTCACACCCTATACGTCCACTTTCGTGTTTGCAGAGTGCTGTGTTTTTATTAAACAGTCGCAGCCACCATTTTATTGCAACCCCTTCACCCTTCTGGCGCAGGCCAGTCAAGCTACCAGGGCGTACCTTATCCCGAAGTTACGGTACCAATTTGCCGAGTTCCTTCTCCCGAGTTCTCTCAAGCGCCTTAGAATACTCATCTCGCCCACCTGTGTCGGTTTGCGGTACGGTCTCGTATGACTGAAGCTTAGAGGCTTTTCTTGGAACCACTTCCGATTGCTTCGCAGCATAAAGCCGCTCGCCCCACATCCTTGAATCCCGCGCCCGGATTTGCCAAAGCGCCTTCTCCAATGCAGGGACCGGGACTTCCAACACCCGGACAACCTTCCGCGATCCGTCCCCCCATCGCATCATACGACGGTGCAGGAATATTAACCTGCTTCCCATCAGCTACGCATCTCTGCCTCGCCTTAGGGGCCGACTCACCCTACGCCGATGAACGTTGCGTAGGAAACCTTGGGCTTACGGCGAGGGGGCCTTTCACCCCCTTTATCGCTACTCATGTCAGCATTCGCACTTCTGATACCTCCAGCATCCTTTACAAGACACCTTCACAGGCTTACAGAACGCTCTCCTACCACGCACATAAATGTGCGTCCGCAGCTTCGGTGACTGGCTTAGCCCCGTTACATCTTCCGCGCAGGACGACTCGATCAGTGAGCTATTACGCTTTCTTTAAAGGGTGGCTGCTTCTAAGCCAACCTCCTGACTGTTTTAGCCTTCCCACTTCGTTTCCCACTTAGCCAATCTTGGGGACCTTAGCTGGCGGTCTGGGTTGTTTCCCTCTTGACACCGGACGTTAGCACCCGATGTCTGTCTCCCGTGATTGCACTCTTCGGTATTCGGAGTTTGCTATGGCGGGGTAATCAGCAATAGACCCCCCAACCATGACAGTGCTCTACCCCCGAAGGTGACACACGAGGCACTACCTAAATAGTTTTCGGAGAGAACCAGCTATTTCCAGATTTGTTTAGCCTTTCACCCCTATCCACAGCTCATCCCCTAACTTTTCAACGTTAGTGGGTTCGGTCCTCCAGTACGTGTTACCGCACCTTCAACCTGGCCATGGATAGATCATCTGGTTTCGGGTCTACACCCAGCGACTCAACGCCCTATTCGGACTCGCTTTCGCTACGCCTTCCCTAACCGGTTAAGCTTGCCACTGAATGTAAGTCGCTGACCCATTATACAAAAGGTACGCCGTCACCCGTTTCCAGGCTCCGACTGTTTGTATGCATGCGGTTTCAGGATCTATTTCACTCCCCTCCCGGGGTTCTTTTCGCCTTTCCCTCACGGTACTGGTTCACTATCGGTCGATTACGAGTATTTAGCCTTGGAGGATGGTCCCCCCATCTTCAGACAGGATTTCACGTGTCCCGCCCTACTTGTCGTACACCTAGTTCCACAATGCTGTTTTCGCATACAGGGCTATCACCTGCTATGGCCGGGCTTTCCATCCCGTTCTGCTAACAACGCTGCTAAAGAGTACAAGGCTCTTCCCATTTCGTTCGCCACTACTCTGGGAATCTCGGTTGATTTCTGTTCCTGCAGCTACTTAGATGTTTCAGTTCGCCGCGTTCGCTTCCCTGACCTATGTATTCAGTCAGGGATGACCCATAAGGGCCGGGTTTCCCCATTCGGACATCTCCGGATCAAAGCTTGTTTGCCAGCTCCCCGAAGCTTTTCGCAGGCTACCGCGTCCTTCATCGCCTGTAATCGCCAAGGCATCCACCACATGCACTTGTTCGCTTGACCCTATAACGAGTGTGTCTCATTCAAGACACCGCTATAGGTCTGAGTTCTCGCGTTTGTGCCGTATTCCAAGTCATCTTTCGATCACTTAAATACATTTTGGTTGATACAATCACAACCCGGTATCGTGTTTTGTACTGCAGCGTCTCATCAACGCTTCACGACACCTTTACTACATCCCATATTGTTAAAGAACAGCCAGATCCCACTTGGTGAGATCCGATAGCAATAGCCAAAGACTAAAATTCAGAACCTCTGAATCCTGGTCTTTGACAACTACCCCAAGGTAAGTGGTGGAGGATGACGGGATCGAACCGACGACCCCCTGCTTGCAAAGCAGGTGCTCTCCCAGCTGAGCTAATCCCCCGGATAACTTGGTGGGTCTGGTAGGACTTGAACCTACGACCCCCGCCTTATCAAGACGGTGCTCTAACCACCTGAGCTACAGACCCTTGGCTGTAACACTCAAACAAACCGATAAGTGTGAACGCTTGACTTGTGAACACAAGCCTCTGGAAAGGAGGTGATCCAGCCGCACCTTCCGATACGGCTACCTTGTTACGACTTCACCCCAGTCATGAACCCTGCCGTGGTAATCGCCCTCCTTGCGGTTAGGCTAACTACTTCTGGCAAAACCCACTCCCATGGTGTGACGGGCGGTGTGTACAAGACCCGGGAACGTATTCACCGCGGCATGCTGATCCGCGATTACTAGCGATTCCAGCTTCACGTAGTCGAGTTGCAGACTACGATCCGGACTACGATGCGTTTTCTGGGATTAGCTCCCCCTCGCGGGTTGGCAACCCTCTGTACGCACCATTGTATGACGTGTGAAGCCCTACCCATAAGGGCCATGAGGACTTGACGTCATCCCCACCTTCCTCCGGTTTGTCACCGGCAGTCTCTCTAGAGTGCCCTTGCGTAGCAACTAAAGATAAGGGTTGCGCTCGTTGCGGGACTTAACCCAACATCTCACGACACGAGCTGACGACAGCCATGCAGCACCTGTGTCCACTTTCCCTTTCGGGCACCTGATGCATCTCTGCTTCGTTAGTGGCATGTCAAGGGTAGGTAAGGTTTTTCGCGTTGCATCGAATTAATCCACATCATCCACCGCTTGTGCGGGTCCCCGTCAATTCCTTTGAGTTTTAATCTTGCGACCGTACTCCCCAGGCGGTCAACTTCACGCGTTAGCTACGTTACTGAAGAAATGAATCCCCAACAACTAGTTGACATCGTTTAGGGCGTGGACTACCAGGGTATCTAATCCTGTTTGCTCCCCACGCTTTCGTGCATGAGCGTCAGTGACGTCCCAGGGGGCTGCCTTCGCCATCGGTATTCCTCCACATCTCTACGCATTTCACTGCTACACGTGGAATTCTACCCCCCTCTGACATACTCTAGCCTTGCAGTCACAAGCGCAATTCCCAAGTTGAGCTCGGGGATTTCACGCCTGTCTTACAAAACCGCCTGCGCACGCTTTACGCCCAGTAATTCCGATTAACGCTCGCACCCTACGTATTACCGCGGCTGCTGGCACGTAGTTAGCCGGTGCTTATTCTTCCGGTACCGTCATCCACCCCAGGTATTAACCGAAGCGATTTCTTTCCGGACAAAAGTGCTTTACAACCCGAAGGCCTTCTTCACACACGCGGCATTGCTGGATCAGGGTTGCCCCCATTGTCCAAAATTCCCCACTGCTGCCTCCCGTAGGAGTCTGGGCCGTGTCTCAGTCCCAGTGTGGCTGATCGTCCTCTCAGACCAGCTACTGATCGTCGCCTTGGTGGGCCTTTACCCCACCAACTAGCTAATCAGACATCGGCCGCTCCTGCTGCGTGAGGCCTTACGGTCCCCCACTTTCACCCTCAGGTCGTATGCGGTATTAGCTAATCTTTCGACTAGTTATCCCCCACAACAGGGTACGTTCCGATGTATTACTCACCCGTTCGCCACTCGCCACCAGACCGAAGTCCGTGCTGCCGTTCGACTTGCATGTGTAAGGCATGCCGCCAGCGTTCAATCTGAGCCAGGATCAAACTCTTCAGTTCAATCTCTGTGTGACCCTTCGGTTTCCCTACAGGTCTCGCTCTTTCGAGCGGTCGCTCACTCTCAGAAAACTGACTCGACTGCTCCGAAGAACAATCGAACATGTTTTACTGTGCGAGCACTTGATACTTTTGAAGCAACACTAAGAACCCGAAGTCCTCAGCGGCGTTCGCCATCAAGCGCCCACACTTATCGGTTGTTTGGTTGTTAAAGAACA
>NZ_SCMX01000145.1 GCF_005503625.1 Cupriavidus sp. 2SB | reverse complement strand
ACTCCCCCCTCCCCACCCTCCACTTCGAAACACTGCATCCAAACTGCGCCCCAAACCAGCGGGAAAAAGCGCTTAACGATGCAAAGCCCAGCAGCGTGGCCACTTCCGACAATGGCCGTGCGCGGTTCTCGATATAGCGCGTGGCCAGGCTCGCGCGGGCATCGTTGACGATCTCTGAATACGTGGTGCCATCCGCCGTCAGCCAGCGATGGATCGTACGGCGATCCACGCCGAGTTGCTGCGCCACGCGATCCACGGAACACATGCCGCTGGGTAGCAGCGCATGCACAAGCTTGCGCACCTTGTCGGCCATATTGGTGTTCGACTGCGCGAGCAGTGTGTCCAGATAGCGCGTCACCTGTTGCGCCATGCCAGGGTCATACGATGGCAGCGGCGCCTCCAGATCGCGTGCCGTGCAGACGATGCCATCGAAATCCTGGCCGTAGAGCGCCGGCATGCCAAACACACGCAGGCATGTTGCCTGGCTCGACGGCGCGGCATGCGCAAAGCAGATGCTGCGCGGGCGCCACGCCGCACCCAGAAACAGCGACAGGATGCGGAACATGACGCCGCCTGCCAATTCGGTGGCTTGCCGCAGCGAACCCGAACCATCACCCAGCAGTTGCAGCCGGATCAGCACCAGATCGTCGGCATCCTCCACACGCATCGCCAGCGCCTCGTTCTGCAGGCTCATGTATCGCACCATCGATTCCAGCGCTCGGCGCAACGTAGGTGCCTCACGCACCACGAATGCCAATGGTCCGAGATTGGAAAACTGCCGCAGTTCCGCCATCCGCAAGCCGAAATCCTCCACCTGTGCTGCCTTGGCCGATGCCTCCAGCAACCGGCCCACCGATGCCGCCGGGATGCGGATATCGGGATCGAGCAGCGCGTTGCGGCTGATCCTTGCGGCACGCAGCATCTGGTGTGGATCGAGCCCGACGGCCCGCGCCACATCCACATAGTTCGTAAGGCTCGCACTGCGCAGAAAGTAGGACATCGTGTTTTCCCTGACTGTCCCGAAATGTAAATCGGGTGTCCCGCATCGTCAAATCGTGACAACCCCATGGCCGATACTTCGAACACTTGTCGAACCAGACCGAACCAGACTGAACGAAGGAGACACGCATGCAATTCCTCGACGATTCCCTGCACCCCGAGAACATGGAAAAAGTGGTGATCACCGTGGCGCCTTACGGCCCCGAGTGGATGCCGGAAGACTTTCCGGAGGACATCCCCGTCACCATGGAGGAACAGGTGCAGAAAGCGGTGGACTGCTACAACGCCGGCGCCACCGTGCTGCACCTGCACGTGCGCGAACTCGACGGCAAGGGTTCCAAGCGGCTCTCCAAGTTCAACGAACTGATCGCCGGCGTGCGCGCCGCCGTACCCGACATGATCATCCAGGTGGGCGGGTCGATCTCGTTTGCTCCGGAAGACGAAGGCCAGGCCGCCGTGTGGCTGTCCGACGATACGCGGCACATGCTTGCCGACCTGACCCCCGCGCCGGATCAGGTCACCGTGGCCATCAACACCACGCAGATGAACATCATGGAGTTGCTGTATCCGGAGTACCGCGAAGGCACTTCGCTCGCCAACCCGGCCTACATCGAGGCGTATCGCGAGATGACCGTACCGGCGGGTCCGGGCTGGGTGGAGGAACACCTGCGCCGCCTGAGCGCCGCACGTATCCAGCCGCATTTCCAGCTCACCGGCATCCATGCACTGGAAACGCTGGAGCGCATGGTGCGCGCCGGCGCCTACAAGGGTCCGCTGAACCTGACGTGGATCGGCATCGGCGGTGGCTTCGATGGGCCTAACCCGTTCAACTTCTTCAACTTCATCCACCGCGCACCAGACGGCTGCACGCTGACTGCGGAGTCGCTGCTCAAGAACGTGCTGCCGTTCAACATGATGGCGATGGCCATGGGACTGCATCCACGTTGCGGCATCGAGGACACCATCATCGACCAGCACGGCAACCGGATGACTTCGGTCCAGCAGATCGAGCAATGCGTGCGCGTGGCGCATGAACTGGGACGCGAGATCGCCAGCGGCAAGGAAGCGCGCGCCATCTATCGCATCGGTACGTGGTACGACAGCGCGGACGAGACCCTCGCCGCACACGGCATGCTGCCGAATCGTCAGACCGGCCAGAAGCACCTGCCGCTGCGCCGCGCAGCCTGAGCACGGATCATGCTGACTCCGTTCGACACCCCACGCGCGGCGGCGCCCAACCCATGCATCAACATCTGCCGCATGGATCAGGCGCGCCGCTATTGCCAGGGCTGCCACCGCACGCCCGTCGAGATCGGATTGTGGGACGGCATGAGCGAGGCGCAGCGCGCATTCGTGCTGGCGGCGCTGCCCACACGCCGCCAGCGTCAACCGGCCGATTGATTTTCAGCCGGGCCGCCGCTCCCTCAACCGTGACTCTGCATGGCGGTCCGGCTCTTTCTTCCCACGCACCTTCCATCACTCCATAATCAGAGCAAGGAGACACCATGCCTGAAGCCACTTTCCGAACGCGACTGCGCCGTGCCGCACTGGTTGCCTTCGCTTGTCTCGCTGTTCCGGCGTCTGCCATGGCGTGGAACAACAAGCCCGTGCGCATGCTCGTACCCGCCCCTGCCGGCGGCACCATGGACGTCATGGCGCGCCTGATGGCCGAGCAACTGAGCACGGATCTGGGCCAGCCCGTCGTGGTGGACAACAAGCCCGGTGGCGGCGGTGCCATCGCCATGACCGCCCTGCTCTCCGCCCCGCCGGACGGGCAGACGCTCATGGTCACCGCGACCAATGTGCTGACCGAGATTCCGCACATTCAGAAGACGCCGTACGACACGATGAAGGACATCCAGCCGCTGGCTGCCGTGGGCCGCTCGCGGATGGTGCTGGTCGGTGCGCCCACGCTGCCCGCGAAGGACCTCAAGAGCCTCATCACCTATGCGAAGGCCCATCCCGGAAAACTGAGTTTCGCGTCGTATAGCGCAGGCACGGCCTCGCACTACGCCGGTGCCATCCTGAACCAGGAAGCCGGCATGGATCTGCAGCACATTCCGTTTCCCGGCTCCAGCCCGGCGCTCACGCAGGTCATGGGCGGACAGATTCCCGTGATGTACGACGGCATGGTCACATCGCTGCCGATGATCCGCGCGGGCAAGCTGCAGCCCTACGCGGTGGCGTCGAAGACACGTTCGCCGCTGCTGCCGCAGGTGCCCACCTTCGCCGAGCAGGGGTATCCGGATATCGACTTCAGCAACTGGGTTGGCGTCATCGCCTCGGCCAAGGTTCCGGCAGACATGGCGCAGAAGATTCATGACGCAGCCTACAAGGCAGCGGCCAATCCCAAGGTGCGCGAGCGCCTCGAAGCGCTCGGCTATGAAGCCATGCCGGTGCAATCGCTGCAGGACCTGAACCAGTCGCTGCATGCGGAGTACGAGCGCAACGCGGGCATCGTGAAGGCATTCCATATCCGGCCGTGAAGGTGGCGCCGCATCACCAGGACTCCAGGCGCCACCCCTGCTCCGTGGCGATCAGGCGATGGGTCAATCCGAGGTTGCTCAGGAACGCATCGTCGTGTGACACCACGACCAGTGCGCCTTGATAACTGCGCAACATGGTTTCCAGCGCCTGCGCCGAAGGCAGGTCCAGGTGGTTGCTCGGCTCATCGAGCAACAGCAACTGCGCGGGCGGGTCGGCATAGAGCACGCACGCCAGTGCGGCCTTCAGGCGCTCTCCGCCGCTGAGTGAGCCACTGGGTGCCGTGATCTTCTGCGCGTCCAGGTCGAGTTGCGCCAGTCGCATGCGCAGGTCGCCTTCGGCTGCCGTGCGGTTGGCCGCCTGTATCTGCTCGAGCACAGTCTTTTCGGGATGCAGGTTGGCCAGCCGCTGGTCCAGATAGACGGCGTCTGCTACCACCTTGCAAACTCCGGCCAACGGTTCGATCTGACCCGCCATCACCTTCAACAGCGTGGATTTGCCGCAGCCATTGGGCCCGACAACACCCACGCGCTGCTGCCCGCTCAGGCTGAGATCGATCAAACGCGTTCTTTCCTGCACGCATGGCAGTGCCAGTGCATCCAGTTCCACGACACGCCGTTGGGCCACCTGCGCAACCGGCAACGCATGCAGGTTGATCTCCGCATCGGCTTGCAACTGCTGCGCGGCCTCGCGGACCTGCTGGTCGAGCAGTTGTCGTGCAGACGCCTGCTGCTGTCGCAACTTGCCAGCCGATCCCTCGCTGCGCTCCTTCTGCCGGCCCAACAGGATCTTGGCCTGATTGGCCTCCTTGCCCTGCCGATTGCCACGCGCCTCCCTGCGCGCCATGCGATCACGTTGGTCACGCATGGCCTCGTCCTCACGCGTGCGTTCGAGCTTGCGCTGCTCAAGTTGCTGCAGCGCATGCTCACGCTCCAGCGCCTTGGCTGCGGCGTAGAACGTGTAGTTGCCGCCATAACTGCGCAGCCCAAGCGAGGACAACTCCACGATGCGCGACATCGTTTCCAGCAGTTGCCTGTCGTGGCTGACCACCAGCAGTCCGCGTGACCAGTGCTGCAGTTGGTCGATCAGCGCCTGCCGATTGGAACGGTCGAGATGATTGCTGGGCTCGTCGAGGATGAGGAAGTCGGTATCCGACAGCCATGCACCGATCAGCGCCACACGCATGGCTTCGCCGCCGCTGAGTTGGCTGGCGGGCGTATCCACGTCGAGATGGCCCAGGCCATGCTGCGCCAACGCGCCCTGCAATTGTTGCCGGATATCCCAGCGATCGCCCAGCGCGTCGAAATCCGCCGGGTCGCTGCTGCCCGCTTCAATGCGCGCCAGGGCATCCAGCACACGCTGCATGCCCGCGAGACCGGCAACTGTGGTATCGGCTTGATGATCGACCTGCTGCGCGAGGTAGTGCACCGTGCCGGAGCGCAGGCATCGGCCGCTGCTGGGTGGCAACTGCCCCGCCAGAAGACGGGCCAGCAGCGATTTGCCCACGCCATTGCGTCCGACCAGCCCGGTGCGGCGCTGATCAAACGTCTCGTTCAGATCGGAAAAGAGTGTTCTGCCATCGGGCAAAACATAAGACACGCTTTCCAGCGTGAGACAGGGATTCGTCATGCGTGATTCCATGGATGCCAGGAACTCCCCCTGCGGATTCTGCAAGTGGGGGCGGGTGGAGACTGGCCGTCAGAGACGGCGGCATCAATGGCGCATGGGACGAATACCTCTTGGGTGATGGGGGGAAGTGGTGATTCTAGGGAGCGCGAAGGGGTGGTGTCAAATCGTCGTGGCGAGGTCGGGGGCAGCAGATGGCCGGTGCACGCGGAATCGGATTCGTTGAAATAACAACGAAAAACCCCCTCAAATCGTTGTTATCTCAACGATTGATGCCTGGCCCCCGACGCTCATGGTGCGGTCTACCC
>NZ_SCMX01000144.1 GCF_005503625.1 Cupriavidus sp. 2SB | reverse complement strand
CACCTGAGCGTGGCGCTGATCGCGGTGCTCATGGCTGGCATCTCCCTGACACTGCTTGGCATGACCGCGCTGCGCGCCTATGCCGATCACAACCTGCGGCTCGTGGCGCGTTCCATCGCCTATACGGTGGAAGCCCCGGTCGTGTTCGGCGACCAGGCCGCTGCCGCCGATGCGCTGTCGGTCATTGCCTCCACCGAGGACGTGGCCACCGTGGCGGTCTACGACGGCGACCGCCAGTTGCTGGCCACATGGCGGCGGCCCGGCCAGGACCGCTTTCCGGCGTTGCGCCAGATTGCCGGGGAACTGCTGACCTCCGGCCCTGCCGAGCAACCGATCATCCATGAGTCCCAGCAGGTAGGCACCGTGCGTGTGGTGGGCGACCCCATCGCCCTGCTCCACTTCCTGCTGCAAGGCACGCTGGGGCTGATTGCGTGCCTGCTGGTGACCGCCGTGGGCGCGCACTACATGTCCAGCCGGATGTTGGGCGACATCATCGATCCGTTGCGCAACCTGATGCGGGTGGCGCACGCGGTGCGGTCCGAACGGGCTTTCGGCCAGCGCATGCCGCCAGCGCGGATCGAGGAACTGAACGCGTTGTCCGAGGACTTCAATGTCCTGCTCGACGAACTGGAAGCCTGGCAAAAGCAGTTGCAGCGGGAGAACCGTTCGCTGGCGCACCGCGCCACCCACGACGGGCTGACAGGATTGCTCAACCGTGCCGCGTTTGCCGAAGCGCTCGATCAGGCGCTGCGCACCGCAGCCGCCCGCAACCAGTACGCCGCCGTGCTCTATCTAGACAGTGACGATTTCAAAGGCATCAACGATCGCCATGGCCACGCGGCAGGCGATGTCGTGCTGGTCGGCATTGCCGAGCGCATCCGGGGCTGCCTGCGTGAATCCGACACCGTGGGCCGGCTCGGCGGTGACGAGTTCGCCGTCCTGATCGAGGCATTGCGCCAGCCCGAGGATGCAATCCGCGCCGCCGAGGGCATCCTCGACGCGATGAACGTACCCATCGACCTGCCCGACGGCAACTCGGTCATGGCGCCGCTCAGTATCGGACTGGCTGTCTTCCCGGTGCATGCCCGCAATGGCGCGGCCCTGCTCCACGCCGCCGACGCCGCCATGTACGGCGCCAAGCGGGATTCGGGGGCCACCTGGCACGCTGCCGAGACCGCTCCGCCGCAACGGCAGGCCTGACGACCATGTCCGAGCTCACCCGCCGCGCACTGCTGATACAGACTACGGTCATCATGCTTGCGCTGGCCGGTTGCGCGACCAGCCCGCCCGAACCCGAACCGGTTGGCAAACTCACACCCGCCCAGGTCAGCGTCCTGAAAGACCAGGGATTTCAGTTGACGGACCACGGCTGGGAACTGGGGCGTACGAACAAGGTGCTGTTCAAGTTCGACGACGACGCTATTTCGCTGGACCAGACGGCCACGGTTATCCGGATCGGCCGGCGGCTCAGCGAAGCCGGCATCGACGTGCTGCACGTAGACGGCCACACCGACAACACCGGCTCCGACGCGTACAACCTGCGGCTCTCCATGCGCCGCGCCGAAGCGGTGGCCCGCGTGCTGGGCGCGTGCGGCTTCACGCGCGACCGCCTGGTGGTGCGCGGCCTGGGCAAGACGCGGCCCATTGCCGACAACGACACCAGCGCTGGCCGTGCAGAGAACCGCCGCGTGGCGATCATTGTCACCGTGGATTGATGCTGGGCTCGGCCGCTTCATTGTCCGCTCCTGAGTAAACCCTCTAATTCCGCCGATTTCACGGCGCGATCCGCCTCCATCAAGGCCCGTATGCCCGCACGACCCCGAAAGAGGGGTTGACCGCATTGTCATTTCTACAAAAGCGCGGGCAAACCCTGCCTCTGGCCATTGGATAGCCGCCTTACACTCCCGGGGTGCATGCAGAGGTACGACGATTGAGGGAGATCGCCGGGCGCGTGTACTCACGTATTTCCCATAAAAAGAGAAAGTCAGAAAGCATGCGTACCCAGGCGCTGGAACAGGCGATCAATGCCGTGGTCGCTGTCAACGCGCGCAACCAGGTCACCCTGTTGGCCGCCGCGGCAGAGGCGGTGGCGGCCCTGGCACGCGACGTCCCCTCGCACCAAATAATGGCCGACCTGTGTCGCAGCGTGGAGCGCATGTCTCCCGGCGCTATTGCGGCCGTCATGCGCGTGGAGCATGGCCGGCTCAAGCTCGTGGCCATGCCCTCGGCCGATCCGGCCGCGCTGGCGCCATTCCGCGACCTGCCCATCGGGCTGGAATCGGGGTCCTGCGGTGCCGCCGCCTTTCTGGGCCAACCCGTGGCCGTCTACGACATTGCTGGGGATTCCCGCTGGGAACCGCTGCGCGAAGCGGCGCTGGCCGCCGGACTCGCCGCTAGCTGGTCGACTCCGGTACGCGCCGCCGATGGCAGTGTGCTCGGCACTTTCGCACTGTGCTTTGCCGAGCCGCGCCTGCCCGACGCCTTCCACGAGAACCTGGTGGCCGTGGCCACCAATCTCTGCGCGCTGGCGCTGGCGCGCGACCATGCGCAGGACCGCATCCATCGCCTGGTCTCCTACGATGCGTTGACCGGCTTGCCCAACCGCCAGTTGCTGCTATCGCGCACCGACGACGCCGTGGCCCAGGCCAATGCCGGCGGCACGCCCCTGTCGATGCTGTTCATCGACCTGAACGATTTCAAGCATGTCAACGATGTGCAGGGCCACGGCGCGGGCGACCGATTCCTGACCGAAGTGGCTGCGCGGCTCCAACTCGTGGCACTGAACTGCCATGCCGACGCTGTCGCAGGCCGGCTCTCGGGCGATGAGTTCGCGATCCTGCTGCCCGACCACGCACAGGACCGCGCCCTTGCCGCCGCCCATGCGCTGCTCGACGCGCTGTCGGCACCGGTCGTGCTGACGCACGGCCATCGCCTGATACCGTCGGCCAGCATCGGCATCAGTGTGCTGGGCGGCCCGGGCGGCGATGGCGGCCGGGACCGCGCCACGCTGCTGCACCATGCGGACCTGGCCGTCTATCAGGCCAAGCGGCGCCGGCCACGCGAACGCGGCAACCACGTGTGCGTCTACGATGCGTCGCTGGCGCGCCGGCTCGGTGACCGGCGTGCGCTCGAACTCGAACTGCGCGATGCCATCGCCGATGGCGCGTTGCGCATGCACTACCAGCCGCAGATCCACCTGGCTTCCGGCAACCTGTGGGCGGTGGAAGCACTGGCGCGCTGGCCACATCCGCGACGGGGCGATGTGCCGCCTGCGGTCTTCGTGCCGCTGGCCGAGGAGTCGGGCCTGATCGTGGAACTGGGCTACTGGGCCATCCGCGAGGCCTGCGCACAGCAGGCCCAATGGCGTCAGACAGGCACGGCCGTGCCGGCAATGTCGGTCAACCTGTCGCCGCTGTCGATCCGCGATCCCGTTCTCTCCGAAGTAGTGGCGCAAGCGCTGCAGGCCAACGGCCTGTCGCCGGGCGAGCTGACCATCGAGATTACGGAAAGCGTCTTCCTGGAACAGGCCGCCGAGGCGGAGACAGCCATCGCAACCATCGCCACGCTGCGGCGGCTTGGTGTGCGGCTGTCGATCGATGACTTCGGGACGGGGTTCTCCAGCCTGAGCCGGCTGACGCGCCTGCCGGTGGAAGAAATCAAGCTGGATCGCAGTTTCCTGCTTGACCTGGAAACCAGCGAGGCCACGCGGACGCTGGTGGAGGCGGTGATCCGCATCGGCCGGGCCCGCAATCTCAACGTGGTGGCAGAGGGCGTGACCAGCACCTTCCAGCGCCAGTTTCTGCTCGAACAAGGCTGCCACGTGGGACAGGGCTTCCTGTTCGCGCAGCCCCTGCCGGCTGCGGCTATCGCGGGCTGGCAGCCACAGACGGCCTGGCCGGGACTGCCTGGCTGAGAACGCCTAGTTGCCGAACGGGTTCGGCACGGCGCTCGGAGGATCGTCACCGAGATCGAACTCGTCGCGTACATCGTCCACGACGGCGCGGATCGCCTGCTCGTAGCCGCGCGCATTGCCGAAGCGTCCCATGTCCCAGTTGCGGCCCCGCGCATCGCGTGCGTGCGGCACCGGATCGGGCACACGCACGCGCATGCCCTCGTCCGCGATCTCGTCGATCTGCTGAATGCGTCGGCTCACCTCTTCCTTGATGACCCGCCGGCTGCGCTCGCGCTTGGCCATGAGCCGCCTCCTGTCGGTGGTTGGTCCGCGGCCATCCTAGCACGCGGCCATCCCCCAGGGCAGCAGGCGATCAGAGCGCCGCCTTGGCCGCCTGATATGCCGCATACAGGCGCTGGAACACCGGACCCGGCTTGGCCGCGCCGATGGTCTTACCGTCGATGGTCACCACCGGCAGCAGTTCCTTGCTGGCCGACGAGATGATCACCTCGTCGGCGCCGAACACTTCGTCGCGCGCAATCCGGCGCGCCGTGAACGAGATGTCCATCGCGGCGCACAGTTCTTCCATCAGGCCGTAGCGGATACCTTCCAGGATCAGGTTGTCCTTCGGCGGCGCGGCCACGCGGCCCTGGCTGACCACCCACACATTGGAGGCCGATGCCTCGGTCAGATAGCCGTCGCGAAACTGGATGGCCTCGGTCACGCCAGCCTCGGCCGCCACCTGGGCCGCCAGCACATTGCCCAGCAGCGACGTTGACTTGATCTGGCAGTTGAGCCAGCGGCGGTCTTCCATCGTCACGCATGCCACGCCCTGCTGCACCGAGGCAGCCGGAGGCAGCACCATCGGATTGGTCATGATCAGCACGGTAGGCGTGACTTCCTTCGGGAAGGCATGCGCACGCTTGGCCACGCCACGCGTGACCTGCATGTAGATCATCTGGTCGGCCAGTCCGTTGGCATCGATCACCTTCTGGATCTGTGCGTGCCATTCCGATTCCGTATAGGGATTGGGAATGCCGATGCCATCCAGGCTGCGCGCCAGGCGCGCCAGATGTTGCGCCCCGCGAAACGGCTTGCCGTTGTAGATGGGAATGACCTCGTAAATGCCGTCGCCAAAGATGAAGCCCCGGTCGAGGACAGGAATGCGGGCTTCGGAGACGGGAAGCAGGTCCCCGTTCAGGAAGACGATGGGTTCGGCGGCAGCTTGGGACATGGCGATTTTCGAAGGCTCGGAAAGAGAAAGGTGTACCGGCATTCTTCCACACGCCCCTTCCTGCCCTTATGCAAAATCTGCATGCCGCGCTTCAGGAAATTGTCGAACTTACCGCACTCCGGCAATTTCGGCGCTTCAGAATTTAATTATTTAAATACCAACGCGGGTCTGAATTGAATCTTTCTTAATTCACTGCATGCCGCCCGGAAAGCCTTGCTGCTGGCCGTTTTCCACGTGCTATATTCGCCACGCAGTACCTTCTCTCCGCAGTGAACTGCTGCGCAATCTTCACAGGGCGCCCCATATGAAGGAACTCCTGTCAGGCCTGCGACACGTCCGACTCCGCAGATTGCGACCGGCCCTGCTGTTGGCGCTGCTGCCTGCAACCTTTCCAGCGGGAGGCATTCCCGATGCGGCGGCACAGACC
>NZ_SCMX01000143.1 GCF_005503625.1 Cupriavidus sp. 2SB | reverse complement strand
GCGGTGGTGGTCGGGGCGGTCATCGCTGACGCCAGGCAGGGTGGGGTCGATGTGCGCATGGCGTCATTGCCCCCATCCAGTGCGGATACAACCGGCTTTTGCCTTTTGGACATAATCCGCGTATAATCCAAGTCTATTCAAAAGTATCATCCTCAGTGGGATGGGCGAATGATGGGCATTGCGCCCATTTTTTTTTGGTTCGCCCGTTCGTGAGTGCGCGTCGAGTGCGGCTGGTTTGCGCCACGCTGCGCACCGCCCGAGGGTGATGGGCAGGCAGGGGCAGCTTACAGGTTTCGGAAACTCGCTTTCAGAACGTTGTGTTGTCCAGTGCCTGCCACGGTGTTGAAGGCCACTACTCGGGATTACAGTGCATCTGGCAGATTTGATCGAAACCACCCTTATCGGCATGGGCTACGAGTTGGTTGAGCTTGAGCGTGCCCCGGCCGGACTTCTGCGTGTCTACATCGATCAGCCTGAAACCGGCATCGTCATTGAGGATTGCGAGAAGGTAAGCCGCCAGCTTACCCACGTTCTGACAGTGGAGAACGTCGATTACGAGCGCCTCGAAGTGTCGTCGCCCGGTCTGGATCGTCCGCTCAAGAAGTTGGCTGATTTTGTCCGCTTCGTCGGCGCCGAAGCCAGGGTCACGCTGCGCCTGCCGGTCAACGGCCAGAAGAATTTCGTCGGCATCCTGAGGGAACCCTCGGGCGAAGCTGGCGCCGAGAAGATCGGCCTGGAATTCGAGGGCAAGGATGGTCCGGCGCTGCTGGAATTCGCCATACCCGATGTCGACAAGGCACGCCTGGTGCCGGTGATCGACTTCAAGGGAAATCAAAGAAAAGGGAACAAGCAATGAGCCGCGAAGTTCTGTTGCTCGTCGATGCGCTAGCGCGCGAGAAGAACGTCGACAAGGATGTGGTTTTCGGTGCGCTGGAGGCGGCACTCGCCTCTGCGACCAAGAAGCGTTTCGAGGAAGACGTGGATATCCGCGTCCATATCGACCGTGAATCCGGTGAGCATGAAACGTTCCGCCGCTGGCTCGTGGTTCCTGACGAACAGGGCCTGCAGGAGCCGGACAAGCAGATCCTGCTGTTCGAAGCCCGTGACCAGATCGCCGATATCGAACTCGATGAGTTCATCGAGGAACAGATCGAGTCCGTGGAATTCGGCCGGATCGGCGCGCAGGCTGCCAAGCAGGTGATCCTGCAGCGCATCCGCGATGCCGAGCGCGAGCAGATCCTGAACGACTACCTCGATCGCGGCGAAAAGATCATGACCGGCACGGTCAAGCGCGCCGACAAGAAGGGTCTGATCGTGGAATCTGGCCGCGTGGAAGCGCTGCTGGCACGCGATCAGATCATTCCGAAGGAAAACCTGCGCACCGGTGATCGCGTGCGTGCGTACATCCTGAACGTGGACCGTGCTGCGCGCGGCCCGCAGATCGAGCTGTCGCGTACGGCACCCGAGTTCCTGATCAAGCTGTTCGAGAACGAAGTGCCCGAGATGGAACAGGGCCTGCTGGAAATCAAGGCGGCTGCCCGCGACCCGGGCGTTCGCGCCAAGATCGCCGTGGTGGCGCATGACAAGCGTATTGACCCGATCGGTACCTGCGTCGGCGTGCGAGGCACGCGTGTGACGGCGGTGCGCAACGAGATCGGTGGCGAAGCCGTGGACATCGTGCTGTGGTCGGAAGATCCGGCGCAGTTCGTGATCGGTGCGCTGGCGCCGGCCCAGGTCCAGTCGATCGTGGTCGACGAAGAGAAGCACAGCATGGATGTGGTGGTGGACGAGGAAAACCTCGCCATCTCCATCGGTCGCAGTGGTCAGAACGTACGCCTGGCGTCGGAGCTGACCGGCTGGCAGATCAACATCATGACGCAGGAAGAATCGGCGCAAAAGCAGGCCGAGGAAAGCGAAGTGGTACGCAAGCTGTTCATGGCCAAGCTGGACGTGGACGAGGAAGTGGCGGACATCCTGATCGACGAAGGTTTCTCCACGCTGGAAGAAGTGGCCTATGTGCCTATCAGCGAAATGATGGAGATCGAGGCCTTCGACGAAGATACCGTCACCGAGTTGCGCAATCGCGCCCGCGATGCGCTGCTGACGATGGAACTGGCCCGGGAAGAAAAGGTGGAAGAGGTATCGCA
This sequence comes from Cupriavidus sp. 2SB, assembly GCF_005503625.1. Classification (GTDB taxonomy): domain Bacteria; phylum Pseudomonadota; class Gammaproteobacteria; order Burkholderiales; family Burkholderiaceae; genus Cupriavidus. Next base: position 4,714 of record NZ_SCMX01000143.1, on the reverse strand, counting down.
GGACCTGCGTTCCCTCGACGGCCTGACGCCCGAGCTGATCGGCAAGCTGGCCGAAGGCAATATCCACACGCGCGACGACCTGGCCGAACTGGCCGTGGACGAACTGGTCGAGATGGCCAGCGTGACCGAGGATGAGGCCCGCGGGCTGATCATGAAAGCACGGGAACATTGGTTTAACTGAGGGACACGTCCGGGCCTGGCTCGGACGCGCTTTCCGCACACGAATTGTCCCGACGTAGAAACCGAGCATTGAAAGGGTTTGAATGGCAAGCACAACAGTTGCCCAACTGGCCGCAGAACTGAGCCGCAGCCCTGCTGCACTGCTGGAACAATTGCAGGCAGCTGGGGTGGGCAAGGCAAAGCCTGAAGACATCATTACCGAATCGGACAAGACCCGACTGCTGGATTTCCTCAAGCGGTCGCATGGTCAGGCCGACGATAGCGCGCGCAAGAAGATCACATTGACCAAGCGTGAAACTTCGGAGATCCGCCAGTCGGACTCCACCGGCAAGACCCGCACGGTGCAGGTCGAGGTACGCAAGAAGCGCGTGCTGGTGAAGCGTGACGACGTGGAATCGCACGACGATGGCGCCGACGAGCAGGCCGCGGCTGACGCCGCCGAGCAGGCACGTCGCGACGAAGAGGCGCGTCGGCAGGAAGCGGAGGCCCTGGCTCGCCAGGAAGCCGAAGCCCAGGCTGCACGCGAAGCCGCCGAACGCGAGGAAGCCGAACGCCGCGCGCGCCAGGAAGCCGCCGAGGCCGAGCAGCGCCGCCAGGCTGAACTGCTCGCGCAGAAGGCCGAGGAAGAGGCTGCCGCTTCGCGCGCCGCGACCGACGCCGCCGAGGAAACTGCGCGCAAGAAGGCCGAAGACGACAAGGCGCGTCTGGCTGGTGAGCGTGCGCAGGCCCAGAAAAACGCCGACGATGCGAAGGCTGCTGCCGACAAGGCACGCGCCGAGCAGGACAGCGCCAAGGCCGCCGCCGACAAGGCACGTGCCGAGCAGGATGCTGCCGCGCGCCGCCGTCGCGAAGCTGCAGAGGCCGAGGCCCGCGCCATCCAGCAGATGCTGAATGCGCCGCCGCGCGTGCTCAAGGCGCCGTCGGAACGCAAGGCAGAGGAGAAGAAGGCCGAGCAGACCGGCACGCTGCACAAGCCGGTGAAGCCGGCGGGTGCCACGACCGAGCCGAAGAAGGACGAAAAGAAGGCCGCACCGGCCGCCACTACCACCACGACGACGGCGACCGCCGACAAGAAGGGTGGCAAGGGCGCCAAGGCTGGCGGCTGGCAAGACGACAATCGCGGCAAGAAGGGCAGCGGCCTGAAGACGCGCGGCGATTCGTCCGGCGGCACGGGCGGCTGGCGCAGTGGTTCGCGTGGTCGCGGCGGCAAGCAGCATGCCGACGATCGCAGCAACTTCCAGGCGCCGACCGAGCCGGTCATCCGTGAAGTGCACGTGCCGGAAACCATCTCCGTGGCCGACCTGGCGCACAAGATGGCCGTGAAGGCATCCGAGGTCATCAAGCAGATGATGAAGCTCGGCCAGATGGTCACGATCAACCAGGTGCTGGACCAGGAAACCGCCATGATCGTGGTGGAAGAAATGGGCCACAAGGCGTTTGCCGCCAAGCTGGACGATCCGGAAGCCCTGCTGGTGGTGGATGGCGAGGATCACACTGACGCCGAACTGCTGCCGCGTCCGCCGGTGGTGACCGTGATGGGTCACGTCGACCACGGCAAGACGTCGCTGCTGGACTACATCCGCCGCACCAAGGTTGCCGCGGGCGAAGCCGGTGGTATCACGCAGCACATTGGCGCGTACCACGTGGAAACCGACCGTGGCGTGATCACGTTCCTGGACACCCCGGGTCACGAGGCCTTCACGGCCATGCGTGCCCGTGGTGCCAAGGCGACCGATATCGTGATCCTGGTGGTGGCTGCCGACGACGGCGTGATGCCGCAGACCAAGGAAGCGATTGCGCACGCCAAGGCTGCCGGAGTGCCGATCGTGGTGGCGATCAACAAGATCGACAAGCCGGACGGCAACCCGGACCGCGTCAAGCAGGAACTGGTGGCAGAGCAGGTCTTGCCGGAAGAGTACGGCGGCGATTCGCCGTTCGTGCCGGTGTCCGCGAAGACCGGTTTTGGTATCGAAGAACTGCTGGAACAGGTGTCGCTGCAGGCGGAAGTGCTGGAACTGAAGGCCCCCGTCGATGCACCGGCCAAGGGTCTGGTCGTGGAAGCCCAGCTCGACAAGGGCAAGGGCCCGATCGCAACGATCCTGGTCAGCAGCGGCACGCTCAAGCGTGGCGACGTCGTGCTGGCAGGCAGCGCCTACGGTCGTGTGCGCGCCATGCTGGACGAAAACGGCAAGCCGGCGAAGGAAGCTGGTCCGTCGATCCCGGTGGAAATCCAGGGTCTGTCGGAAGTGCCGGCCGCCGGTGAAGAAGTGCTGGTGCTGCCGGATGAGCGCAAGGCACGTGAAATCGCGCTGTTCCGTCAGGGCAAGTTCCGCGACGTGAAGCTGGCCAAGCAGCAGGCGGCCAAGCTGGAAACGATGCTGGAGCAGATGGCCGAAGGCGAAGTCCAGTCGCTGCCGCTGATCGTGAAGGCGGACGTGCAGGGTTCGCAGGAAGCGCTGGTGCAGTCGCTGCAGAAGCTTTCGACCGCCGAAGTGCGCGTGCAGATCGTGCACGGTGGCGTGGGTGGCATTTCGGAGTCGGACGTCAACCTGGCGACCGCCTCGAAGGCTGTCATCATCGGCTTCAACGTGCGAGCCGACGCTGGCGCGCGCAAGCTGGCCGAGCACAACGGCATCGATATCCGCTACTACAACATCATTTACGATGCGGTAGACGAGATCAAGGCGGCGATGTCGGGCATGCTGGCGCCGGAAAAGCGCGAGACGACGATCGGTCAGGTGGAAGTCCGTCAGGTCTTCCGCGTGCCGAAGATCGGTGCGGTGGCGGGTTGTATGGTCACCGACGGCATGGTCAAGCGCTCGTCGCTGGTCCGCGTGCTGCGCAACAACGTGGTGATCCACAGCGGCGAACTGGACTCGCTCAAGCGTTTCAAGGACGACGTCAAGGAAGTCAAGCAAGGTTTCGAGTGCGGCTTGTCGATCAAGAACTTCAACGACGTTCAGGAAGGCGACCAACTCGAGGTGTACGAAATCACCGAGGTGGCGCGTACGCTGTAAGGCGCAACGCAGAACGGCAGGCTCCGGCCTGCCGTTTTTACTTCGGCAAGGCAAAAAGCAGCAAGCAAGCTAAAAGTATTGAATGGCCAAGAAAGGCAATATCTCCTCCCGTAACCTGCGCCTGTCCGACCAGATCCAGAAGGAACTGGCCGAGATGATCCAGCGCGAGCTTCGCGATCCGCGCCTGGGTCTGGTGACCCTGCAATCGGTCGCGCTGACGCCCGACTACGCGCACGCCAAGGTCTATTTCACGGTGCTAGGCGCCGAGCCGGACGTAGCGGCTGGCATCCTCCGTGAGAAGGCTGGCTACCTGCACTCGTTGCTGTTCAAGCGCCTGCATATCCATACGGTGCCGACGCTGCATTTCCATCACGATACGTCGGTGGAGCATGCGATCGAAATGTCCAAGCTGATCAACGAGGCGAACGCCACGCGTTCGAAGGACGACGACACGCGTACCGACGAGTAGTCGATCCGCATATCCCCAAACGCGCCGGCGTTCGCCGGTGCCGCTTCTCTCGAATTTCCCGCAATGACCGATTCCCAAGCCAGCCGTCCGCCCCGGTTGCCGCGCCGTGACGTCCATGGCGTGCTGTTGCTCGACAAGCCGCTGGGCCTTTCGTCCAACGACGCGCTGGTGCGCGCCAAGCGCCTGCTGCGCGCGAACAAGGCCGGGCACACCGGTACGCTCGATCCGCTGGCGACCGGCTTGCTGCCGCTTTGCTTTGGCGAAGCGACCAAGTTCTCGCAGGATCTGCTTGAAGCAGACAAGACCTACGAGGCTGAGGTGCGATTGGGCGCGACCACGACCACGGGCGATGCGGAGGGCGATGTTGTCGTCGAGCGTCCCGTGACATGCAATCGCGCTGCGCTGGATGCGGCGGTCGCGCGCTTTACGGGCGATATCGAACAAGTGCCGCCGATGTATTCGGCGCTGAAGAAGGACGGCAAACCACTCTACGAATACGCGCGCGCCGGCCAGACCGTGGAGCGCGCGGTGCGTCGGGTGACGATTCACGAACTGACCTTGCTCGACGTGGACCTCGCGAATCAACGGTTCACGATGCGCGTGACGTGCAGTAAAGGCACGTACATTCGGACTTTGGCCGAGGACATCGGCGAAGTATTGGGTTGCGGCGCGCACCTGACCGGCCTGCGTCGTACTGCCGTGGGCGATCTCACGCTTGATGGCGCGGTGACGCTGGAGCAGATCGATGCCCAGACTGATGACGAGCGGCCAGGAATGCTGGCGCCAGTGGATGCGCTACTGCAGCGCTGCGTACGCGTGGACCTCGATGCCGTGGCGGCGGGACGGTTCGTGCAGGGTCAGCGGATTGCGCGTCGGGATCTGCCGGAAGGGCAAGTGCAGGAAGAGGGCGTGCTGGCGCGGGTCTATGGCGAAGGGAAACTGCTGGGCGTGGCGAGGATGAAGGAAGGGGCGTTGAGGCCGGAGCGGTTGGTGAAGCTCTGATTCACAGCGCTGATTTACTCCCCTCTCCCACCAAGTGGGAGAGGGG
>NZ_SCMX01000142.1 GCF_005503625.1 Cupriavidus sp. 2SB | reverse complement strand
AACCCTCGGAAATCGCCGGAGCCGCCCTCTTCCTGGCTTCGGACGATGCAAGCTTTGTGAACGGCGCCGAACTGTTCGTGGACGGCGGCCAGGCCCAAGTCTGAAGCCAGCCGACAAGCGACCGCGGCAACTGCCGATGGTCGCTTGCCTTCCCGTGCCGAGCATGGTCCTGTCCTTTAAAGCGCAATCCCGTTAAATCGCCGGAATAAATCGACAGGCATCGGCGTCTACCTGGCAAGTACATCGAATCCGATGTGCTGCGATCTCAAACCATCATTGGAGTCGATCATGAAGACGAACCACACCCTGCGCAACGTTGTCGCTACCCTTGGCCTTGTCGCCGCCGGTCTTTCGGTTTGCCACGCGCACACCACGGACAGCAGTCAGGGGCTGACCCGGGCACAGGTGCAAAGCGAACTGTCCGCGCTCGAAAAGCTCGGCTACGATCCGCATCGCGAAGGCAACTACCCCGCTGACCTGCAAGCCGCCGAAGCGCGCCTCGCCGAGCAGCACGCTAACAACGTAGTCGCGACGAAGTGAAGCAAGGGAAGTCTGCAAGACGCGCCGGGAGAGTGAGGACCAGTCGCTCATCCCGGCATTTTTCCATCGACTGAATTCTTACTGTGGCCATCGCCACGCCGGTTCGGACAGATGCTCGGCAAAGAAGTCTGACACTGCACGGATCTTTGCCGGCTTGCTCCGCGCAGATGGGGTGACAAAATACAGTCCGCCCCGCGTCATGTTCCACTCCGGAAGAATCCTTTCCAGGCGTCCATTCGCCAGGTACTCTCCAGCGATGAACTCGGGCAACTCTGCAATGGCAATGCCCTCCAGCAAAATGGGAACCATCGCTTCGGAGTTTGTGACGCGAAGCGGGCCGGATGGCACCACCTCCTCTTGATATCCACTGTCGTGCGTGAACTGCCAGACCTGGGTGCGTGCCCGATACGCATAGCTGAGGCACTTTCGCACGGCCAATTCGCGGGGATGGGATGGGCGTCCATGCGTTTCAAGATAGGCTGGCGACGCCACGAGATATTGCGTCACCGAGCAGATCTTGCGGGCGACCAGCGAGGAATCTGGCAGCGAAGCGATGCGCAACGCCGCATCGAAACCCTCCGCCACAATATCCACCGTTGCGTCGGACAGGTGCAGATCCAGAGACAACTCCGGATACTTGTCCATCAGCCTGGGGAGTATCGGAACCACCCAGCGAAGACCAAAGGACATCGGAATTGCAATGCGCACGCGTCCGCGTGGGTTCTCGGACAGTTCCAGGGCTTCATGCTCTACCACTTCGGCCTGCCGATAGATTTCCGCGGCCTTGGTGGCCATCTGATGGCCGAATTCGGTCAGCGATAGCTGGCGTGAGGTCCTGTTAAGAAGCCTGCCGCCGAGGCGGTCTTCCAGCCTGCTTATCGCCCGGGACACCGTCGGCACCGACACATCCATGACTCTCGCGGCGGCGGCAAACGAGCCCTCCTCCGCGACTTTGGCAAACATCGCCAAACCTTCGAAATCGGGTAACTTGCTCATTCTGCTTGCGCACCGTGACGATGCCATGGCTGCGACGCCGCCACGCATGACGCGCGCAAGGCGCTACGCATCGTCCGGTGCTTTTTACTTTTTTCTTGTGGCGTTACCTGGCGGGCGGGAGGTAGCCGCCTGTGCGGTCCAGAATATCGCTGCCTTCGTTCGCCATGGCTTCCGCGAGCTTCATGGTCGCAACCATGATCGAGGACTGCAGCATCGCCATCTGGGTTTCCATGGATGCGACCATTGCCGCCTTCTCGCGCTCATCGCGCTGTTCCGACTGCACGGCTTGCAAGTGTTCCCGCAATTCGGCGAGCTGCTTCTGCATCTGCTCGATCTGAGCCTTGATCGAATCGGCAGTTTCCGACTGTGCGGATTTCTTTTCGCCGCTCGCTCCGGCCTCCGCTCCCTTCACTTCAGACGGTCGCTCGGTGTCTTCCACACCAGGCGCCTGACCATCGGCATCATTCGCTGCAGTCTGTGCAGTCACTGGTTCGGACTGCGGAGGAACCGACGTGTATCTCGGCGTTGAATGAATCTGCGTGATGCTGCCTATCTGGCTCATGGCGCGAAGCCTCAGTCATGGTTGTTAGCGCCGAAAGCATAACGTTGCCGATTCCCTATCGAAACACCCGCTTCAGAAAGTCAACGTTTCAGAAATGAAACGGCAAGGCGCAGCAAGGGCAGACCTGCTCGACATTCCGGTTGCGCGCCCTCACGCCCTTCAGGCCAGTTCCGGCACCCGTGGCTTGAATCGTTGCCGCTCGATGGCGCCGCCGCGCGCCATGAGAATGGTGGATTCCGGGATTTCTTCCCAGACGTCCTGAACATCGATCAGCGGCTCGGACAGGACGAGGAAGGCATCGTCGCCCGCCGCGATGATGCGTGGATCGTCAGGATACAAGGCACGCAATTGCCGGAATGACGTGCTGTGGAACAACGAGCGAGAGGCGCCTTCGCTGGAGTAACGCACGGCAACGATCTGCTTGCCGTCGGTGACGCAGACAGTCATGTTCAATGGATGCTGCACGTCGCAGCGCCGCGCCACTTCCTCGATCAACCCTGCCATCTGCTCCAGCGCCCCGCGCGGATCACGTTCCAGGCCGAAGGTCAGGGCAAGGAAGAACATGACTTCGGAATCGGTCGATCCTTCAATCCAGCGAAACAGGTGAGGCGCCACCGCCAGCATCAGCTCGCGGCGCAATTGCGGGTACTCGCGGATCAGGCCGTTATGGACGAACAGCCATCGGCCGAACCGGAACGGATGGCAGTTGGTTTCCTGCGTCGGCGTGCCGGTGGCGGCCCGCACATGGGCCACGAACAGCGGCGCCCTGACTGCCCGCGCCGTCTCGCGCAGGTTCGTGTCGCTCCATGCGGGGTGCAGGCAACGATACCGGAATGGCAACTCCGAATGCCGCCCGTACCACCCCACGCCGAACCCATCGCCATTCGTAGTGGTATGTCCAAGCCGCGCATTGAGGCTCTGATCGATCAACGAATGTTCGGGCTGAAACAGCACGGCTTCCAGCGGCACGGAACGGCCCGAATAGGCCAGCCAGCGGCACATGATGCCCCTCCTCTACTGTCTTGGTAACGATATCTTCACTTCCAGAATAGCAAGCATGGCCGTTTCGTGAAGTAGGAAAACTGGAGATTGCGCTATGACGCAGGTCACGTAGAAATACTGTACATCCATACAGTATTCAGTCATGGAACTGCTCAAGAAACTCGAAATCCTGGCGGATGCGGCGAAATATGACGCATCCTGCGCCAGCAGCGGCGCCCCGAAACGCGATTCGCAAGGCCGTGCCGGGCTGGGCGCCACCACGGGCGCCGGCATCTGCCACAGCTTCACGCCGGATGGCCGTTGCGTGTCGCTGCTGAAAATCCTGCTCACCAACTTTTGCCAGTACGACTGCCAGTACTGCGTGAATCGTCGATCCAGCAACGTGCCGCGTGCCCGCTTCGCGCCGCGCGAGGTGGTGGACCTGACGCTGGAGTTCTATCGTCGCAACTATATCGACGGGCTGTTCCTGAGTTCGGGCATCATCCGCAGCGCCGACTACACGATGGAGCAACTGGTACAGGTGGCGCGGACGCTGCGCGAGGAGCACCAGTTCCGGGGCTACATCCATCTGAAGACGATTCCCGACGCCGATCCACGCCTGATTCGTGAAGCCGGGCAATACGCGGACCGACTCAGCGTCAATATCGAGCTACCCACCGACGCCGGCCTGCAGCGCCTGGCGCCAGAGAAGGACGTCCATACGATCAAGCGGGCGATGGGATCGATCCGGTTGGCGCAGGAGGAAGCCGAGGTCGAGAAAACACCCGCTGCGGCGCGTGCCCCGGCGGGTCAAAGCACCCAGATGATCGTCGGCGCAGACGAGGCTGACGACCGCACGATCCTGCAGACCGCCCAGACGCTCTACGGCGCCTACAAGCTCAAGCGGGTCTACTACTCGGCGTTCAGTCCGATCCCCGACAGCCCGTCTGCCGTGCCCTCGCAGGCGCCGCCGTTGCTGCGCGAACATCGGCTGTATCAGGCCGATTTCCTGCTGCGGGGTTACGGTTTCCGGGCCGAGGAACTGTTCCAGGCCGGCGGCGACCTGCCGCTCGACATCGATCCGAAACTCGCGTGGGCGCTGGCGCATCGCGAATCCTTTCCCGTGGATCTGAACCGTGCGCCGCAGCGTTTGATCGCCCGCGTGCCCGGCATCGGCATGCGGAACGCCAGGCGCCTGGCAGAGTTGCGACGCACGCGGGCCATCCGCTATCAGGATCTGATCCGGTTGCGGTGCGCGATGGATACCGTGAAGCCGTTCGTGGTCACGCAGGACTACAAGCCCGCGCTGGCCGAGCCCACCTCCGAGCAATTGCGCCGCGCCTTGGCGCCCGCGCCACAGCAACTGTCTTTGATATGAGCGAGATCGCGCCCACCACCATCAAGGACTACGCCAGTTGGCGCGAGTGGGCGCTGCGTGCGCTGTCGCAGGGCTTGCCGCCAGAAGCGGTGCCGTGGGATGCCGGTGGTGAAGCTTCGACTTCCACGCCGGGACAACTGTCATTGGGTATGGACGCCGCACCGGCCGTTGCTGCCAGCCACTCAGGCGCCGCGATTCAGGCCGTACGGATTTCCAGGGAACTCGCCGCCCTGCTCCGCGACGCCGCACAGCATCGCGCGGCCCAGCGCTGGGCGTTCCTGTATCGGGTGTTGTGGCGATGGGCACAGGGCGACCGCGCGGTGGCATCGGCCGCCGATGAGGATGGCGCGCGGCTCTACGCCATGGCCAAGGCCGTGCGGCGGGCGCAACACGACATGATTGCCTACGTGCGTTTTCAGGAGCGGCGGCCGGACATGCGAGTCGGCGCGGGCGATGACTTACCTCAATACCTGGCGTGGTACGAGCCCGACCACGATGTGCTGGCGTACGCGGCAGGACATTTCGCGCGACGGATGGGCGAGGCCACGTGGTGGATCGGCACGCCGGACGGTGCGGCAACCTGGGATGGCCGCGAGGTCCGCTACTCGGCCGCCCCACCCGATCCGGGCGCCTTCCGCGCCGGCGCGGACCAGATCGAGCCGCTCTGGATGGCGTACTACAAGAACATCTTCAACCCGGCTCGCCTCAACGAAGCGGCCTTGCACCAGCACATGCCCGTTCGTTTCTGGAAGGGCCTGCCCGAGGCCGCGCTGATTCCCGCCATGATTGCCGACGCACGAAACGGCGCGCAGCGCGTGGGGCAGGCGGCGACGGTCGGCAGCATGCGCGGCAAGCAGGTGGCAGTGGATGCTGCACAGGCCCTGCCCGTCCGCCCGGTGCCGACTTCGCTCGACCAGTGCCGGCGTTGCGATCTCTGGCGCCACGCCACCCAGGCGGTGCCCGGGCGTGGTCCCGATACAGCGCCGATCATGGTGGTGGGCGAGCAACCCGGCGATCAGGAAGATCTCTCGGGCGAGCCGTTCGTGGGTCCGGCTGGGCAGGTGCTGGACGCGGCGCTGCGTGGTGTGGGGGTGTCGCGCGACAGCCTCTATCTGACCAATGCCGTGAAGCATTTCAAATGGATGGCGCGCGGCAAGCGGCGCATGCACAAGACGCCGGGACAGCGCGAAGTAGAAGCCTGCGCGCACTGGCTCGACGAGGAACTGGCGCGCGTGCGGCCTCGCGTCATCGTCACGTTGGGAGCGACGGCGCTGGGCGCGGTGGTGCGGCAGAAGATCCGGCTCGCCGACGCCATGGCCGCCCCGATGCGGCTAGGCGATACGTGGATCGTGGCGACGTGGCATCCCTCGTATGCGCTGCGAGTAGAAGGGTGGGAGGCGCGAGCCAATGTGGAGGCTGCAATTCAGTCGGCGTTGATACAGGCACACAGGCTGGCCGAGGAAGAAACTTTTCCGGTCATTTCGGCGTCGGAGTGATTTGAGCCATTGCTGGGATCACGATGAGAAAGTCACTTTCCTGCGCGCTCGCCGCGCTTTTTCTGCTCGGCGCAATCAGCGGCTGCGCGTCCCGGACAGGCTATGACGATGGGAAATCCGGGGTGACAACCTATGGGGTCGTGGATGTCGGGGTGAGTGTGGAGCGGTGAGACGTATTCTCCCGGCTTACGGGGTGCTCCCCTCTCCCGCACGCGGGAGAGGGGAGAAAACCAGCAAGATCCCTAGACTCAAACCACCCCCACCTTCACCTCACTTCGAACCTCGCACCTTGCCAGACTCTCTCGCGCCACGCGTTCGACCTGCTCGCGCGTGGCTGCGTCGCGCACCGTTCCGTGCAGCGTGCAAACACCATCCGAAAAGTCTGCCGTCACCACGCCGGGATCGACGAGGGTGGCGAGTTGTTCGTCGAGGACTTCGCGCCGCTGCAGATCGCTGAGTGGCGCCACGGCGTCCATATCGTTGTTGTCGTATTGCCCCAGCGATGCCGGACCCGGTACCGGCCGCGTGCCAGTGACCAGCGGTTCGGGCGCAGCCGAGCCAGGCGCCACGCCGTACATGCCGTAGCGCTCCACGCCATCAGGCTCTTTACCGCCATGCGGCACATAGGGTGTATCGGGCAGATTGTCATGGCTGGCCGGTTTGACCGCGCCGGACGCCTCACTCACAGGCGCCTCCGGCAGGTTGTTGCGATCATCGCGTACGGCGCTATGGCCGCCGTAGTGGTAGTCCGTCAGCGTGGGCTTTTGCGTGGCCATCTGAAAACTCCTTTCGAGCGGTTGTCGTCATCGGGCATGGCGACGCATCGACCGTGCCACCCCGCCAGATCCTTGCGTGGCAACGGATTGCACGTCGTCAGTCGCGTTTTCAGCCGGTAAATCCTGCATTGGGGTCGTACCGGACATTCAGCGGGGAGGTGCAGGAGTAGACTCTCAGCACCTTTCAAAGGACGTGCCCGCCCCCCGTGAATACCCAGC
>NZ_SCMX01000141.1 GCF_005503625.1 Cupriavidus sp. 2SB | reverse complement strand
CATCGCAATTTTCGCCGCCGGCCCTCTCCCCCTGCCCCTCTCCCGCAAGGCGGGAGAGGGGAGCAACCCGAGCGGGATTGGGAAGCATCCTACAGTGCCATCCCACAAAAACTGGCGCGATATCTCCAGCCTTCTACACTGGAGCTATCGCGCCATTTTTGTCTGGAGGGCCGCCATGCGAACGATTCTGGTGCTGATCATGGCGGCGCTGCCGCTTGTGGCCAGCGCCCAGCTTTCCACCAGCGGCTCCATCGCCGTGGGCGGCTCGGCGCACGTCAAGGGGCCGGTGACCGTGCTGGGCACGTTGAGTGTCGATGGCAATGTCTATGCCAAGGGGCCGATCACCGCCGCGTGGTTTGCCTCGCCGGGATGGGGATATCCCTCCGCGCCGCCCGGCCGATCTCTCCTCAAGGTGTTCAACGGGCCGCTCACCGTACAAGGGTCGATGGTGGTGCATGGAGACCTCGTCGTCGATGGCCCGATCACCGTGAACGGCCCGATCGAAGCGGGCGGCGGCCTCGATGCCGATGGACCGATGGTGGAGCGTCAGGCGCGCTGATGTAGCACAATGGCGACTTCGCTGACTGCCTCGATTTCGTCATGGCTCATGCTGCATCGCCGTTGGGACTCAGGAGCATCGCTCTGTTCGAAGCCGCCAAGGGCGCGCTGGTTATCCTCGCAGGGCTTGGACTCGTGGCGCTGCTGCACCGCGATGCGCAGGCGCTGGCCGAGATGATCGTCGCCCGGCTTCACATCAATCCTGCGAGCCACTATCCGAAAGTCTTTCTTGCCTTGCTGGCCGACCCCTCCAATGGGCGGCTCTGGGCCATCGGCGCGTCGGCGGCGGTGTATGCGCTCATGCGCTTTGCCGAGGCGTACGGACTCTGGCATGGCCGCGCGTGGGGTAACTGGCTGGGTGTGTGGTCGGGCGGCATCTATATTCCCGTGGAACTGTACGAAGCCATACGCCATCCCACGTGGCTGCACGTGGGGCTGGCCATTGCCAATGCGCTGATCGTCGTCTATCTCGTGCAGTCGCTGGCGCGGCACAAGGTGGCATAGTGCATCCAATCTGCTAAGGTAGACGCCCCCGCCGCGGCGCCTGACGGCCGGCGTGTCAGACAGGCACCGATATCCGAGACATACAGAGACCCATCATGATTCACGAAATTGCACAGATCACGATCAAGCCCGGCATGGAAGCCCAGTTCGAAGCGAACGTGGCCAAGGCCAAGCCGCTGTTCCTGCGTTCGCGTGGGTGCCACGGCGTGAACCTGCAACGCTCCATCGAACAGCCGTCGCAGTACGCGCTCGTTGTGGCCTGGGAGACCGTGGAAGACCATATGGTCCACTTCCGCGAGTCCGATGAGTTCCAGGAGTGGCGCAAGCTCGTCACCGACTGCTTTGCGGCACCGCCCGCCGTGCATCACGTCAACACGGTGCTTTGAGCGGCCCATACGAACCTTGCGCCGGGATCGAAGCGAAAGGAGTCCGTCCATGAACACCCCTCCGCCGCGCCCCCGGCATTTCTCCATGCTCCGCGACCTGCAACTCGCGGATTTTTTCACGCTCGCCAACGCGGCGTGCGGCATGGGGTCCGTCTTCTACGCGATGTATTTCGTCGCGGAGCCTTCGCTGCGGTATTTCTATATCGCCGCGGCCCTTGCGCCCGCCGCGTTCATCTTCGATGTGCTTGATGGCCGCATCGCGCGCTGGCGCCATGCCCATTCGGCGCTGGGCCGTGAACTGGATTCGCTCTCGGACATCATTTCATTCGGCGTAGGCCCCGCCACCCTGGCCTTTGCGGCCGGCATGCGCGGCGGCTGGGACCTGGCCGCGCTGATCTACTTCGTATGCTGCGGCGTGAGCCGGCTGGCGCGATTCAACGTCACCGCCGAAACCCTTGCGGAGGGCAGCACGGCAGGCAAGGTCAAGTACTTCGAAGGCACCCCGATCCCTACCAGCGTGGTGCTCACCGGCGTGCTGGCGTGGTGCGCATCGGCGGGCAAGCTCGGCGATGCGCTGCCCGGCGGCGCTTGGGCAATCGGCGGCGGCACCTTCCATCCGCTGGCGTTGCTGTTCGTGCTGAGCGGCAGCCTGATGATCAGCAAGACGCTGCGCATTCCGAAGTTTTGAGTGGCCGGCCCCCGCGCAAGGCAGAGGGCCGGATTCATACTGGCGGTGCCAGCGGCTACACGATATCCACGACGAGATTGCGCTGCGCCGGCAGCTCGAAATGCACGGGTTCATCCGTGGCGCCCAGGATGGTGCGAAGGTCCCGTTTGAGACTGTCGATGTTCTGCAACGTCACGGTACGCCCGTCCCAATTGTTCAGCATCCGCTGGAACAGCGGCCACGACGCCGTGCGAATGATGCCGAACCATTCGGTGGAGCCCACGGGCGGCAGACCTATTTCGTTGATGATGTAGTGCTTCAGCAGGGTGCCAAGCCCCGGATTCTGAAACGCGCCCGTGTGCATGATCGCGCCCACGCCGATGTCCGGGTTGTGCGTGGCATACGCATTGCGGATGCCCAACGCCCCATGGTTGCTGACCTGGTCGCCAAACTTGATGAAGTTGCCCTGCTTGCCATCGGCAAACTGCGTGTAGCTGTTGATCTCGCAGCCTGGGCTGATCACGAAGTAAGTGTAGTTCCACATGGTTGGCTCCTTATTTCCACTGTGCGCCGGAGGCGGTCGGCCACCAGCCGGTCAGTTCGATCTGCCCGCGGCCCATGAACCATGTGTTGAGCGGGTTCGAGACGCGCAGCACCTGGGTGGTGCCGGCGACGAAGTCCATGCGGATGTCCATGTTGGTGGCATCCAGCGGAATGTCGGTGATCTGGCCCGTCAGCCCGCCTGAAATGCGGGTCTTGCGTTCCTGGGGCTGTCCGCCGCTGGTATAGGTCACCGTTGCATTGACGATGTACGAGCCCGTGTTGTGCAGCGACAGGTTCAGCGCCGAGATGTCGGCGATATAGCGCGGAATCACGATCGTCTCGCCCGCGAACGACGAGAACTCGTAGGCGTACGCCACCGGGTCGTTCTGCTCGACGATATTCGCCTTGCTCGGGAAGATGCGCTTCTCGACGTTGTCCACCGTGCTGGTGCTCTTGTACGAGCCCTTGAGCGAGGCGGACTGGTCGCTGCCGGTCATGGCCGAGACGCCGTCGACCGAACCCGTGATGCTGAACTCGCTCTTGTCCTGCCGCGAGCCCAGGTTCACGCAGCCGTCGGTCAGCCACACCTTGGTGATCATGCCGAAGCCCTGCACGATGTTCGCGCCATTGGTCTTGTGGACGCTCTTGGCAACGTCGTAGATCTCCTGGTAGTTGTCGAGCATGTACTGCGCGGCGTTCTCGACATAGGCCACCCCATAGGCGGAACCCTGCGACGTCAGCGATCCCTTGCTGCCGAATTCCCATTTGCTCTGCAGGCCGATGGTGACTTCTGTACCCGTCGTGGGATCGAGATAGGGCACGTCGAACTGCACGCCGGCGGTGGTCTGCCTGACGTGGCCCTGTTCCAGGTGCCAGTCCACGGAGGCACGTTGTTCCGTGGGCGTGAGGTCCATCTGGTGGTGTGCCAGCTGGACATGGGTATCGCTGGGATCGAACCAGCCCAGGGCCCCTACCTGGATCTCGGGGTCGAGTGTCCAGTTGCCCCACGCGTAGCGCTCGGTGTTGCGCAACAGATGGGTCAGCTGGACGTTCCATTCTGTGCCTTCGGTGCCGTTGATGTTGCTCGGCTCCGCAATGATCTCGTAGCCGGTTGGCTCGTTGTGAGACATGGATGATTTTCCTTTCATAAGATGGGTCAGCGGGTACAGCCGGACGCAGTAGAGACCGGAACCCGATCATCCATCCATGGATCAGGATTTGTGTCCGTGTCTGACAGGGACGAGACACAGCGGTGTGGCATTGCGTAGCCATCGAAACTATTTAATTCGAGCGACAAAATCCTGAAATCGACGCGCGGTAATCCATGCGCTATGGTCGGCCACGAACCGAACCCCTGCCTGGAGCCGCTGTCGTGCCGATTTCCACCCTGACCCGGATCACCTTTTCGTCCTTGCTCATAGCAGGCGTCTCTGCCTGCAGTATGTCGCAGAGCCCGTCATCGCCCTACAAGATGACCACGTCCACGCCGCCGGAAATCACTACGCCTGCGGTGGTGGAGACGCGCATCGGCAAGCTCGAATTCTTCGACGGTGTGCCGACTGCCGAGACCGCGCAGAAGGCCTACGACAACATCGATTTCGCACGCGGCGTGGAAGTGTTCCTGAACGGCATTCCCGGCGCATCGCTCGTGGCCATCCGCACCGGACTGCGCGAGGTGGGCGCGGTCAACAATACCGTCGGCATTTTCGAGACGCTGATGGATTCCTCGTCGCTGTTCCTGACGCCGAATACGGAGTCGGTGTACTTCTGGAACTGGCTTGACCTCAAGGATGGTCCGATGGTCGTCGAGACGCCGCCGAACATCCTCGGCGTGGTCGATGATTTCTGGTTCCGTTTTGTGGCGGACCTTGGCAACGCGGGACAGGACAAGGGCAAGGGCGGCAAGTACCTGTTTGTGCCGCCGGGCTACAACGGCCCGCTGCCATCGAGCGGTTACTTCATCGTGAGATCGCAGACCTACGGCAACCTGCTGTTCGGACGCGGTTTCATGCAGCATGGCGACCCCAAGCCCGCCGTGGCCAACATCAAGTCCGGACTCAAGGTGTACAGGCTGTCGGAGGCCCGTAACCCGCCGCAGATGAAGTTCGTCAATATGTCTGGCCGCGTCATGAATACGGTGCACGCCAACAACTTCAAGTTTTTCGAGGAGGTCAATCAGATCATCCAGGAAGAACCCGCCGGCGCGTATGGGCCCGATATGACCGGGCTGTTCATGGCGATCGGGATGGAGAAGGGCAAGCCGTTCGCGCCGGATGCGCGCATGAAGCGCATCCTGACTGACTCGGTGGCGGTGGGCAACGCCACGGCGCGTGCGATTGATTTCCGTAACCGCAGCCAGGAAGCGCTGATCTACCCGGGCCGCCACTGGACCACGCCGTTCATCGGCGGCAGCTATGAATGGCTCAAGAACGGCGCGCGCAATTTCGACGCCCGCACGCTGTTCTTCTATGCAGCCACGATCGATACACCAGCCATGGCCATGGCAATGCCCGGCATCGGCTCGCAATACGCGGCGTCGAACCTGGATGCCGCCGGCAAGCCGTTCGATGGCGGAAAGACCTACCGCATGCGCGTGCCTGCGAATGTGCCTGCCAAGGATTTCTGGTCAGTCGTGGCGTATGACACGCAGACGCGCTCGATGCTGCAGACGGACCAGCAGTTCCCTAGTCTGTCCAGCGAGAAGTCGATGCAGAAGAACGCCGACGGCACCGTGGACGTCTATTTCGGGCCCAAGGCACCGGCTGGCAATCCGGCTAACTGGATCCAGACGATTCCCGGCAAGAGCTGGTTCACGATCTTCCGTCTCTACGGTCCGCTGCAGCCGTGGTTCGACAAGACGTGGAAACTCGAGGACATCGCGGAAGTGTCCTGAACGTCGATGTCAGGAGGATTTCCGGTTGGGGCGGGGGCGTCTGCAGAGTTTGTCCGCGAGGACTAGAATCCTTGCAGTCTCTCCCGCAAGCACGCCAACAAGGCGGCACTCCCAAAAGGAAACCCTCCATGTCTCATCTCTTCGATCCGTACAAGATCGGCGGCCTCGCGCTGGCCAACCGCATCGCCATCGCGCCGATGTGCCAGTACTCGGCAGAGGAAGGATCGGCCACGGACTGGCACATGATCCACCTTGGCAATATGGCGCTGTCCGGTGCCGGATTGCTCATCATCGAAGCCACTGCCGTGTCAGCGGAAGGGCGCATCTCGCCGGCCGATCTCGGCCTCTACAACGATGCCAACGAAGCGGCCTTGGCCCGGGTGCTCGGCGCCGTGCGCAAGCACTCCCCGATTGCCGTGGCCATGCAGCTGGGCCATGCCGGCCGCAAGGCGTCGAGCCAGGCGCCATGGGATGGTGGCGCGCAGATTCGCCCCGACCAGCCCACTGGCTGGCAGACGGTGGCGCCGTCCAACGTGCCTCACAGCCCCGACGAAGCGCCCCCGGTGGCGCTTGACAAGGATGGTCTCAAAAAGGTGCGCGACGATTTTGTGGCGGCCGCCAAACGCGCGGCGCGTCTGGGCATCGATGGCATCGAGGTGCATGGCGCGCATGGGTATCTGCTGCACCAGTTCCTTTCGCCCATTGCCAACCATCGCACCGATGAATACGGCGGCAGCCTGGAGAACCGCATGCGCTTTCCGCTCGAAGTGTTCGACGCGGTGCGTGAGGCGTTCCCGGCGGACAAACCGGTCTGGATGCGCGTGTCGGCCACGGACTGGGTGCCGAATGGCTGGGATATCGACGGCACCATCGCGCTCTCTCATGCACTGAAGGCGCGCGGCTGCGCGGCGATTCATGTGAGCACAGGCGGTGTCTCGCCACAGCAGGCCATCAAGATCGGACCGGGATACCAGGTGCCCTACGCGCAACGCGTGAAAGCGGAAGTGGGCCTGCCCACGATGGCGGTGGGGCTCATCACCGAACCCGAGCAGGCAGAGGCCATCGTCGCCAACAACGAAGCCGACGTGATCTCGATTGCGCGCGCGATGCTGTACGACCCGCGCTGGCCGTGGCACGCCGCGGCGAAGCTCGGCGCGCAGGTGTCTGCCCCCAGGCAGTACTGGCGCTCCCAGCCGCGCGGGCTGGAGCATTTGTTTTTCGATATGAAGCACGGGCAGCGGTAAGCGTCAGCGTTCGTTCTCCCGATTGTTTGCGCCCCTCTCCCGCCTTGCGGGAGAGGGGCGGGGGAGAGGGCAAGCCGATCAAATCTCGACATGGTCGGCAAGCAGAACCTCCAGCCCTCTCCCCCAACCCCTCTCCCACTTGCGCGGGAGAGGGGAGC
>NZ_SCMX01000140.1 GCF_005503625.1 Cupriavidus sp. 2SB | reverse complement strand
TTGCAGTACCCCCGGATGAACGTGGATGCCGCTGCGCGCGATGGCGTCGAGATTGATCCGGAACGACACCTGGCTGTCCCGGATGCTCAGGCAGAACATGCTGCCGCCTTCACACTCGAAATCCTCTTCTGCGATCACCAGCACGGGTTTGCCTACGAATGCGGAGGTGAGCTTGCGGCGGCGGGCTTCGTCCATGACGCCGATGTAGAGGGCGTCGCACCCGGGAATGAGGGCATCCGCGAGCATGTCCACGCGCCGGGATTCCACGAGCCGGCCCGTCGATAGCGTGCCGCCTTCCATCAGCTTGGCGGCGTAGCGTGCGCCCGTATCCACGCACAATTTCACCGTTTCGCGCTCTTCCGGCCAGCGCGCATAACTGAGCAGACTCATCACCACGCGCGCCACGGCTTCGGGCCGCGAGGGGCCGGCAGGCAAGGCCGATCCGGAAGAGGTGGGAGCGGGCGCAGCAAGCGATGGGGCGGGCGCTGACGCTGCTGAAGCAGGCGGCGATGACGCCACTGCGGGTTTGGCGCAAGGCAATGCGATCACCACCGCCAGCAGCGCCGGCAGGGCCGGGCGGGCAAGGCGGTGCAGAAGATGACGCGCGGCGAGCAGGTGAAACGCAGGGCGCGGCAATGGAGCGGCTGGCGTGATGTCTGACAATCCGGGGAGTACGGGCAGTACTGGAAATCGGGCGTGTGGATAACTCCATGGAAGTGTCGGCTTGGTTTGCAAAAACTGTAGCCACAAAAACCTGCGCCCGCACCGGTCCAAATGCCCTAGTGCGAGCGGTGGACGCTGTGCTAGAGTTTTTGCCACTCCCGCTTGTCCTGAAGTCCTGAAGCAATCGAACCGGAGGCACGCCATGGCGACCGAATCCAGACCGCAACTCAAAGCTTTCGTGCAGACCGCGCCGCAGGCTGGGCGCTACGTATGGATCATCTCACTGGTGGATTTCAGTGCGCAGCAGATCCGGCGCAGCATTGTCTCGGACGAGACCTTCACGACGTCCGACGCCGCGCGCGTGGCCGGCGACGCGGAACTCAAGGCGATGGCCGAGGACCACTGAAGGCGGGCCCGCCCCTGTCCTTCATGCCTTTCCCATCCTTTGCTTCACATCGGGAATCCCACGATGCGGTGACAGCGGCGCATGCCGCCATGCTAGGATTTCCTGCCGATTCCTCCGGAGACACCTTCATGGCAAAGCAGGTCTTCTCGCGTACGCAGTATCTCGACATCCTTAACGACAGCCTGCGGCGCCATCCCGGTTTCCAGCCCGGCATGGCGTTCGTGTTCCTGCCACCGGGCGCCAGTGCCACCCAGGCAGCAGGCGTGGGTTGCACCGGGCCGATGGACGCCATGCCTGTCTATTGCGAGATCGAGCGCGTGGCGTCGGGGCTGATCGAGGTGAAGGGGTAGGTTGGGAAAGAAGTAGGACAACCCATGAAAAAACGCACTCCGAAGAGTGCGTTTTTCGTTTCTGGCGAACCCTCCGGCGAGGGTCTGCCCAGAGTCTGGCGATTCAGTCCTCGTCTTCCTCGTCGTCGAGGAATTCGCGGCGCAGCATCCAGTTGGCGATGGCTTCGTCGCAGATATTCTTGAGCTTGCCCTTTTCGGGCAGTTTGTCGAACAGCTGGAAGTTGACCAGTGCCATGCCTGCGTCGGTGATGTAGAACAGGCGTTCGGGCTCGTCGTAGTGCACGACGCGGCCGTCGATGGCAGTGTCGTCGCCTTCGGCAGGCATGTCCTCGAGTTCCACCACGCGGCACGTGAAGCGCGGGCTGCGGGTGTGGGTCAGGTACTCGAACTCGTCGTGCGACACATTCCCGGCCTTGTCGGCGATAACAGCGAAGCCCCAGATGAACCGGGGCATCGGCAGATCGGACAGATCGTCAATCTCGTCCATGGTGTTCTCCGTGATGCAATAGGCGGCATTATCGCCGAAGTCCTGCCGCGTGGGTCGATCGCCGCACCCGCCGCTTCGATTCCCGTCAATCCAGCATGTATCCCCGGGCCAGCGCCCCGAAATCCTCCAGCTCCTGCGTCTGCCAGGCGGCATCGTGCCCCAGTTCCTCGGCCAGGATCTCCGCCACGCGCGGCGCCCCGGCCAGGGCGGCCCGGGCGTCGAGGAACAGCGCGCGGTTGCGGCGGCCCAGCACATCTTCCACACGGCGCGCGAGTTCGTGCCGCGCGGCAAAGCGGACGTGCGCCTCGGTCAGGCCCGAGGCCGGCACGATGATGGTGTCCGCGCCGGGCAGCGCCTGCACCAGCGGCAGGTCGGCGCCGTAGTAGCGGTCGGGCGATCCGCTCTGCGCGGGCGGCAGGTTCTCCGGCACGCCTGCGGCGCCGTGCAGCGGCAGGTCGGCCGTCCGGCACGGTGCGGCGCGCACCAGCTGGCGTTGGATGGCCGTGTCCATCACGTCCTCGGCCATCTTGCGATAGGTGGTCCATTTGCCGCCGGTCACGGTGATCAGGCCGGCTTTCGAGACCAGGATGGTGTGCTCGCGCGACAACGATGCCGTGGATGCTTCGCCGGTGGCTTTGACCAGAGGCCGCAAGCCGGCCCAGACACTGGTCACGTCGGCACGGCTCGGATCGCGGGCAAGATAGCGCGCCGCTGTCTCCAGGATGAAGTCGATATCGTCGCTGGCGGCACGGGGCTCCAGCGGCAGGTCCTTGCGCGGCGTATCGGTGGTGCCCACGATCACATGGCCGTTCCAGGGGACGAGGAACAGCACGCGGCCATCGTCGGTTTTCGGGATCAGGATGGCGCGGTCGCCGGGCAGGAAGCTGCGTGGAATGGTCAGGTGCACGCCCTGGCTGGGTGCCACCATCGTGCGTGCCTGGCTGTCTTCCATCTGCCGCACCGCGTCTACCCACACACCCGTGGCGTTGATCACGCAGTCGGCGCGCAGCGTGAACGTGGCATCGCCGAGCGCGTCCCGTGCCGTGACGCCCGTGACCACGCCGTTTGACTGGGTCAGGCCGGTCACGCGCATGTAGTTGACGGCCGTACCCCCTACGTCGAACAGCGTGCGCATCAGCGCCATGGCCAGCCGCGCATCGTCGAACTGGCCGTCGAAATAGAGATTGCCGCCGCGCAGCGGTCGTCCGCCCACGTGTTCGGCCAGGGTAGGGGCGGCTTCGAGCGTCTCGCGGTGGTTCAGCCAGCGGCTGCCCGAAAGGTTCAGCCCGCCGGCCAGCATGTCGTAGACCTTCAGGCCGATGCCGTAGAACGGCTGGTCGAACATCTGGTAGGCCGGCACCACGAAGCCGAGCGGCCAGACCACATGCGGCGCATTGCGCGCCAGCAGGCCGCGTTCGTGCAAGGCTTCGCGCACCAGCCCGATATTGCCCTGGGCGAGGTAGCGCACGCCGCCATGCACAAGCTTGGTGGCCTTGCTCGACGTGCCCTTGGCAAAGTCGGCCGCTTCGAGCAGCAGGGTGCGATAGCCGCGCGCCGCGGCGTCGACGGCGGTGCCCAGGCCCGTGGCGCCGCCGCCGATGACGATGACATCCCAGCGCGCCTCGCGCGACAGCGTGTTGAGCAGTTCGCCGCGAGAGGGCGGCTGGACCGGAGGTACGGTGATTGGCATGGGGGCTTGTCTGTTTAATGTGCGGTGGAATCGTCGTCGCGCGCCCAGTCACGGGCTCGGTCCACGGCGCGATGCCAGCGCGCGATGCGGTGGCCGCGTTCGTCTGCCGACAGCTTCGGCTCGAAACGCTGCTCCACCTGCCATTGATGTGTGATTTCCTCAGGGCTGGTCCAGTATCCGGTAGCGAGCCCGGCCAGATAGGCGGCGCCCAGCGCCGTGGTTTCCGTGACGCGCGGGCGCACCACGGCGGTACCGAGCAGATCGGCCTGCATCTGCATCAGCAGGTCACTGCGTGACGCGCCGCCATCCACGCGTAACTCCGCCAGCGAGATCCCGGCGTCCTTCTGCATGGCGTCGAGCACATCCACGCTTTGCAGCGCAATGGATTCGAGCGCGGCGCGGGCGATATGCGGGCCACCCGTGCCACGCGTGATGCCGACCAGCGTGCCGCGCGCGAACGGGTCCCAATGCGGCGCGCCGAGTCCGGCAAAGGCCGGCACCAGCACCACGCCGCCGGTGTCCGCGCACTGGCGCGCCAGCGGGTCGACCTCGGGTGCGCTGTGGATCAGCTTGAGTCCATCGCGCAGCCACTGGATCGTGGCGCCGCCCATGAACACGCCGCCTTCGAGGCAATACTGCGTGTCCTGTCCGATCTGCCAGCCGATGGTGGTGATCAGCCGGTTCTGCGACGTAACCGGGCTGTTGCCCGTATTCATCAGGATGAAGCAGCCCGTGCCATAGGTGTTCTTGGCCATGCCTGGGTAGAGGCAGGCTTGCCCGAACGTGGCGGCCTGCTGGTCGCCAGCGATGCCGGCGATCGGAACTTCCACGCCGAACAGTCGCGCCGACGTGCGCGCCACTTCGCCGCTGGAGGGCGCCACTTCGGGCAGGAGACTGCGGGGGATGTCGAGGATGCCGAGCAGTTCGTCGTCCCAGCGGAAATCGTGGATATTGAACAGCAGCGTGCGCGAGGCGTTGGACACATCGGTCACATGTCGTGCGCCATCGGTCAGTTGCCAGATCAGCCAGCTATCCACGGTGCCAAAAGCGAGTTCGCCACGCTCGGCACGGGCGCGGGCGCCGTCGTAGTGATCCAGCATCCAGCGCAGCTTGGTGCCCGAGAAATAGGCGTCGATGATCAGGCCGGTCTTCTGCTGGAAGGTGTCGCCATGGCCAGCGGCCTGCAGGTCCTCGCACATCGAGGCAGTGCGGCGGTCCTGCCAGACCAGTGCGCGGCCCACGGGCTCGCCGGTCTTGCGGTCCCACAGCACACTGGTCTCGCGCTGGTTCGTGATGCCGATGCCCACGAGCTGCGAACCGCTGACGTTGGCATCGGCCAATACCTCGTGCGCCACGGCCAGTTGCGATTGCCAGATTTCGTAGGGGTCGTGCTCGACGTGTCCGGGATGCGGATAATATTGCCGGAATTCGCGCTGGGCGATCCGCACCACATTGCCCGCGTGATCGAACAGGATGGCGCGCGAACTGCTGGTGCCCTGATCCAGAGCGAGTACATAGCGCGGCTGCGCAGCGAGTGTCGATGTCATGCGATCCATCCGCAATGGTTGAATTGAGTACCTATGTCCGAATCTGCTTTCCGCGATACCAATGTCGTCAGCCACATCCGCGCAGGCATTGCCGCGCGCAGCCCGTTCGATCCCGCCGCGCATCTGCGGCTGATGGTCGTTGATGCCCACGTGGGTTGGTTGCCGCGCCGCCATGCGGAGATACTCACGGGGATGGGCGATGTCATCGGGCCGGAAGAGCAGGGCGCCGTGGCGCTGCTGCCGGGCTGTATCGATGCCGCATCTCGCAACGCCGTGCTGGCCGCTCTCGCACGCAAGCTGGCCGATGCCGGCCACGTACGCGGCTGGCGCAATGAACTGTTTGCCGTGACCCCGGCGCTCGATGCGAAGCCGTTCGCGGTCATCGAACGTGCGGCGGCGCGGTTCCTGGGCCTGCTGACGTTTGCCTCGCACATGAACGGCATTGTCGAGGGGGCAACGCCCGCGCTGTGGATCTCGCGCCGCAGCCCGTCCAAGTCCGTGGACCCCGGCATGTGGGACAACCTTGTGGCCGGTGGCGTGCCGGCTGGCAGCGATCCGCTTGAAACGCTGGTTCGCGAATGCGACGAGGAATCGGGCATTCCGCCCGCGCTGGCCAGCCGGGCCGAGGCCCACGGCGTGATCGATGTCCTGCGTGAAATCCCCGAAGGCGTGCAGTGGGAGCGGGTGTACGCATACGACCTGCTGCTGCCGGCGGACTTCGTGCCGCACAACCGCGACGGCGAGGTAGCCGAGCACCGGCATATCGGTCCTGCGGCATTGCTTGATATCATGGCGGCCCGCGCCATGACCGTAGATGCCACGCTGGTGACGCTGGATGCCCTTTGCCGACGCGGCTGGGCGGCCATCCAGCCCTGATCTCCACGCCTTGCGGTCCCGGCCTGCATAACCTCGAATGTCTTCAGCCCGATTGTTCCAAGATGAGCGCCACTGGATTTATCCTCACCCTTTCCTGCCCTGACCAACCGGGCATCGTGCATGCCGTATCGGGCCTGCTGTTCCAGAATGGCTGCAACATCGTCGATTCCGACCAGTACGGCGACGCGTTCACGGGCCGCTTCTTCATGCGCGTGCATTTCAGCGCCGCGCCCGGTGGCCCTGGCCTGAACGAACTGCGCGCAGCTTTCGCGCCGGTGGGCGACCAGTTCGGCATGCAGTGGGATGTGTTCGACGCCACGATCAAGCCGCGCGTGATGATCATGGTGTCGAAGATCGGCCATTGCCTGAACGACCTGCTGTTCCGCGCCAAGGTGGGTGGCCTGCCGGTGGAGATCGCGGCCATCGTCTCGAACCATCGCGATTTCTATCAACTGGCCGCATCGTACGACGTGCCGTTCTTCCACCTGCCGCTGATGAACGCCTCGGCCGAACAGAAGTCCGCGCAGGAAGCGCGCGTGTTCGACGTGGTGCGCGAGCAGAACATCGACCTTGTGGTGCTGGCCCGTTACATGCAGGTGCTGTCCGACGACCTGTGCCGCAAGCTCGAAGGCCGCGCGATCAATATCCACCACTCGTTCCTGCCGAGCTTCAAGGGTGCCAAGCCTTATTACCAGGCCCATGACCGCGGCGTGAAGCTGATCGGCGCCACGGCTCACTACGTGACCGCCGATCTGGACGAAGGCCCGATCATCGAGCAGGAAATCGAGCGCGTGGATCACAGCATGGACCCCGAGCAACTGACCGCCGTCGGCCGCGACGTGGAATGCGTGGCCCTGGCCCGCGCGGTGAAATGGCATGCGGAACACCGGATTTTGCTCAATGGGCATAAGACGGTGGTGTTCAAGTAAGACCTCACCTGTCCCTATGTTTTGCTCCCCTCTCCCGCAAGCGGGAGAGGGGAGCAAAACATAGGG
>NZ_SCMX01000013.1 GCF_005503625.1 Cupriavidus sp. 2SB | reverse complement strand
GACCACCTGCTTGACTTGTTTGCCGCGCTCGGCGCGCTCTGCATCCTGGCCGTCTGCATCGTCATGATCGCGATGTCGATTTCGCGCGAGACACAAATCGTGCTCAAGGGCGGCGACGACATCGTCTCCTGGCTCTGCGCCGCATCGGCCTTCCTCGTCCTTGGCCAGACCTTCCAGCACGGCGGCATCGTCCGCGTGGAAATGCTTCTTGAGGCCGTAGGTCCGAAGCGCCGATGGGTGCTCGAAATCCTCTCGCTCTCCATCTGCCTCGTGTTCGCCGGTTATGCCGCGTGGGCGCTCGGCACGTTCGCGTGGCAAAGCTGGGACATCGGCGATGTCTCGCAAGGCCAGATCGTGATTCCGCTGTGGATTCCGCAAAGTTTCGCCGTAGTCGGCGCGCTCGGCTTCCTGCTGGCCGTGGCCGACGAATGGCTGCGCGTGGTGCGCCACCAGAAGCCGCGCTACCAATTGGCACAGGAAGCCAAGCTGGCGTCGGGCGATTTCGGGGAGACGGTCTGATGAGCACCGTACTTGTTGCATTGATCCTGCTGCTCGTGATGATCGTATTCCTCGCGATCGGCGCATGGATTCCGGTGGCTATTGCGGTCACGTCGTGGGTGGGACTCGTCGTGTTTTCGGATCACGACGCACTGGTCAACCTTGCCAACTCCTGGTGGTCGTCGAGCGCGTCCTACACGCTGGCCTCGCTGCCACTGTTCGTGTGGATGGGCGAGATTCTGTTCCGCACCAAGCTCTCCGAGCAGATGTTCAACGGCCTGTCGCCGTGGTTGAACTGGCTGCCGGGACGGCTGATGCACGTGAACATCCTGGGATGCGGCATCTTCGGCTCGGTGTCGGGGTCATCGGCGGCTACCTGCGCAACCATCGCCAAGTCCGCCCTGCCCGAACTCACGCGGCGCGGCTACGACGAGCGCATCACGCTGGGGTCCCTTTCGTGCGCCGGCACGCTGGGCATCCTGATACCGCCGTCTATCACGATGGTGGTGTATGCGGTGTCCGCCGATGTGTCGATCATCCGCGTGTTCCTGGCAGGCTTCCTGCCCGGACTGCTGCTGATGCTGCTGTTCTCGGGATACATCGTGGTCTGGGCGCTGGCCAATCCGTCGAAAACACCCAAGGCCGAAACCTTCGGCTGGCGGGCGCGGCTGGCGTCGATCAAGCAACTGATGCCCTGCATCATCCTGATCGCGTTCATCACGTGGATCATGATCACCGGCTACTCCACGGCGACCGAGGCGGCGGCGTATGGCGTGGTGGCATCGCTCGGGCTGGCCTGGGCGGGCGGATCGCTCACGCGCAAGGCGTTCTGGGAGAGCCTGATGTCGGCCACCCGGCTGACCGCGATGATCATGTTCGTGCTGGGCGCCACCTCGTTCCTGTCCGTTACGATGAGCTTCACCGGCATTCCGCGTGCGTTGGCCGAATGGGTGGCGGCGCTGCATCTCTCGCCCTGGGCGTTGATCGCGGTGCTGACCGTCATCTACATCATCCTGGGCACGGCGCTCGACGGCATCTCGATGATCGCGCTAACCACCGCAACCGTACTCCCGATGGTGCAGGCCGCGGGCTTCGACCTGGTGTGGTTCGGCATCTTCATCGTGCTGCTGGTGGAGATTGCAGAGGTGACACCGCCCGTGGGCTTCAACCTCTTCGTCCTGCAGAGCATGACCGGGAAGGACAGCAACTACATCGCCCGCGTGTCGCTGCCGTTCTTCATGATGATGGTGGTTGCCATCGGGATCATCACCATCTGGCCCACCGTGGTGACATGGCTGCCGGACCTCGTCATGGCGAAGGAACTCAAGTAGCGGCAACGCAAGCAACACGGAGGCGGGGTGGGCGCGGCGCTTCGGATGGGGCAGAATCGTGGAAGATCCGCTCGCGCCCCGCACAGCACCCGATGAACACTGCCGCGCCACCCTGCTCCGCGTCACCCTCCGCGCCGGTCCCCGACGCCGCATGGAGGTCGCTCGACGCTGCCGCCATCGCCAATCCCACGCCGCTCTATGACGTGGCCGCGATCCGCCAGATCGAGCAGGCCGGACTCGACACCACGCCGCCGTTCACGCTGATGTCGCGTGCCGGTACAGCGGCGGCGGACTGGGTGAGCCAGCACGTACCCGAGGGCCGCATCCTGTTTCTGGCCGGACGTGGCAACAACGGCGGCGACGCGCTGGTGGCGGCCACGCGCCTGCACCAAGCCGGCCGGCTCGTGGAAGCGTGGCTGATCGCCGAGGCCGACCAGTTGCCCGCCGATGCCGCGCGCGCCTGGCTCGACGCGCGCACGGCCGGCGTGCCGCTGCTCGCCATGCATCCCGATCCCGACGCCGCCCTGCCGCCATGGCCGGCCGGCTGCGCCGCCGTGGTCGATGGCCTGCTCGGCATCGGCCTGAACCGCAGCGCGGACGGCAACGTGGCGCGCTGGATCGCGCATCTCAATACCTCGCACCTGCCTGTGTACGCCCTCGACGTGCCGAGCGGACTGTTTGCGGATACCGGCGCCGGCCAACCCGCCGTGCGTGCACAGCGCACCCTGACCTTCCTCGCCGCCAAGCCCGGACTGCTGACACTCGATGGGCGCGATTGCGCAGGCGATATCGATATCGCACCGCTCGGTCTCGATGCCAGCCAGCCCTCCCCTGCGCCCGTGGCCATGGTCAACCAGCCGGGCGGCTTCGTGCGCGCCCTGCCCCGGCGCGATCACGCCGGCAACAAGGGGCGCTACGGCAACGTGGCGGTAATCGGTGGCTGCCATGGCATGACCGGCGCTCCCCTGCTCGGCGCCCGCGCGGCGCTCCATCTTGGGGCCGGACGCGTGCATGTGGGATTCCTCGCGCAGCCCGCGCCGGCCATCGACCCCGTGCATCCGGAACTGATGCTGCATGCGCTATCCGAACTGGCGCTCGACGGCATGTCGGCCATCGTCGCCGGCCCTGGCATGGGCAACGGCACCGCCGCCCGCAAACACCTGTCGCAACTGTTCGATGTGTGCGCCAATGCGGAACCCACCATTCCGATCGTGCTCGATGCCGACGCATTGAACCTGCTCGCGGCCGACACTGGCTTGCGCGACCAGATGCGAGCCAGCGGTCTCGACTGCATCCTGACCCCGCACCCGCTCGAAGCCGCCCGCCTGCTGGGCAGCAGCGTGTCCGAGGTCCAGCGCGACCGCCTGGCCACCGCACACGCGCTGGCAGCCCAGTGGCACGCGACCATCGTGCTCAAGGGGTCCGGCACGATTATCGCCACTCCCGATGACGCACCACCTGCCATCAATCCCACTGGCAATGCCGGCCTGTCCACCGCCGGCACGGGCGACGTGCTGGCGGGCATGATCGGTGCCTTGCTCGCCCAAGGCGTACCCGCGGCCGCCGCCGCACGAGCCGCCGTCTGGATCCATGGCCGCGCGGCGGATCGGCTCGTCGACGCCGGCACCGGGCCGGCTGGCATGACGGCGAGCGAACTCTACCTGCCCGCCCGGGCCACACTCAACGCATTGCTCGAAGGCCGTCCGGCATGAGTCGTTTTGCCATACTGGACGGCGACGATAGCTCGCGCCGTCAACTCCTCACGGGCATCGGTCTGCTCGTGATCGGTCAATGGATACTGAGCCTGCTCGACGCCACGGGCAAGACCCTGACCCAGCAAGGCTTGCCCGTGGTGGCCGTGGCCTGGGTCCGCTATCTCGGCCACGTCGCGGCCATCTTCCTGCTGATCGGCCCCACGCGCTGGCAGCAGCTATCGCGCCCCGCCGTGCCCCGGCTGCAATGGCTGCGCGGTGCGCTGATGCTGGCCTCGACGCTCGTTTTCTTCAGCGTATTGAAGCTGATGCCGTTGGCTACCGCCACGGCGCTGAACTTCTGCGCACCGCTGATCGTGGTAGCGCTGTCGCCATGCCTGCTGGGCGAGCGTCCCGGCGTGCATGCTCGCTGGATGCGCTGGATCGGCGTCATCATCGGCTTTGGCGGCATGCTCGTGGTAGTGCGTCCCGGTGGCGAACTCAACTCGCTCGGGGTGGGATTGGGGTTGCTGTCGGCGCTACTCTTCGCGCTGCTGCAGATGCTCACGCGCCGCATCGCCGCGTATGACGCACCGATGACAACGCTGATCCAGAGCGGCGTGACCGGCGCCACGCTGACCACCCTGCTCGTGCCCTTCTTCTGGTTCGAGGCCATGCCGACGCTGATGCAGTGCGCGCTGCTGCTGTCGGCCGGACTGACCGGCTCCCTCGGCCACTACTTCGTGATTCGTGCCTTCCAGTATGCCGATGCTTCGTTCCTGAGCCCGTTCCTGTACCTGCAGATCTTCTCCGCGACCATCGTCGGCTACCTCGCTTTCGGGCACCTGCCCGACTGGACCACCGCGCTCGGCATCGCCGTGATCTGCGTAGGCGGCCTGTGCGTGGCGGGCGGCGAACCGCTGCTGCGCCGTGTGGCCGCGCGGTTGCGGCGTTGAGGCGTACCGCGCGTGCGATGGCGCACATAGGGCGCCAGGCGTCGGACAACGACCGATAGGTTGTCGCGCTACAGGCTGTTAAGGTTGCCGATGATGCAAGCGCCGTTACTTTTTGCAGCCACTTCAGGCTTTTGACATCACATCTGCGCGAATATACTTGTCACTGCCCCCGCACAATGCAGCCGGGCCGTCTCACCGATTTCCAGAAGAACGCATGCCGACTGAACTCCACGCCTGGACCACCCTTCGCCAACACTTCGATGCCATCCGCCATACGCCGATGCAGCAGTGGTTTGCCGAAGCCGAGGCCGCACGCCGGGTCGAGGACTTTTCGCTGGAAGCCGCCGGGCTCTACCTGGACTACTCCAAGAACCGCATCACGTTCGAAACCTTCGCACTGCTGATGAAGCTGGCCGAAGAAGCGGGCGTCACCCAGCGCCGCGACGCCATGTTTGCGGGCGAACACATCAACACCACCGAGGATCGCGCCGCGCTGCACGTGGCGCTACGCGCGCTACCCGAGGCGCCGTTCAAGGTCGATGGTCAGTCGGTGATGCCGGGCATCCACGACGTACTGCGCCGCATGCGCGATTTCGCGGACCGCGTGCGCACCGGCGCCTGGACCGGCTTCACCGGCCAGCCCATCCTGGACATCGTGAACATCGGTATTGGCGGCTCCGACCTCGGCCCACGCATGGTATGCCGCGCGCTGGCCCACCTGGCCGATCCACGCGGTCCCCGCATGCACTTCGTGTCAAACGTCGATGGCACCGAACTGGCAGAGACGCTGGTACGTCTCGATCCGGCCCGCACGCTGGTGATCGTCTGCTCCAAGACCTTCACCACGCTGGAAACCATGGCCAACGCATGCAGCATGCGCGAGTGGTTCCTCCAGAACGGCGTGGCCGAGAACCAGCTCGCACGGCATTTCGTAGCGGTCTCGACCAATCGCGAGGCGGTGGTCAAGTTCGGCATCGACCCGGACAACATGTTCGAATTCTGGGACTGGATCGGCGGACGCTTCTCGCTGTGGTCGTCGGTAGGCTTGTCGATCGCCTTGGCCGTAGGCTTCGACGCGTTCGAAGACCTGCTGCTCGGCGGCCGGGCCATGGACGACCATTTCCGCACCGCCCCGCTCGCGCGCAACATGCCCGTGGTGCTGGGGATGCTCGGCATCTGGTATCGCAATTTCTTCGACATGCCCACGAGCTGCATGGCGCCCTATTCCACGTCGCTCGAACTCTTTCCGGCCTTCCTGCAGCAACTGGAGATGGAGAGCAACGGCAAGTCGGTGCAACTCAATGGCGATCCGGTGCACGTGGACACCTCGCCTGTGGTCTGGGGCACGGCCGGCACCAACGGTCAGCATGCCTACTTTCAGATGATTCACCAAGGCTCGCAGGTGGTGCCCGTGGACTTCGTGGCCCCGCTGGTGCCCCCGCGTGAATTGCCGGGGCATCATGCCAAGCTGCTGGCCAATTGCTTTGCACAGGCGGAGGCGCTGATGCGTGGCCGCAGCGCCGAGGAACTGCGCGCGGCTGGCGTCAACGACGAAGCCCGTATCCCGCACATGGTGTTCGACGGCAACCGCCCGAGCAATACGTTACTGATGGAAGATCTGACACCGCACGTGCTGGGCGCGCTGATCGCGCTCTACGAGCATCGCACGTTCGTGCAGGGCGTGGTCTGGAACATCAACTCGTTCGACCAATGGGGCGTGGAGCTTGGCAAGATTCTCGCCCGCCCCATCGAATCCGAACTGACCGGCAAGGGCACGGCCGTGCACGATGCATCGACCGCCTCGCTGATCGCCCGCGCCCGTGACGTGCTGGCGCGCGGCTGATCCGCCTTCCTTCGATTCAGATTTCCGTACCCATCAACTCGTCGCTGGCCACCCGGCCGGCGTCGATGGTCAGGATGCGACCGCAACGCGCCGCCACGGAGCGGTCATGCGTGACCAGCACCAGCGTGGAACCGGCATCGCGGTTCAGCTCGAACATCAACGCGATCACGGCCTCGCCCGTGGCCGTATCGAGGCTCCCGGTGGGCTCGTCCGCAAACAGGATGTCGGGCCGGGCCACGAATGCGCGGGCCAGCGCCACGCGCTGCTGCTCGCCGCCCGACAGCGTGCGCGGATAATGCGTCAGCCGCTTGCCGAGTCCCACGCGCTCCAGCATCTCCGTGGCACGCTCGCGGACGCGATCCGTCTCGCCGCGCAACTCAAGGGGCAGCATCACGTTCTCCAGCGCGGTCAGGTGGCCGACCAGCTGGAACGACTGGAACACGAAACCGACATGGCGTCCCCGCAGCGCGGCGCGCTGGTCTTCGTCGAGCTGGAACAGATCCTGCCCGTGCAGGCGCACCGCCCCATTGCTCGGGAGATCGAGCCCGGCGAGCAGGCCCAGCAGCGTGGACTTGCCGGAACCCGATGCACCGACAATGGCAAGCGTTTCGCCAGCCGTGACGGAAAACGAGACGTCGTGCAAAATCGTCAGCGAACCCGTCGTGTCGGCTACGGTCTTTCCGAGTGACTCGACAGCAAGAATGGAAGAGGACATGCGCGAGAAGATTGGAAACGGAATTGGAAATGGGGCACGCCGACGATTGGTGGCGGCTTGTATTGCGACCACGCTCGCCGCGTTCGGTTCGCTGACGTTGCCGGCAATCGCCCAAACATCGAACCAGGCGTCGGCACCCGCCGTGCTCGTCCTGGGCGACAGCCTCTCGGCCGAGTACGGCATTGCACGTGGCACCGGATGGGTCAACCTGCTGCAGGAACGCCTGCGCCGCGAGCGGTTCGATTATAGCGTCGTCAATGCAAGCATCAGTGGCGAGACCACGGTGGGCGGCAAGACGCGCCTGCCTGACCTGCTCAAGCGCCACAAGCCCGCCGTGGTCATCGTGGAACTCGGTGCCAACGATGCCCTGCGCGGTCTCTCGCTGCAATCGACCGAGACCAACCTGCGCGGCATCGTCAGCGACGCCAAGAAGACCGGCGCCAAGGTCGTACTCGTAGGTATGCGTATTCCGCCGAACTACGGGCAAGACTACACCGAACGCTTCTTCGCGCTGTACACAAAGCTGGCCAAGGAACTCGGCACGCAGTTGGTGCCGTTCTTCCTCGACAAGGTCATCACGCGCGCCGACTGGTTTCAGGACGATCGGATCCACCCCACCTCGGCAGCCCAGGCTACGTTGCTGGATAACGTATGGCCGGCACTGCAACCGTTACTCAATGCACCCGGCAAGGCACGCTGAACGCACGACATTTCGACAATGCATTGCCAAACAAAAAGCCCCTGAGACAGGCAATATCTCAGGGGCTTTTTGCTGGGATCAGCCAGATCAGTTGGCTGGCTGGCTTTCCTCGGCCTTGGCCGGGCGCAGGATCTTGACCTTCGCCTTGGCCTTGAGCGCGTCATAGTACGCGGCCAGTTCAGTCTGACCAGCCAGTTGGCTCAGTTGCTGCGCATCGGCATCACGCTGGCCCGGATTCGCTGCGGGGGGCGTGCTCACCTTCGTCACGCGATAAATCGCGTACCCCTCGGCACCCAGATCCACGCCCACCACTGACGGCAGCTTGGTGGCATCGGCACGCATGATCGCATCGACAGCCTTCGGCGGCAGGCCATCGGCCTTGGCGCGCGATACCACGATCGTGGCGCCGAAACCGTCGGCGTTGCCGCCCTTCTTCAGCGCCTCAAGGCGTGCTTCGCCATCCTTGCGTGCCAGTTCGGCTGCCTGTTGCGCAATGTAAGCCTGACGCACCTGCGCTTCGACATCCTCGAACTTGCGCGCCGCCGCCGGACGATAGTCCACGACACGGGCCGCCACCAGGGTGGTGGGACCCACTTGCACGGCTTCGGTATTGCGCTTGTTCTTGAGCACGTCGTCGCTGAACAGGGCCTTGAGCAGCTTCTCGTTGTTCAGCGGGCTATCCTTGCCCAGCGCCGGGTTTGGCTGACGCGTGACGTTGTCCGCGGTCTGGATCGTCAGCTTGAACTTGTCGGCAGCCGGCTTGAGGCTGTCGGACTGCTCGTACACCGTATTGCCGAACGCATCCGCCTGCTCCGCATACTTCTTGCTGGCCAGTTGCTTCTTCAGCTCGGCTTCGAGTTCCGGACGCACGGCATCCAGCGGCTGCGTTTCCGCCGGCTTGATGCCCGTCAGCTTGATGATGTGATACCCGTAGTCGGTCTCGACCAGATCGCTGATCTGGCCATCCTTGAGGGCATACATTGCGTCCTCGAACGGCTTGACCAGTGCGCCATGACCCATGAAGCCGAGGTCTCCACCCTTCTCCGCCGAACCCGGGTCTTGCGAGTTCTTCTTCGCCACGTCAGCGAACGTCTCGGGATGCTTCTTGACTTCGGCCAGCAGCTTCTCGGCCTTCTCCTTGGCAGCCTTACGGTCGGCGTCCTTGCCGTCCTTCGGCGCGGCGATCAGGATGTGGCTCGCGCGGCGTTGCTCTTCCGTGCGGAAGCGCTGGATGTTGCTGTCGTAGTAGGACTTCAGTTCTTCCGGCGTGACGGCCTGGCTTGCGGCCAGCGCTTCGCCCGACAGTACAACGTACTCGACCTTGGCCTCTTCGGGCGTGGTGTACGCCGACAGGTGCGATTCGTAGTATGCCTTCAGCGCGGCCTCATCGGGCTTCACCTTGGACGTGAAGTCAGCCGACTTGATCGTCAGCGGCTGCACATCGCGTTGCTGGTCGCGGATGGCGATCAGGCGATCCAGCAACGACTTCGGTACGAATGACGTGGTACCCACGGCGGCGCCCAGTTGCTGCGTGGCCAACTCGAAGCGCATGCGGCTATCGAGCTGCTCGGGCGTCATGCCCTGCTGCGCAAGCAACTGCACATAGGCTTTCTCGTCGAACGTACCATCGGGGCCACGCAGTTGCGCAATCGCCGGAATGGCCTGGATGGCATCGCGCACTTGCGTGTCGGACACGGTCAGGTGTTTCTTCTCGGTGGCATCAGCCACCACGCGCTGCTGGATCAACTGGTCCAGCACAGACTGGCGCGCTGCCGCGCCTTCGAACATGCGCGGGTCATAGTTGTTGCCCAGCATCTGGCGCATGCGCTCGCTCTGGTCTCGCACCACGTTGTCGACTTCCTGCACGGTGATGGTACGGCCATCCACCTTGGCCACATCGTGCGAGCCATCCATGAAGCGCGAGTAGCTCTCGACGCCGAAGAACACGAACGACGGGAAGACGAGCACCAGCAGCAGCAAAAGCATCAGGCGCCGGTTATTGCGTACGAAATCAAGCATGCTGATCGGAAAATGGGTTGGGCCGAAGGCCGATGGACAAACCCTGCGATTCTAGCAGGAGCGGGACACCAGACCTGCGGAAAGTGCGGTGTGGCTTTCTGTGAGGTCAGGAGATGCTGCTAACGAACGATGGACGCGCATGACGGGTCCATCGTTCGGGGGCTCGCCTACATACCGCAGGCCGCGGATTCGCTTGCAAGCGAATCCCTTCTCGCCCCGCCGGGAGCTGCGCAGACAGCTCCCTCCCCACCACCAAAAAAAATGCCCGCTTGCGCGGGCATTCTCTTTTTTTGGCGGAGTGGACGGGGCTCGCCTACATACCGCAGGCCGCGGAATCGCTTGCAAGCGATTCCCTTCTCGCCCCGCCGGGAGCTGCGCAGGCAGCTCCCTCCCCACCACCAAAAAAAATGCCCGCTTCCGCGGGCATTCTCTTTTTTTGGCGGAGTGGACGGGGCTCGAACCCGCGACCCCCGGCGTGACAGGCCGGTATTCTAACCAACTGAACTACCACTCCTGAATTGGGCCCTTCGAGGCAGCTGCAGCGCGATGGTGAATGGTGGGTGCTGAGGGGCTCGAACCCCCGACCTACGCCTTGTAAGGGCGCCGCTCTACCAACTGAGCTAAGCACCCATTCGACCATCGCAAGCCATTTGCCTGCTGGGTAATCCCGCTGCGCACGACTCGGCAGTTACTGCTTCGTTGCCGCTGTTTGCGTTGCGAGGCCGCGATTGTAATACGAGAGTTTTCGATTTGCCAAGCGTTGTTTGCGAGATATGCGCCACATCGCCTCATTGGCACCTCAAAACAGAAACGCCGCAGGTTCTACCCTGCGGCGTTTCCGATTTTCACAGCGATTCCTGCAGCGTTACGACTCAGTGATGAATGCGTTCCACCTGCGAAGCTGCCTTGTCTGCCACATCGGCAGGCTTGGCTTCTTCATCGGGCAGCGCCTCGGGCTTGCGCTCCAGCGCCAGCTCCAGCACCTTGTCGATCCAGCGCACCGGCACGATCTCGATGGCGTTCTTGACGTTATCGGGAATGTCCGCGAGATCCTTGACGTTCTCCTCGGGGATCAGCGCCAGCTTGATGCCGCCACGATGGGCTGCCAGCAGCTTTTCCTTGAGGCCACCGATCGGCAACACTTCGCCGCGCAGCGTGATCTCGCCAGTCATCGCCACGTCGGCACGCACCGGAATCCCGGTCAGCACCGACACCAGCACGGTCGTCATCGCGATACCGGCCGACGGACCATCCTTCGGCGTGGCACCTTCAGGCACGTGGATGTGAATGTCGCGCTTCTCGAACATCTCATCCGCGATACCCAGGCGACGCGCCCGCGAACGCACCACCGACCGCGCAGCCTCGACCGACTCCTTCATCACGTCGCCCAGCGAACCCGTGCGAGAGATGTTGCCCTTGCCCGGCATGATCGCGGCTTCGATCGTCAGCAGGTCGCCGCCCACTTCGGTCCATGCGAGGCCAGTCACTTGCCCCACCTGGTTTTCCTTGTTGGCCAGGCCGAAGTCGTACTTGCGCACGCCAAGGAATTTGTCGAGGTTCTCGGAATCCACCTTGACCGCGCCCGATTCCTTCTTCAGCAGCA
The DNA here is from genome assembly GCF_005503625.1 of Cupriavidus sp. 2SB. Lineage (GTDB taxonomy): Bacteria > Pseudomonadota > Gammaproteobacteria > Burkholderiales > Burkholderiaceae > Cupriavidus. The sequence goes on along the minus strand of NZ_SCMX01000013.1, from coordinate 103,395 downwards.
GCAGCTTGACCACCTTGCGGGCGATCTTCGACACTTCGCGTTCCAGCGACCGCACACCCGCTTCACGCGTGTAGTAACGGATGATGTCGCGAATCGCAGCTTCCGTGACTTCGATCTCGCCAACCTTCAGGCCATTGTTGCGAATCTGCTTGGGCAGCAGGTAGCGCGTGGCGATGTTGACTTTCTCGTCCTCGGTGTAGCCCGACAGGCGAATCACTTCCATCCGGTCCAGCAGCGGCGGCGGAATGTTCAGCGAGTTAGACGTCGCCACGAACATCACATCGGACAAGTCGAAGTCCACTTCGATGTAGTGGTCCTGGAACGTGTGGTTCTGTTCCGGGTCCAGAACTTCGAGCAGTGCCGACGACGGATCGCCACGGAAATCCATGCCCATCTTGTCGATTTCGTCGAGCAGGAAAAGCGGGTTGCGCACGCCGACCTTCGACAAGCTCTGCAGGATCTTGCCCGGCATCGAACCGATGTACGTACGACGGTGGCCGCGGATCTCGGCTTCGTCACGTACGCCACCCAGCGCCATGCGCACGAACTTGCGGTTCGTCGCACGTGCCACCGACTGGCCCAGCGAGGTCTTGCCCACGCCGGGAGGCCCAACCAGGCACAGGATCGGCGCCTTGACCTTGTCCACGCGCTGTTGCACGGCAAGATACTCAAGGATGCGTTCCTTGACCTTCTCCAGACCATAATGATCTTCGTCGAGTACACGCTCGGCGTTGGTCAGGTCGTTGTTGACCTTGCTCTTCTTGCGCCACGGCAGGTTCACCAGCGTGTCGATGTAGTTCCGCACGACGGTGGCTTCCGCCGACATCGGCGACATCAGCTTGAGCTTCTTGAACTCGGCATCGGCCTTCTTCTTGGCCTCCTTGGGCATGCGGGCAGCCTTGATGCGCTTGTCCAGCTCTTCAAGGTCAGCACCTTCCTCGCCCTCGCCCAGCTCCTTCTGGATCGCCTTGACCTGTTCGTTCAGGTAGTACTCGCGCTGGCTCTTCTCCATCTGGCGCTTGACGCGGCCACGGATGCGCTTTTCCACCTGCAGGATGTCGATCTCGCCTTCGAGCTGCGACAGCAGGCTCTCCAAGCGCTCGGTCACCTTCACCATTTCCAGGATCTTCTGCTTCTGCTCGAGCTTGATCGGCAGATGCGCGGCAATGGTGTCGGCCAGGCGGCCAGCCTCGTCGATACCCGACAGCGACGTCAGGATCTCGGGAGGAATCTTCTTGTTCAGCTTCACATACTGGTCGAACTGCGACACGATCGCGCGGCGCAGGGCCTCGGTCTCGGCCGATTCGACGGCAGCGGGCGGCACGGGCACGGCTTCGCACATGAAATGCGAGTCGTCTTCGCTCACCTCGGTGATGTTTGCACGCTGCGTGCCTTCCACGAGCACCTTCACGGTGCCGTCAGGCAATTTCAGCATTTGCAGGATGTTGGCGATGCAGCCGACCTCGTACAGGTCTTCGGCAGTAGGTTCGTCCTTGGCAGCCGTTTTCTGGGCCACGAGCATGATGCTCTTGCCCGACTCCATCGCAGTCTCAAGCGCCTTGATGGACTTCGGGCGACCCACGAACAGCGGGATCACCATGTGCGGAAACACCACCACGTCGCGCAGCGGCAACAGTGGGAGGCGAATCGGCTCAGCCGGGAGGAGTTGTGTTCCGGACATCATTTTCCCCAGTCAGTCATATAAGGCGTAAATAGGGTCGCGGGTTTCGATTGCAAGATACCCATCATCAATTCCCGGCGCAGACCAACATGCTGCAAACTGCACTTGCGACCCCCAGTGAAACAGCATACCCGCGTTTTCTCCGGTTCGTTTGTGGAATTGAAGAAAAAAAGCCGCTCGCTTCCCAGCGAACGGCCGCTTGAATTTTCGCCTGTGTTGCAGGGACCACGTGGGTCCATCCGTTGGGCGTCAGATAACCTCGCGTGTCAGTTGGACCCGGCCACCTTGGGCTGCTGCTCTTCGTACACCAGGAGCGGCGGCGCATCGCCGGTGATCGTGTTTTCGTCGATCACCACTTTCTGCACACCCTTGTAGTTCGGCAGTTCGTACATCACGTCCATCAGCGACTGCTCGAGGATCGAGCGCAGGCCGCGCGCGCCGGTCTTGCGACGGATCGCCTTGCGGGCGATGGCGGTCAGTGCGGCCGGACGAATCTCGAGCTCCACGCCTTCCATGGCCAGCAGCTTCTGATACTGCTTGACCAGCGCGTTCTTGGGCTCGACCAGGATCTGCATCAGCGCCGCCTCGTCCAGCTTGGCCAGCGTCGCCACGACGGGCAGGCGCCCGATGAGTTCCGGAATCAGGCCGAACTTGATCAGGTCTTCCGGCTCTGTCTGCGGCAATACCTCGCTGACTTCCCGTTCTTCCTTGCTCTGCACCTGCGCGTCGAAACCGATGCCAGTCTTGTCGGAACGTTGCATGATGACCTTTTCCAGGCCATCAAACGCACCGCCGCAGATAAACAGAATGTTGGTCGTGTCGACCTGCAGGAAATCCTGATTCGGATGTTTCCGACCACCTTGCGGCGGTACCGAGGCCATGGTGCCCTCGACCAGTTTCAGCAGTGCCTGCTGTACGCCTTCGCCGGAAACATCGCGCGTGATCGACGGGTTGTCCGACTTGCGCGAAATCTTGTCGATTTCGTCGATATATACGATGCCCCGCTGCGCCTTCTCGACTTCGTAATTGCAGTTCTGCAGAAGCTTCTGGATGATGTTCTCGACGTCCTCACCCACATATCCGGCTTCGGTCAGCGTGGTCGCGTCGGCGATCACGAACGGCACGTTCAGCAGACGGGCCAGCGTCTGCGCCAGCAGCGTCTTGCCGGAACCGGTCGGACCGATCAGCAGGATATTGCTCTTCGACAACTCGACTTCGTCCTTCTTGCCGAGGTGTTTCAGACGCTTGTAATGGTTGTAGACCGCGACGGCCAAAATCTTCTTGGCCTGCTCCTGCCCGATCACATACTGATCCAGGCTTTCGCGGATTTCGTGAGGCGTCGGCAGATCCGAGCGCGTCGTGGCGGCGGCGTCCTTGTCGGTCGCGGCGGCCTCGTCACGGATGATCTCGTTGCACAGGTCGATGCATTCGTCGCAAATGAACACCGACGGGCCGGCGATCAGCTTCTTGACCTCGTGCTGGCTCTTGCCGCAGAACGAGCAGTACAGAAGCTTCTCACTGGATGAACCTTTTTTATCCGCCATAGGAATCGTCACATTAGCAGTGTGGTTCCCGTCGGAAAGAGCCCAACGGGAAACGCATTAAACGCATCATACGCCAAAACAATTGGCACAGTCGGCGGCGGCCCCCACGTGTGGGGCAAAACGCAAAAACGAGGCGCGTGGCCTCGTTCCGGTGTAGCCTGCGTCATTCAACGCAGCCATGCGGCAGGCGTCCGGCCTGTCGACACTACCCGGACGGTTCCGAGCATATCGCAACCGGACAGGCATGCCGGCACACCGGCCCGAACCTTAACCGCGGCGGGAAATCACCTTGTCGATCAGACCGTAGTCCACTGCCTGATCGCCACTCATGAAGTTGTCGCGATCGGTGTCGCGTGCAATCTTCTCGACCGGCTGACCAGTCACCTCGGACAAGATGCTATTCAGGCGTTCGCGCAGATACAGGATCTCGCGTGCCTGAATCTCGATGTCCGATGCCTGACCGCGTGCACCACCCAACGGTTGGTGGATCATGATGCGCGAGTTCGGCAGCGCGCTGCGCTTGCCCTTGGCGCCTGCTGCCAGCAGGAAGGCGCCCATGCTCGCGGCCATGCCCATGCACAGCGTCTGCACGTCCGGTTTGACGAACTGCATCGTGTCGTAGATCGCCAGACCCGCGGAAACAGAACCACCGGGCGAGTTGATGTACAGCGACACGTCCTTGTCCGGGTTTTCACTTTCCAGGAACAGCAGTTGGGCCACTACGAGGTTTGCGGTCTGGTCGTTAACTTCACCGACCATGAAAATGACGCGTTCCTTGAGCAGGCGCGAGTAGATGTCATACGCGCGCTCGCCCCGGCCGGACTGCTCGACAACCATCGGCACCAGCCCGAGGCCCTGGGTTTCCAGGGCCGAAGCCTGCGTGGTGGCCAGACGATCAAGCAAATCATTGCGGGTCATGCAGGTTCTCCAGATATTCAGGAATGGCGTCGATCAGCCAGCGCGCGAGGCCGATCGACGTTGGCCGGTGCCGCCTGGCTATCCAGCCCGGCAGCTTCCGGCCATGCCCGACCTCAGGCTTGCTCGGGCGCGGCAGTCAATTCCTCGAACGAAACCGACTTGTCCGAGACCTTGGCCTTGTCGCACACGAAATTTACCACGTTGTTTTCGAGCACGTAGGCTTCCATCTCGGCCAGGCGCTGCTGGTCACCGTAGTACCAGCGCATGACTTCCTTCGGGTCTTCGTAGCTCTTGGCGAAGTCTTCGATCTCGGCCTTGACCTGGTCGGGCTTGGCTTCCAGGCCGTTGGCCTTGACGATCTCGGCCAGGATCAGACCCAGCTTCACGCGGCGCTCGGCCTGTTGCGCGAACATCTCGGCCGGAATCGGCATGTCCTTGGCGTTCGGCATACCGCGCTGTTCCAGATCGCGACGAGCCATTTCCACCAGACGTTCCTGGTCTTGCTCGACCAGTGCCTTCGGCACGTCCAGTTCGCTGACCTTCAGCAGGGCTTCCATGACCTGGTCCTTCAGCATGGAATGCGTACGGCGCTTGACTTCGCGCTCCAGGTTTTCGCGGATGTCGGCGCGCATCTTCTCGACGCTGCCGTCGGCGATACCGAGCGACTTGGCAAACGTGTCATCCACTTCCGGCAGGTGCGCCCACTCCACCTTCTTCAGCGTGACCGTGAACGAGGCGGTCTTGCCGGCCACTTCCTTGCCGTGGTAATCCTCGGGGAACGTCAGCGGGAACGTCTTGCTTTCGCCTTCCTTCAGGCCCAGCGTGGCGGCTTCGAACTCGGGCAGCATGCGGCCTTCGCCCAGCACGTACACAAAGTCTTCGGCCTTGCCGCCGGCGAATTCCACGTCGTCGATCTTGCCAACGAAGTCGATGGTCACGCGGTCGCCGTTCTTGGCTGCCACGTCGCCGCCACCGTCACCATGCGCGCCGGCTTCGCCGCGCGGGTGGTAGTGAACACGCTGCTTGCGCAGGATGTCGACGGTCTTGTCGATTTCGGCGTCGCCGATTTCGGTCTTGGTACGCGTCACTTCGGCGGCGGTCAGGTCACCGATCTTGACTTCCGGGTACACCTCGAAGGTGGCTTCGAATGCCACTTCATCTTCCGACACGCCCTCGGTCTTGAGATCGAACTTCGGCTGGCCGGCAACCTTCACTTCCTGGGCCTGCGTGATATCGAAGAACTTGCGGGCAGCCTTGTCGAAGCGGACTTCGAACTCGACCTGCTGGCCATATTGCTTCTCGACCATCTTCATCGGCACCTTGCCGGGGCGGAAGCCGGACATCTTCACGGTCTTCGACAGACGGACCAGGCGTTCCTGGGTTTCCTTCTGCACTTCGGCCTTGGGGATAGCCAGGGTTACCTTGCGGTCCAGCTTGCCGAGGTTTTCAATGTTCGACATGGTCGTCAATCCAATCCAGAAATGTTGTGGTCAGCGCAAGCATTTGCGCCCTACTGTTTGCGCCTGTCTGCGCGCCGCTCGCCTGGCCGCGACCAGCACTTGCGGAAAAGCCCCGCGCAGACGGAAAACGCGGATTATCGCACGATTTTCTTTGGGTTCCGGCAGTTTTTACCCTATGCGGTCCTGATCCGGCTCCGGACGCGGGACTGCCGCATCGGTCAGTTGACCGTGGCGCAGCGCCCGCAGCAGCAGGCGGGCGGGGTCGATGGCATCGGCCAGGTCGGACTCCAGCGGCAACGGCTCGCCGTCCACCTGGCTGGCAATCAGTTCCGCGCCCAGCGTTGCCCATGTGAGGCCGCGCGACGCATATGCAAGTGCCGTATAAAGACCCGGCATCCGGGGCAGATCGCGGAGGTGTGCCCCACGCAGGCCACCCACCTGCGCCATCGCCAACACTTGTGCCGCATCGGGCATGGCCCCAATGAGCGGCAGGCGATTGTGAGTGACCGTGCGCACGCCCACATAGCCGTGCAGGGTCTTGGGATCGATGGCCTCGATGGCGGCAGCCTGCGCCGGCAGCAGCGACGCCAGCCGCGCAAGGTTTTCAGCATGGACCGAAGCACTCTGCACGAGCGGGCCTTCGTCATCCTCATAGCTGGAGCCGAAGCGCGTACCGCCGCTCTCATCACGCGGCAGCAGATACCCGTTTCCCGTCACCACGCAGTCGGGCCAGCTACCCGCCGCGACGGCCTGGGCGGCATCGAAATCTGTCAATTGCCCGCGGACGCGGCGCAGCGCCAGGAACTCGTTGGATACCAGCCGCTCGGCCTCGTGCGCATTGGCGAGCACCAGCACGGGAGCGCTGGCCAGCACGTTGCCCGAGGCATCCCGTGCCACCCATTGGCCTTCCACATGTGCGATCGCCGCGACGCGGCGGCCGAAGTGCGCGTCAACCGCCTCGCCGGCCTGCGCCAGTTGCGCCCGGCAGATATCGGGGGGCGCGACCCAGCCCCCGCGTGGAAACCACAGACCACCGCGCGGCACGGCGGCGCCGTGGCGCGCGGCCGCTTCTTCGGCAGTCATCCAACGCACGAACGACTCGGGAAAACCCAGCGTGGCCAGCGCCGCGTTCTGCACGGCGCAGTCGGCCTCGTCCTCGCCAATCTGCAGCACGCCGCAGCCATGCCAGCCTACGGGGTGGCCTGCTGTTTCAAGGGCCTCCCAAGCGCGCAACGCATACAGGTTTCCAGCCCGCGACAAGCGCGACAACTGGCTGTCATCAGGAGACATGTGCGCATGCATGGCCGCAGCACGGTGGCCCGAGGTCTGTCGCGACGGACCCTCGTGAACATCGAAAAGCGAGATTCGCCAACCGCGTGCGGCAAGCCGTTCGGTCACCGCGCAGCCGGCCAGACCGGCACCGATCACGATGGCATGGCGGTCCGGCCACTGCGCGGCATCGGGCGGCGCATGACGGCGCACCTTCCAGGCAGGCGCAAAGCGCGCCGTGATCATCTCAGTTCCGCTATCGACCTCGAAGCCCATGGACCGCAGCCCTCCCACCACGTCGAGGGTGGCTGGTGTCGCCAGCGTGGCGCCCTTGCGGGCGAGTCGCGCCATGCCGCGCAGGATCGCATCGACGTTCGTTTCATCGCTGAAGGTGTCGTCCAGATAGAACGCATCGGCGCCGAGCGCCAGCTTGGACAGCATCGCCTCCACATTGCCGAACGCCAGCGTCAGCACAACGGCCCCGCCTTCAAACGTAAGGCGATGCAGGCCCGGCAATGCATCGGGCCATGCCCGCTCCAGTGTCTCGGTCAAGGGCGCGAGGGCATCCTCGTCGACATGCCACGCAGAGAGATCACGCGGCGAGGCGTCGATGGCCACAAAGTGAAGGCGGCCACACCGTTGCGGATCGCGCCGCCACGCTTCCCATGTGGCGAGGAAGTTCAGGCCTTGTCCGAAGCGGGTCTCGACCACAACGAACTGGTCACGTCCCGACCAATTTCCGGGCAATCCGTTGCCGCCCAGGAATACGCGTTGTGCTCGCGCAAGCGGCGTCTCGTCATCGACGGAATGAGGGGCGGGAGGTGCGATATCGCGCGGCATGGTGAGGATGGATACGACCGGAAATGGCGGCGGATGGTAGCATAGCGCCCTCCTCGCAAACCGCCCGGCAGGCCTCGTGTGGCCGCTGTCTGGCGATCGTTTGCGTGCCGTCATTTCCCCCTGCCATGCTCAGCTATCGTCACGCCTTCCATGCCGGCAACCATGCCGATGTCCTCAAGCACGCCGTTGTGGTTCAGTTGCTGGACTACCTCACGCAAAAGGACAAGCCGTTCTGGTACGTCGACACCCATGCAGGCGCCGGCCTGTATGCGCTCGATCATGCCTACGCCCAGAAGAAGTCCGAGTTCGAGACCGGCATTGGCCCGCTGTGGCGCGCAGCGCAAGGTGGTAACGAACTGCCGGAGATGCTGGAAGCCTACCTGGAGCAGGTGCGCGAATTGAATCGTGATGGAACCCTGAAGCACTATCCGGGGTCCCCGTGGCTGGCCTGGCAGATGCTGCGCGAACCGGATCGTCTGCGCCTGTTCGAGTTGCACAGCACCGAGATCCAGGTACTGCGCGACAACTTTCGGGGCGCAGGCCGCAAGGTCATGCTCTATGACGGCGACGGCTTCAACGGCATCAAGGCCATCCTGCCTCCGCCGCCGCGCCGCGCGCTGGTACTCATCGACCCATCGTATGAGGACAAGCAGGACTATGCGCGCACGCTCGACACGCTAAAAGCCGGCCTGGAGCGCTTTGCCACGGGCATGTATGCGATCTGGTATCCCCAGGTGCAGCGCCGCGAATCGATGCAGTTGCCCGCGCAACTCGAACGCCTGCCGCTGAAAAGCTGGCTGCACGTGACGCTCACCGTGAAACATCCCGTGGAGGGGGGGCTGGGCCTGCACGGCAGCGGCATGTTCGTCGTCAATCCGCCGTGGACACTCCACGCCGCACTTGAGGAAGCGATGCCCAAGCTCGTGGAATTGCTGGGCCAGGACGGCGGCGCGGCATTCACGCTCGAATCGCTCGAAAACTGAGCATCATGCCCACGCCGATGCCCACCGCATCGGCGCACAGATCGAGCCAAGACGCTTCGCGATATCCGGTCATGGACTGGAGCCACTCGATCAATACCCCATAGACGATCAGCCCTCCTGCCACTCGCCAAAGGCGACCGGGCCATGCCCGCGCGGCCAGCCACGTGAGTACGCTGAAAGCCAGGACATGATTCGACTTGTCCCACCCGGTGGTAGGTTCGGGCATGCCGGGCGGCAACAAGGAAAGCGCCAGCACGGCCACCGAGCAAACGGTGAACAGTACGCGGCACTGAAAAAGCGTGGGACGGCGCATCCAGAAGTCCATGGCGAGAGACAAGCGCCATCGTACACGCCACTGTCACCACGTTGCGTGGGACAAAGCCAGACGATACAGGCGATTCTCAGGACAAGATTCTGAGATTGACGCAAAGAAACGCTTTAGCCAAGCAGTGTGCGAACTGCCTGAGAACTAGCGGAATCTGGCCGATGATTGGCGGACTATGGAATGGATGGTGACGTGTAGATATTTCGTCACAAAAAAGATGGTTGGTGCGAGGGAGGGGACTCGAACCCCTACACCATTGCTGGCGTCAGGACCTAAACCTGGTGCGTCTACCAATTTCGCCACCCTCGCGGTCCTTGGAAACGGCTTCGGAAAACAAAAAAGGCGGCTGGAACTGCCCGCCTTTTCTTGCTTGTGGCGCATGGCGCGCCGGAAGCCGGTCCGTGCCGCTGGCGTGACTGCAGCCTGCGGCGTAATGAGGATGCGGATTGTATCGTAAGGCGAACAGGGAATCCAGCCCCCTGCCCGCTTCGTCGATCTTCGGTTACTTCCGTCCCCGGATAAACGCAATCACCAGCACGGTGGCACACGCTTCCAGTGCGGCCACGAAATACAGCCCCGATGAGAGCTGGCCGGTGGTGCTCTTGAACCAGCCGATGGTGTAAGGCGCCACGAAGCCGGCCAGGTTGCCGATCGAGTTGATCAGGGCGATGCCGCCCGCTGCTGCGGTGCCGGTCAGGAAGGCCGAGGGCAACGACCAGAAGACCGGGAACGCAGCCAGGATGCCGATGGAGGCGATGGTTAGTGCCACCAGGGCCAGCACGGCGCTGTGCAGCCAGAAGCCGGTCAGGGTCAGGCCCACTGCGGCGATCAGGGTTGCGATGGCGCAGTGCATGCGGCGCTCGCCGGTGCGGTCCGAGTGGATGCCGTTGAGCACCATGGCGATGGTGCCGGCCACGAACGGGATGGCTGAGATCAGGCCGATCTGCAGGTTGCCGTGTACGCCCAGCTCCTTGATGATCGACGGCGACCAGAACGCGATGGTGGCGTTGCCGCTGACCACGCAGAAATAAATCGCGGCGCAGATCCATACGCGCGAGTTGGCAAACGCGTCCTTCAGGTGTGCATGCTTGGACGGGTCGCGGGCTTCGGCGTCCACGTCGCTGGTAACGATGGCCTGTTCGCGGGCGCTGAGCCACTTCGCATTGACGGGCTTCTCGGGCAGGAAGGCGAGCACGGCGAAGCCAGCCAGCACCGACGGGATGCCCTCGATCACGAACAGCCATTGCCAGTTGGCCAGGCCATCCACGCCATCCATCACGCTCATGATGAAACCGGCGAGCGGGCCGCCGACCACGCCGGCGATGGCGAACGAGGTCATGAACAGGCCGTTGATGCGCGCACGGCGGGCGGCCGGGAACCAGTAGGTCAGGTACAGCACCACGCCCGGAAAGAAGCCGGCTTCGAAAATGCCCAGCATGAAGCGCAGCGTGTAGAACTGCATCGGCGTCTTCACGAAGATCATCGCCATCGACGCCAGACCCCAGAGGATGGTGATCCGCGCCAGCGTCTTGCGCGCGCCGATCTTCTCCAGCAGCAGGTTGCTCGGCACTTCGAACAGAAAGTAGCCGATGAAGAAAATCCCTGCGCCCAGGCCGTACACGGCCTCGCTGAACTGCAGGTCCTGCAGCATCTGGAGCTTGGCAAAGCCCACGTTGACGCGGTCGATCCACGCCAGGATGAACAGGAAGACGAGGAACGGGATCAGGCGCACGGTGATCTTGCGGTACGCCTCGCTGCGTTGCTGGGCCAGTTCCGCAGGCGGCAGGCTGTCCAGGGCGCCAGGGGCGCCGGTCATCACGGAAGACATCGGTGACTACTCCTTGGGTGTGGTGGGCGGGACCTCGCTACGTTGGCGAGGCCCTCTCGCAATGCGCTGTGCTGGCGCTGGCGACGGGCAGCAGAATCCCTGCCCGGTCCGGTTGAATCAGCAACCGGGTATCGGGAATCAAAAAACTTCGGCGAAAACTTCAGCGAGAAATCAGGCCGGTATCAGCCCAATGCGGCTTCGATCGCAGCGGATACCTGCAGCACGCGGGCATCGCTGCCGCGCAGGCCGCACACACCAAGCCCCATCCCTTCGCCCATCGGCAGCGAGCTGGCGCAACCGTCGAGGAAGTTGATGACGCTGGCGTTGCGCAGCACCAGGCCGTTGATCGCGAAGAAGTCCTCGTCGCGCGCAATGGCGTCGAGGCGCGGCGCACGCACGGCCACGCTGGGCATCAGCCACGCATCGGCATCGCGCAGCAGTTCGGCGGCGCGTTGCTGCATGGCGCGGCGTTCGGCCAGCAGCACGATGTAGTCGGCTGCCGTCAGCTTCTCGCCGCGGCGGATACGTTGCGCCACGCGCTGGTCGTACTGGTCGCCCTTGGTCTGCAGCAGTTCACGGTGCCAGGCCCACGCTTCCGCCGCAGTCAGGCCACCTGCCGCGTTGATTTCGGGCAGACGACGCAGTTCGGCAAAGTTGAACTCGACGATCTGCGCGCCTTGTGCCGACAGTCGGGCCAGCGTGGCCTCGAATGCCTGCGCGACTTCTGCGTCCATGCCATCGAGCACGAAATCGCGCGTCACATACAGGCGCAGACCGCGCAACGCTGCGGGACGGGTGTCGAGCGTCTCGCCGCTAAGCACGGCGTCCACGGCCGCGCAGCACGCTACCGAGCGCGCCAGCGGGCCGGCGGAGTCGAGTGAGGTCGAGAGCGGCACGGCGCCGTCGAGCGGCACGCGGCTGGCGGTCGGCTTGAAGCCGGTCAGGCCACAGAATGCCGAGGGGATGCGAATCGAGCCGCCGGTATCGGTGCCGAGTGCGGCCACGGCCATCTGCTCCGCCACGCTCACGGCACCGCCCGACGTGGAACCGCCGCTGAGGCGTTCCGGGTCGAACGGCGACCGCGGCGTGCCGTAGTGCGGATTGAAACCCAGCCCCGAGAACGCAAACTCGCTCATGTTCGTGCGGCCAATCAGCACGGCGCCTGCGGCACGCAAACGCGCCACGGCAGGTGCGTCGGCCTGCGCGGGCGCATTGCCATCGAGTGCCCTCGAACCCGCGCGCGTCACCTGTCCGCGCACATCGAACAGATCCTTGATCGATACGGGCAGGCCAGCAAGCGGCGACGCCACGTTACCGGCCGTGCGGGCCTGGTCGGCGGCACGGGCCTGGGCCAGCGCGCCATTGGCGTCCACGCTCAGGAACGCTGCACCGCCAGCTTTCTGATGGCGGTCGATATTCGCCAGCGCGGCCTCGGTCAGCGCGACACTGGTGGTACGGCCTGCTGCCAATGCGGCGGCGAGTTCGGCAATGGTCGGGGCTGTCATCGTCATCCTCTGTTCCTCAATCTTGTCTGGTCAGGCTACAGCAAGCGTTTCCACGCGATAGGTATGACGCAGCGTACGGTTCCGCACCGGATCATGCAACGCCACTTCAAACGATTCGCCGTGACCCATCTCGCCGATCACAGCCTGCGTGCCGCAGAACATGGCCGTGCCGGGCGGCAATTGCGCCTCGCCAGTCAGGCGCTGGATCAGATCGCGCGGGTCCAGCAGGCGCGTGACCTTGCCTTCCTGATACAGATTGCGCTGGCCGTCGCGTACACGCCAGCAGCGCATTTCCAGCACGTCCCAGTGATCCGCCACCTCATCGAAGCGCCACACGTCGCGGCCCATCGGCTTGGCGCACATCTGCTTGGAGACGGTCACGTCATAGGCTTCCACCTTGCGATCGGTGTGGTCGGAGCCGATGCCGATATACAGCGCGTCCTTGCCCTGCAGCAGCACGAATTCGGTCTCGCCCGAGGAATCATCGCGCGGTACTTCAAGCACATCGTCGGTGGTCAGAAGCTGCGCGGCCAGCGGATAGAACGTGGGCACGGTGGCGGGCGGCTTCACGCCAATGGCGGCCAGTTCGTCGATGTGATGCTGCACGGCGTCGCGGTCGCGGCCGGTCCAGCCAGCGATGATCAGTCGTTCGATGTCGAGGGCGAGTGCGCCCCCGCCGGCTACCTGAAGTTGCAGTGTCGGCATGTCTACTACCTTGTTACGGAGGGGAAAAGTTCGGTCAGAGTGTCCGGATGATGTTCTTCCGGAATTCGTCGATGTGTTCGCGGATGGATTCGCGCACGGCCGGAATGTCGCGGCGCTCAAGGGCGTCCACGATCTCCAGATGCTCCTGGTACACGTTCTCCAGATGCTGCGGATCGGATAGCGACAGGAACCAGAAACGCGCCTGCTTCTCATGCAGGCCGCGCAGCAGTTCGGCCAGTACGCGGTTGCGCGATGCGGCCGACATGGCGGTGTGGAATTTCAAATCGAGCGAGGCCAGTGCCGGGATGTCGCGCCGGGCAATCAGATCCGGCGAGCGATCCACGATATCGCGCATCGCCTTGAAATCGCTGTCGTGGCCGCGCTCGCAGGCCAGCGTGGCGCACAGCACCTCGTTGGTGGCGCGGACCTCGATCATGTCGAGCACCTCGTTCAGCGACAGCGGTGTGACCAGCACACCCTTGCGCGGCAGGATCGATACCAGCCCTTCCACTTCCAGCCGATGCAGCGCCTGATGCACGGGCGTACGACCCAGGCCGATCAACGCCGCAACCTGCGCTTCGATCAGCGGCTCGCCGGGCCGGAATTCGCACGCGATGATGCGGCGCTTGATCTCGGTGTAAGCCTGCTCGCGCATCGCCGCGCCACTCTGGGCAGGCGTCAGCGCGGTGGGAGCGGGATCGGAAGCACCGACCAGTCGGATGGGATTCACCATGGGCGTGAAATCTTGATGCTGCTGTCTTTGAAGTTGCAGTGATACTAGTGTGATATTTCACAGAGCACAACCCGAATCCGATTAGGGTAAACACGATGCAAGGACATGAAATTCGTGGGGTGGCGTATCATCAACCACTCGCCTCGAATCGATTACCGATTCGTTAGTATCTTGGTGCAATATGCGGCCATCGTGGTGCAGCGAGTCACGTCGATGGTGCCAAGGTCCAATCCATGAATGACACCGACAGCGAACGCCCTGACCCGCTGTTCAACCAATCGCTCGAAAAAGGTCTGGAAGCGCTCCGCGCCTTCAGCGCCGTGCATCGCACGTTGACACTCGCCGAACTGGCGGGGCTCACGGGCATGACCAAGAGCTCCGCCCAGCGCACCGTCCATACCCTCGAACGGCTGGGCTATATCGACAAGCACCCCCAGACCCGTCGTTTCCGGCTGACGCCCAAGGTGATGGAGATCGGCTTCAACTATCTGGCCGCCGATTCACTGATTCCGATTGCCAGCCCTTATCTTGCGCAGCTTGCCAACGCCAGCGGTGAAACGGCCAACCTGACCGAGCCTGTGGGGCTGGACATGGTGTACGTCGCGCAACTCATGACAGCGAAGCACATGCCTGTGCTGACGCCCGTGGGCATGCGGATTCCGATGTACTGCACAAGTTCAGGCCGCGCCTACCTCAGCAAACTGCCGGACGATCAGGTGCGCTCGGTGCTGGAGGCATCCACGCGTGCGCCCCGCACGCCGGCCACGCTGACCGATGTGGATGCGATCTTTGCGCAAGTGGTGGCGTGCCGCAGCCTGGGCTATGCGTGCAATGAGGAAGAGTTGTTTCTCGGGGATATGGGCGTGGGCGCGCCGATCGTGAATAGCCGCGGTGAAGCGGTGGGCGCCGTGCATGTGTCGCCGCCAGCGAGCCGGTGGACGATGGCTGAGGCGCAGAGGAAACTGGGGCCGCTGGTGATCGAGTGTGCCTGGGCGATATCGCGGTCGATTGGGCATTGAACTGAGTACCTTTCCAATACCGCTGGTTTGCTCCCCTCTCCCGCAACGCGGGAGAGGGGTCGGGGGAGAGGGCCAACAGTTCAAATCTCGACAAGTCGGCAAGCAGAGCCTCTTGCCCTCTCCCCCACCCCTCTCCCAGAGGGAGAGGGGAGAAAACAGGAGACCAAACCAGCGCATCGCCTTAACTCACCCCCGCATGCTCCAACATCGCCACCAGCAACACATTCGCCCCGGCTTCGATGTGTTCCGGTAGCGCGTCTTCCAGTTCGTTGTGGCTGATGCCGTCCTTGCACGGCACGAAGATCATTCCCGTGGGCGCGCGCTGCGCCACGTACACCGCGTCATGGCCCGCGCCGCTGACCACATCCATGTGAGGCAGGCCCAGTTGCGCGGCAGCGCGGCGCACGCTGTCTACGCAAGCGGACGCAAAGATGCATGGTTCGAACTTCACCACCTGGCGAATCTCAACCGTCACGCCCGCAACATCCGCAATGCCGCCGAACGCTGCGTGCATCGCCGCATCCATGCGATCCAGCCCCTCTTGCGCGAGATTGCGGAAATCGACCGAGAAATCGACGCGCCCCGGAATCACGTTGCGTGAATTCGGCGTGACCTCGACAAAGCCTACCGTGCCGCGCCCATGCGGCGCCTCGTCACGCGCGATGCGGTTCACGGCTTCGATCATGCGCGCCGAGGCCAGCAGCGCGTCGTGACGCAATGCCAGCGGTGTGGGGCCGGCGTGCGCATCCTGCCCGATCACGGTCACGTCGTACCACTGCTGGCCCAGCGCGCCTGATACCACGCCAATAGGCAGCCCTGCCGCTTCCAGCACCGGTCCCTGTTCGATATGGGCCTCGAAGTACGCCGCGTACATGCCGCCTGGCACATCGCCCGCGCGCTGCGTGCCGAGGTAATCGATCGACCTGAGCGCGTCGCCCACGCTGATGCCGTCGCGATCCTGCTGACTGCGTGCATCCTCGGCATCGAACACGCCTGCGAAGACGCCGGAGCCCATCATCACGGGCGTGAAACGCGTGCCCTCCTCGTTCGTCCAGAACGCCACCTCCAGCGGCGCGCGCGTGGCAATGCCCAGGTCGTTCAGCGTGCGCATGACTTCCAGCCCCGCCAGTACGCCGAAGTTGCCGTCGAACTTGCCACCTGACGGTTGCGTATCGATATGACTGCCCGTGGCCACGGCGGGCGCGTTGGGGTCGGTGCCGGCACGACGCGCAAACACATTACCGATCTCGTCCACGCGAACGTCGAGGCCCGCGTCGCGGCACCACTGCACAACGAGGTCGCGCCCCTTGCGGTCTTCATCGGTCAGCGCGATGCGGCACACGCCACCCTTCGGCGTGGCGCCGATCGCGCCAAGGTCCATGAGCGATTGCCACAGTCGGGCGCCATTGATGCGGGGAGTGAATTGCGAATCCATGTCTTGGTTGTCTGCAGTGGGTGAGCGTAGGAGGTGCACTGCTTCAGCAAGATCCAGACCACGCCGCATGGATTAGCGAAGGCGTTTGCGATGGTGCATGGCTACTGGCACATCACTTGCTAGATCGAACGCAGCACCCTGTCATCACCCCATCCGCACCATCGGACGTTCATCCCCATCCATCAGGAGCCATGCCTGTGACCCACCCCACGTCTTCCCGCGCGAAAGGTTTCTCCACCACGATCCGTTGCGTCTCTACCGCCGTCGCACTCTCGCTACTCGCCCTGCCCGGTATCGCGATGGCCGAGAAAACGCTGCGCATCGGCATGACCGCCGCCGATATCCCCCGCACCCTCGGCCAGCCCGACCAGGGCTTCGAGGGCAATCGCTTTACCGGCATTCCGATGTACGACGCGCTCACGCAGTGGGATCTCTCGAAGAGCAACGGACCGAGCCTGCTGATTCCTGATCTCGCCACCGAATGGAAGGTCGACGACAAGGACAAGACGAAGTGGGTGTTCAAGCTGCGTCCCGGCGTGAAGTTCCACGATGGCTCCGCCTTCAATGCAGACGCCGTGGTCTGGAACGTCAACAAGGTGCTCGACAAGACCGCCAAGCAATTCGATGCCAGCCAGGTGGGCGTGACCGCCTCGCGCATGCCCACGCTGCGCAGTGCGAAGAAGATCGACGACCTGACCGTGGAACTGGTTACGTCCGAGCCGGATTCGTTCGTGCCATACAACGTGTCGAACCTGTTCATGGCCTCGCCCACGCAATGGGAGAAGAAGTTCGCGTCCGTGCCGGCCTCCGTCACCGATGCTGCCGAGCGCAGCAAGCAGGCATGGGTGGCCTTTGCTGCCGATGCCTCCGGCACGGGTCCGTTCAAGATGACGCGCTTCGTGCCGCGCGAGCGTCTGGAACTGGCGAAGAATGCGTCGTACTGGGACGCCAAACGCGTGCCGAAGATCGACAAGGTAGTGATGCTGCCGATGCCTGAAGCCAACGCGCGCACCGCCGCGCTGCTGTCCGGCCAGGTCGACTGGATCGAAGCACCGGCACCCGATGCCGTCGCACAGATCAAGAGCCGCGGCTTCGAGGTCTATGCCAACGCGCAGCCGCATATGTGGCCGTGGCAGCTCTCGTTCGCACCGAACTCGCCTTGGCTCGACAAGCGCGTGCGCCAGGCCGCCAACCTCTGCGTGAATCGCTCTGGTCTGAAAACGCTGCTGGGTGGCTACATGGCGGAGGCCAATGGCATTGTCGAAGCCGGAAACCCGTGGTGGGGCAATCCGAAGTTCGACATCAAGTACGACCCCGCCGCCGCCCGCAAGCTGATGACCGAGGCCGGTTTCTCGGCGGCCAAGCCGGTGAAGGTCAAGGTACAGGTCTCGGCATCGGGCTCTGGCCAGATGCAGCCGCTGCCGATGAACGAGTACGTGCAGCAGAACCTGAAGGAGTGCTTCTTCGACGTGGACTTCGATGTCGTGGAGTGGAACACACTGTTCACGAACTGGCGCATCGGCGCCAAAGACGCCAGCGCCCACGGCGCCAATGCCATCAACGTGAGCTTTGCCGCGATGGACCCGTTCTTCGCCATGGTCCGTTTCGTCAGCACCAAGACGCAGCCACCGGTCTCGAACAACTGGGGCTTCTTTGGCAACGCCGAGTTCGACAAGCTGATCGAGACCGCACGCACCTCCTTTGGTGAAAAAGACCGCGACGCTGCACTGGCCAAGCTGCATGCGCGCATCGTCGAGGAATCGCCGTTCGTGCTGATCGCCCATGACGTGGGCCCGCGCGCGATCTCGAAGAAGGTGAAGGGCGTGGTGCAGCCACAAAGCTGGTTTATCGATATCGCGACGATGTCGATGGATTGAGGCGGGGTTGTCATCTCCCGCTGGTTTGCCCCCCTCTCCCGTGCAACGGGAGAGGGGCTGGGGGAGAGGGCATGTCGTTCTGCTTGCCGACATATCGCATGTTTGAACCGCTGGCCCTCTCCCCTACCCCTCTCCCGCAAGCGGGAGAGGGGAACCGAGTTCAAACAATATTGGTTCACCCCACAGCCGGCCACCGCCCATGACCTACCTGCTCCGCCGCATCGTGTATGCGTTGCCGATCCTGCTTGGGGTCGCCCTGCTCTGCTTCTCGCTGGTCCACATTGCGCCCGGCGATCCACTGGTCTCGGTGCTGCCGCCGGATGCCTCTGAAGAACTGCGCCTGCAACTGACTGCGCTGTACGGCTTCGACAAGCCCTTCCTCGAACAATTCATCCACTGGCTGGTGCGCGCGCTGCACGGCGACCTGGGTACATCGATCGCCACGAACCGGCCCGTGATGGCCGAAGTGTCGAAGGCAGTGATCAACTCGATTCGTCTCGCCACGGTAGCTACGTTGATCGGCTTCACGTTTGGTTGCCTGTTCGGTTTTGTCGCGGGCTATATGCGCGATTCGGTGTCCGACCGCGTCGCCTCATTCATCTCGGTGCTCGGCGTCAGCATCCCCCACTACTGGCTGGGCATGGTGCTGGTGATCGCCTTCTCGGTGGTGCTGGGCTGGCTGCCCGCAACCGGCGCAGGCCCCGGCGGCTCGGGCGACTGGACGTGGGACTGGGAGCATATCCAGTACCTGATCCTGCCGGCCGTCACGATGTCCGTGATCCCCATGGGCATCGTTGCCCGCACCATCCGCGCCCTGGTCGCTGAAATTCTCTCTAACGAATTCATCGTCGGGCTACGCGCGCGCGGGCTATCCGACATCGCCGTGTTCCGCCATGTGGTCAAGAACGTGGCACCCACGGCGCTGTCCGTGATGGGTCTGCAACTCGGCTACCTGCTGGGCGGCTCGATCCTGATCGAGACGGTGTTCTCGTGGCCCGGTACGGGCTTCCTGCTGAACGCAGCGATCTTTCAGCGCGATTTTCCGCTACTGCAAGGCACGATCCTGATCCTGGCCGTGTTCTTCGTGATGCTCAACCTCGTGGTCGACGCGCTGCAGACGCTGTTCGATCCGCGCATCCAACGCAACTAAGGAGGCACCGCCATGGAAATGACGCTGAACAAGGGCGTGGCCGCGCTGCCGGTGGAGCGCTCGCCCGGTTACTGGAGCACGGTCGGTCGCCGACTGCTGCGCAACAAGCTCGCGATGTTTGCCGCACTGATTCTGCTGGCACTGATCGTGATGGCAATCTTCGCCCCTGCATTGATGCCGGCGGATCCGTACGCCTCGTCGATCCTGAAGCGGCTCAAGCCCATCGGCTTCGAAGGCTATCCGCTCGGCACCGACGAACTGGGCCGCGACATGCTGTCGCGCCTGATGCTTGGCGGACGGCTCTCGCTGTTCATGGGCATCACGCCGGTCCTGCTGGCCTTTGTGATTGGCAGCGCCATCGGCATCGTGGCGGGCTACGCGGGTGGCTGGACCAACACCGTGATCATGCGACTGACCGATGTGCTGTACGCCTTCCCCTCCGTGCTGCTGGCGATTGCGCTGTCGGGCACGCTGGGCGCGGGCGTGGGTAACGCACTGCTGTCACTAACCATCGTCTTCATTCCGCAGATCGTGCGCGTGGCGGAGAGCGTGACCACGCAGGTGCGCAATCGCGAATTCGTCGATGCCGCACGCGCATCCGGCGCGTCGTCGCTGACCATCGTGCGCGCGCATGTACTCAACAATGTGCTCGGCCCGATCTTTGTCTACGCGACGAGCTTGATTTCCGTGTCGATGATCCTCGCATCGGGGCTGTCCTTCCTCGGCCTCGGCGTGAAGCCGCCCGAACCCGAATGGGGCCTGATGCTGAACACGCTGCGCACGGCCATCTACACGCAGCCGTGGGTCGCGGCCCTGCCCGGCGCGATGATTTTCCTGACGTCGATCTCGTTCAACCTGCTGGCCGACGGCATCCGCTCGGCCATGGAAATCAAGGAGTGAACATGACCGATACGCTTGCTCCCCTGCCCGCCGCACCCGCCGTCGACATTGGCGGCCCGGCACAACCACTGGTCATCGCGCGCGACCTCGTCAAGCATTTCCCGCTGAAATCACCCGTGCCGCTGCGCAAGGGCGGCGTAGTACGCGCCGTCGATGGCGTGAGCTTCGATGTATTGAAAGGCGAGACGCTTGGCGTGGTGGGTGAATCCGGCTGCGGCAAGTCCACCACCGCGCGCCTGCTGATGCAGCTCACGCCACAGGATCGTGGCGAGCTGATCTTCGACGCACAGGGCGTGGGCTCTGCACAGTTGCCGCTAAAAGCTTTCCGCAGCCAGGTGCAGATGGTGTTCCAGGACAGCTACTCATCGCTGAACCCGCGCCTGACCATCGAGGAATCGATTGCCTTCACGCCGCGCGTCCATGGTGTGCCAGCAAAGGAAGCCACCGAGCGGGCGCGCTATCTGCTGGAGCGCGTGGGGCTGGAGCCGAAGCGCTTTGCGGGCCGCTATCCGCACGAACTCTCGGGCGGCCAGCGTCAGCGCGTGAACATTGCGCGGGCGCTGTCGCTGCGGCCCCGGCTGGTGATTCTCGATGAAGCCGTCTCCGCGCTCGACAAATCGGTCGAGGCCCAGGTGCTGAACCTGCTGCTCGATCTGAAGGCCGAGTTCGACCTGACCTACGTCTTCATCAGCCACGATCTCAACGTGATCCGCTATCTGTGCGATCGCGTGATGGTGATGTATCTCGGCAAGGTCGTGGAGATTGGCGATACGGAATCCGTCTACGCCAATCCCGCGCATCCGTACACACGCGCGTTGCTGGCGTCGATGCCGTCGATGGACCCCGACCACCGCACGCTGGCCGCGCCACTGGCTGGCGATCCCCCCAATCCGATCGATCCGCCACCCGGATGCAGTTTTCATCCGCGTTGCGCCCGCGCCGAGCCGGTTTGCGAGCGCCGCACGCCGACGCTGTCCGACGCGCTGGCCGGCCATCCGGTGTCCTGCCTGATGGCGATGCCCGATGGCGGCCACTCGCTGCCGCTGCGCCGCATGACGCCCGGCCTGCACGCGGCCACGCCTTGACCACGCGGAGAACCATCATGTCTCAAGACCCCACTGCTTCCGCGTCTGCCATCTCCGTCCGCGATCTGCATGTCACGTTCTCGGGCGGCGGCAAGACCATCCGCGCCGTCAACGGCGTATCGCTCGATGTCGCCCCCGGCGAAGCCGTCGCACTGATTGGCGAATCCGGTTCCGGCAAGAGCGTGACGCTGCGCGCGATGATGCGCCTGCATCCGCCGCGTCGTACCAGGATGACCGGTCAGATTCGTGTCGACAATCAAGACGTGCTCGCGCTCGACAAACGCGCGCTGGCCCGCCTGCGCGGCGGCACCGTGGCGATGGTGTTCCAGGAGCCGCTGCTCGCGCTCGATCCGGTTTATACGGTAGGCCAGCAGATCGTCGAATGCATCCGCACGCATCGCAAGGTGTCGAAGACCGAAGCCCAGGCGCTGGCGCTCAAGGCGCTCGAAGCCGTGCGCATCCCAAGTCCGGAGCGTCGCCTGGCCGCTTATCCGCATGAAATGTCGGGCGGCATGCGCCAGCGGGCGATGATCGCCCTCGCACTGTCCGCACAGCCGAAGATCCTGCTGGCCGATGAGCCGACCACGGCGCTCGATGCCACCGTGCAGATCCAGGTGTTGATCCTGCTGCGGGAACTCCAGCGCGAGTTGGGGCTGTCGATCGTATTTGTCACGCACGATATCGGCGCCGCCGTGGAGATCGCCGATCGCGTGGCCGTGATGTATGGCGGGCGCATTGTCGAGGAAGGCCCGATCCGCACGCTGCTGCGCGACGCACGCCACCCGTACACCATCGCACTACTGCAAAGCCGCCAGCACGGCATGGACCGTGGCCAGCGCCTGCAGACCATCGGCGGCGCGCCGCCCGATCTCGCCGCGCTGCCGCCGGGGTGCACGTTTGCGCCGCGCTGCGCGCATGCTCGCGCGGAATGTATGGCCGATGTGCCGGGCGCGGTCTCGCTCGGCAACGGCCACCGCGTGAGCTGCACGCTGGTCGAGGCGCCCGCCGTCAGCGAATGCGCTGCCTGACTCCACTTTTTTCCGTCTTATCGCCACAAGGACCGCCCGACACCATGAGCCTGGCTACCCATCCCGCCCGCGCCTTCCTGCCCTACCCCGATGTCGATGTGCCAAACAGTGCGACCGGGCCCCTGCAAGGTCTGACCTTCGCTGTGAAGGATCTGTTCGATGTTGCCGGCTATCCCACTGGCGGCGGCAATCCGCATGTACTGGCGCGCTCGGGCATCAAGACCTCTACCGCACCAACGGTCCAGAAGCTGCTCGATGCGGGCGCCACGTTCGTCGGCAAGGTGCATACCGATGAACTCGCGTTCTCGATGAACGGCCAGAACTATCACTACGGCGGCCCCTACAACGGTGCGGCGCCGGATCGCATCACGGGGGGCTCGTCGTCTGGATCGGCCTCGGCGGTATCGAACCGGCTGGCGGATTTCGCGCTCGGCACCGACACAGGCGGCTCGGTGCGGGCACCGGCCAGCCACTGCGGACTGTTCGGCATCCGTCCCACGCATGGCCGCATCTCGCTGGAACAGGTCATGCCGCTGTGCGAATCGCTCGATACCTGCGGATTCTTCGCGCGAGACATCGCCACGTTTGCCCGCGTGGCAGATGTGTTGCTCGGTGCCGATGGCGATCCGCTGCCCGCCAAACCCAAGCTGCTGCTCGCCTCCGACCTGTTCGAACTGCCCACCCCTGAAGCGCGCGCGGCATTGGCGCCAACCGTGGCGCGGATCGAAGCGGTGTTTGGCAAGGCTGTGCCCGTCGATGTGGCCGACCGTCCGCTGTCGGACCTGTACTGGGCGTTCCGCTATGTGCAGGGATGGGAAGCGTGGCAGGCCGATGGCGCGCTGATCGAGAACTACGGCTTGCAACTCGGCCCGGATGTGGCGGGCCGTTTCGCCTTCAGCAAGGGCGTGACACAGGCCCAGTTCACGCACTCGACCACGGTCCGCAACGAGTTCATCGTTCATCTGGGCCGATTGCTCGGTCACGACAGCATCCTCGTGCTGCCCACGATGCCCGACATTGCACCGCTGCGCTCCGCGCCGATGGAATCCCTCGAAGACTATCGCACCGCTGCTGCGCATACGCTGTGCCTGACGCCGATGTCGGGCTTCCCGCAACTGAGCCTGCCACTGTCCGGCCGCGATGGCGCACCGCTGGGGATTTCGCTGATCGGTCCGAAGGGGAGTGACAGGAGCTTGATTGCGGTGGCGGAGGTGTTGATGACGGCGTTGGTGTGAGTTAGGGTTCCGCAATGCCATCTGTTTCCTCCCCTCTCCCGCATCGCGGGAGAGGGGCCGGGGGAGAGGGCATCGAGGCTCTGCTTGCCGACCTGTCGCAATTTGAACCGCTTGCCCTCTCCCCCGCCCCTCTCCCACAAGTGGGAGAGGGGAGCAAACCGAACGGGATAACCAACAATATGACCAAACTTCGCATCACCACCCCCACGCACACCTTCATCGCCGAGACCCACCCGGACGCGCCCGAAACCGTGGCCGCTTTCATGAAGCTGCTGCCCTATCGGCAGAAACTGATTCACGTGCGCTGGAGTGGTGAAGGCTGCTGGATTCCGCTTGGCGAGTTCAAACTTGGCGTGGGCTTCGAAAACCACACCAGCCACCCGTCCGTGGGCGACATCCTGTTCTACCCGGGCGGCTACAGCGAGACCGAGATCATCCTGGCCTATGGCAGTTGCTGCTTCGCCAGCAAGATGGGGCAACTG
Organism: Cupriavidus sp. 2SB; assembly: GCF_005503625.1. Taxonomy (GTDB): domain Bacteria; phylum Pseudomonadota; class Gammaproteobacteria; order Burkholderiales; family Burkholderiaceae; genus Cupriavidus. Next base: position 79,393 of record NZ_SCMX01000013.1, on the reverse strand, counting down.
GCCGGCAACCACTTCCTGACCATCGTGGAAGGCAAGGAGAACCTGCGCGCCCTCGGCACCAAGGTGCTGTGGGAAGGCGCGCAGGATGTGGTCTTCGAACTGGCGGAATAAGGGGAGTCAGGCGCGGCGTCAGCCCGCCAGCACACCCCGGTCGCTCCGATTGCCATCTGGCGGTGCAACCCGGAACCACGCGGCATAGAGCGCCGGCAGGAACAACAGTGTCAACAGCGTGGCCACGATTAGGCCGCCCATGATGGCGGCCGCCATCGGCCCCCAGAACACGGACCGCGCCAGCGGAATCATGGCCAGTACCGCCGTCGCTGCCGTCAACAGGATCGGCCGGCAACGACGCACGGCCGATTCCACGATGGCCTCCCAGGGCGGCAGGCCGGCAGCGATATCCTGCTCGATCTGATCCACCAGGATCACGGAGTTCCGGATGATCATGCCCAGCAGCGCGGTAATGCCGAGCTGCGCGACAAACCCCATCGGCGCACGCAGCAGCAACAGCGCGGCGGCAGCCCCGATGAGGCCCAGCGGGCCGGTCAGGAACACCATCACCGAACGCGAGAAGCTGTGCATCTGCAGCATCAGCAGCGTGAAGATCAGGAAAATGCAAAGCGGTAGCTGCGCGGCAATCGACGCTCCAGCCTTGCCGCTTTCCTCATCGGCTCCGGCAATCGTGATGCGATAGCCGGCGGGCAGAGACGCGCGGATCGGATCGAGCTTCGGATTGATCTGTGCGGTCACGGTCGGGCCCTGGATGCCTTCGACGATATCGGACTGCACCGTAATGCCGAAGTCGCGGTTCTCACGCCAGATCACGCCGGGCTCCGAGCGCAGCGTGACGCGGGCCACCTGCGTCAACGGCACGGCCCGGCCACTGCTGGTGGGCACCAGCACGTTGTTGAGATCCGACATTGCATCGCGTTCTTCGCGCGGCGTGCGCATGATGATGTCGATCAGCTTGTCCGCATCGCGGTACTGCCCCACCGGCACGCCAGTGAGCACGGCCTGCGTGGCACGCGCCACGGCATTGGTCGTCACCCCGAGCGCGCGCGCCTTGTCCTGGTCGAGTTCGAGCCGCAGCATCTTGACGTTCTCGTTCCAGTTGTCGTTCACGCCAACCGTTTTCGGATTGTCGGCCATCACGGCCGCGACCTGATCTGCCACCTTTCGCACGACGGCGGCGTCCGGTCCGATCACGCGGAACTGCACCGGATACTGCACGGGCGGCCCGTTCGGCAGCAGCTTCACCCGGCCGCGCAACTGCGGGAACTCGGTAGCGATCACGCGTTCGACGCGACGGCGCAAGGGATCGCGCTTCTCCACCGTCACCGGCATCACGATCACCTGCGCCACGTTCGACTGCGGGAAGATCTGGTCCAGCGGCAGGTAGAAGCGCGGCGAGCCGTTGGCCACGAACGTGGTGATGCTGTCCACATCCTCGTCGCGGCGCATCGCCTCCTCGAATCGCTTGGCAACGGTCTCCATCTCCCTGTAGCTGGTGCCTTCCGGCATCCACAGTTCCACCATGAGTTCGGGACGGCTCGAATCGGGGAAGAACTGCGTTTCGATAAATTTGAACGCGAACAGCCCCAGCGCGAACATCGCCAGCGTAATCACGATCACAGACTTGCGCCACGTGACACACCAATGCACGAGCTTGCGGAAGCCCTTGTAGAACGGCGTGTCGAAGACCTCGTGATGGCCACCGTCCGCGGTCCGCGTCTTCAGCAGCAGATAGCCGAGATACGGCGTGAAATACACCGCCGCCAGCCAAGACAGCATCAGCGCCATCGCCGTGACCGCGAAGATCGCAAAGGTGTATTCGCCCACTGTGGACTTGGCCAGCCCCACCGGCAGGAAGCCCGCCGCCGTGATCAGCGTGCCGGTCAGCATCGGCATGGCCGTGGACGTGTAGGCAAACGTGGCCGCCTCCATCTTGGAGAAGCCTTCTTCCAGCTTGCGGACCATCATTTCCACGGCGATGATCGCATCATCCACCAGCAGGCCGAGCGCAATGATCAGCGCCCCCAGCGATATCTTGTGCAAGCCGATGCCGAAGATGTTCATGAAGAGGAACGTCACGGCGAGCACCAGCGGAATGGTCAGCGCCACCACCAGTCCGGGGCGCACGTCGATCCGCAACGGCCGGGTATGCAGCCCCAGCGAAACAAAGCTGACACCTAGCACGATGACCACGGCCTCGATCAGCACGTGCACGAACTCGCCCACGCTGCGCTGAACCGCCTTGGGCTGGTCCTGCACCTGCTCCATCTCGATGCCCATCGGCAACTGGCCCCGCAGCCGATCGGTCACGCGGCGCAGTTCCTTGCCCAGCGCGATGATGTCGCCGCCCTTCTCCATCGAGATGCCCAGCCCGATCACGTCCTTGCCGTTGTACCGCATGCGGCTGACGGGCGGATCGACATAGCCGCGATAGACGTTGGCGATATCGCCTAGCCGGATGTTGGCAATACCGTTCGGACCGCGCAGCACCAGATTCTTCAGGTCCTCCACATCTCCCAGTTGGCCCGTGACACGGACCTGCAGGTTATCGGTGGGCGTGACCAGCACCCCGCTGCCGGTGGGGTTGTTCTGCTCGGCAATCTGGTTGGCAATGGCATTGATATCGAGGCCAAGCTGCGCAAAGCGCGTCTGGTTGAACTCGATATAGAGCTTCTCGTCCTGCAGTCCGATCAGCGCGACCTTGGCGACGGCGGGAATGCGCAGCAGATCCTGGCGCACCAGGTCGGCGTATTCGCGCAGCTCCTTGTAGTTGAAGCCATCTGCGCTCAGCGCATAGATGGAGCCATAGACATCGCCGAATTCATCGTTGAAGAATGGCCCGCGCACACCCTGCGGCAGCGTCTGCTGGATATCGCCGATCTTCTTGCGAACCGTGTACCAGATCTGTGCGGTGTCCTTGGCCGGTGCGTTGTCGGCCAGTTGAAAGATCACCGTGGTTTCGCCCGGCTTGGAGAAGCTGCGGATCTTGTCCGCGTACGGCACTTCCTGCAGTTGCCGCTCGATCTTGTCCGTGACCTGCACGGCGATCTGCTCGGCCGTGGCGCCGGGCCAGTACGCCTGCACCACCATCACGCGGAACGTGAACGGTGGGTCTTCGTCCTGACCCAGTTGGAAGAACGCGATCAGGCCGCCGATCAGCAGCACGACCAGCAGATAGCGCGTCAGCGGCTGGTGCTCCAGCGCCCAGCGCGACAGATTGAAGCGGGAATGTTCCATGGGCCGGCCTCAGCCCAGATGGCGATCGAGGGCGCTGACGCGCACGCCCGGGTTCGACGCCGGCTGGGCCGGCGTGACAGCCTGCATCGGCTTGACGCGCTGCCCGGTCTTGAGCAAATGCACGCCGGCGGTGACGATGGTCTGGCCCGGTGCCAGGCCCTGCCGGATCTCGATCAGGTTGCCCTGCGCCTCGCCCAGCGTGACGGGCACGGGTTTCACTGTGCCGCTACCACCCTCGCCCGGGGTATAGATCCAGACCTGATTGCTGCCCTTCTGCTGGAGCAGTGCCGTCAAGGGAATCCGGATCGCCGCGTTCTCGCCTGTGCGAGTGAATTGCACGACAGCCGTCATGCCGATGCGCAGGTCGGGCGGGGGATTCGGAATCGTCACGCGCGTGGGATAGGTACGCGTGACCGGATCGGCCGCCGCGGAAATCTCGCGTACGCGCCCAGGCAACGCCCGGCCGGGTTCCGACCAGGTGTGGACCGTGACATCCGAGACGCCGCGCAGCATATCGACCTGATCCTCGGGCAGGCCGATGGCCACTTCCTTCTCGGCCGTCTGGGCCACCCGGACCACGGACTGCCCCGGCGACACTACCTGGCCCACTTCCGCGTCGATGGCCGTCACCACGCCATCGGCATCGGCCGTCAGCACGGCGTAGCCGGTCTGGTTCGACTGATTGCGCAGGTTGGCCTGCGCCTGTTCCAGCCGCGACGCGGCCGAGTCATAGGTAGCTTGGCGGCGGGTCAGTTCTGCCGAACTGATGAAGTTGCGCGCAGCCAGTTCCTTGTAGCGCTTGAGATCGGAAGCCGACAGGTCTCGGTCGGTCTTGGCGGCGTCATATTGCGCACGGGCGCCCGATTCGGCCAGTGCCAGATCGGTAGGGTCGAGCCGCGCCAACGGCTGTCCCTTACGCACCGTGGCGCCCACATCCACCAGACGCGCGGCGATCTTGCCGCCCACGCGGAAGCCGAGCCGGGATTCGATGCGGGGACGGACATCGCCAGAAAACTCGAAAGCAGTCTTGCCGGCCGTAGGGCTCAGTTGCATCAGTCGAACCGGACGGACCGGTGCTTCCCCTTCCGCCTTCTTCCCGCAACCGGACAAGCCCAGCACCAGCACCAGACCTGTCAGGCCGGCGCCGACGGTGCGCATGCGGCGCCCCCACGCCGAGGCAGTGCCACGCGGCACCTTGCAATCCTGGGTTTCATCGGCCGCGACTTCCGGCCTGGCAAATGGCACTGGCATGGACAAGCGTCTTTGATAGAGAGGTGGAGCGAACGTCGGGAATTTCTGGCGCGGCCGACCGGCCGTGGGGGTCTCGTCAACGCCTCTTCCGGGCGTCTTGCCAATGCCGCGCCATCTGGGCGGACACTTACTAACTGGCCGGTCAGTAATATAGCCATCCGGCTCGAGTGCGTCAAACGGCGGATGACAAATGGCGCGCTGACGCGACGAAAAGTCGCGGAGCGGGCGTCACCTGCAACATCGGGGAGCGGACGCCGATGTTACAATTCGCGGCCTCGGCGCCCCTACGTCGCCCGCCTCCCCACCCGCCTTACCAGAAAGAGATTGGCGTGACGCCCGATCAGTATTGCCAGGACAAAGCCGCGAAAAGCGGTTCGAGCTTTTATTACAGTTGCCTGCTGCTTTCCCCCGAGCGCCGGCGTGCCCTGACCGCCTTGCAGGCGTGGCGCCTGGAGCTCGATGCCATCGTTCACGAGAATCATGATGCCGGCGTGGCCCTGCAGCGACTGGACTGGTGGCGCGCCGAACTACGCCGCCTGTATGACGGCAAGGGCGCCCATCCGGTGAGCCTCGCCCTGCAGCCGTTCCTGGCCCAGTTGCCCGTGGCCGAGATGACCCAGGCACTCGACGGCACCGAGATGGATCTGGCGCAATCGCGCTATATAGACGAATCCGCGCTGGCTAAGTACAGCCGCGCCGTGGGCGGCACGTTCGGCAAGCTGGCGGCACGGCTGCTGGGCTGCACTGATCCGCAGACGCTGGCCGCTACCGAGAAGCTCGGCCTGTCGCAACTCCGCATCCGCATCATTCGCGAAATGGGCCGCGACGCGCGCCAGGGCCGGATCTACGTGCCGGTGGACACATTGCAGCGCTTCGAGGTGCCAGCCGCCGACATCATGCAATCGCGGTACTCGCCCCAATTCGCGGTGATGATGCGCGACCAGGCGGCGCAGGCCCGGACGCTGTATCGCGAAGCGCTCGACACCCTGCCGCGTGCCGATCGCCGCGCGTTGCGCGCACCGCTGGCGCTGGCAGCCATCCACCACGCGCTGCTCGATGAAATCGAGGCAGGCGAGTTCCAGGTACTCACGCAACGCACCGCGCTCACGCCGATGCGCAAGCTCTGGCTGGCGTGGAAGACCTGGCTCCGGAACGGCTGAAGCAACACCCCCATTCAGTAGTCACCAGAAAGCAATCATGACCTCCGCCCAGCCCTCCCTCGGCCAGTCGATCCTGGACCGCGCCGACCTCCTCGCCCAGCATTCCGACATGGAAGGTGGGCTGACCTGCGCCTTCCTGACGCCCGCGCACGCTCAGGCGCAAGCGCAACTGGTTCGCTGGATGGAAGAGGCAGGAATGAGTGTGCGCATTGACGCCATCGGCAATGTGATCGGCCGGTATGCCGCCGATCCCGCCGAGGCGGATCCCAAGGTGCTGATGACCGGCTCGCATTTCGATACGGTGCGCAACGGTGGCCGCTACGACGGCCGGCTGGGCATCCTGCTACCGATCGCAGTTGTGGGGGCGCTACGAGACGCGGGCATCCGCCTGCCCTACCACTTCGAAGTTATAGCGTTCGCCGAGGAAGAAGGGCTGCGCTTCAAGACCAGCTTCCTGGCCAGCAGCGTGCTGGCCGGACGCTTCGACCCGGCACTGCTGGACCGCGTGGACGCCGATGGCATCACGATGGGCGCCGCATTGGCGGCAGCCGGATTCCCGGGCAGTGGCTCGATCGATGCGCTGCGCGCCGCAGCGGTAGATCCCGCCACACTGGCAGGCTTTGTCGAAGTGCATATCGAGCAGGGGCCGGTGCTACTGCATCGCGGCCTGCCGCTGGGTATCGTGACGCAGATCGCCGGCAGCAGCCGCTTCCAGGTGCGGGTGGAGGGCCTGGCCAGCCATGCCGGCACCACGCCGATGGACATGCGCCGCGATGCGGCCACGGGCGCGGCGGAGATGATCCTGCTGGTGGAAGAACGCTGCGGGCAGGTGCCTACGCTAGTCGGGACGGTGGGCCAGTTGCAGGTGCCCGATGGCTCCAGCAACGTGATTCCGGCCGCCTGCACGTTTTCCATGGACATCCGCGCGGGCGAGGATGGCATTCGGGAAGCCGCCATCGCCGACATTGTGGCGGGGATCGAGAAGATTGCCGCGCGCCGCGCCCTGCAGGTAAGTGTGGAACGCGTGACGCCGGTCAACAACGCGCCATGCGCGCGCTGGCTGATGGATCAATTTGCGGCTGTACTGAAAAAGCGGGGACTGGAGACGTTCGAACTGCCCTCGGGTGCGGGTCACGACGCGATGATGATGCAGCGGATCACCGACGTGGCCATGCTCTTTGTGCGTTGCGGCAACGGGGGCATCAGCCACAACCCGCTGGAAACCATCACCGAGGACGATGCCAGGCAGGCGGCGGAAGTCTTTGTCGACTTCCTGAGGCATTTCCGGCCGAAGGGCGGATAATGGCTTCGCAAGGAAGGCGGCGGCATCAACCGCCGCGGTACATTTCCTTGCTGTAGTCGTAGAGATTCTTGCGCAGCGTCTTGCGCTCGTCGGGCGAGAGGTTCTGATGGCCGCCGCGCTGGCTTTGGCGGGCGGCACGCTCGGCCATGTCGCGCTCGGTTTCGGCGCGGTCGTTACGGCGCGGGGGCGAGGGCTGGCGGTTGCGGTCAGGCTGTGGCGCACTGCCCTGTGCCCCAGGCGGCTGGCTGCGCGGATGGAGCAGATGTGCCATCCCTGCCGACTGCGCATGGGCCGGCGCGGATGCCATTGCCAGTAGCAGGGTCATGCCGGCAAGCCATCCCGATGGCGCGCGGGTAGCGCGACGCAGGGTTTGCCCGTGCCGGTTTTGCTTCACTTTCATTGGATAATGGCGGTTTTCGACAGTGCCTCCGGACTAGTCCTCCGGACCCTCCGTTTGCCGGCATCCGCATTGCCCTTGTTTGCAGCAGGCAGCGTGCCAGTGCCGGAAACGTGGGAAGCGAAATACCCGTGGTGACCATGTTTTCTCGGGCCATGCAGGACGGCCTCTGACAACGGTTTGCGGAGTGTAATTGCACAGAAGGTGCATGCCGCCATACCACGGGGTAAAGTATGTAACGTTTTGTTAAGCCATTTTGAGCGAAAGCGATAATCGCTAAGATACCGCCATGGAAAATACCAGCCACAAGATTCTCGTCGTGGATGACGACCCGCGCCTGCGCGACCTGCTCCGCCGCTACCTTGGCGAGCAGGGCTTCACGGTTCTCGTAGCGGAAAACGCCACGGCCATGAACAAGCTCTGGCTGCGCGAACGGTTTGACCTGCTGGTGCTTGACCTGATGATGCCGGGCGAGGATGGCCTCTCGATCTGCCGTCGCCTGCGCGGCGCCAACGACCAGACACCGATCATCATGCTCACCGCCAAGGGCGAGGATGTGGATCGCATCGTCGGCCTCGAAATGGGCGCTGACGACTACCTGCCCAAGCCTTTCAACCCCCGTGAACTGATTGCGCGCATCCACGCGGTGCTGCGCCGCAAGGGGCCGGCCGAAGTGCCGGGCGCTCCGTCGGAGACGCCGGAAACGTTCGCCTTTGGCGATTTCGTGCTGAACCTGGCCACGCGCACGCTGACCAAGAACGACGAGGAAATCACGCTCACCACGGGCGAGTTCTCGGTGCTCAAGGTCTTCGCCCGCCATCCCCGCCAGCCGCTCTCGCGCGAAAAGCTCATGGAAATGGCACGCGGCCGAGAATACGAGGTATTCGACCGCAGCCTGGACGTGCAGATCTCCCGCCTGCGCAAACTGATCGAGCCGGACCCGAGCAACCCGCGCTTCATCCAGACGGTCTGGGGCCTCGGCTACGTCTTCATCCCCGATGGCGTGAAGTAAAGCCGGTCCGCACAGCAGCATCGTGTCGACCGCTCTCGGCCGTACCGCAACGCGGTTCTTCGGTTCGCTATTCTGGCGAACCTTCATGCTGATCGCCCTGTTGCTGGCGATCTCGCTGGGTATCTGGTTCCAGAGCTACCGGCTCTTCGAACGTGCACCGCGCGCCCAGCAGATCGCCATGCAGGTGGTCAGCGTGGTCAAGCTCACGCGCGCCGCCCTGCTCTACTCCGACCCCGCGCGGCGCCGGTTCCTTCTGCTCGACCTCGTCCAGAACGAAGGCATCAAGGTCTATCCGCGAGAAAAGGACGACGACTTCGCCGCGCCCAAGGCCAACCCGTTCCTCACCCAGTTGGTACAGCAGGAGATTCGCAGCCGCCTGGGCGAAGACACGGTACTCGCCACCACGGTCAACGACATTCCCGGCGTTTGGGTCAGCTTCGAGATCGAGGGCGACGATTACTGGGTGGCCATCAGCCCCGAGCGTTTCGAGCGCGTACCGGGCATCCAGTGGCTATGGTGGAGTATTGCCGCGCTGCTGCTATCGATTATCGGCGCCGCATTCATCACGGCGCGCGTCAACTATCCGCTCAAGCGGCTGACCAATGCCGCCAAGCTGATCGGCACGGGTGGTGATCCACCGCCGCTGCGCGAGCAAGGCGCCAGCGAAGTGGCCCAGGCCAACCGCAGCTTCAACCAGATGGTGCGCGACCTGCGCCAGCTCGACGACGACCGCGTGGTCATGCTCGCCGGTATTTCCCACGACCTGCGCACGCCGCTCACGCGTCTGCGCCTGGAAACCGAGATGTCGCCTGTGGATGCCACCACGCGCGACGCGATGATTGCCGACATCGAACAGATGGACGCCATCATCGGTCAGTTCCTGAACTATGCCCGACCGGGCCAGGAGGTGGTGGAGCCAGTGGATCTCTCCGCGCTGGTGCAGGAATCGGTGGGCGTCTATGCCGCGCACGACGATGTGCGCGTGCACGTGCGGTCCAACGGTCCGGTCATGGCCGTGGCCAATCGCATGGAAATCCAGCGCATTCTGGACAACCTTGTGGAGAACGCCCGCCGCTATGCCAAGGACGAGGAAACGGGCATGGCCGAAGTGGAAATCACTACCAGCCTGGACGACAAGGACGCTGTGCTGACGGTGGCCGACACCGGCCCCGGCGTACCCCACGAGCAGCTTTCGCTGCTGACCCGACCGTTCTACCGGCTCGACAGCGCCCGTAGCGAAGCCAAGGGCGCTGGCCTTGGCATGTCGATCGTGAACCGCATCCTGCAGCGCAACGGCGGACGCCTGGTGCTGGCCAACCGCCAGGCGCCGAAGAGCGGACTCGTAGTCAGCGCCATGTTCCGCCGCGCCTGACGTCGCTTCCGGACGACACGGCTTTGCCGATTCGCGCCACGTCCTTCGCATTGACAGGTTTTCTTCAGCTACTGATATCGGATTGAAAGGCTGCTGACAGCCGAATGACAGCGCCGACGCGCACACTGGCTGAACAATCGACTACAGGCACCCGCCCCACGGGACGCCAGACCGAGAGACAGCCATGTCCAGCACTCCCAGCACACCGACCTCCCAACACGGGTTTCGCACCGTGTTCCGTGTTGTCAGCGGCAACTTCCTCGAAATGTACGACTTCATGGTGTACGGCTTCTACGCCGCTGCCATCGCCCGTACGTTCTTCCCCTCCGGCAATGAATTCGCGTCGCTGATGCTGTCGCTCGCCACCTTCGGCGCGGGCTTCCTGATGCGTCCGCTCGGCGCCATCGTGCTGGGCGCATACATCGACCATCACGGGCGCCGCAAGGGCCTGATCGTCACGCTGGTGCTGATGGCGCTCGGCACGCTGCTGATTGCGCTGGTGCCCGGCTATGCGTCGATCGGCGTGGCGGCGCCGCTGCTGGTGCTGTTCGGCCGGCTGTTGCAGGGCTTCTCGGCAGGCGTGGAACTGGGCGGCGTCTCGGTCTACCTGTCCGAGATCGCCAAACCCGGCCAGAAAGGTTTCTACGTGGCATGGCAGTCAGCCAGCCAGCAGGTAGCCGTGATCTTCGCCGGGCTGCTCGGCGTGATCCTGCATGCCACGCTGGCACCGGCGCAGATGGACGACTGGGGCTGGCGCGTGCCGTTCCTGATCGGCTGCCTGATCGTGCCGTTCCTGTTCATGATCCGCCGCTCGCTCGAGGAAACCGAGGCGTTCCGCACACGCAAGCATCGGCCGTCCACCCGCGAGATCTACCGCTCGATGCTCGACAACTGGGGCATCATCGTCGCCGGCTGCATGATGGTGGTGATGACCACGGTCTCGTTCTACATGATCACCGCCTACACGCCCACCTTCGGCAAGACCGTGCTCAAGCTCGATGACGTGGACAACCTGATCGTCACGATGTGCGTCGGGCTGTCGAACTTCATCTGGCTGCCGCTGATGGGCGCCGTGTCCGACCGCGTGGGCCGCAAGCCGCTGCTCGTGGTGTTCACCATCGCCACGCTGCTGACTGCCTACCCCGCCGTGTCGTGGCTGGTAGCGGAGCCGTCATTCGGCCGCCTGTTGATGGTGGAACTGTGGCTGTCGTTCCTGTACGCGAGCTATAACGGCGCGATGGTCGTGACGTTGGCCGAGGTGATGCCGGCAGCCGTACGGACCACCGGCTTCTCGCTGGCGTATAGCCTGGCCACCGCGCTGTTTGGCGGCTTCACGCCGGCCATCTCCACCTATCTGATCCACGCAACGGGCAACAAGGCCGCGCCGGGCCTGTGGCTCACATTCGCGGCAGTGTGCGGCCTGGTAGCCACGCTGATCATCTTTCGTGCGCAGCGCGAGCAGGCAGCGCTGCGTACGGCCTGACAGCCGATACGTGCGCTGTCACGACACTGTCCGTCCATGCGTGGCATACTGCGGCTTCGCTGTTTGCTGCACTGCGGCAGTCGAGATTGCCTATCGCGGCCTTTGAGATTTTCAATTGGCTCCGGCTGTGTCTGACGGCGCATAATCACAGATTGTTGCGATTGCTTCCGTGTATCGGGTGATGCCCGTGAACACGGGGGCGTGTCGCTCGCCTCACTCTCTTCAAACCGTATCAGGAGAAGTCCATGAAGACCGTTGGTCAAAAGCTCGAAGCGTTCCAGATCGTTGGCGTGAAGCCTGGTTTCAACAACCACGAGGAAAACGGCCAGTCGGCTTTCGAAGACATCACCGAGAAGTCGTTCGAAGGCAAGTGGAAGGTGATCTACTTCTACCCGAAGGATTTCACGTTCGTGTGCCCGACCGAAATCGTGGCCTTCGCCAAGCTGAACGGCGACTTCGCAGATCGTGACGCGATCGTCCTGGGCGGCTCGACCGACAATGAGTTCGTGAAGCTGGCATGGCGCCGTGAACACAAGGACCTGAACAAGCTGGACCAATGGCAATTCGCCGACGTGACCGGCTCGCTGGTTGACCAGCTGGGCGTGCGTGACGTGGCTGCCGGTGTTGCCCTGCGCGCCACCTTCATCGTCGATCCGGACAACGTCATCCAGCACGTTTCGGTGAACAACCTGAACGTCGGCCGTAACCCGGAAGAAGTCCTGCGTATCCTGGACGGTCTGCAAACGGACGAACTGTGCCCGTGCAACCGTGCTGTGGGCGGCGCCACGCTGTAATTGGCCCTGCCTGCCCGTCGCCGCAAGGCGATTCGGCACCTCGCGTGGAGGGGCGATGCGCCCTTCCACGCCGAAACCCGCTATGTGCGGGTTTTTTGAGCCCTCGTCGATAGGAGAAATAAATGGAATTCCTCAGCACGATCAAAAATCTTATTCCCGACTACGCCAAGGACATCCGTCTGAACGTGGACGGTACGATCGCGCGCTCATCGCTGGAAGGCAACGATGCCGTGGCCGTGGCACTGGCTGCCGCGTTCGCCGCCAAGAGCAAGGTGATCGTCGACGTGATTCGCAACGCCAACGTGCTGTCTCCCGAGGAAGTCACCGCCACCCAGACCGCATCGGCGCTGATGGGCATGAACAACCTCTGGTATCCGTACGTCGAGATGGCCGAAGACCCCGATCTGGCCAGCCAGCCGGCTGGCCTGCGCATGAACGCATACGCCACGCACGGCGGCGTGGACAAGCGACGTTTCGAGATGTACGCGCTGGCCGCGTCGATCATCGGCAAGTGCCATTTTTGCGTGAAGTCGCACTACCACCTGCTGAAGAACGAGCAAGGCATGAGCGCCCAGCAGTTGCGTGACGTGGGCCGCATTGCCGCCGTGATCGGCGCCGCAGCCAATGTGATCGCAGCCGAGTAAGCCGCCCATCGCGCGGCTCCCGGCGATCCTGAACCGGCCGGCATCGAACGATGCCTGGCCGGTTTTTTATTGGCGGATGGATGTTCTCTGACACGGTCTCGCGCCAATGAGGCGGTGCATTTGTGCTGCGGTCGGCCTACAATCCAGCCAAGGTCACGAACATCGCAGTCGCCATGAGCTCCTTGCCTTCGCACACTTCGCCGCGCTTCCGTTTCCGGCTGGCCGCGGTGTATGACTGGGGCGATATCGCTGCCGTCACGCAACAAGCCTACGGTCAATATGAACTTGGCATCATGGAAGATTGCCGGGCATCATTCCAGCGCGGCATGCATTCCGTACTGGCGGCCAAGGACAATCCGGACATGGAATGGTGGGTGGCGGAAACCGATCACGGCATCAGTGGCGCCGTGCTGTTTTGTCATCCAGGGGCCACGGTGCCCGCGCTCGATGACAGCACGATCACGCTGACGCAGCCCGAGGCGCGGCTGCTTTCGGTCAGCCCGCAGGCGCGCGGGATGGGACTTGGCAAGCGATTGATGCAGATCTGCATCCAGCGCGCCCGTGACATCGGCGCGCATTCGCTGGTCTGCCGCGCCATGCCCGAGATGGACTCCGCCATCAGACTCTGCGAACAGATGGGCTTCCAGAAACGTACGGAGGCCGGTGCACGCCATGGAGCCATGGCGCGCCTCATCGACTACGTCTACACGATCACGCCAGAAGAAGCACCGATGCCTTCGCCACCGCCCCTCTGAGGTGTTGCCCGGGACTCAGTCCTGGGTGTCTGCCGGGCGGCGATAGATCAGCACCGCCGCCTGCGCGACGATGCCTTCCTCCTTCCCCTCGAACCCGAGCTTCTCGTTCGTCTTGGCCTTCACGTTGCAATGCGTGACCGGCAGGCCGAGATCCTCGGCCAGGTTCCCCACCATGCCCTGGATGTGCGGCGCGAGCTTCGGCTTCTGCGCAATCACGGTGGCATCGACATTGCCGATCTCGAATCCCGCTGCGCGTACGCGGCGCGCGGCTTCGCGAAGCAGCACCCGACTGTCGGCCCCGGCAAAATTGGGATCGGTATCCGGAAAATGCCGGCCGATATCGCCCAGCGCGGCGGCACCGAACAGCGCGTCCGTCACGGCATGCAGCAACGCATCGGCATCTGAGTGGCCCAGCAGGCCGCGATCATGGGGGATATCCACGCCGCCCAGGATCAGCTTGCGCCCCGGAACCAGCGCGTGCACATCGTAGCCCTGCCCTACACGGAAATCGAACGGATTCAAAACGGCTCCTTCTGGATTCAGGAAAATATCAGGACGCCGACGGCGCGGCGCCCGCGCGCAGCAGTACGTCTGCCAACGCGAAGTCTTCGGGATACGTGACCTTGAAATTGCGCAGCGACCCATTCACCAGTCGCGGACGCAGGCCCAGCCGCTCGATGGCGCTGGCCTCATCGGTGACCACGGCGCCAGCAGCCATCGCATCCTCCAAGGCATGACGCAGTACGCCGATGCGGAACATCTGAGGCGTCTGCGCCTGCCACAGGCCATCGCGTGGCACGGTCGCGCCAATCCGCGCGGCGGTCGGCACACCCTGCTCTGCCCGCTTGAGCGTGTCGGGCACGGGCACCGCCAGGATGCCGCCGATCGGCTCGCTGGCCGCATCGTCGGATTCCACGGCGCGGACCAGCGTATCGATCATCGCCGGCGTCAGGCCCGGTCGTGCCGCATCGTGGACCAGCACCCAGTCGGTGTCTGACGCGCCCAGTGTCTGGAGGTGATGGAGGCCCGCCAATACCGAGGCATGGCGTGAATCGCCACCCACGAAAGCCGTATCGAAACGCAGCCCCGCAAACGCCTGTGCGCCAAAGCGGGACTCCAGTGGCATGTCGTCGGGTGCCAGTACCAGGGCCGTGGCGCTGATCGCTTCACAAGCCGAGAACGCCGCCAGCGCGAACCAGAGCATCGGCCGCCCGGCCACGGTCTGGTACTGCTTCTGCACGGTGCCTCCGGCGCGGCTGCCGGTACCGGCACAGGGAATCAGGGCGAATCGACGATCGGACACAGGTTCTGCGGGTGGATGATAGGAAGCCCGGCTGCAAGCCGGCCGGACCGCATTCTATAATACGGCCCTTGTTCGCCGCCATGGCCTCCGGGCCGTGGCGGCATCGCCAACACCCCTGCCCGCGCGTGCCCCAAGCATCGCCGGCGGGGTGGCGTCGTTTTTGCATCCTTGCTACCCATGCCTGACACATTGCCCGACTTTCCTTCCGCCGCCCTGCCGCTGGTCAAGCCGGGCATGCGCCATGCCGTAGCAGGACTGCCCGGCGCCTCCGACGCCCTCGTGGTGGCCGCTTACGCGCGCCAGCATCGTGGCAGCGTGCCAATGGTGGCCGTGGTCTGCGCCAATGCCATGGATGCGCAACGGCTGGCCGACGAGATTGCGTGGTTCGCGCCGGAACTGCGCGTCCGACTGCTACCTGACTGGGAAACGCTGCCGTACGACAGCTTCTCGCCGCACCAGGATCTCGTTTCCGAGCGGCTGGCCACGCTGCACGACATCCAGAGTGGACAGTGCGACGTGATGATCGTGCCGGCCTCCACCGCGCTGTATCGGCTGGCGCCCCCGTCCTTCCTCGCGGCCTACACGTTCTTCTTCAAGCAAGGCGAGCGGCTCGATGAAGCCGCCCTCAAGGCCCAGTTCACACTGGCCGGCTACGAGCATGTCAGTGCCGTGATGCGCCCAGGCGAGTACAGCGTGCGCGGCGGACTCATCGATCTCTATCCGATGGGTTCGGCGCTGCCATACCGGATCGACCTGTTCGGCGAGGAAATCGAAACCATCCGCGCGTTCGATCCGGATACGCAGCGCAGTCTCTACCCGGTCAAGGAAGTCAGGCTGTTGCCCGGTCGCGAGTTTCCGCTCGACGAGGCCGCGCGCACGGCGTTCCGAGGCCGCTGGCGAGAAGTTTTCGAAGGCGACCCCACCAAGTCGCCCATCTACAAGGACATTGGCAACGGCGTGCCGTCCGCCGGTATCGAGTACTACCTTCCGCTGTTCTTCGAACAAAGCGCATCGTTGTTCGAGTACCTGCCGCAGGGCACGCAACTGGCGTTCGCGGGCAATGTCGACGAAGCCATTCGGCGCTTCTGGGCCGACACCATGCAGCGCTACACTTTCATGCGCCACGACCGCGAACGGCCGCTGTTGCCGCCCGCGGACCTCTTCCTGTCCGAGGAACAGTTCTTCGTCGGCGCAAAGCCGCTGGCGCGGCTGGTGCTGCAGCGCGAACCGGCACCTGCCGAAGCCACGCCCTTCGCAGCGGGCCTGCCCGACGTCTCGGTGAATCGCCGCGCCGAGGACCCCCTCGTCAATCTGGAAGCCCTGCTGCTGAACAAGACCACGCGCGTGCTGATGTGCGCGGACTCCGCTGGCCGGCGCGAAACACTGCTGCAGTTCTTCGCCGAAAGCGGCCTGCGCCCGATGATCGTCGAGGATTTCGCGGCGTTCCTGGCAGGGGAATCGCATTTCTCGATTGCCGTGGCACCACTGCAGAGCGGCTTCGCGCTGCCCTCTGCATCGCTCGCCTTCGTAACCGAGAACGAGCTCTACGCGGGCACCACGCGCCGTGCCGGACGTCGCAAGCAGGAACAGGCCAGTACCGTCGACGCCATGGTTCGTGATCTGGCCGAGCTCAAGATCGGCGACCCCGTGGTACATAGCGAGCACGGCATCGGCCGCTACCAGGGGCTGGTCACGCTTGACATGGGCCAGGGCGACGAGGAGTTCCTGCATCTCGATTACGACCGCGCCAGCAAGCTCTACGTGCCCGTGCATCAACTGCACGTGATTTCGCGCTACTCGGGCGCCGATCCGGAAACCGCGCCGCTGCATTCGCTCGGTACAGGCCAGTGGGACAAGGCCAAGCGCCGCGCCGCGCAGCAGATCCGGGACACCGCCGCCGAACTGCTGAACCTCTACGCGCGCCGCGCGCTGCGCGAAGGCTTTGCCTTCCCGTTGCAGCCGAAGGACTACGAGACTTTCGCCGAGAGCTTCGGCTTCGAGGAAACACCGGATCAGGCTGCAGCGATCTCGGCAGTCATCGCCGACATGACCTCGGGCAAGCCGATGGACCGTCTGGTCTGCGGCGATGTGGGCTTCGGCAAGACCGAAGTGGCTCTGCGCGCCGCATTCGTGGCCGTGCTCGGCGGCAAGCAGGTGGCGATGCTGGCGCCCACCACGCTGCTGGCCGAGCAGCATTTCCAGACGCTGTCAGACCGCTTCGCCGAATGGCCGGTGCGCATCGTGGAACTGTCGCGCTTCAAGACGAAAAAGGAAATCGACGCGGCCATCAAGCAGATCAACGACGGCACCGTCGATATCGTGATCGGCACGCACAAGCTGCTGTCCGATCAGGTGAAGTTCCAGCGCCTGGGTCTGGTCATCATCGACGAGGAACACCGCTTCGGGGTACGCCAGAAAGAAGCGCTGAAGACGCTGCGTGCCGAGGTAGATGTGCTGACGCTGACCGCCACGCCAATCCCGCGCACGCTGGGCATGGCGCTGGAAGGGCTGCGCGATTTTTCGGTCATCGCAACGGCGCCGCAAAAGCGGCTGGCCATCAAGACGTTCGTGCGACGCGAGGAAGACGGCGTGATTCGCGAGGCTATCCTGCGGGAGCTCAAGCGCGGCGGACAAGTCTACTTCCTGCACAACGAGGTGGAGACCATCGAGAACAAGCGCGCCCGGTTGGCCGAACTGGTGCCCGAGGCGCGCATCGCCGTGGCGCACGGCCAGATGCACGAACGCGAACTCGAACGCGTGATGCGAGATTTCGTGGCACGCCGCGACAACATCCTGCTCTGCACGACGATTATCGAAACCGGTATCGACGTGCCGACGGCCAACACGATCCTGATCCACCGCGCCGACAAGTTCGGCCTGGCGCAGTTGCACCAGTTGCGCGGACGCGTGGGCCGCAGCCATCACCAGGCCTACGCGTATCTGCTCGTGCACGACCCCGAGGGGCTGACCAAGCAGGCGCAGCGCCGGCTCGAAGCCATCCAGCAGATGGAGGAACTGGGTGCGGGCTTCTATCTGGCCATGCACGACCTGGAGATTCGCGGTGCGGGCGAAGTACTTGGCGACAAGCAATCGGGCGAGATCCACGAGATCGGCTTCCAGCTTTACACGGACATGCTCAACGCCGCCGTGAAATCCCTCAAGGCCGGCAAGGAACCGGATCTGATGGCGCCACTGGCGGCCACTACCGAGATCAACCTCGGCACGCCGGCCCTGCTGCCGAACGATTACTGCGCCGATGTGCATGAACGCCTGTCGCTCTACAAGCGTCTGGCCAACTGCGAAACCGGCGAGCGCGTGGACGATATTCAGGAAGAACTGATCGACCGTTTCGGCCGTCTGCCCGCGCAGGCGCAGGCACTGATCGAAACGCACCGGCTACGCATAGCCGCTGCGCCGCTGGGCGTGCGCAAGATCGACGCGGGCGAGGCCACGGTCAGCATGCAGTTCGTGCCGAACCCGCCCATCGACGCCATCAAGATCATCGAACTTGTGCAGAAGAACCGGCACATCAAGCTGGCCGGACAGGACAAGCTGCGTATCGAGGCCAAGATGGAAGACGTGGCCGCCCGCGCGCAGACGATCAAGCACACGCTGCGGCAGTTGGCCTGACTGACGCGCCGGGTGTAGGATCTCATCCTTGACGAATCAACGTTTTCTCACGACACATCGCCCCATGCCAACCACTCAAGACACCATCGCCGCCCAAGACACCCCGCCGCGCGGCAGCGCGCTCGACTGGACCCAGCGGCTGGTGTCGTTCGATACCACCTCTCGCCATTCCAACCTTGGCCTGATCGAATCGGTACGTGACCATTTCCTGGCCAAGGGACTGCGCCCGCATCTGAGCTATAACCCGCAGGGCGACAAGGCCAACCTGTTTGTGACCGTCCCCGCTGCGAATGGCGCCACCGATGGCGGGATCGTGCTGTCGGGCCATACCGACGTGGTGCCCGTGGACGGCCAGAACTGGTCCACCGACCCGTTCAAGCCTGTGATCCGCGACGGCAAGCTGTATGGCCGCGGCACCTGCGACATGAAAGGCTTCATCGGCACAAGCCTGTCGCTGCTGCCGACCATTCTCGAAGCCAAGCTGCGCGAGCCGGTTCACTATGCGCTGTCGTTCGACGAGGAAATCGGATGCATGGGTGCGCCGTACCTGCTGGCCGAACTGCGCGATCGCGGCGTGCGACCCTCGGGCTGCATCGTGGGCGAGCCGACGAGCATGCGCACGATCGTCGCGCACAAGGGCATCAACGCGTACCGCTGCTGCGTGAAAGGCCAGGCCGCGCATTCCTCGCTCACGCCCAAGGGGGTCAACGCCATCGAATACGCCGCGCGGCTGATCTGCTATATCCGCGACATCGCTGACGAGTTCAAGGCCAATGGCCCCTACGACCGCGCCTTCGACGTGCCTTTCACCACGGCATCGACCGGCACGATCCAGGGCGGCATCGCGCTGAACACGATTCCGGCCGAATGTGAGTTCGTGTTCGAGTTCCGCAACCTGCCGGGTGTCGATCCCGAAGCCATCCTCGCGCGCATCCAGGGCTATGTTGCCGATGTGCTGGTGCCGAAGATGCAGGCCGAGCATGTGGACGCCAGCATGGCCATCAGCAAGATTGCCGCCGCGCCGTCGCTCGATGCGGCCGAATCTGACGCCATCACGCAACTCGTGCGCGCGCTGACCGCTGACCGCGAAACCAACAAGGTGGCGTACGGCACCGAAGCCGGCCTGTTCCAGCGCGCCGGCATCCCGGCCGTGGTGTGCGGCCCCGGCGATATCCAGCAAGCGCACAAGCCGGACGAGTTCGTCGCGCTCGACCAACTGGCTGACTGCGAGACCTTCCTGCACAAGGTAGTGGACAGCCTGCGGGCGGCCTGAGTTTTCCATCCCGTGCTACCGGGCGCCACGCGTTGGCGCCCGGGTACAATATCGCCCTTTCGCATCGCCCCTTTTCCTTCCTGTTGTCATGCCCTTGATTCTCCAGAGCCTGTCCCCGCTGTCCGCAGCCGATCTCGATGCCGTGCGCGCGGCTGCCCATGCCTCGGCCTTCGTGATGCGTGCCGAAAACGTGGCGGCTGCCGATGACTGCGATCCGCTGACCCCGGCACTGCGCGTGGCGCTCGACGAAATTTGCGGCGTCCGTGGCATCGACTGGGCCGTGGTGCCGGCGGGGCGCAAGCTGTCGGACTTCCGGCTCGTGGCCATGGACATGGACTCGACGCTGATCACCATCGAGTGCATCGACGAAATCGCCGATTTCTGCGGACTGAAGGCCGAAGTGTCAGCGATCACCGAAGCGGCGATGCGGGGCGAGATCACCGACTTCAACGAGAGCCTGCGCCGCCGTGTGGCCCTGCTGAAGGGCCTCGACGCCAGCGTGCTCGACCGCGTGTACGAAGAACGACTACGCCTGTCGCCGGGTGCCGAGAACATGCTCCAGACGATCCAGGCACTGGGCCTGCGCACGCTACTGGTGTCCGGGGGGTTCGTCCACTTCACCGACCAGCTCAAGCCGCGCCTGAGACTCGACTTCACCCGAGCCAACACGCTGGAGATCGTGGATGGCAAGCTGACCGGCAACGTGGTGGGCGAGATCGTCAATGCGGACGTAAAGGCACGTACCGTGCGCGAGGTGTGCGAGCAGATCGGCGCCGAACCGTCGCAGGCCATCGTCATGGGCGACGGTTCGAACGACCTCAAGATGATGGCAGTAGCGGGCCTGTCCGTGGCCTTCCGCGCCAAACCCGTCGTGCGCGAACAGGCCAGTGTGGCGTTCAATCATGTGGGGCTGGACGGGCTGCTGAACCTCTTCCCGCACTGATTCCCGTTTCAAGGCGTGCCTTGCGTCACCTGCAAGGCACCCGCTCCCTCGCTTTCCCTCCCCACTCGCCCCCTCTTGCCACACCTCCGGGCGTTTCCCGCATTACATTTTCGTCATTGGCGCTGACGCGACCAAATCAACGAGATCGCAACATAACGCCTTGATTTCCTTGTGGAATCAAATGCGAATGATTATTATTGTTCGCCTCCCTACATCGTCGTTTCCCGACTGCACAACGCATGCAAGCGTTAGCTATATTCCTATCCCTGGCCGCCGCGGCGTGCCTGTACCTCGCCGCGCCAAATCAACTGCTGGTTGTCGATGCCGAGGGTAAAGGTCGCTCGCCGCTGTCCTCCCGACTGCTCTGCTGGATCGGTGTTGCACTCGCCGTGGCCGGCACCTGGGTCATGAGCGTGCCCGAGGGCTGGGCCGTCGCCATTGCCGCCACCCTCGTGGTCATGACGTGCTTCCTGTCCTTCTGGCCGTTCATTGGCACCTGGCTCCATCACAACCGGATGGACGACGAACCGTCAGAGGTCTCGAAAGAAGGGAGCGCATCATGATCGGCACCAAATGGCTTGCCGGCACGCTGTTGGGCCTGCCCCTGGCCATCGCGCTGTGCACACTCGGCATCTTGTGGCTGCCCGGCGGCTGGGAAGGTGGCGTGGTCCTTGCCATCATGCTCAGCTTCGTCCTATGGGTGGCCATCAT
Source organism: Cupriavidus sp. 2SB (assembly GCF_005503625.1). Classification (GTDB taxonomy): domain Bacteria; phylum Pseudomonadota; class Gammaproteobacteria; order Burkholderiales; family Burkholderiaceae; genus Cupriavidus. Next base: position 58,113 of record NZ_SCMX01000013.1, on the reverse strand, counting down.
CAGCCTGAGCCTGCTGTTCGAGACGAGCCTTCGCGCCTGGCTGTGGCTGGTGGGCGGGAATCTGGTCTGTTACGGCATCCTCGTGGCATTGCGGCTGCTGCACGCGATGCCCCCTGCCTCGGCGCTCTCCGCCGTCACCGGTTCATGAGGCGATACACATGAAAGCCAATACCCTCCGCGTGTTCAACACGCTGCATACCTGGGTCGGCCTGATGGCCGGCTGGGCGCTGTTCATCGCGTTCTTCGCAGGCGCGATCACCGTCTTCCACCACGAACTCCACGTCTGGCAGAATCCGGACCGCCTGGAAGGCAAGCATGCCGCCGAGGTCCATGTCGAGGGCCCCGCCATCGATGCCTTCGTGCAGAAGCTGATCGCCGTTCACCCTGACGCCGCAAACAGCGTCTACGTGGGCCTGCCCAGCCATGAGGAACCGGACTTCAACGCCTACTGGCAGGACAAGGCCGGTGAATGGCACACGATGAACGGCGAGCGCCTGAACGGCGACAAGGCAGCGCAGAACAGCACGTCGCTCGATCACGTCACGGGGGAACTCTCTGCCTTCCTGAACGCCCTGCACTACTCGCTCGGCCTGGGCCTGAACGGCACGTATTTCATGGGGATCATCTCCATCCTGTACGGGCTGGCGCTGGTGTCGGGCGTCATCCTGCATCTGCCGCGACTCAAGAAAGACCTGTTCGCGGTGCGTCCGGGCCGCAACCTGAAGCGGTTCTGGATGGATTCGCACAATGTGATCGGCCTGTTCAGCCTGCCGTTCCACCTGATCTTTGCCATCACTGGCGCGATGTTCTGCCTGTCGCTGGTCATGGTCATGGTGTTCAATGTGCTGACCTTCGACGGCAAGCTGTTCGAGACGATTCCGCGCGTCACGAGTGGCACGTCCGAAGTGTCCGCATCGGGTCGTCCATCGCCCACGATGCCCTCGGCGCAGTTGCTCGCCATCGCACGCGAGCACGGCGGCGAACACTTCACGCCGACCGCGATCCGGTTCCAGCGCTATGGCGATGCGAATGCCGTGGCCGACGTGCGCGGCGAGAGCGCCCGTGCACTGGGCAATGGCGGGTCCGTGGGCATCCACGCGGCAGCCAACGAACCCAACGCCGGCAAACTGATCGCCAACCAAACGGCTAGCGGACGCGACACCAACCACATGGTCTATAGCGCGATGTTCGCGTTGCACTACGGCACCTACGGGGACATGGCCGTGCGCATCGTCTACCTGATCGCGGGCCTGGCGGGTGCCTTCCTGTTCTACTCCGGCAACCTGCTCTGGATCGAAACCCGACGCAAGGCGCGCCAGGCCGAGCAGCCACGTGTACACAAGCTGCTGGCGCAGGCCACAGTGGGCGTCTGCATTGGCACCTGCATCGGCGTGGCGCTGTGCTTCCCGGCCGCGTTGCTGTGGCCAGAGCGTGCCGTGAGCTATGTGTTCTGGCCGGTCTTCGGCGTGGCGGTGGCTTGGGCGCTGGTCCGGCCGCCGATCCGTGCAGCGGTCGAGCTGCTGTACGTGGCCGCCCTTGCCACGCTGACCGTGCCCTTGGCGGACCTGATCCTGGCCGGAGACAATCTGTTCTCGGCCGCGCTCCAGGGTCGTTGGGTCATTGCTGGCTTCGACATCGCCGCCATCGCCATGGCAGTCGGGTATGTCGCGCTGGCACGTGCCACACAACGCCGTGCGCAGAATGGTCCGGTTGAATCGGTCTGGGCGCCACCCGGCGCCGCCGCTCAGGCCGCGCCGCAAGCCACGATGCGCAAGGCCGACGCCTCCTGATTGCAGGTGTCGACGCCTCAAACAAAAAGCCCCGCCATCACTGGCGGGGCTTTTTGTTGAGCGGTTCGCGGCAGCACTCAGCGCAACTGTGCTTCCATGGCTTGCTTGATGTCCCCGATCAGATCGCGCGTATCCTCGAGGCCAATGTAGAAGCGCACCAGTTCGCCAGCGTTCTCCCAATCGGCGGGTGGCCATGTTCCCACCGGCCGCATGGTGTCGACGTGATACGGCACCGCAAGGCTGTGCGCCCCACCCCACGACCAGCCGATGGCGAACAGCTTCAGCGCTTCGACAAAGGCATCGACCTGTTCTCGCGCGTAGCGGCTGTGCAGAATGATCGAGAACAGACCGCTGGCGCCGGAAAAGTCCCGCAGCCACTCGGCATGGCCGGGGCAATCTGGCAGCGCAGGGTGCAGTACGCGCGAGACCTCGGGTCGCTGCTTGAGCCATTCGGCGATTTCCCGTGCCGCGCGGTCGTGGGCGGCCAGCCGGACCGGCATGCTGGACAGGCCACGCAGCACCAGGAAGCAGTCATCCGCCGACACGCCCCAGCCCATGATCATGCGCGTGCGCTTGAGTCGGTCGTGAAGCTTGTCGTCGCGCGTGATCACCGCGCCCATCAGCACATCGCTGCCGCCGGACTGGTACTTGGTCAACGCCTGCACCGAGATATCGATGCCCTTGTCGAACGGCTTGAAATACACACCCGCCGACCAGGTATTGTCGATTGCCGTCACCACGCCGCGTGCCCGTGCTGCGGCCACAATCGCCTCGGAATCGGGCACCTCCATCGTCACGGACCCAGGCGCCTCCATCCAGATCAGCTTGGTATTCGGCTGGATCAGCGCCGCAATGCCCGCTCCGATGGATGGATGGTAGTAACGCACTGTCACGCCAAACTCCCGTGCCAGCCACTCGCCATGATCGCGGTTGGGACCATAGACGTTGTCCGGCACCAGCACATCGTCACCGGCCTTTACCAGCGCAAAGTAAACCAGTGATATTGCCCCCATACCCGACGGCAGCAGCAGCGTCTGGCTGCCACCCTCGATCTGCGCCAACTGCTGGCACAGTGCCTCGCTGGTGGGCGTGGCGTGCAAGCCATAGCGCCAATAGGTTTTGCTGCGGTCGCCATAGGCGCGCAGTTCGGCGAGATTGCGGAAAACGATGGTGGAGCCGCGATACGTCGGCGTCGAGAACGATTCGAAGCCCGGCGCGATGTCGAGGTCGGGTTGGACTGCGGTGGTCTGGGTATAGCGGGACGGATGGCGGGGCGAGTCGGAAGCAGACACGGCGCGTTTCCTCGGAAGACTGGACAGGCGTTCGAGCTTACCAGCAATCAGAAATCCGTCCACCCCTGCGCCGCAATCGCCGCTTCAGGCTCAGCGAGACTAGCGCGACTTGCCCGTCGAGATCGACGATTTCGGCGGTGGCGGCGCGTAGGTCACACCACTGCTGGGTTGCATGTCAAACGGTGGAATAACGAGAAACCCGCCAAACGGCCGGATGAAGAATGGCAGGACGATGGCCGGGTTGTAGGGATCGGTCCACGTTCCGCGCACGGCACCGTTGCGGTCAATCTGGCCGTCCCAGTTACCGGATACACGCGTACCATCGTCGGACTCTTCCATCAGGAAGTTGCCGTTATCCCACTCGCCGGACAACAACCGGACGCCCTTGCCATCGCCCACCGAGTATTCGCCCTGCAGGCTGTCCCGGGTGTCGGACTTCGGCGCCACGCGCATGCGCACCGGCTTGTCGCCAAGCGTGCCCACGTAGACGGGATATTGGGAGTATTCGGCGCGCGGCGCCAGCACGGTGGCTGCGCCGGTGGAGAGCGTGGTTCCGCGCCGGGACTCCCCGGCGCGAATCGCATCATTGATACCAAAGGAGCCGCCCTGCCCCCCCGCCGTCGACAAACTATCGCCAGCCGCCGAGGCGGCCATCGGTGCCGCCAACATCGCGGCCATCGAACATGCGCAAAACGCGTGCAAAGCTGAAGAAAAGCGGGGCAAGGCAGACTTCCTTGGGATGGGGGCTGCCGTGACTTTAAACGCGCTCGAAGATCGCGGCAATCCCCTGGCCGCCGCCGATGCACATCGTCACCAGCGCATAGCGGCCTTGCACGCGCTGCAGTTCGTGAAGCGCCTTCACCGTAATCAGCGCGCCCGTGGCACCGATAGGATGGCCCAGCGAAATGCCCGAACCGTTGGGGTTGACCTTGGCCGGATCGAGTCCCAGCGCCTTCGTCACGGCACAGGCTTGCGCGGCAAACGCTTCGTTGGCCTCGATCACGTCGAGATCCTTGACCGACAGCCCAGCGCGCTCCAGTGCGATCTTTGTTGCCGGAACCGGGCCGATGCCCATCGTCTTGGGATCGACACCTGCATGGCCGTACGACACCAGGCGCGCCAGCGGCTTCAGGCCGCGGCGCTCCGCCTCGGCACGCTCCATCAGCACCACTGCAGCAGCGGCATCGTTCAGACCCGATGCATTGCCCGCCGTGACCGTGCCGTTCTCCTTGACGAAGACCGGCTTGAGCTTGGTCATGTCATCGATGGTCGCATCGTGGCGCACGTGCTCGTCGGTATCGAAGACGACATCGCCCTTGCGGCTCTTCAGCGTGACGGGAACGATCTGGCCCTTGAAATGGCCGGCCTTGATGGCAGCCGACGCGCGGCGATGCGATTCCAACGCTGCCTCGTCCTGCTGCTGGCGCGAGATGTCGTATTCCTTGGCAACGTTCTCTGCGGTCACACCCATGTGGATCGCGTGGAAGGGGTCGTGCAGCGCGCCGAGCATCATGTCGATCAGCTTGGCATCGCCCATGCGCGAACCCCAGCGGGCCATCGGTGCGAGGTATGGCGCACGACTCATGCTTTCCGCACCGCCACCGATGGCGACATCGGCATCGCCAAGCAGAATGGTCTGGGCAGCACTGACAATCGCCTGCAGGCCAGATCCGCACAGGCGGTTGACCGTCAGCGCCGGGGCGTTGATCGACACCCCGCCGTTCACGGCGGCCACGCGCCCCAGGTACATGTCTTTCGGCTCGGTCTGAATGACGTTGCCGAACACCACATGCCCGACGTCGTCGCCGGACACCTTGGCGCGGGCCAGCGCTTCGCGCACCACTAGCGCGCCCAGGTCAGTCGGGGCCAGATCCTTGAGGCTGCCGCCAAAGGTACCAATCGCGGTGCGCACACCGCTGACAACCAGCACTTCACGCGTCATGTCTTGTCTCCATGCGAAATGTTGCGGCGCACAGTATAGACCGCGGAGCGAAAAAGTGAACGACCGTACTTTTACCTAATGGCAGCAGGCCCCGGTATCCGGAAGCCTGTCCTCAGGCGATTTCGCCCCACAGGTCATGACCGTCGGCGCCGGTGATTTTCACGTTGACGAATTCGCCCGCCTTGTAGCGCTGCGACGGCTTGGCGGCCGGATCGATATAGACCAGGCCGTCAATCTCGGGGGCATCAGCAGAAGAACGGCCGATACCACCGTCCTGATTGATTTCATCGACCAGTACGCGAAGCGTTTGTCCGACCTTGCGTTGCAAGCGGCGTGCCGAAACTTCCTCCGCAACTTCCATGAAACGCGCACGACGCTCTTCCCGCACCTCATCGGGTAGCGCACCCGGCAGATCATTGGCCGTGGCACCGTCGACCGGGGAATAGGCGAAGCAGCCCACACGATCCAGCTCGGCTTCCGCAATGAAGTCCAGCAGCGTCTGGAACTCTTGTTCCGTTTCGCCCGGGAAACCCGCGATGAACGTGCTGCGGATAGTCAGGTCCGGACAGATCGCACGCCAGGCCCGGATCCGGTCCAACGTCTTCTCGGCATTGGCCGGACGCTTCATGCGCTTGAGCACGTCCGGATGCGCGTGCTGGAGCGGCACGTCGAGGTACGGCAGCACGTTGCCCTGGTTCATCAGGGGAATGATTTCGTCCACGTGCGGATACGGGTACACATAGTGCAGGCGCACCCACGCGCCATAGTGGCTGGCGAGTTCGCCGAGCGCCGCGACCAGTTCCGTCATGCGCGTCTTCAGCGGGCGACCTGCCCAAAAACCGGTTCGGTACTTCACGTCCACGCCATAGGCACTGGTGTCCTGCGAAATCACGAGCAGTTCCTTGACACCGGCCTTGAACAGGTTTTCCGCCTCAAGCATGACCTCGGCCACCGGGCGCGATACCAGATCCCCGCGCATGGACGGGATGATGCAGAACGAGCAGCGATGGTTGCAGCCTTCCGAAATCTTCAGGTATGCGTAGTGCTTGGGCGTGAGCTTGATGCCGGCAGCCGGCACAAGGTCAGTGAAGGGATCATGCGGTTTCGGCAAGTGCGTGTGAACTGCCTGCATGACCTCGCCCAGCGCATGGGGACCCGTCACGGCGAGCACCTTGGGATGCACCGTGGTCACGATGTCCTGTCCGGCCGAATCCTTCTTCGCCCCCAGGCATCCGGTCACGATGACCTTGCCATTCTCGTTGAGCGCCTCGCCAATGGCATCCAGGCTCTCCTGCACAGCCTCGTCGATGAAGCCGCAAGTGTTGACCACCACAAGGTCGGCGCCGTCATAGGTGCCGCTGATCGCGTAACCTTCGGCGCGCAGTTGCGTGATGATCTGCTCGGAATCGACCAGTGCCTTGGGGCATCCAAGTGACACAAAGCCGACTTTCGGCGCAGGAGTGGACAAAATGTTTTCAGACGACATGGGGCACCGCGTATGTGGGGATTGGGCACGTCCTACCGTCCCCGGTGGCGCGCCGCTGGCTTAAGGGCATCCGGCGAGCCTGCCGGGCGCCGCAATTGCCATGAAAGGCGGAGATTTTACCTTGATCGGGCCGCCTTGGCGTGAGGTTCGGAAGGAGCCGGCCCGGCTGGTTGGAAACGCGTCCTGGTTATAGACCCAGAAGGCGGGTCAACCGATCCATCACGACGTCTCCGCCGATGGCGTATCCGAGCATGGCTCCACCTCCCGAGGTGAACCAGATCACCTTGTTTACACGGTCCCGCAAGGCAAGTATCCGGCCTTCGTTACTCTTGATCTGGGCGGACAGGTTATCTTCCAGACGATCACAACGGGCCTCGGTCTTGTCCTCGCATTTCTGGATGCGATCACCGAGGTCCGTTGCCACGCGATCGATGCGAATTTCGAGGTCACCCCTACTCTCCCGGATCTGCCTACCAAGGTCCGTTCGCACATGCTCGATCTTGTTTTCCGTCGCATCGATGCGGGTGTGCAGATCCACTTCCATCCTGTCGACGCGCGTCTCGAACTTGTCGAATCGCGTTGCAAGCTGTTCGATTGCCGCCAACACCCTGGACTCCGAGGCGTCGATCCGGTCGAGCAGGTATGCATGACCAGCGGACATACGCGTATCAAGCGTCGACAAACGTGTATCGAACGTCGACATACGCGAGTCGAGCGTCGAGATTTGCCCGGCAAGCCGCCCCTCCACCTCGCGCAAATCATTGCGCACTCCCACCTCCACCGCATCGAGCTGACGCTCCCCGCGCTCGACACGTGCTTCGAGCCCCTGCTGCGAAGCCTTCACCTCGCCTATCTCGCGCTGGATGCACGTCAGTTGGGTGTAGATGCCACCGGCGAATTCGACGAGCCGGGTCAAGCCGGTTGGATCGGCGGGTTCAGGCGCCATGCGCCAGAGATTCGCGCTGTCAGACATGAGTTACCCTCCGGACCAGACCGGATGGCATGCAAGGCGGGATACGCTTGGAAAAAGCCATCGTGCAGTGAAAGCAGGATTGTTATGGGGTCGCCCAGTGCTCAGGGCGTTGGCCGATTGGAGCACATGGCGGCTCCCCAAATCCTTGCTCTGCAATCAATAGCGGAGAAAAAAGGCTAAAAGACGCACATCGGACACACATCAGACACGCATTCACAAAAATGCGTGGCAAGCCAACAACTCAAAACGACCCTGCATTGCACAGGGCCGTCGCGGCGCGCGTTCGTGAGGCTACTTCTTGTCCTGCTGGTTGAACGGGAACGTGCCGAACATGTTCTTGGCCTGGCTCTGCATCTGTTCCTGCATCTGCACGAAGAGGTTTTTGCTCTGCTCGATGTAGTTGCTCATCATGCCCTGCATCATCGGACCCTGCAGGTTCATGAACTGCGACCACATGTCGGGGCTGAATGCCTCGCCCGAGTACAGACCCTTCGAGTTCTCGGCCAGCTTGCCCTGAATGTCGATGAATGCCTGGATGTTCTTTTCGAGGTAGGTGCCCATCATGCCCTGCATCGCGTGGCCGTAGAAACGGATGATCTGCGAAAGCATGGCGCTAGAGAACATCGGCACACCGCCGGTTTCCTCTTCCAGGATGATTTGCAGCAGGATGCTGCGTGTCAGCTCCTCGCCGCTCTTGGCGTCGACGACCTTGAAGTCCTCGGTATCCATGACCAGCTGCTTCACATCAGCGAGCGTGATGTAGGTGCTGGTTTGCGTATCGTAGAGCCGGCGATTGGGGTATTTCTTGATCAGTCGCTCTGCGCCTTTTTTGGTCGTGGCCATCGGTGCTCTATCCTTTTGTCGTCGCTGGTGCCGTGGGTCGGCACCGCTGCTGCGCCTTGACTCGCGCTGCTGCACCGCATGCAGTGCAGTGCGCAATGGAGCGCGTCTTCCCCGCCGAGAAACACGCTGCAGGCGCGCAAGAAACAACCGGACCAGACCCATGTGGACCGCGCCACTTTGGTGCCGGTTGCGCCATTGCCCTGATTCTATGCTCAAGAAAGCACTATGGAAAGCTGGCCGCGTTTAAGGAAAACCCGCAGCATTTGATTGTCCAGCCCCCAAAAGCAAACCGTCCGCATGCCAGCGACATGCGGACGGTGATGCGAATGCCAGGCCATCTCGGTGCAGCACTCGATGGTTTGTGCAGCGCGCCAGATGCGCCGCATCATCGGCAACCTCCGTGACGGCCTGCCGCCCCTCGCGGGCAACGCGCCGTCGCAGAGGTCCGCCTCGACATCAGCCCATGTGCAGGCCGCCGTTCAGGGAGAAGTCCGCACCCGTGGAGAAACCGGACTCTTCCGAAGCCAGCCAGGCGCAGATCGATGCGATTTCAGCCGGCTCGCCCAGGCGCTTCACCGGGATCGTGCCGACGATCTTGTCCAGCACATCCTGACGGATCGACTTCACCATGTCCGTGGCGATATAGCCCGGCGACACGGTATTGACCGTCACGCCCTTCGTGGCCATTTCCTGCGCCAGGGCCATCGTGAAGCCGTGCAGGCCGGCCTTGGCTGTCGAATAGTTGGTCTGGCCGAACTGCCCCTTCTGGCCGTTCACCGACGAGATGTTGATCACGCGGCCGAAGCCACGATCCGCCATGCCATCGATGACCTGCTTGGTCACGTTGAACAGCGACGTCAGGTTGGTGTCGATCACCGCATCCCAATCGGCACGCGTCATCTTGCGGAACACCACATCGCGCGTGATGCCGGCGTTGTTGACCAGAATGTCGACCTCACCCACCTCGGCCTTCACTTTCTCGAAAGCCGCCTTGGTCGAATCCCAGTCCGCCACGTTGCCTTCGGACGCCACGAACTCGAAACCGAGCGCGCGTTGTTGTTCGAGCCACTTCTCGCGACGCGGCGAGTTCGGGCCGCAGCCCGCCACCACCTTATAGCCCTCTTTTGCCAGGCGTTGGCAAATCGCGGTTCCGATGCCACCCATGCCGCCGGTCACGTATGCAATGCGCTGAGTCATATCCACTCCTAGTTGGCTCGATCGGTTCGTTGTTGTCGAAACTTTTCGGTCGTTGTTGTCAATGCCGGCGGCGGTTCCTCGGTACGTACCGCCGGCATACCCCTCATGCACGTCTAGCCAATGCTTTTGTTATGTATTGCAGTTCAACGTTCGACTGCCAGCGCCACGCCCATGCCACCGCCGATGCACAGCGAGGCCAGGCCCTTCTTGGCGTCGCGGCGCTTCATCTCGTGCAGCAGCGTCACCAGGATGCGGCAGCCGGATGCGCCGATCGGGTGGCCGATGGCAATCGCGCCACCGTTCACATTGATCTTCGACTGGTCCCAGCCCATTTCCTTGTGCACCGCCAGCGCCTGCGCCGCAAATGCCTCGTTGATTTCCATCAGGTCGAGATCCTGCACGCCCCAGCCCGCACGCGACAGGCAGCGTCGGCTGGCCGGCACCGGGCCCATGCCCATCACGGCCGGGTCCACGCCGGCATTGGCGTAGGCCTTGATCGTCGCCAGCGGCGTCAGGCCAAGTTCCTTGGCCTTGGCGGCCGACATCACCACCACGGCGGCGGCGCCGTCGTTGAGGCCGGAGGCATTTGCGGCCGTCACCGTGCCCGCCTTGTCGAACGCCGGCTTCAGGCCCGACATGCTATCCAGCGTGGCGCCCTGACGCACGAACTCATCGGTCTTGAACGCCACCGGATCGCCCTTACGCTGCGGAATCATCACCGGCACGATTTCCTCGTCGAATTTGCCGGCCTTCTGAGCCGCTTCGGCCTTGTTCTGCGAACCGACTGCGAACTCGTCCTGCGCTTCGCGCGTGATGCCATATTCCTTGGCCACGTTTTCGGCGGTGATGCCCATGTGGTACTTGTTGTACACGTCCCATAGGCCATCGACGATCATCGTGTCGACGAGCTTGGCATCACCCATGCGGAAGCCGTCGCGCGAGCCCGGCAGCACGTGCGGGGCCGCGCTCATGTTCTCCATGCCACCCGCCACGACGATCTCTGCCTCGCCGGCGATGATGGCATTGGCGGCCAGCATCACGGCTTTCAGGCCCGAGCCGCACACCTTGTTGATGGTCATGGCCGGCACCATGTCCGGCAGGCCGGCTGAGCGCGACGCCTGGCGGGCCGGGTTCTGGCCCGAGCCGGCCGTCAGCACCTGGCCCATGATCACTTCGCTCACCTGGTCGGGCTTGACGCCTGCGCGCTCCAGCGCGGCCTTGATCACGAGTGCGCCCAGCTCCGGTGCGGGGATCTTGGCCAGGGAGCCACCGAATTTGCCTACGGCGGTGCGAGCTGCGGAAACAATGACGATGTCGGTCATGTGAGGTCCTTTCGAGAAAACGAATCGCGGATCGGTTCGAAACGGGGCCGGCGGCTCATCCGCCGCCCCGGCAAAATCAGGCGCGCTGCTTGACGTAGCGTCCCGGTGCAGGCTCGATCGCCTTGTAGTGGGCGTTGCCGTAGGTATCAGGCGCCGCACGCTTCTGGCCGGCCTGCTTGCCGAGCCATGCCATCCAGTCCGGCCACCAGCTACCCGGATGTTCCTCCGCGCCAGCCAGCCATTCATGGGCCGAAACGGGCAGCGTATCACTGGTCCAGTGACTACGCTTCTTCTTGGCTGGCGGGTTGATGACGCCGGCAATGTGCCCAGAGGCGCCCAGCACGAAGCGCAGCTTGTTTTTCAGCAGTGCGGTGGAAGCATACGCAGCCGACCACGGCACGATATGGTCCTCGCGCGAGCCGTAGATATACGTCGGCACGTCGATGGCACCCAGGTCCACCGGGGCATTGCAGACGGTCAGCTTGCCCGGCACCTTCAATTCGTCCTGCAGGTAGGTATGGCGGAGGTACCAGCAATACCAGGGTCCGGGCAGGTTGGTGGCGTCGCCGTTCCAGAACAGCAGATCGAAGGGCACAGGCGTGTTGCCCTTCAGGTAGTTGTCGACCACGTAGTTCCAGACCAAATCGTTCGGACGCAGGAACGAGAACGTGTTCGCCAGTTCCACTCCCCGCAGCAGACCGCACGGCGCACCCGATGCGCCGCCCAGCGTAGCCTCGCGCAGTTGCACATGCGATTCATCGACAAAGACGTCGAGGATGCCGGTGTCGGCAAAGTCGAGTAGCGTGGTGAGCAGGGTCAGGCTGGCTGCGGGCCGCTCGCCGCGTGCCGCCAGCACGGCAAGCGCCGTGGAAATGATGGTGCCACCCACGCAGAACCCGAGCACGTTGATCTTGTCGAGACCGCTGATGTCGCGCGCCACCTCGATCGCGCGGATGGCTGCATGCTCGATGTAGTCGTCCCAGGTCCGCTCGGCCATCGAGGCATCGGGGTTCCGCCACGACACCAGGAACACCGTGTGCCCCTGCTCCACCGCGTGCCGCACCAGCGAGCTTTCGGGCTGCAGGTCAAGGATGTAGTACTTGTTGATGCACGGCGGCACCAGCAGCAGCGGCCGCGCGTAGACCTTGTCGGTCAGCGGCTTGAACTGCAGCAACTGGAAGTATTCGTTCTCGTAGACGACAGCGCCTTCGGTTACGGCAACATTGCGGCCCACCTCGAAGGCGGTCTCATCGGTCTGCGAAATCTTGCCGCGCCCCAGATCCTCCAGCATGTTGCGCACGCCGTTGCGCAGCGATTCGCCGCCGGACTCGATCAGGCGCTGCTGGGCATCCGGATTGGTCGCCAGGAAGTTGGCCGGCGACATCGCATCGACCCACTGCGAAACCGCAAAGCGGATGCGTTGGCGCACCTTGGGATCGGCTTCCACAGCATCGGCAAGCTCGGTCATGGCGCGCGCCGTGAGCAGGTAGAACGCGGCCGTGTAGCGATATGCCGCATTGTTGCGCCATGCATCGCTGGCAAAGCGGCGATCGGACAGACGCTGGCTGGCAGCACCGGCTTGCCCGGCCTGCGGCGCACCATTCGGCACCATGGCCCCGGCACCCATTTCACGCCAGAGTTCGGTGAAATCCTTCAGATAGCGTTCCTGGATGCTGGCGAGCTGCGTGGGCGCGATCTTCACCGCACCATTGGCACCATTGCCCTGCAGAGCCTGGAACGCCTTGGCGAATGCATCGCCGCCCGGAAAGCTGCCGGGGAAACCGTTCGGAAGACCATTCGGGAAGCCACCGGGGAATGCACCGGCCAAGCCGGCGGGAAAACCAGGCGGCATCGCGCCGTTGGTTTCGGGTGCCCACTGACGGGACCACTCCAGCCAGGCGGCTGGGTCGAATGGCCCCGGCGCAAATTGAAACGGTTGGGACTTGTCTTCCTTTCCGGAAGCTGCCGCACCTTTGCCGGTCGCCATGATGTATTCGTCTCTCTGCCGTCGTGATGGTTGACGGGCACGGGGTAACTGTCTCCCGACCCGCCCCGGAATCCGGGATGCGTTAGCGGGCCGCCTGAGCGGCTCGCCACTTACGCTATGCTTGCCGGCGAAACCCTGATACTTCCTCGGTTCCGATACATTTGAAGGCATTGTTGCCTTGCAATGTAGAGGCTGTCAATGCGGAATTCCGCATTCCCATGCGGGCGCCAGGGAAGTGATGTCCGACCTACCGGACGGCCCAAGCGGGTTGCCGGGGTTCGGAACCCGCCTACCAGAGAGAGATGAACGGCTGATGTATATCGTGGCAATTGGCTGGCTATATGTGGCGCTGATGATGGCCATCACGGAGACAAACGTGGTGGCCGGTGTGGCCACGTTCCTGTGCTACGGGCTGGCGCCCGTCTCGCTGGTGATGTACATCCTGGGCACACCGGGCAGGCGGCAGCGGCGACGCGCACGGGAAGAGGCGGAAGCCCGCGCAGCGGTGGACGCGGCGGAAACCCCGGGAACTTCGAGCGCGCCGTCTTCTGCCGTGCGGGACGGCGACGCCTAGGCTTCCAGCCAGACCATCGTGGCCATGCGACCCGTAGTGCGGTCGCGGCGATAGGAGTAGAAGCGGTCTGCGTCGGTTACCGTGCAGGTATCGCCGCCAAAGACCTGCGTGCAGCCAGCTCGCGCCAGGCGTATGCGTGCCAGCGCGTAGAGGTCGGCCATGTACTTGCCCTGCCCCACCGCGACGAATGCCGCATCGACTTCGGCCTGTTCGTGTTGGAACGCGCGATCGAGGAATGCTGCGCGGACTTCCGCGCCCACTTCGAACGCATCGGGGCCGATCGCAGGCCCCAGCCACGCCAGCCATTGCGGCATGCCGCCCGCGCGCTGCGCCATGCGCGACAGCGTGGCCTCGATCACGCCATCGCACAGACCTCGCCAGCCGGCATGCGCCGCGCCGACGACAGTACCCGCCGTATCGCAAAGCAGCACGGGCAGGCAATCGGCTGTCATGATCGCGCAAACGTCGCCCGGCCGCCCCGAAATGCTGGCATCGGCTTGCTGGATCTCGCTCCCGGCATCGCCATGCTCTGCCGTGGCCACGCCACAGCCATGCACCTGTTCCAACCAGAGCGGCATGGCGGGCAGGCTGCGGGCCAGCCGCGCACGGTTGGCCGCAACGGCGGACGGATCGTCGCCGACATGGGTGCCGAGATTCAGCCCGCCCGTCGAGCCATCGGCCAGCCCATAGGCGCCGCGACTGACACCGCCCTGACGCGTGGTAGACAGCGCGCGCACATTTGCCGGGGCCGGCCAGTCCGGGACGAGCCACGAAGTTGAAATAGCTGTCGATTCAGTCGTCATCGGCCTCGCCTTCGTACCACGTGCCTTCGTCGTGGTAATCGTCGTAGTCATCGTCCTGTTCCGCGTGCCCCTCAAAGTCGAGCGCGGCAATCAGCGCCTGCAGGTCCTCGGGTGGCTGGGTTTCCCAGGAGATCTTGCGACCCGTAGCCGGATGCACGAGTCCAAGCTTGTAGGCATGCAGCGCCTGGCGCGTATACGGCACCGGCAGCGGCACCCGGATTGCCTGACGCTGACCGCGCTGGGTGGCCTTGTAGTAGACCGGATCGCCCACGAGCGGATGACCAATGGACTCGAAATGCACGCGAATCTGGTGCGTGCGGCCCGTTTCAAGTTGGCACATCACCATCGACACGTGCGACCGGCCCAGCGGCACGGTGCCGAGCGTCTTGAAATGCGTACGCGAAGGCTTGCCGCTGTTCGTGTAGACGATGGCCATGCGGGTCCGCTCGCGCGGATCGCGGGCAATCGGTGCGTCGATGGTGCCTTCCTCGGGCGTTTCGCCCCACACCAGCGCGAGATAGGTCCGCTTGACCGTACGCGCAGCCAGTTGGCGCACCAGATCGGTCTGCGCGGTCAGCGTGCGGGCCACCACCATCAGGCCGGACGTCTCCTTGTCCAGCCGATGCACGATACCGGCGCGCGGCAGCCGTGCCGCGTGCGGATCGCGATACAGCAGGCCATTGAGCACCGTGCCGCTCCAGTTTCCTGCAGCAGGATGCACCACCAGACCGGGCGGCTTGTCGATGACCAGCAGCGTATCGTCCTCGTAGACCACGTTGAGCGGCACATCCTCGGCCGTGAAAGCCGTGGATTCGGGTGCCGCCTGCGGGCGGATCTCGATCTGCTGCCCCATCTGCATCGATGCCTTGGCGCGGCTCGGTTCTCCGTCCACGCGCACGGCGCCCTCTTCGATCCATTGCTGGATGCGGCTGCGGGAGAACTCGCTGAAGTGGCGTGCGAGCAATTTATCGAGCCGTTCGCCGTGATCGGCACTGCCGACTTCCATGAACTGGGGCACGAGATCGGGGGCGGCAGGCGCTGCCACGAGCACGTCGTCCTGCAACTCCCCACCTTCGTCGAGGACCTCGAATGGGTCGTTCAAGTCCCCATTGACGGGGGCTGCGGCCTCCCTGGATTCGACCTGACTGTCCAGACCGGTTTCGGCGCTGGGGCTTCGGCTATAATGCTTGGCGGTATTTTTCTTCATCCGGAACAGGTTGCCCATGCAATTGCAGAGCATGAAACGCGCGGATTGGCGCGCGAAAATTGGAGCGGTTTTGCTCGCAGGCGGCTGCGTCATGCTGTCGGCATGCGGCCTGCTTGGAGACCAGCCTGACGAAACAGCCAGCTGGTCGGCTAACAAATTATATTCGGAAGCCAAGGATGCCCTCGACGGCGGCGACTATACGCGTGCCGTGAAGCTCTATGAAAAGCTCGAGGGCCGCTATCCGTTCGGCCGTTACGCGCAGCAGGCACAGATCGACACTGCCTATGCCAGCTACAAGGATGGCGAGACCGCTGCCGCGCTGGCAGCTGTGGACCGGTTCATCCAGCTGCACCCGAGCCATCCGAATATCGATTACGCCTACTACCTCAAGGGCCTGATCAATTTCAACGACAACCTGGGCTGGCTGGGCCGCTTCTCGGGCCAGGATCTCAGCGAGCGCGACCCCAAGGCCGCCCGCGCTGCCTACGATGCGTTCCAGATCCTGATCACGCGCTATCCGGACAGCAAGTACACACCCGATGCCACGCAGCGGATGCAGTACATCGTCAACTCGCTGGCCCAGCACGAAGTGCATGCGGCACGCTACTACTACCGTCGCGGCGCCTACCTCGCCGCAGTCAATCGCGCGCAGCAGGCGCTGAAAGACTATGACGGTGCTCCGGCCAACGAGGAAGCGCTCTACATCATGGTGCGCTCGTACGACGCGCTTGGCATGAAGGATCTGCGCGACGACACCGCACGGGTGATGGAACGCAACTACCCGAACAGCGACTTCATCAAGTACGGTGCGCGCAAGAAGGACAAGGCGTGGTGGGAAGTCTTCTGATCTGGAAGCACTGACCATGCAGCATTGACTGCCTGAAAGCAAAACACCCCGAATGCCGGTCACTGGCTTCGGGGTGTTTTGTTTTGCGGGGCCGTCTGCGCATCGGCCTCAGGCATTACTCAGGCATCGGCGTCGCTGGTCTCAGGCCCTCCCGCTCCTTCGACCGTCTTGCCGTTCAGCCCTTCCAGGAAGCGGATCACCGTCTCGGCCTCACGCGTACGCGTGAACGGCGGCAGGCTCTGCCAGATCTGGCGACCGTAGGGTTTTTCCACCAGCCGTGTATCGCAGATCATCAGCACGCCGCGATCGGACTCCGACCGGATCAGGCGTCCAGCGCCCTGCTTCAGCGTGATGACCGCATGCGGCAACTGATGCACGGCAAACGGACTCAAACCCTTCTTCTGCAGCACCTCCATGCGCGCCGCGAGGACGGGATCATCGGGCGGCGCGAATGGCAGCTTGTCGATGATGACGAGCGACAGCGCTTCGCCGCGCACGTCCACGCCTTCCCAGAAACTCTGGCTGCCCACCAATACGGCATTGCCGAGTTGGCGGAAGCGGTCCAGCAGTTCCGTGCGGCTCGCCTGGCCCTGGACGAGCAGCGGCAGATTCAGACCCTTCTCGGCAAACAGGTCGTAAAGCATGTCCGACGCCTTCTGCACCGCGCGCAGCGTGGTGCAGAGCAGGAACGTGCGACCTCCGGCCGCCTCGATCAGCGGCAGCGCCTTCTCCACGACGGCTTCCGTAAACTGCGGGGAATTCGGCGCCGGCATCTCGCGCGGCACGTAGAGCAGGCCCTGCTTCGCGTAGTCGAAGGGGCTAGGCAACGTCAACGAGCGGTCCTTGTCGAGTCCGAGCTGCGCGGCGTAGTGCGTGAAATTGCCCTTGACCGATAGCGTGGCCGACGTGAATACCCATGCGCGCGGATGCCCGGCGCGCTGGCGCGAGAAGATCGGCGCAATCGAAAGCGGTGTGCGATGCAGTTGCACCGTGTGAGAGAAGACCTCTACCCAACGCACGGTTTCCGGGCCCAGTGACATCGGCTCGGGCGCTGCAGCCGTCTCGGCACCATCTGCACCTTCTTCCGCCACGGCGGGTGTCGGGGTGACACTCACGCGGTCATCGCGCCATGCCGCCAGTCGCTGCGCCAGTTCCACGGCGCGGCGATGGCACTGCTCAAGCGTTTCGGCACGCTCGGCCTGCGACTCCAGCGCCTCGACAAAATCGGACAAGGCAGTGTCCAGCGCATCGAGCGTTTCATTGAACGGTTCGCGCATGCGTGGATCGGCCTCGATCTGACCCAGCGCCAGCCGCATGTTCTCCTTGCTGAACGCCAGCCGCAGGTCGCGCGCGGCGCGTTCGAGCGGCGCACCCAGGGCCACCCAGTCCACGGCATCGCGTGCATGGGACAGCCCTTCGGCCACGGTATCGCGCGCCAGTTCAAGCAACTGGCTCGTGGACAGCGTCTCGCCGAAGAACAGCGTGGCCGTTTCCGGCAACTGGTGGGCTTCGTCGAAGATCACGGTATTGGCGGCGGGCAGCAGTTCGGCCATGCCGGTATCGCGCAGCACCACATCGGCAAAGAACAGGTGGTGGTTGACCACCACCACGTCCGCCTGCTGGGCCTCCTTGCGCGCCCGCATCACAAAGCATTCCTTGTACTGCGGGCATTCGCTGCCCAGGCAGTTGTCGCGCGTGGACGTGACCATTTGCCAGACGGGCGCGTTTTCGGGCACGGCAGCCAGTTCGGCCTTGTCACCGGTCGCGGTGGTCTTGGCGAACTTCGCGATGTCGCGCAACCATGCCGCATCCTGCTTGGATGCCAACCGGCCATTGGCCTGCGCGCGCTCCAGGTGGTAGTGGCACAGGTAGTTGGCACGGCCCTTGAGCAGCGCGATCGATATCGGCACGTTCAGTGCATGACGCACCGTCGGGATATCGCGCAGATAAAGCTGGTCTTGCAGGTTCTTTGTGCCCGTGGACAGTATGACCTTGCCGCCCCACAGCATCGCCGGTACGAGGTAGGCAAAGGTCTTGCCGGTGCCGGTGCCGGCTTCGACGATGACCGTATCGTTCTGCGAAATGGCATCCGCCACCGCCTCGGCCATCTTCTGCTGCGAGGCCCGTGGACGATAGCCGGGAATGGCCGTCGCCAGCGTGCCGGTCTCCGCGAACATCGTCGACAGTTGCGACTTCTGCAAGGCCACCTGGCTGGCAGAAGCCACCGCTACCGCTTCGCCGATGGATTCGGGAGGCTCGGCGGGTTCGGGCGTGTCGGCGGCTGGATCACCGGGCAGGTCTGCGGCGTCGGAGAGGAGATCGGGCTGGGGCAAGATGTTTGGGTGGGGTTTTCTTTTGGGCGGCCTCGCCTGATGCGAACGGGCCGGGCACTGCTACCGGGGTCAGGCCGGTACGTCCGGTTCCACGTGCAGTTGCAGCAGCGTGATGGCGTCCTTGAGCTTGAGCCGGCGCTTCTTGAGCCGACGCAACTGCAGTTCGTCATGCGCGGGATCGGATGACAGTCGGTCGATCAGGAAATCCAGATCGCGGTGTTCGATCTGTAATTCAATGATCTGCCGTTCCAGGGTGTTCAGATGTTCATCCATGATGCCTTCCTGCTGCACTGCGGCGGCGGATGCCACCGCAAAGGGCGCGCCGAATCAGAAGCCGAACGGACTCGGACTCTTCCCGCTGCCCTGCCCTTCCTTCTGCTTTTCCTCGGCCTTGGCCCGGCGTTCATCCAGATCCTTCTGGCGCTGCACCGCGTCCTGCTGCTTCTGCTCGTAGGCCTTGACGTTTTCTTGTCGCTGACGCGCCTGCTCGGCCCCCTTCTGACGGGCTTCCTCGATGCGGGCGTCGCGCTCGCCCTGCTTCTGCTGGTACGCCGCCGCGTTGGCAGCGCGCTCAGGCGCCTGCGCATTGGCCTGCGCATCGCGCGCCGCCTGCTCCTGCTGCTTGCGGTCGAACGCGTCGCGGCTGGCCTGTTCGTTGGCCGCGCGGCCCGGCTGGCCCGCTTCGTACTCGGCGCGGCGGATAGCCTGGTTGCGGTCGCGCTGGGCGGCCCGGAAGGCCCGCTCGGCATCGCCCACCTCAAGATCCTTGGCGCGCAGCACCTGCAACTCCGCGCGCTGCTGATCCTTGGCCTTGTCGATGCAGTTGTTGGTCAGGAACTTGCTGTAGCACTCGCGCTCGGCCACCGCAAAACGGTACTTGGCCCATGCGCGCGAATCGTCGATGGCGCGGCGCTCGGCCTGGAAGTCGCGCGGCGTGCCCGGATCGGCCGGAATAGCCGGATTGGCAGCCGCCGCGGATGGGGCCGACGCCTGCGCGTGCGCAGCATGCGGCGCGACGGCCAGCAGTGCGGCCAGAGCGAAGGCGGAAACAGTAAGGGAAAGCGGGAGAGCCATGACGGCCGCTTGGGGCTTGACGATCATGGCGCGATTCTAGCATCCGGGGCCACATCGGGCCCCCGCGCGAAGCGTTACGAAGTGAGCCCGGGACCATGGCCGCGCGCATCGTGCCGAATTGCGGGTGTAAAAGGTGTCTCTCCGTCACCGGAACGGTCCTGCGCTTGTGGCACAATGCCCCGCTTTCGACTGACCGTTTTCTCGATGTCCAAGCTGCCTGCTGCCGTCCTGCAAAAGATTGTGTCGCTGATCGCGGCCGAACTATCCGTGCAACCCCGCCAGGTGGCGGCTGCCATCGACCTGTTGGACGAAGGCGCCACGGTCCCCTTTATCGCCCGCTACCGCAAGGAAGTCACAGGAAACCTGGACGACACCCATCTGCGGAATCTCGAAGAGCGCCTGCTCTACCTGCGCGATATGGAAGACCGCCGCGCCACGATCCTGGCCTCCATCGAGGAACAGGGCAAGATGACCGATGCACTGCGCACGGCCATCGAAGCTGCCGAGACCAAGCAGACGCTCGAAGACCTCTACCTCCCCTACAAGCCCAAGCGCCGCACGCGTGCGCAGATCGCCCGCGAATGCGGTCTGGAGCCACTGGCGCAAGCGCTGCTGGCCGATCCCACGCTCGACCCGCAAGCCGAAGCCGCCAAGTTCGTCAACGGCAACCCGACCGCCGATGGTGGCGTGCCCGACGTGAAGGCTGCGCTCGATGGCGCGCGCGACATCCTCTCCGAACAATTTGGCGAAACCGCCGAATTGCTCGGTAAACTGCGCGAGCACCTCTGGAACAACGGCGTAGTGGCCTCGTCCGTCATGGAAGGCAAGGAAACCGCCGAGGAAGAGAAGTTCCGCGATTACTACCAGTACAGCGAGACCATTCGCACCGTGCCGTCGCACCGTGCACTGGCCCTGTTCCGCGGACGCAATGCGGGCGTGCTGCTGATCAAGCTCGGCCTGGGCGAGGAACAGGACGCGATGGTGCCGCATCCGTGCGAAGGCATGATCGCGCGCCATGTCGGCATCGAGAACCGTAACCGTCCGGCGGACAAGTGGCTGGCCGATGTGTGCCGCTGGTGCTGGCGCGTGAAGGTGCAGCCGCACATCGAGACCGAACTGCTGACGCAACTGCGCGAGACCGCTGAAGCCGAGGCCATCAAGGTTTTCGGTCGCAACCTGCACGAACTGCTGCTGGCCGCACCGGCGGGTCCGAAGTCTGTGATGGGTATCGATCCGGGCATCCGCACCGGCTGCAAGATCGCCGTGGTCGATCACACCGGCAAGCTGCTGGAAACAGCTACGATCTATCCGCACGAGCCGCGCCGCGACTGGAATGGCTCGCTGGCTGTGATGGCTCGCCTTGCCAAGCAGCACAACGTGGCACTTTGCTCGATCGGCAACGGCACCGCCAGCCGCGAAACCGACAAGCTTGTGCAGGACCTGATGAAGAACCTGCCCGATCTCAAGCTGACCAAGATCGTGGTCAGCGAGGCTGGTGCCTCGGTGTACTCCGCATCGGAACTGGCTGCCAAGGAGTTCCCGGAACTGGACGTGTCGCTACGTGGCGCGGTGTCGATCGCCCGCCGCCTGCAGGACCCGCTGGCGGAACTGGTCAAGATCGATCCGAAGTCGATTGGCGTGGGCCAGTATCAGCACGATGTGAACCAGCGCGAATTGGCCCGCGCGCTCGACGCCGTGGTGGAAGACTGCGTGAATGCGGTGGGCGTGGACGTGAATACGGCCTCGGCGCCGCTGCTGGCGCGGGTATCGGGACTGAATTCGGTACTGGCACGCAACATCGTCGATTTCCGCGATGCCAACGGCGCCTTCGCGAATCGCGATGCGCTGAAGAACGTGCCACGCCTGGGCGACAAGACGTTCGAGCAGGCCGCCGGCTTCCTGCGCATCAACACCGGCGACAATCCGCTGGACCGCTCGTCGGTTCACCCGGAAGCCTATCCGGTGGTGCAGAAGATTCTGGAACACATCAAGAAGGGCTTGTCCGACGTGATGGGTAACCGCGAGGCACTGCGCGGCGTATCCGCCCAGCAGTTTGCCGATGACAAGTTCGGCCTGCCCACCGTGCGCGACATCCTGACGGAACTCGAAAAGCCGGGCCGCGACCCGCGCCCCGAGTTCAAGACCGCGACGTTCCAGGAAGGCGTGGAAGACGTGAAGGACCTGCAGCCGGGCATGATCCTGGAAGGCGTGGTCACCAACGTGGCCGCCTTCGGCGCGTTCGTCGATATCGGCGTACACCAGGACGGGCTGGTCCACATCTCGGCGCTGTCGACGAAGTTCGTCAAAGATGCGCATGAAGTGGTCAAGGCCGGCCAGATCGTCAAGGTCAAGGTGATGGAAGTGGACGTCAAGCGCAACCGGATCGGCCTGACCATGCGCCTGGACGACGAACCGGGCCAGACGGCTGCGCGCGTTGGCGGTGGTGGCGATCGCGGCAATGATCGCGGCCAGCGTAGCGGCGGTGGCAATCGCAATGCTGGCGGCGGTCAGCGTCAACCGGAAACGCAAGGTGCGATGGCGGCTGCGTTTGCGAAGTTGAAGCGGTAAGCGTTTTCAACTTCCGCTTGGTTTGCCCCCTCTCCGGCAAGCGGGAGAGGGGAACAAGATTCAAAAACAAAAAACCCCGCAACTGCGGGGTTTTTTGTTCCTTAAATTTCCACCTTCGTCCCCAACTCCACCACCCGGTTGGTCGGGATCGAGAAGAAGTCCGAGGGCTTGGCGCCGTTCTGATGCATCCAGGCGAACAGGCTCTCGCGCCACATCGACATACCCGGCAGCTTGGATGGGATCACCGATTCCCGGGCGATGAAGAACGAGGTCTCCATCAGTTCGAACTGCATGTTGAGCTTGCGCTGCGCAAGGTCCAGCACGCGTTGCACGTCGGGGGTTTCCTTGAAGCCATATTCGGAATTCAGGATGAACACGCCGCCGCCGAGATCCTTGCAGCTCAGGCGCTGGTCATCGTCGACATAGGGAATGTCGCGCGTTACGAAGCACAGGAACACCACGCGCTCATGCAGCACGCGATTGTGCTTCAGGTTGTGCAGCAGCGACACCGGCACCGATTCGGTATTGCCCGTCAGGAACACGGCGGTGCCCTCCACCCGATGCGGCGGGTGGGCCAGCAGGCCGGCGATGAACGGTTCGAGCGGAATGCCATCCTCGAGGCTGCGGGCGCGCAGCAGCTTGCGGCCGTTGTGCCAGGTCATCAGCAGGAAGAACGCCGTGGAGCCCATCAGCAGTGGGAACCAGCCGCCCTCTGCCACCTTGAGCAGGTTGGCCGAGAAGAACGACAGGTCGACGATCAGGAATACTGCGCCGAGTGCCACCACCAGCACGCGGTTCCACTTCCAGAACCGGCGCATCACGATGACGGCCAGGAACGTGGTAATCAGCATCGTCGTGGTCACGGCAATGCCGTATGCCGCAGCCAGATTCTCGGACTTCTTGAACGACAGCACCACGCAGATCACCAGCACCAGCAGCGCCCAGTTGATCACCGGCAGATAGATCTGGCCGATCTCCGCCGCCGACGTGTACTGGATACGCATGCGAGGCAGGAATCCAAGCTGGATGGCCTGGCTCGTCAGCGAGAACGCGCCGGAAATCACTGCCTGCGACGCGATGACGGTGGCCGCCGTGGCCAGCAGCACCATCGGCAGTTGCAGCAGGTCAGGCACCATCAGGAAAAACGGATTGGCGATGGCCGCGGGGTTGCCCAGCAGCATGGCGCCCTGGCCGAAATAGTTCAGCATCAGGCACGGCATCACCATCACGAACCAGCCGTAACGGATCGGCCGGGCACCGAAGTGGCCCATGTCGATATAGAGCGCCTCGGCCCCGGTCAGCACCAGAAACACGCTGCCCAGCACGATGAACGCCTGCAGCGAATGATCCAGGAGGAACGAAATCCCGTACCACGGGTTGATCGCCTTGAGGATCTCGGGCGATTGCATCAGGTTGTACACACCCAGCGCACCAAGCGCCAGGAACCACGCCACCATGATCGGGCCAAAGAACTTGCCCACGGCGGCCGTGCCGTGGCGCTGGATGAAGAACAGCACGCACAGGATGGACAGGGTGATCGGGATCACGAAGTGCGACAGCCCCGGTGCGGCGATCTCCAGGCCCTCCACGGCCGACAGCACCGAGATAGCCGGCGTGATGACCGCGTCGCCATAGAACATGCAGGCGCCGAAGATGGCCGACATCATGATGATCTTGGCCATACGCGAACGGGGGGCCGCCGTGCGCAGCGCCAGCGCCATGAGCGCCAACACCCCGCCTTCGCCGTTGTTGTCGGCGCGCATCACGAACAGCACGTACTTGATGGACACCACGACGATCATTGCCCAGAACAGCAGCGAGATGATGCCGAGCACGGCTTCGGGACTGAACGGAATGCCGTGGTCCTTGCTGAAGCATTCCTTGAGGGCGTAGAGCGGGCTAGTGCCGATGTCGCCGAAGACGACGCCGATCGCGCCGATCATCAGGGCACGCGTGCTCGGACTTTCGACGAAGTAGTGACTGGTTGTGGACTGGGTGGTCATGGATTTGGGTCAGGTGGACCGGCTCGCGGCCTCCGCACGCCAAAGTGACTTGGCGGGCACAGTTTCTCTCTCGCAAGCGGTTCCGGTCCCCGATGGGGCGTGTTGGCCTTCTCAGTTTCTATTGCGTTGCACAAACGCGCGCATTCTAGAGGAAGTGCCGTAGGACGACCACTGTTGTAATTCCCAGCACAGCCGCACGATCGATCAAGGATGGGAAAGAAGGCTCGCCGGGTCAAGCTCGGCACGCGCTCGAACCGTGGGACATCACACCGTGCCGCCGTTGCGAGAGCACGACAGACATGGATCAAGCTCCACTTTTAGTAATGTAATGGTTTCAAACGCCCGTCTTCGCGATGTCAGACGCCAAGGTATCGATCCAGCGCAGCCGGCGCAGCGGCCAACTCGGCGGCTGGGCCCGCCATGGCGACGAGCCCTTTCTCCAGCACCACCACGCGCTCGGCATGGGCCAGGACGGCCCGATAGTTGCGATCCACAACGATCGATGCAATCCCGGTGGCACGCACCGTGGCAATCACGTTCCAGATCTCGTGGACGATCTTCGGTGCCAGGCCCTCGGTGGCCTCGTCGAGGATCAGGCAATCCGGGTTCGTCATCAGCGCGCGACCAATCGACAACATCTGCTGTTCGCCGCCGGATAGCTGCTGCCCGCCGTGCGAGAGGCGCTCCTTGAGCCGGGGGAACAAGTCGAGCACGCGCGACTCGTCCCAGTCGCGGCGCCCGTTGCAGCCCGGTCGCGCCGCCATCAGCAGGTTCTCGCGCACGCTCAGGT
Organism: Cupriavidus sp. 2SB; assembly: GCF_005503625.1. Lineage (GTDB taxonomy): Bacteria > Pseudomonadota > Gammaproteobacteria > Burkholderiales > Burkholderiaceae > Cupriavidus. The sequence goes on along the minus strand of NZ_SCMX01000013.1, from coordinate 33,082 downwards.
TCGGAAAAATTCCGCGCCCTTCCGGCACATAGGCCACGCCGAGCCGAGCTACCTCATGCGGCCGGGCACGCGACATATCGCGTCCGGCCACCCGGATCGCGCCCTCGCGCTCGCGGACGTGGCCGAGGATGGTGCGCAGCAGTGTGCTTTTGCCCATCCCGTTACGACCTAGCAGGCCCACGGTCTCGCCAGCCCCAACGCGGAAGTCGACGCCGCGCAGCACGTGGCTGGAGCCATACCAGGCGTTGACGCCAGCAATGTCGATGATGTCTGCGGCGCTCATACCGATTCTTCCTCGCCGAGATAAGCCAGTTGCACCTCGCGATTGGCACGGATCGAAGCCGGATCACCCGATGCGATCACGCTGCCGTTGACCATCACCGTGATGCGGTCCGCTACCGCGAACACGGCTTCCATATCGTGCTCGACCAGCAGGATCGCGTGCCCATCGCGCAGGCCGCGCAGGAGATCGAGCATGCGGGCCGATTCCTCGGCACCCATGCCGGCCAGCGGCTCGTCGAGCAGCAACGCCACGGGCTCCGTCGCCAGGCACATCGCCACTTCGAGTTGACGCTTCTGCCCGTGGGCGAGTTCGCTGGCCACGCGATCGGCGTGCTGCACCAGCCCGGCGCGCTCCAGCGCATCGTCGGCCAGGCTGCGGCTGGTACGGCAACCCTGCGCTGGCTCCCAGATCCGCCATGCCCGCTGCGCGCGAGATTGCGCAGCGAGCCTGCAGTTCTCGCGCACGGTCAGCGGCAGGAAGATGTTGTTGCGCTGGTAGCTGCGCCCCACCCCTTGCCGGGCCAGCTTCGGCTGCGGCCAGCCGGTGACATCCTGTCCCTGCAGGTCGAGGCGGCCTTCGCTGGGCGGCAGTTCTCCCGACATCAGGTTGATCAGCGTCGACTTGCCCGCGCCATTGGTGCCGATCACCGCGTGGATCTCGTGCAGGTGAAGCGACAGATCCACCTGGTTCACCGCCGTCAGGCCACCGAAGCGGCGCGTCACCGCATGCGCCTGCATCACTGGTGCGGCGCGATTCGTATTCGAATCCGTGTTCATACGGCCTCCCGGCTGCGTGCAGCGGATTCCGGCGCTTCGCCCTGCTGGCGTTGGCGACGCGGCGAGCGATGGCGCAGCACAGTGGGCACGCTGACCAGTCCGCGTGGCAGCAACGCTACGGCGGCGATGATGAAACCGCCCATCAGCAGTTGCCAGTGTTTGGTCAGCGCGCCGAACCATTCGGCCAGCAGCACGAACGAGAACGCGCCCAGCACCGCGCCGGCCAGGCTGCCCACGCCGCCCAGGATCACCATCAGCATCGCATTGCCCGACTGGTGCCACGAGGCGATCTCCGGATTCACGAAACCGAACTGGATGGCGTAGAGGAAGCCCGCCACACCCGCCAGCATCCCGCCCGCCACGAAGGCGCCGAGCTGGTAGCGATACGTGGCGTATCCCGCTGCGCGCATGCGCTGCTCGTTGTGACGAATGCCAACCAGTGCATGGCCGAACCGCGACCGCAGCAGCAGCGCGAGCACGGCAACTGTCAGCACCAGCGCCGCCAGCACGAGCCAGTAGAACTGCACGGGCTCGTTGACGGTCATCGGCTGCTCGGAGAACAGCCCGAACTCCGGGCGGAAGTAGATATAGGTGCCGTCGCTGCCGCCCGCGATCTTGGTGTCGTGGAACACGAAATACACCATCTGCGCGAAGGCCAGCGTGACCATGATGAAATAGATGCCCCGCGTGCGCAGCACCAGCGCACCCACCACGAGGGCCAGCAGTCCCGACGCGCCCACCGCCCCGAGCAGCAGCAGCCAGCCGTTGCCTGCCCCGCCCTGGGGCGCGAGCATGGCCGTGGCATAGGCGGCCATCGCAAAGTACGCCGCATGACCCAGGCTGACCAGCCCTGTGTATCCGATCAGTAGTTGCAGCGACAACGCGAAGATCGCCATGATCATCACCTTGCTGAGCAGCTCGACGTAGTACTTGTGGCTATCCGCAGTCAGCAGCAGCGGCGCGGCGCAGAGTAACGCTAGCGCGATGACCCAGCCAGCGGCAGCCAGCCATGCGGGACGGCGGACTTCGAGCGGCGGCGGGGTTTCGGTGTTGGTTTGCATTTGAATCCAGCTCGGTTACGCGCTCCCCTCTCCCGCCTGGCGGGAGAGGGGTCGGGGGAGAGGGCCAGCGCCTCGTTCCAGACGAATTGCAATTTGCACCGCCTACCCTCTCACCCTGCCCCTCTCCCGCGTAGCGGGAGAGGGGAGCAAACAATCGGTCATCCTTCGTTCTACCCCGCCTTGAACAACCCCTGCGGCTTCCAGATCAGGATCACCGCCATCAGCAGATACACCAGAACCCCTGCGGCGTCCTGCCAGAAGACCTTGCCAAAGGTATCGACGAAGCCGATCAGCAGCGATGCCACGAGCGCGCCCTTGACCGAGCCGATGCCGCCGATGACCACCACCACGAAGCAGATGATCAGCACCTGCCCGCCCATGCCCGGATAGACCGACGACACAGGCGCCGCAATCATCCCCGCCAGTACGGCCAGCGCCACACCCAGGGCGAACACGAAGCGATACAGCACATTCACATTGACGCCGAGCGACTGCACCATCTCGCGGTTCGAGGCGCCGGCGCGGATCATCATCCCCACGCGGGTGCGGCGAATCACGTAGTACATGGCACCGGCCACCAGCAGGCAGACCGCCGAGATGAAGAGCCGGTAGACCGGATACGTCATGTCGTTGCCGATGGGCAGCGACCCGGCCAGCAGCTCTGGCACGGACACGCCGTGCACATCGTCGCCCACCAGGATGCTTCGCAACTCCTCGAAGACCAGGATCAGGCCATAGGTCATCAGCACCTGCTGCAGGTGGTCGCGGTGGTACAGGTAGCTGAAGAAGGCCCATTCAAGCACGTAGCCGAATGCCACCGCCAGCACGATGCCGAGCGGCAACGCAATGAACAGGTTGCCGGTCAGGCTGGCCAGCGTGAATGCCAGGTAGGCACCCAGCATGTAGAAGCTGCCATGGGCGAGGTTGATCACGCCCATGATGCCGAAGATCAGGGTCAGCCCGCTGGCCACCAGGAACAGCAGCAAACCGTACTGCACGCTGTTCAGGCATTGAATCAAAAACGAAACGAGGTCCATGCGGGCTTACCGTTGCACCAAAGTCACGAAAGACAAAGCAGGAACGATCACAGGCGGCAGCCGCGCGCCGGATCGGCCAGCGCCTTCACCGCCACGGTGCTGACCTTGTTCTCGCGACCATCTACCTTGCGCAAGTAGAAGTCCTGCACCGGGTTATGCGCCTTCGACAACGTGAACGCACCGCGCGGGCTATCCACCTTGGCCGCTTCCATGGCCTTGATGACTTCGGGCTTGCGCGTCATGTCCCCCTTCACCGCGTTGGCGCCAGCCGCCAGCAACTGCGCGGCGTCGAAGCCCTGCACCGCGTAGACATCGGGCTGCAGCTTGTATTGCTTGGCGTAGTCCAGGCGGAAGGCCTTGTCGCGCGGATTGGTCAGGCCATCGGCGTAATGCAGCGTGGTCTCCAGCCCCTGTGCCGCCGCGCCCTGCGCCTCCAGCGTGCCGTCGGTCAGGAAGCCCGAGCCGTACAGCGGAATCTTGTCCTTGAGGCCCGCAGCCTGCCAGTCTTTGACGAACTTGACTGCGCCACCGCCAGCGAAGAATACGAACACGGCGTCAGGCTTCAGCGATGCCACCTCGGTAATCAGCGCCTGGAACTCGACGTTCGGGAACGGTACGCTCAGTTCCTTGACGACCTTGCCGCCCTTGGCTTCGAACGCCTCCTTGAAGCCCTTGACCGACTGCTCGCCCGCCGCGTACTTCCACGTCAGCGTGACCACCTTCTTCATGCCACGCTCGGCCACCACGTGGCCCATTGCATAGCCGGGCTGCCAGTTCGAGAACGACGAGCGGAAGATGTTCGGGCCGCACAACGGGCCAGTGGCCTCGTCTGCACCGGCATTGGGAATGATCAGCAGCGTGTTGTTTTCCTTGGCGACCTTGACGATGCCCATCTGCACGCCGGAATGCACCGTGCCCACCACCACATCGACCTGATCGCGCTTGATCAGCTTGGTGGCGTTTTCCGGGGCTTTGGCCGGGTCCGATTCATCGTCGACCTTGAAGTACTCCACATCGCGCCCGCCGAGCTTGCCACCCTGCTGCTGCACATACATCCGGAAACCGTTCTCGATGGCCGTGCCGAGCGCCGCGTAGGTGCCCGTGTAGGGCAGCATGAAACCCACCTTGATCTTGGCGCCCAATGCGGGTGCAGCCGGCGCAGCGGTCTGGGCGACGGCGCCCGTACCGGCCGCGAGCAGCGCTGCGGTGCCGAGCCAAAGGGACAAACGACGAACGCGGGGCGGCCTGCGCGATGCATTGCGATGCATGAAATCTCCTCCTGGTGGTCTGAAGCCCGAGGCACGCCTTGCAGCCCGGAGCGTTGAAACCCGGGAACCGAGAAGCCGGCGGCGCCAATTATTTTAGGATTGAAGTATGTGTGTTTATAAACGCCACGGTGGCCGCCGTCAATGCACCGGTCTGGTCGCGGTGCGGCGAGTGCCCACAGCGCGCGAGTTTAAGCAGCACGGTTTGCGGGGCAAATTGATGGATACCCTCGATCTGCGCCATCGTGCCGTACTCGTCGTCCTCGCCCTGCACGGCCAGCACCGGGCAACGAATACCGTCGAGCAGCGGACGCAGGTCGAAGCGACGAAACGCCGGATCGAGCCAGATATCGTTCCAGCCCCAGAACGCCGAGTCCACATCGTTGTGGTGGCGTGCCAGCCGCGCGCGCAGGTCGGTGGTCAGGTAGGTGTGGCGTGTGGCGGCAATGCTGCGCACGGACAGATCCTCCACCTCGATATGCGGCGCCAGCACCGTGATGCCGTCCACTGCATCGGGGAAGCTGGCCGCGTGGATCAGCGCGATAGACCCGCCATCACTGTGACCAAGCAGCCAGGGCTTGCCATGGCGACGCCCCGGGCCGATGTCGAGCGCCTCGAACAGTGCGGGCAATGCCTCGCGCGCCTGGCGATGCATGAAGTCGACGCCCCACTTTTCGTCGTGTGGCCGGGGCGTGGAACCGCCATAGCCATACCGCGAGAACACCAGTCCACGAAAATCCCCAGCCTCGCACAGCTTGTGCGGGAAGTCGCGCCACATGGCCACGGAGCCCAGCCCCTCATGCAGGAACACCACCAGCGGACGCCGCGCGCGCTCGGGCCGCAGCCACTGGTATTCAATCTCGATCTGCCGCCCGTCAAACGGAATGCGCACCGCTTCACTGCTCATGTCATCACCCTGCCTCGCTGCCCTTCACTTCACGCCGCGCCTCACGCCACCCGTGCTGCGTCCTCGCGCTGGCGCAGGCGGAACCGTTGGATCTTGCCAGTGGCCGTCTTCGGCAACTCGGCCACGCATTCGATCTGGCGCGGATACTTGTACGGCGCCAGCTTCGTCTTGACGAACGCCTGCAACTCGCCCGCCATGCCGTCGTGCCATTGCTGTCCGGGGCGCAGTACCACGAATGCCTTTGGCTTGACCAGTTCATCGGCATCGGTCACGCCAATCACGGCGGCTTCCAGCACGGCCGGATGCTGGGCCAGCGCCGCCTCTACCTCGAACGGCGATACGTAGATGCCGCCCACCTTGAGCATGTCGTCGCTGCGGCCCGCGTACGTGTAATAGCCATCCGCATCGCAGACATACTTGTCTCCGCTGCGCGTCCAGGCGCCCTGGAACGTATCGCGGCTCTTGTCACGATTGCACCAGTACATCAGCGCCGCCGATGGCCCCTTGATATAGAGATCGCCGATCTCACCCGCTGCGCAGGGCTGCCCCTGTTCGTCGAGCAACTTCAGCTCGTAGCCGGGCACAGGCTTGCCCGTGGTGCCGTAGCGTACCTCGCCCGGACGGTTCGACAGGAAGATGTGCAGCATCTCCGTGGAGCCGATGCCATCGAGGATGTCGCAGCCGAAATGCGCAAGAAAGCGGTCACCGATGTCGCGCGGCAGCGCCTCGCCGGCCGATGTGCAGACGCGCAGCGCTACGCTGGCCCGCTCGGGCAGGTCTGCGCTGGCAAGCATGCCGGCGAACAAGGTCGGCACCCCGCAGAACACCGTGGGACGATGCGCGGTCAGCCGCTGGAATACCGCTTGCGGCGTGGGCCGCTCGGCCATCAGCACCGTCGTGGCGCCCACCGACATCGGAAAGGTCAGTGCATTGCCCAGTCCGTAGGCAAAGAACAGCTTGGCCGCCGAGAACACCACGTCGTCCTCGCGAATGCCGAGCACCTGGCGTGCGTAGAGATCGGCGGTATGAAAGAGGTTGCCGTGGGTATGCACTGTGCCTTTCGGCCGCCCTGTAGAGCCCGACGAGTAGAGCCAGAACGCGATATCGTCCGGGCCCGTCGCCACGGCCTGTTCGAGAGGCGCGGCGGTGTCCGCCAAGTTCCCCACGGTCGGCAATCCCTCGCCCGGGTCGGTGTGGGGAGCGGCCGCGATGATCTCTGGCGACAGCGCTGCCTTGTCCATGGCGTTGCGCATCATGGGCAGCAGGGGAGCGGACACCACCACGGCGCGCGCGCCGCTGTGCTCCAGCATGTACGCGTAATCGTCGACGGTAAGCAGTGTGTTGACTGCCACCGGCACCACGCCAGCCAGCAGGCAGCCAAGAAATGCGGTGGGAAAATCGATGGTGTCGAGCGCGCATAACAGCACGCGCTCCTCACGACGAAAACCTGCCTGACGCAGCGCCCCCGCAAAACGCCGGCTGCGCGCATCGAGTTCGGCATAGGTGAGCGCGCCCGCATCATCGATATATGCGGGCTTGCCGCCACGGCCGGCGCGAAGATTGCGCGAGAGCAAGTCGTCGGCGGCGTTGTAGCGCGCAGGAAGCGCCGTCACCGGGGTCGCCTCGGCGGCACTGGAAGTTGGGGGCATGTCTCACTCCTCTGGCCAACCGGGTCATCGAAAGTCCAAATGCGGCCCGTGTGGCTGTCAGCAGTTTGTCTTCTTGTCCGGTCCGCGCATCCGCCGGAGGTTATGCGATGCATTTTATTTCATATCGACTATTATGCGACTATTATGCAAGCGAGGGTATGCACTATATAACCGAGGGTAGCCGCCGTATAATGCGCGCGCCCCGCTTCACTGCATTACCGAAACGTCTCACACATTTCTTCTGACCGAACCCAGCATGCGCCGAGATCCCGAATCGCTCCTGACGCCAGGCACCAGCGCCGAACCTCGCGCCACGGGCGAGCGCGACCCCTATCTCACGCACCTGGGCGAGCGCATCCGCTCGCTACGCGCGGCGCGCGGCATGTCGCGCAAGGACTTGGCGCGCGGCGCCGATGTCTCGGAACGTTATCTCGCCAATCTGGAGACCGGCACCGGCAATGCGTCGGTGCTGCTGCTGCGCCAGGTGGCCAGCGCACTCGACGTACCCCTGCCCGTGGTACTGGCAGAGGTGGACGGCCATATCGATGGTGCGGGCCAGTCCGGCCATCGCGCCGCCGAGTTCTCCCAACTGGTGCAATGGCTCGCCCAACTGCCAGCCGGCGATCTGGCGCGCGTTCGCGACGCCGCCCGCCACGCGCTTGCCCCGGCGGAATCACGCGATGCACGGCATCGACGCATCGCGCTGATTGGCCTGCGCGGCGCCGGAAAGTCCACGCTGGGGCGCGCACTGGCCGCGGCCGAGGGGATGCCGTTCGTCGAACTCAATGCAGTGATCGAGCGTGAAGCCGGCGCCAGCCTGTCTGAAATCCACTCGCTGTACGGCCAGGCGGCCTATCGTCGCTATGAAAGCCGCGCACTGGATCGCGTGCTGCGCGAGCACGACACCATGGTGCTGGCCGCGCCGGGCAGCCTTGTCTCGGAACCGGCCACATTTAACCTGCTGCTGGCCCGGTGCTTCACGGTTTGGGTACGGACCTCGCCCGAGGAACACATGGCGCGTGTGGTGGCCCAGGGCGACATGCGCCCCATGGAAGGCAACCGTGAAGCCATGGCCGACCTGCGCCGCATCCTGCAGGCCCGCACGCCGCTCTACTCGCGTGCCGACGTATCGCTCGATACCAGCGGTCAGGACGCTTCCACCTCCCTCAAGGCGCTGCAGGCCATGCTGGTACCGGCGTCACATTGACGCCCTTCGACCCGAGCGGGAAAAGGTAGGGTTCCGGCGGCCTTGCAACGCGCCTGACAGTGCACTATATTTCATGCCAAACGATACGGCACTATAGTGCACCGAAGGAGACATCCCCATGCCGACGGACCTCAACGTCGCCGAACCCGCGCCCTCGCCTGTCACGTTCGAGCGCGATCCTGCGCACTACCGCCACTGGAAGCTCGCGTTTGACGGCCCGGTCGCCACACTGGCGATGGGCGTTGATGAGGAAGGTGGGCTGCGTCCCGGCTACACGCTGAAACTCAATTCCTACGATCTCGGGGTGGACATCGAACTGCACGACGCGCTGCAACGCATCCGCTTCGAGCATCCGGAAGTCCGCACTGTGGTCATCACCAGCGCCCGTGACCGCATCTTCTGCTCGGGCGCCAATATCTTCATGCTTGGGAAATCCAGCCACGCGTGGAAGGTGAACTTCTGCAAGTTCACCAACGAAACACGCAATGGCATCGAGGACGCGAGCCGCCACTCCGGCCTGAAGTTCATCGCCGCCTGCAACGGCACCACGGCTGGCGGCGGCTATGAGTTGGCGCTGGCCTGCGACGAGATCGTGCTCGTGGACGACCGCTCGTCAGCCGTCAGCCTGCCCGAGGTTCCCCTGCTCGCCGTACTGCCCGGCACCGGCGGTCTCACCCGCGTGACGGACAAGCGCCGCGTCCGCCGCGACCACGCCGACATCTTTTGCCTGACCACCGAGGGCGTGCGCGGCCAGCGGGCTCGCGACTGGCGGCTGGTGGACGAGGTGGTCAAGCCAGCGCGATTTGCCGAGCACGTGCGCGAACGTGCGCAGGCACTGGCTGCCCAGAGCGATCGGCCCTCGGACGCTGCTGGCATCACGTTGACGCCGCTCGCACGCAAGGTCGAGGACAACGGCTATCGCTATGACACCGTACACGTCGATGTCGATCCCGACACGCGCCGCGCCACCATCACGGTTGCGGCACCTGCATCGGACCAACCGACCGATCTGCCCGGCCTGCTCGCCGCTGGCGCCCAGTGGTGGCCGCTCAAGATGGCGCGCGAACTCGACGACGCCATCCTCACACTGCGCACGAACCATCTCGACATCGGCATGTGGATTCTGAAGACCGAGGGCGATGCCGCGCAAGTACTGGCCGCCGATGCACTGATGGATGCCCACGCCAGCCACTGGTTCGTGCGCGAGACCATCGGCATGTTGCGCCGTACGCTGGCGCGGCTCGACGTGTCGTCGCGCAGCCTGTTCGCACTTGTCGAGCCGGGCTCGTGCTTTGCCGGGACGCTGCTGGAATTGGCGCTCGCAGCGGATCGCACCTACATGCTGCTGTTGCCCGACGCTCAAGATGAGACGCCCTGCCTCCACGTTCACTCGGCAAACTTCAGCCGATATCCGATGCCGAATGGCCTCACGCGGCTCGCAGCGCGCTTCTACGAGGATGCATCCGACATCGCCGCTGTGCGCGAAGCGGTGGGACAACCACTCGACGCCGATCAAGCCGAGCAATTGGGACTCGTCACGGCAGCGCTCGACGACATCGACTGGGACGATGAAATTCGCATCGCGCTCGAAGAACGCGCAAGCCTCTCGCCCGATGCATTGACCGGGCTGGAAGCCAACCTCCGCTTTGGCGGCAAGGAGACGATGGAAACCCGTATCTTCGGCCGCCTGACCGCGTGGCAGAACTGGATTTTCAATCGCCCCAATGCCGTGGGCGAACAGGGCGCGCTCAAGGTTTTCGGCACGGGCAACAAGCCGCGCTTCGACTGGGACCGGGTCTGACCCCTCCCCTGCCAAACCCATTCATATAAGAGGAGACCCCATGAACATCGACTACAGCCAGAAGATTCCGAACAACGTCAATCTGGCCGGGGACCGCACGCTGCAACGCGCGCTGGAACACTGGCAGCCGGCGTTCCTCGACTGGTGGCAGGACATGGGTCCCGATGGCTCCCACGGCTACGATGTCTACCTGCGCACGGCCGTATCGGTCGATCCTTCCGGCTGGGCACATTTCGATCACGTGAAGATGCCCGACTATCGCTGGGGCATCTTCCTCCAACCGGCCGATGCCGAGCGCCGCATCCACTTTGGCGAGCACAAGGGCGAAGCGGCCTGGCAGGAAGTACCCGGCGAACATCGTGCCAACCTGCGCCGCATCATCGTCACGCAGGGCGACACCGAGCCGGCCTCGGTGGAGCAGCAGCGTCACCTGGGCCTGACAGCGCCATCGCTGTACGACTTGCGCAACCTGTTCCAGGTGAACGTGGAGGAAGGGCGTCACCTTTGGGCGATGGTCTACCTGCTGCACCGGCACTTCGGCCGCGATGGCCGCGAGGAAGCCGAAGCGCTGCTGGGCCGACGCTCCGGCGACGAGGACAACCCGCGCATCCTGGGGGCCTTCAACGAGCGCACGCCGGACTGGCTGGCCTTCTTCATGTTCACGTATTTCACGGACCGCGACGGCAAGTTCCAGCTCTGCGCGCTGGCCGAATCGGGTTTCGATCCGCTGGCCCGCACCACCCGCTTCATGCTGACAGAGGAAGCGCATCACATGTTCGTGGGCGAGTCCGGGGTGTCACGCGTGATCCAGCGCACCTGCGAGGTGATGCGCGAGCGCGATATCCGCGATCCCGCCGATGTGCGCGCGGCTGGCGTGATCGATCTGGAAACCATTCAGCGCTACCTGAACTTCCACTACAGCGTGACCATCGACCTGTTCGGCGCTGACCAGTCGTCGAACGCGGCCACCTTCTATAGTGCCGGCCTCAAGGGCCGCTTCGAGGAAGGCAAGCGCGCCGACGACCACGTGCTCAAGAGCGATGTCTACCGCATTCTCGAAGTCAAGGATGGCCGGCTCGGCGAACGCGAGGTGCCGATGCTGAACGCGCTGAACGAGGTGCTGCGCGACGACTACATCAAGGATTCGATGGGCGGCGTGGCGCGCTGGAACAAGGTGATCGAGAAAGCCGGCATCGACTTCCGCCTGACCGTGCCGCACAAGGCATTCAACCGCAAGATCGGTACGCTGGCCAACCTGCACGTGTCGCCCGCTGGCGAGGTCATTAGCGAGGCCGAATGGAACGCGAACGAAGACAAGTGGCTGGCCACGGAAGCAGACCGCCGCTTCGTGGCATCACTGATGGGCCGCGTGGTAGCCCCGGGCAAGTTTGCCAACTGGATCGCACCGCCGGCCATCGGCATCAACCGGCAACCCGTGGATTTCGAATACGTGCGCTTCAACTGACTCCGATCCAACCCGACACGAACTTCGACTCACCATGGGCGCCGCCGACCTCATCAAGCAACACCTGATCGATCCGGAAATCTGCATTCGCTGCAACACGTGCGAAGACACCTGCCCGATCGACGCCATCACGCACGACGACCGCAACTACGTGGTCAAGGCCGATGTCTGCAACGCGTGCGGTGCCTGCCTCTCGCCCTGCCCCACGGGCGCCATTGATAACTGGCGCACGGTGCATAAGGCCGATGCCTATCCCATCGACGCGCAGTTGCTGTGGGATGAGCTGCCCGCAGAGGTGCCGCCCGAAGTTTCTGCTACCGCTATCGCCATCGATGCCGCACCCGATGGTCTTGGGGCAGTGGACACCCCCGTTCAGCAGGTGGAAACCAGCCGCCACACCTCGGCCCGCGCGCCGTGGTCGGCCGCGCACCCCTATGTCAATCTCCACGGCCTGCGCACGCCTGCCACCGCGACGGTGGCAGGCAACTACCGGCTGACCGAGGCCGATGCATCGAGCGACATCCATCACATCGTGCTCGACTTCGGCAGTCAGTTCTTTCCGATCCTGGAGGGTCAGGCCATCGGCATCGTGCCGCCTGGTGTGGATGCGTCCGGCAAGCCGCACTACATCCGCATGTATTCGGTCGCCAGCCCGCGCGATGGCGAGCGCCCCGGCTACAACAACCTCGCCCTGACCGTGAAACGCGTGGATGTCGATCACGATGGCAATCCGGTGCGAGGCGTGGCGTCGAGCTTCCTTTGCGACCTGAACAAAGGCGACACGGTGCAGGTGGTCGGGCCGTTCGGCAGCACGTTCCTGATGCCGAACCATCGCGAGGCCAGCATCATGATGATCTGCACCGGCACGGGTTCTGCACCGATGCGCGCGATGACCGAGCGCATGCGTCGCAACATGGAGCATTTCGCCGGCCGGCGGCTGCTGTTCTTCGGCGCGCGAAATCGCCGGGAGCTGCCGTACTTCGGCCCATTGCTGAAGCTGCCGAAGGACTTCCTCGATATCCACTTCGCGTTCTCGCGCGACGCCGACGTACCCCGCCGCTACGTGCAGGACGCCATCCGCGAGGCGCCGGCCAGCGTGGCCGCCCTGCTGGCCGACCCGCATGGTCACATCTATATCTGCGGACTCAAAGGCATGGAGGAAGGCGTGTTGCGGGCATTCGCCGATGTCTGTGCGAGTGCGGGGCACGCGTGGTCCGAGATCGAAACTGCCCTGCGCGCCGAGGGACGCCTTCACATCGAAACCTATTAAGGGTTGCCCCTAGCGCCCTCGCCCGGAAATCCACCTTCCCTTCTGAAACCTGCTACCTATAATGTTTCTCAAGAAACAGGAGCAGAGCGATGCAATCGAGGCAGATTCCGGAGACCGAACCCGGCGGCAGCCCCGACCCTGGCGTGACGCTGACCAAGGCCGTCATGCGGGCGGCCGGCTTCCTGGGCATCAGCCAGGCCATCGTGGCCAGCGTGCTGGGCATCAGCACCGCATCGGTGTCTCGCATGGCCTCGGGCGGCTATGTACTCGATACGCATCGCAAGGAATGGGAGTTCGGCGTCCTGTTTGTGCGCCTGTTTCGCTCGCTCGACGCCATCCTGGGCCATGATGAACAAGCCCGTCTCTGGCTCACCCATGACAACCTCGCCCTCGGCGGCAAGCCGCTCGAACTGATCCGTACCACCGAAGGTCTCGTCCGTGTCGTTCACTACCTGGACGCCACCCGTGGTCGCATCTGAGCGCAAGCCATTCGCGCTCACACTGTGGCGAGCTGTGGAAGCCCAGCATGTGGTCTCGACCATGCCCCTCGTCGACACACTGGAAGAACAGGCTGTCCTCGAAGCCGTGCTCGACGCCGGCAAACCGGCGATCCCTCCCGACGCCCGTCACCTGCACTACCTGATGTTCACCCCGTTCCGTTATCCGCCCACGGCGTGGGGATCGCGCTTTCGCGGCGGCCCGGACCCCGGCGTGTTCTATGGCGCCCAGACCGTCCGCACGGCTTGCGCGGAACTGGGCTACTGGCGCTGGAGCTTCCTGATGGACTGCCCCGACCTGCCTCGCATCGACGCTCGTGCGCAGACGCTGTTCCAGGTAGGTGTGCGCACGGACGGCATTGCGTTGACCGCCCCTCCTTTCGACCAGGCGTCGGAAAGCTGGTTGGCCCCGAACGATTACACCGCGTGCCAGGCACTGGCCCAATCGGCTCGGGATGCCCGCATCGGCCTGATCCTCTACACAGCCGTGCGCGATCCCGAGCCTGGCATCTGCGGCGCGGTGCTGACGCCCAAGGCATTCGACCCACCCCAACCGCTGGCCACCACCACATGGATGCTGACGGTCCGCCGCGACCGCGTGATCTGGCAGCGCGACGACCTGCAGCAGCGCGACAGCTTCGAGTTCGAAAGTTCTTATTGGCAGACCCTGCGGCACCGCACAAGCGAAATACCGCCCACCGCTTGAACGACGCCGAGCATCCGCACTCCAATGCTTTACGGACGCCGTGAAGCGCCCGGTCGAGCGTGATAAAGGGATCGGCAAAGTTTCTGTTGCAATGCGCCAACAGGTCACCTATAATCACCTCTTCGACGGACGCGGGGTGGAGCAGTCTGGCAGCTCGTCGGGCTCATAACCCGAAGGTCGCAGGTTCAAATCCTGCCCCCGCAACCAAGCATCGCAACCTGTCGAAATCAAACAAACCCGCCTTCCTTGGCGGGTTTTTTGTTTGGGTTTCTGCTTTGCATTTCGCTGCAGCGCCCCCGCCCCCCTCCCTCTGCACAACCTCCCCGCAAATTCTTCATCCGTGTCCCGCGCATTCTTCAATCGACATGGCGCGCGCATCACAACTCATGGTGATTCGGGCGATAAGCCCGGCCGGAACGGGAATTGCAGACCCTCTAGCTCCTTCGCAACGAATTCCAAGGAGTCCGAGATGAAGATGCAAAAGACCATGGCAGTATTGGCAGCCTCAGCGTTGCTCGCTAGCGGCGCAGTTTTGGCACAGGGTTCTGGTGGTGGCGGCTCCGGTGGTGGGAGTGCAGGCACTGGTGTGAGCGGCGGTGCGCCGGGCACCAGTACCAACCCCGGCCCCACAGCCACCAAACCCGGCAATGCAACCGGCGCGTCCCCGCGCTCGGATGGGACGGCCACTGGGTCCACGTACGACTCGGGCCGCAACACAGATAGCACCCGCCGCAACAACACGACTGGCCGCACCACCACCGATCCGGGTGGCATGCATCCGCGAACCGCACCGGGGACTACGCCACCGGCCGTTGGCACGACCCCGGCCACGACTCCGGGCACGATGCCGGGCACCGGCACAACCGCGCCGGGTAGCGGACGCTAACTGCGTTTCACAGGGTTTTTCACTCATGGCGCCACAGGAGCGACCGGGCGGCGCGGTGTTACACTTGGCGCCATTCTTCCCGGACGCTCCTCCATGAAATTCTGCTCGAACTGTGGTCATGCGGTGGTCCTGCGCGTGCCTCAAGGTGACAATCGTCCGCGCAGCGTTTGCGACGGCTGCGGCACCATCCACTATGTGAATCCGCGCAATGTCGTTGGCACGATCCCTGTCTGGGAAGACAAGATCCTGATCTGCAAACGTGCCATCGAGCCGCGCTATGGGTTCTGGACACTACCTGCCGGTTTCATGGAAATCGGTGAGACCACGGCGCAAGCGGCAGCACGCGAGACACTGGAGGAAGCCGGTGCCCGCGTGCAGGTAGGCGAACTGTTCTCGATGCTCAACGTGCCGCACGTCCATCAGGTGCATCTGTTCTACCTCGCACAATTGCAGGACCTCGATATAGCCCCCGGCGAGGAAAGCCTCGAGGTCAAGCTCGTCGACGAGTCCGAGGTGCCATGGGACGAACTGGCCTTTCCCACCGTCATTCACACGCTGCGCAGCTTCTTCGCCGATCGTGCGTCGGGCAGGATTGCGGCAGGCGATTTCCGACTGCACACGATGGACATCGACAAGCCGATGCGTCCGCTGACCAGTCCCGCCACGGTCGCACCCTGACGGCTGCCAGGCGCTTCGCACCCTCCCGCGCATGATCACCTGGCTTGACCCGCAGGATCCGTTTCCACCCGTCGAGCACGCGCTTGGCGCCACAAGTGACGCGCCCGGTCTTCTCGCAGCCAGCCGAGACCTCACACCCCAGCGGCTGTTGCTCGCCTACCGGCAGGGCATCTTCCCGTGGTACTCCGATGGTCAGCCGGTGCTGTGGTGGAGCACCGACCCCCGCATGATCCTGGTCCCTGCGGCCCTCAAGATATCCCCCTCCCTGCGCAAGACGCTGCGACGGGTACTGCGCGACCCGGATTGGGAAATCCGCGTGGACGACAACTTCGTCGCAGTGATGCGGGCCTGCGCCATGACGCCGCGCGACGGACAGCTCGGCACGTGGATTACCGACGAGATCGTTTCCGCCTACAGTGCACTGCATCGGGGAAGCCGCGCACACTCCGTGGAAACCTGGTATCAGGGAGAGCGCGTTGGCGGGCTGTATGGCGTGGCGCTGGGCCGCATGTTCTATGGCGAATCAATGTTCGCGCATCGCACGGACGCGTCGAAGATCGCGCTGGCGGCCCTGTGCGGTTTCCTCGCGAATCACGGTGTCACCATGATCGACTGCCAGCAAGAGACGGATCATCTGGCCTCCCTTGGCGCCCAGCCAATTCCGCGCGGAGAATTTGTGGCCCATGTGCGGCAAGCGACTGCCGCGTCGGACATCCAACCCTGGCGCTTCGACAAGACGGCTCTGACCCATTGGACGGGTTCGCAGGCCAACGCCGCTCACGGCTGACCGCTACTGGCGCGGCAGCAGCGCCCCTTCCAGCCGGCCGATGCGGGAGTTGAGCTGCGAAGCGTTATCGGACAGGAACTCCAGCCGTCGATCCACCCGGTCCAGCCGGCGCTCGACCTTGTCGATCTGGCCCGATAACCGCTTGTCCATTTCATCGATCCTGCCGGTCAGCCGCTTGTCCATTTCTTCGATTCTGCCGGTCAGCCGCTTGTCCAATTCGTCGATGCTGCCGGTCAGCCGCTTGTCCATCTCCTCGATCTTTGTTTCGAGTGGCGCAAGTTCGCTCCGGATGGCTTGCGGAAGTACACGCTGCACCTCGTCGCGGACCACCTGCGGGACAACCCGCTGCACCTCCTCGCGGACAGCCTTCCCGACTTCCGCGCGAATGCTCTGCTGGATCATCCCCGTCTGCTGCTGCAGCATGCCAAACACGGCGGCGATCACTGTGATGCCGACCGCGACAACCGTTGCCATGTTGGCGTATCGGCTCCATCGTCCGCCGTCCCCCGCCAACCCGGCATTTCCTGCCGTGCCAGCGTCCGTTATCGCCAGGGTTCTCATGTTCTTCTCCATTCATGTGCCAGATGCCCCACATGGTAAGGAGTGATGGCGCGAAAGCGATATGGGACGACTCTCAAAATGCATGCAGTCTTCGCAACGCGCAAATGAGCCGCGCCGGACCCCGGCTCACCGTCCTCCATCGTGTCTGATAGACTGCCTATCACACCCATGGAACACGCCTGAGCCGGTGCTCGACCTCCGCCCCTAGACGTCATGAGCAAGCTAAAGGAACTACCGCTATCCGCGCTGCAGTTTTATGCGACGGCGCCCTACGCCTGCAGCTATCTCGATGGTCGCATGGCGCGCTCGCAGGTGGCCACGCCGGCCCACCTGATCAATGCCGACGTCTATTCACGGCTGGTACGCGCCGGCTTCCGCCGCAGTGGCATCTTCACGTATCGCCCTTATTGCGACGAATGCCGTGCCTGCACGCCCTGCCGTGTGGTGACAGACCAGTTCCGGCCCGATCGCAGCCAGCGCCGGGCCTGGCGCCAGCATCAGGGGCTGCAGGCGCTGGTGGCGCCGCTGACCTATGTCGAAGAACACTACGCGCTCTATCTGATGTACCAGTCGATGCGTCATGCCGGGGGCGGCATGGATCAGGACAGCCGCGACCAGTACGAGCAGTTCCTGCTGCAGAGCCGCGTCAACTCCCGGCTCGTGGAGTTCCGCGAGCCGCCTGGCTCGGCCGAGGCCGGCAAGCTGCGCATGGTCAGCATGATCGACGTGCTCGATGACGGCCTGTCTTCGGTCTACACGTTCTACGATCCGCTGATCGAGGGCGCCAGTTATGGGACGTACAACATCCTCTGGCAGATCGCCCAGACGCGCGAACTTGGACTGCCACACCTTTACCTGGGCTACTGGATCGCCGAAAGCCGCAAGATGGCCTACAAGGCGCGCTTCCAGCCGCTGCAGGTGCTGACGGGCAACCAGTGGCAGGCATTCGATGAAGCGTCGGCACCCGCCGCTCCACCGCCTGCGCCACGCCAGCCGGGTCCGGCACAGGAATGAGCCATCGCTGAGCGGCTACAATGCCGGCCTGATACCGACTTCACGCCGGCCGCCGGCCGCTCCTGCCCCGTGCTCAACGCGCTCTACCCCCTGTTTCGCCCCGCCCTGTTCTCGATGGATGCGGAGGACGCCCACCATTTCACGCTCAACAACCTGATGCGCGCCCGGCGCCTGGGGCTGGCCGGCTGCATCGGCAACAGCATTGCCAGCGATCCGCGCACCGTGATGGGCATCCGCTTTCCGAATCCTGTGGGCCTGGCAGCCGGACTCGACAAGGACGGCGCCTATATCGACGGCCTGGCCGCTTTCGGGTTCGGCTTTATCGAGGTGGGAACCGTGACGCCCCGCGCGCAGCCCGGCAATCCGCGTCCGCGCATGTTCCGGCTGCCGCAGGCGGATGCGCTGATCAACCGGATGGGTTTCAACAATGGCGGCGTGGATGCGTTCGTGCGTAACGTGCAGGCGTCGCGCTGGAAGGCCGAGGGTGGCGTGCTGGGACTGAACATCGGCAAGAACGCCGATACGCCAATCGAGCGCGCGGCGGACGACTACCTCTATTGCCTGGAACGCGTCTATCCGCACGCAAGCTACGTGACGGTCAACATCTCGTCGCCGAACACCAAGAACCTGCGCCAGTTGCAGGGCGCCAGCGAACTGGACAGCCTGCTGTCCACGCTCAAGGCCGCGCAACAGCGGCTGGCCGACCAGCACAAGCGCTACGTGCCGGTCACGCTGAAGATCGCTCCCGATCTCGATGACGATCAGATCCGCAATATCGGCGATGCACTGGTGCGCCACCAGATTGATGGCGTGATCGCCACCAACACGACCATCTCACGCGATGCGGTCAAGGGCCTGCCCCATGCCGAGGAAGCAGGCGGGCTGTCGGGCCGCCCCGTATTCGATGCGTCGACGCGTGTGGTGCGAGAGCTGCGCAAGGTGATTGGCGATGCGCTACCGATCATCGGCGTGGGCGGCATCTTCGACGGTGCCGGCGCGCGTGCAAAGATCGATGCCGGTGCCGAGCTGGTGCAGGTGTACAGCGGCCTGATCTATCGCGGCCCCACGCTCGTGCGCGAGTGTGCCACGGCGCTCAGAGCGGCAACGTAAGGCGCGCTTCCAGGCCGCCTTCACTGCGATTGGCCAGCCGCAGGTCCGCGCGAATCGCCTGCGACAGCCGTCGGGCAATGGCGAGTCCGAGCCCGCTGCCCTGTGCGCGCGCCGCCGTTTCCGGCGCGCGATACCAGGGCTGGAACACCGTTTCGAGTTGCGCGGGAGAGATCCCCGGGCCGGAATCGACGACGCAAACCGTCAGCCGCTGCGCCTCCACGCGCACCGACATCTGCACATTGCAGCCGTAGCGCAGTGCATTGTCGATCAGGTTGACGAGTATCCGTCGCAGCGCATGGGGGCACGTCAGCACGGGGCATCCGATGCGGCCCTCCAGCGGGATGGGACGACCGGCTTCCCGATAGTTGACCAGCAGCGCATCGAGCAAATGATCGGCATCGACATGCCGCAATGACTGGGGCGCACTGCCCTGCATGCGGGCGCAGGCCAGGCTGGCCTCGGCTAGTTCGCGCATTTCGTCGAGATCGCGCTCGATGGCACCGCGCAGCACGGCATCGTCGATCAGTTCGCTGCGCAGCATCAACCGGGTCATCGGCGTGCGCAAGTCGTGGGCGTACGACGCCTGCACCGCCAGCAATTCCGATTCACGCTCCACGCATTGCTGCTTCGCCAGATTGATTGTTTGTACGAGCCGCCTGACGACGGCCGGCCCCTCCACTGGCAGGAACTGGCCCACATCGTCGGACGGTGGCGGATTCTCGATCCGCGAGGCGAGCGTACCCAGGGCCGCCTGCACCGCCAGCAGATGCGCCGCACAGAGCGCGGCAACGACGGCGAAGCCCATCACGCAGGCCAGCAACACGAAAATTGCTATCTCCGCCGCGGCGGACACGCGTCCCATCACCCCATGCAGGCCGATCCACGCAGCAACCCCGAGCAGCATCACCAGGAGCGCCGACACACCGATGCGTACGCGATCGTAGCGGGCAAAAGTATCGCCGCAGCGACGCAGGACGCCCTTGGCCGGCCCGGTCTCAGCCGCGGTCAGTGGCGCCGCAGGCGCGGCGATGCGGTGCGAAAGGGTCGGTTGCATGGTCATCACATTCTCCGTAAGCCGCCTCACAGAACGGCTGAACGGTATGACACCATGGTCGCAGTGCACGCACCATTGAACGTGAGTTCGCCCACCCTATACGTTCATTTACTGCACCCTATGCGAGGTGACGATATCGCCACCCCGGCTGTTTCGGGAAAATCAGCGCACCGCCACCGTCTTCGGCTCAAGGTATGAAACGAGCCCCGCCAGGCCGAACTCCCGGCCCACACCCGATTGACGGACCCCGCCGAACGGCGCCAGCACCTCCGGATCGATGCGATTGACCAGCACCGATCCGGTCTGCATCTGCGCCGCCACGCCCCGCGCACGCGCCACATCCGCCGAGTACACGTAGCCGAACAGGCCGTAGACCGAGTCGTTAGCAAGATCGACGGCCTCCTGTTCGGTCTCGTAGCCGATGATCGACAGGACCGGGCCGAAGATTTCCTCTCGGGCGATCTCCATATCGTTGTGGACGCCGGCGAATACCGTAGGCTTCACGAAGAAACCTTCGGGCAGACCTTCCGGACGGCCTTCGCCACCGGCCACCAGCACGGCGCCCTGCTCCAGGCCGCGACGGATGAAACGCTGCACGCGATCGAACTGTGCGCGACTGGCCAGCGGGCCGATCGTCGTGGCCGGGTCGCGCGGATCGCCCACCTGGAGCTTCCCGACGATCTCGCGCACCCGCTCCGTTACTTCGGCCATGCGCGCATGCGGCACCAGCAGCCGTGTGCCGGCCACGCAAGCCTGGCCGTTGTTCATGAACGCCCCGCCCACCGCCAACGGCAGCGCGTGGGCCAGGTCGGCGTCATCGAGCACGATGGCCGCCGACTTGCCCGATAGCGCCAGCGTCACGCGCTTCATGGTCTCCACTGCGGCCCGCGCAATGACCTTGCCGGTCTGCGTGGAGCCGGTAAAGGAAATCCGCGCGACATGCGGGCTGGTACAGATCTCGTCACCCACATCGGCGCCACGGCCCAGCAGTACATTGAACACACCGGAAGGCAGGCCAGCCTCGTGCAGCGCTTCGCAAAGAACCTGGGTCTGGAGCGGGCTCAGTTCGCTCGGCTTGATCACCGTGGCGCAACCCGCCGCCAGCGCGGACGCCAGCTTGCTGCACACCGTGCCCGCCGTGCTGTTCCACGGTGCGATCAACGCCGAGACTCCTACCGGCTCCATCGTCACCGTGGCCGTGCCCACCTCGTAGCTCAGCGGGTATTCCTCCAGTGCCTGCGCTGCACTGGCGAAACATTGCGACGCGTACTGGCTGACCCACTGGGCCCGCGCCACGGGCGCACCGTACTCTTCGATGGTGACATCCCGGATCGCATCGGTGTAGCGCAGCACCGCAGTCTGCAGACGTCGCAGCATGTCGATGCGCTCGGCCTTGCCAGTCTGGCGTAGCAGCGCCTGGGCATCGCGCGCGGCAGCGATGGCGCGGCGTGCGTCGGCACGATTTGCCAGCGTCACCACGGCGAGCGGCGCACCGGTTGCGGGATTGGCAATCTCCAGGGTTTCCGTGCCCTGCACGCGCACGAACTGGCCATCGATATAGGCGGTATTCAGGTTTCGCATGGTATTTCTCCAAATGCACGGCAACGTTGAATCGCGCTGCCATGAGGGCCACTGTAAGGCGCCGACGTATCGCATCCGTAGCTTGCGGTGGGCGTTGTGTGATCCGACGTATCGCGGCAAAGCCGTGATACACGCCGATACAAGCCCGCCCCTTCCCAGACACAAAGGCAATACACGGCCCCGTCTCAATGGAGCCCAGACCAAACCCCGCCTGGAGAAGCCCCATGAAGAAGATCCACACTGCCGCCATCGTTGCAGCAGGCGCCGCCACGTTGTGCGCCACGCTCTTCGCCGCGCACGCCATCGCCGCAGAGAAGTCGGCGGACAAGGCCGCAGCGAATCCGAATGCCTCGCCGATCTACGGCGTGACGATTCCCGAGGGCTATCGCAAGTGGGAACTGGTGGCACCGGCACTGGAACACGAGCCACTCAACGAACTCCGTACCGTGGTGGGCAACCAGATCGCCATCGACGCCTACAAGAGCGGCAAGCTGCCGTTCCCGGACGGCGCGGTACTGGTCAAGCTGGCGTGGAAATACACGCAGTCGCCCGACTTCGCCTCCGCGCTGGTTCCAGGCAAGGCCACCACCGTGCAGGTCATGGTCAAGGACTCGAAGAAGTACGCGGCATCGGGCGGTTGGGGCTACGGGCGCTTCATTGACGGCAAGCCGGCCGACCTGGCCCAGCATCAGACCTGCTTTGCCTGCCACAACGCGCTCGTGAAGGACCGGGACTATGTGTTTACCCGCCTTGCACCGTGACGCAATTTGTAGCAGGAGCCGCTTGCGGCAGGTGAGCCAAAACACGCCAAAATCGGCTTTTCGGCGCAATTTCTTGCGGTAGCCTCGTCCCCCGGAGGCGTTTTACGGCAGGATATGCCGCTATGCAGCACTAAAAGCGAGCCATCCCACCCCCGAAAATGGTATCCTCGCAGGCTTCGCGCCGTCGCATCCGATGCGGTCACGCGCGCGCCTGCACCTGCCGCCAGGCGCGCAGCGTCCTCCTTGGACCGCCGGGCCGTCATGCAGCACGCTTTTCGTGTACGTGGTCGCCCTGGCAGGACGGCCGTGTACCGCTTGCGGCTGACTGATAGCACCGATCCTTCGGGGGAGAACAATTACATGCTGCGTCTCAAGGCATCCACCACCCAGACCATCCTCGGCAGCGCGGTCGCGCTGGCCCTGCTCTACGGCGGCGCCGTGCAGGCCCAGACGGCTACCGTGAAGGTCCTGTCGATCGTGGATCACCCGGCGCTCGACGCCATTCGCGACGGTGTGCGCGACGAACTGAAGGCTGCCGGCTACGACGCCGACAAGAACCTGAAGTGGGAATACCAGAGCGCCCAGGGCAATCCGGGGACCGCCGCACAGATCGCACGCAAGTTCGTGGGCGACCAGCCGAGCGCCATCGTGGCCATCGCCACGCCGTCGGCACAGGCCGTGGTCGCCGCCACCAAGACCGTTCCCGTGGTGTACTCCGGTGTGACCGATCCGGTGGCTGCCCAGCTCGTGAAGACCTGGACCGCCACGGGCACCAACGTCACGGGCGTCTCGGACAAGCTGCCGCTCGACAAGCAGGTCACGCTGATCAAGCGCGTCGTTCCCAACGCCAAGACCGTCGGCATGGTCTACAACCCCGGTGAAGCCAATTCGGTGGTGGTGGTCAAGGAACTGAAGGAACTGCTGGCCAAGCAGGGCCTGTCGCTCAAGGAAGCCGCCGCACCGCGTACCGTGGACATCGGACCGGCTGCCAAGAGCCTGATCGGCAAGGTCGACGTGATCTACACGAACACCGACAACAACGTGGTCTCGGCCTACGAATCGCTGGTCAAGGTGGCCAACGAATCGAAGATCCCGCTGGTGGCGTCCGACACCGACAGCGTGAAGCGTGGCGCCATTGCCGCGCTGGGCATCAACTACGGCGATCTCGGCCATCAGACCGGCAAGGTCGTGGTTCGCATCCTGAAGGGCGAGAAGCCCGGTGCGATTGCCTCGCAAACTTCCGACAACCTGGAACTGTTCGTCAACACCACCGCCGCTGGCAAGCAGGGCGTGACGTTGGCCCCGGATCTGGTCAAGGAAGCCAAGACCGTCATCAAGTAATACCGCCGCGCCGCGCGCCCTACCCTGCGGCGCGCGGCCCGAAGCGCCCCCATGGCCCTACCCGGGCCATCCGGACGGCCCGCAAAGGATTCCCCCATGTCCCTGTTTTCCCTGATGGGCGCCCTGGAGATCGGCCTGATCTTCAGCCTCGTGGCGCTCGGGGTGCTGATCTCGTTCCGCATCCTCAATTTTCCCGACCTGACCGTCGATGGCAGCTTCCCGCTGGGTGGCGCCGTGGCGGCCACGCTGATTTCCGCCGGACAAGACCCATTCGTATCGACGCTGGTGGCGATCGTCGCCGGCGCGATGGCGGGTTTCGTCACTGGCTGGCTCAATGTGCGGCTCAAGATCATGGATCTGCTCGCCAGTATCCTGATGATGATCGCGCTGTACTCGGTCAACCTGCGCATCATGGGACGTCCCAATGTGCCGCTGATCACCGAGCCGACAATCTTCACGATTCTCCAGCCCGAATGGCTGCCCGATTACTTGCTGCGCCCGCTGGTGCTGTTTGTCGTCGTGATCCTTGCCAAGCTCGCGCTGGACTGGTTCTTCTCGTCGCAGCTCGGCCTCGCCATGCGCGCGACCGGCGCCAACCCGCGCATGGCGCGCGCCCAGGGCGTGCCCACCGGCCGTGCCACGCTGGCCGGCATGGCCTTGTCGAACGCGCTGGTGGCGCTGGCTGGCGCGCTGTTCGCCCAGACGCAGGGCGGCGCCGATATCTCGATGGGTATCGGCACGATCGTGATTGGTCTGGCAGCCGTGATCATCGGCGAGACCATCATTCCGGCGCGTCGCCTCGTCTACGTGACGCTGGCCGTCGTGATCGGCGCGATCCTGTATCGCTTCTTTATCGCGCTGGCGCTGAACTCGGAATTCATCGGCCTCAAGGCGCAGGATCTGAATCTTGTCACCGCCGCGCTCGTGACGCTGGCGCTGGTGCTGCCGGCCACGCGCAAGAAGCTGTTCGGCCGCAAAAATGGAGGTGCCTGACATGTTGCGCGCTGAAAACCTGAAACTCACGTTCAACCCGGGCACGCCAATCGAGAACCGCGCGCTGCGCGGTCTGAGCCTGGAAATCCCGGCGGGCCAGTTCGTCGCCGTGATCGGCTCGAACGGCGCGGGCAAGTCCACGTTCCTCAACGCGGTGAGCGGCGACACGATGGTCGACACCGGCCGGATCATGATCGATGACACCGACGTGACGCGCCAGCCGGCCTGGGATCGCGCCCATCTGGTGGCGCGCGTGTTCCAGGACCCGATGGCCGGTACGTGCGAGGCGCTGACGATCGAGGAGAACATGGCGCTGGCCATGGCACGCGGCTCGCGTCGCGGCTTCCGCCCGGCGCTGAACAAGCCCTCGCGCGAGTTGTTCCGCGACAAGCTGCGCTTGCTGAACCTCGGCCTGGAAAATCGCCTGACGGACCGTATTGGTCTGCTTTCGGGCGGCCAGCGTCAGGCAGTGAGCCTGCTGATGGCATCACTGCAGCCGTCGCGCATTCTGCTGCTCGACGAGCACACCGCCGCGCTGGACCCAAAGACTGCAGCGTTCGTGCTGGAACTGACCGCGCGCATCGTCGAGGAAAGCAAGCTGACCACGATGATGGTCACGCACTCGATGCGCCAGGCGCTGGACTATGGACAGCGCACGGTCATGCTGCACCAGGGGCAGGTCGTGCTCGACGTGTCCGGCGAGCAGCGCAAGGGGCTCGACGTGCCGGATCTGCTGAAGATGTTCGAGCAGACACGGCACGAGCAGCTGGATGATGATGCGTTGTTGTTGGGGTGATTAACTCTAGAAGTTACTCCCCTCTCCCGCCTGCGGGAGAGGGGTCGGGGGAGAGGGCCAGCGGTTCAAATTGCAGCATGTCGGCAAGCAGAACCTCCTGCTCTCTCCCCCAGCCCCTCTCCCACGATGTGGGAGAGGGGAGCGCTACCGCGGTAGGTTCAGATCAAACCGTCCCCGCCTTCTCCAGCCATTTTCCCAACTGATCCGTCACGGCCGTGCTCGAAAACGAGCAGCTGTCTTGCGCAAACGCTGCAGCCATCTCCATGCGGCGCAGCAATTCTTCCATCGCCTGACCAAACACCGGTGGCAACGTCAGCGACGTCGCCGAAGCACGCCATTGCGCGACCAGTTCGCTGACCGGCAACTGGCCGGCGATGTGCGAATCGAGTGTCTGCCGCATCGCGGCCAGCGTAGATTGATTGGCGCCCATCAACGCGCCCTCCTTTCTTTATAAAGTTCTCGGAACGTGCGACCGCTTGGGGCCGGCATGTCGCGGGTATCGGTCCACCCCTTGCCGGCCATCGGCAATCGGGAAATCAGTTTGCCACGCCCGCCCATGCGCGCCATCAGCCGCGCGCCGAGGCGAGTGACGAACGCGTAGAGATCCGGTCGACGCGCCACATAGCCCCAGACCTGCAGCGCCATGCGCTCCTGCCAAGGCCGCAGGCCGCGCTCCATCTGCTTTTCGCGTAGCTTGCGCAGCAGGTCGGACAACGGGATCGACGCCGGACACACGCGGTTGCATTCACCGCACAGCGTAGCCGCCTGCGGCAAGTCCACGGCGTTGGCCAGCCCCACGTAACTCGGCGTCAATACGCTGCCCATCGGCCCCGGATACACCCAGCCATACGCGTGCCCCCCAATCTTCTGGTAGACCGGGCAATGGTTCATGCAGGCCCCGCAGCGGATGCAGCGCAGCATCTCCTGAAACTCGCCGCCGATGAGCCCGCTGCGTCCCCCATCGACCAGCACGAAGTACATATGTTCGGGACCATCGCGCTCGCCTTCTGCGCGCGGCCCGGTCAGGATCGAGAAATAGTTGGAGATGGCCTGCCCGGTCGCCGAGCGTGGCAGCAGGCGCATCACCGTGGCCAGGTCCTCCAGCGTCGGAAGCACCTTCTCGATACCGGTCACGGCCACGTGGACGCGCGGCATGATCGTACACATGCCTTCGTTGCCCTCGTTCGTGACCACGGCCACCGAGCCGGTCTCCGCGATGATGAAGTTGCCGCCCGTCACGCCCATGTCGGCGGACAGGAACTCCGGACGCAGTACCTCGCGGGCTTCGCGCGTCATCTCCGGAATATCGGTCAGGCGCGGCTTGTTATGGACCTTGGCGAAGAGATCGGCAATCTCGTCCTTGTCCTTGTGGATCACCGGCGCAATGATGTGCGACGGCGGTTCGGCATCGTTGATCTGCAGGATGTACTCGCCGAGATCGGTCTCGATGCTCTGCACGCCCATCTCGCCAAGCACCTGGTTCAGCCGCATTTCCTCGGTCACCATCGACTTGCTCTTGATGACCTTCTTCACGCCGTGCTTCTGCGCGATCTCGGCCACAAGCCTGGCTGCGTCCGCAGTGGATTCCGCGAACAGCACGGTGGCGCCACGCTTCGTTGCGTTCTCCTCGAACGTGGCGAGCCAGACATCGAGGTTTTCCAGCGCCCGGTTGCGACGCTCCTTGAGCGCGGCGCGCGTGGCATCGAAGTCGATATCGCGGATGGCGTCGGCGCGTGCGGTCACGAACTTCGTGGAGAGCTTCTTGAGGTTCTGCTGCAAGCGCTGGTCGGCCAGCTTCTGGCCTGCGCGCGCCTTGAATTCCATGCTGTGGACTTGCATCGTGGGGGCTCCGATGTTGGGTTGGCGTGACCGCGTCAGGCGTCGCCCGCCAGCACCTGCGCGATATGGAGCACGCGCGTGCGTGAATCGCCTGACCGCCGCAGGCGGCCTTCGATATTGAGCATGCAGCCCAGGTCGCCCAGCACCACGGCATCCGCGCCACTGGCCTGAATGTTGGCGCATTTCTCGTCAACGATTGCCGTGGAGATATTGCCGTACTTGACCGAGAACGTGCCGCCAAACCCGCAGCATGATTCGCAATCCTTCATCTCGGTCAGTTGCACGCCGGGCAGTTTGCCAAGCAGCGCGCGCGGCTGCTGCTTGACGCCGAGTTCGCGCAGCCCAGAGCAGGAATCGTGATACGTAACGTGCCCGGAAAAACCCGAGTCGAGCGACTCGATCTTCGCCACGTTGACCAGGAAATCGGTGAGTTCGTACACCCGTTCCCGCAGCCGCTCGTAGCGGCCATTCAGTTCGGGATCGTCGCGCAGCAAGTCGTGATAGTGCTGGCGGATCATGCCGCCGCATGAACCTGAAGGCACCACCACGTAATCGAACATCTCGAACTCGCGCAGGAATTTCTCGGCCAGATCGCGCGAGACGGTTCGTTCTCCGGAGTTATAGGCAGGCTGACCACAGCAGGTCTGCGCCTCGGGCACCATGACCTCATAACCCGCCGATTCCAGCAGTTTCAGCACCGAAAACCCGATTTCGGGACGCATGAGGTCCACCAGACAGGTGGCGAACAGTCCGATTCGCATCGTTGAACCTTTATTCCAGACCCGGAAACCCCGCAATTATGCCTGCCTGCCCCGCCACTGCGGGCATCGGCGTGCATGGGGAAACCCTTGGGCGGTGCTGTGCACCTCACCTTTCTATGAGGTGCATGCTTCATTTCATGCGGCCGCTCATCGCGCAATGTCTGGAAGGAAATCTCGGGAATCGCATTTCACCAGTTGAAATTTTCACAATGCGAGATAGAATCAGGCAGACGCTTAATTTTTGCCGCACGGCAACATTTTCCCTATGGCAGAAGCAGACAAGTCACCCGGCAAGACCTCGATCCAGGTGATCGAGCGCATGATGACGCTACTGGATGCGCTGGCCCAGCACGCAGACCCCGTCAGCCTGAAGGAACTCTCGCTGGCTACCGGCCTGCACCCTTCTACCGCGCACCGCATCCTCAACGATATGGTGGCGTGCCGCTTTGTCGATCGTTCCGATCCAGGCAGCTACCGCCTGGGCATGCGGCTGCTGGAGTTGGGCAATCTCGTCAAGGCGCGCCTGTCGGTGCGCGACGCGGCGCTGGCGCCGATGCGCGCACTGCACCGCGTCACCGGCCAAACCGTGAACCTGTCGGTACGCCAGGGCGATGAGATCGTGTATATCGAGCGCGCGTACAGCGAGCGCTCCGGCATGCAGGTTGTGCGCGCCATCGGTGGCCGCGCGCCGCTGCATCTGACCTCGGTCGGCAAGCTGTTTTTGGCCGCTGACGAATCGGCTCGCGTACGCAACTACGCCACGCGCACCGGCCTGGCCGGCCATACGCGCACGTCGATCACCGAGATCGCCCGGCTGGAACGCGAGTTGAGCTGGGTCCGCTCGAACGGTTATGCACGCGACAACGAAGAACTGGAGCTTGGCGTGCGCTGCATCGCCGCCGGCATCTACGACGATTCGCGTCGGCTGGTGGCTGGCCTGTCGCTGTCAGCACCCGCGGATCGGCTGCAGGATAGCTGGCTGCAGAACCTCAAGGAAACCGCGTTGCAGATCTCGCGCGGCATGGGCTATGTGCCCGATACGGTGGCGGCCTGATCGCAGTCCGGCTCGGCAAGCCATGCAATGAAAAACGCGCCGGAGGGCTTGGCCCCCGGCGCGTTTTTCGTTGCAGCAATCTGAATGTGATCAGGTGCCGTGCGAGTGATGGGACACCAGAACCATCGCAGGGGACTTAGGACCCTGCGTAAGATTGGGCGTCGAAGGAAAAGGGCGAGGCTGGCCCCCTGCCGACGGAGGCTGATGCTCAAGCCAGCTTCGCACCCGGGTGGCATCGGCAAAGCGCGACAGCTTGCCCACCGAATCCAGGAACACCATCACCACGTTGCGATCATTGACGCGCGTCTGCATCACCAGGCACTGGCCGGCCTCGGAGATATAGCCGGTCTTCTGCAGGCCGATTTCCCAATTGCCGCCGCGCACCAGGCGATTCGTGCTGACGTAGTGTTGCGAGCGGCCCAGCACATTCACTTCGTGCTCGGTCTGCGTGGAAAACTCGCGGATAGTGGGATTGCGATACGCCGCATTGACCAGGCGCGCCAGGTCCATCGCACTGGAGACGTTACTGCTCGACAACCCGCTGGAGTCGACGAAGTGGCTGTCGTTCATGCCCAGTTCGCGCGCCTTCTTGTTCATCGCGCTTACAAACGCCGGCAGGCCACCCGGATAGCTGCGGCCCAGCACGGACGCGGCGCGGTTCTCGGACGACATCAGCGCGAGCAGCAGCATCTCATGGCGCGTCAGCGTGGTCCCAAAGCGCAGGCGCGAGCTGCTGTGTTTCTCGGTATCCCGGTCATCCTCGGAAACCGTCAGCATTTCATCCATCGGCAACCGGGAATCCATCACCACCAGCGCCGTCATCAGCTTGGTAATGGAGGCGATGGGCAGCACGGCCGTGGAATTCTTTTGGAACAGCACCTCGTTGGTGTTTTGATCCAGCACCAGGGCGACGGACGAACGCAGCGACAGCGCGTCATCGGTATCGCGCAGGCCCATGGCCTCGCCCAACGACGGTTTGGCCGGCACGAACGCGGCACGGACCGGGGCGGCACGGCTGGCCACCACGGTGCGCTTGCCGTTCTTCACGACAATCACCTTGCGCGAGGACGGCGCGGCACTAACGGCTGCAGTCTTCTTCGAGGATTTTACGGATTTAGCGGATTTTGAAACTTTTTCGGTCTTTTTGGCCGACGATTTCGTCGCAGTCGACTTCGTCGCTGCGTACGCTACCGGTGCGGTCATCAAGGCAACGGACACCAATGCCGTGGTGGCAAAGGCCGTCAGTTGGGGAAGGCCGAAGAGTCGAGACATAAAGGATTCGGTCCGGAACATGGTCTGCTCAGCGCGGCTGCGGAATGGCGCTAGTTTAGAAAATTAAGAAATCTATAGCAAGATTAATGACTTACAGCGGCTCTTTAAAGTTGGAATTACAAACATTTCCACATTATGAAAAATGAGCCGCTTAAGTCATTCACTCGCTACCACAAATACAACAAAGTGCAACTACTCCCGGCGATACCGAAAGGTTTCGCCAGCGGATTAAGTCAGGACAGAAAACGCGCGAACTGTCCAACTGGTTCACGCTCCGTCATCAACTGGTTGGCCGTAGCATCGGGATCGGCAAAGCCGAGGGACATGCCGCACACCACCATCTCCTCATCGGTCAGTTTCAGGTGTTCCTTGATGATGCGATGAAACTGCGTGAAAGCCGCCTGCGGACACGTATCGAGCCCACGTGCGCGCGCCGCCACCATGATGCTCTGGAGGAACATGCCGTAATCCAGCCAACTTCCCTGCTCCATGATGCGATCGATGGTGAAGATCAGTCCGACCGGCGCATCAAAGAAACGGAAGTTGCGCGCGTGCTGCTCGTGCATGCGCGATTTATCCTCGCGGCGGATATCGAGCAGGCTGTACAAGTCCCAGCCCACCTTTCGGCGGCGCGCCAGGTAGGGATCGACCCACTCACGCGGGTAGTACGGATATTCCTCGCGATACTTGGCATCGCGTTCAGGATCGTCGTATGCCGTCAGCACATCGGTGCAGAAACGCACCTTGGCGTCGCCAGACAGTACGTAGACCTTCCACGGCTGCGTATTCGTGCCCGAAGGCGCACGGCTGGCCACGGCCAGGATGTCTTCGATGGTCTGGCGCGGCACTGGCGTATCCAGGAATGCGCGCACCGATCGACGCGTGGTGATGGCGCGATCGACGCAGGCTGCCTCATCGGGGTTCGACATACTTGGCGGTCTCCTTAGTTCTTGTTCACTGCGTTGTTGTCATGGGGCTGGTTCACGACCAGCCTCTCAAGTGCCTGGCGCAACGGCTGCGGCAACGCCACCGGCCTCCGCGTCTCGCGATCCACGTAGACGTGCACGAAATGGCCCTGCGCCGCAGCGATCTCGTCATCCCCGCGAAACAGCCCCACCTCGTAGCGCACGCTCGTCTTGCCAAGCTTCGCCACACGCAATCCGGCCACCACCGTGTCCGGGAAAGTCAGCGACGAGAAATAATTGCACTGCGTCTCGATCACCAATCCGATAGTGCTGCCTGCTTCGATATCCAATGCACCCGCATGAATCAGGTACGTGTTCACGACCGTATCGAAATAACTGTAGTAGACAACGTTATTCACGTGGCCATAGACATCGTTATCCATCCAACGTGTGGTGATCGGCTGGAAGTGCTTGTACGCGGAGCGGTGAGCAGGTTCGGGCTTCATCGAGAGGAAGTCAGTCGGACTACAACGGCAACAGGCCAGTGGGATAGCGCTGCCGACGCCACACGAAAGTTCGTATGAGCACGCGGCACGCCGCAAGGTTCCAAACTTTTTGCGATGACTGCAACAAAGTCATGATGCGGTGACAAAGGCCGCTGCATCTTGCACGCAGCTTTCTGTCGAATGGCGCGCATGATACTGCGCAGCCAGAGCCACCGTCTGCGTATGCACAGCCACGGTGTTTTCGATCTGGTTGCCATAGCCACCGGCCATTGCCACCGCAACGGGAAGACGTTGCGACAGCGCGAAGTCGAACACCATCTTGTCGCGTCGCGCCAGGCCCGCCATGGTCAGCCGCAGGCGCCCCAGTCGATCGTCTTCATGGGGATCGGCGCCGGCCAGATAGATCAGCAGGTCGGGAGCAAAGCGGGCATGAAGCATGTCGAGCGCGCCGGCGAGCGCCGCCATGTACGTATCGTCGTCGCACCCATCGGGCAGGCCTACGTCGAGATCGCTCGCTTCCTTGCGGAAGGGGTAGTTCTTCTCGCCATGCAGCGAGAGCGTGAAGATGCTGGAATCGTCCCGCAAAATCGATGCAGTGCCATTGCCCTGATGGACATCGAGGTCGATCACGGCCACGCGACGCACGGCGCCATCACGCTGCAATCGACGCGCGGCGATGGCGGCATCGTTGAACACACAGAAACCGCCGCCCTTGTCGGCATAGGCATGGTGCGTGCCGCCGGCAAGGTTCACGGCGATGCCCTGCGTGAGTGCGGTCTGGCATGCGGCAATCGTGGCACCGGCCGAACGTCGAGAGCGCTCCACCATTTCATGGGACCACGGAAAACCGATCTCGCGCTGACGCGCGGCATCGAGTTGTCCGGATGAGACTTCAGCAACATACGCAGGGGTGTGGGCCAACGTCAGGTCGCTATCGTCGGCTCGTGGGGCTTCATGCAGCACCAAGCCCGGCACCTCTCGGACCACGGCATCGCGCAGCATGCTGTATTTGCGCATCGGGAACCGATGGCCGGGAGGCAGCGGCAGGACGAAGTGGTCGGCGTAGAAGGCGAACATGGGAACGGGGCGGAGCAGATACGGACGGCTTGTGATGGCTTCACATCATTGACCGACCGGGCAGTCAGCGATGGTAGCACCGTCCTGCACGCAATGCGTCATGGCGCTTCAAACACCTGCCTTTCGTGCATCGCACCAAGTTGCCGTATCGGTATTTACCCTTGTAGGACACTGCGTACGTG
>NZ_SCMX01000139.1 GCF_005503625.1 Cupriavidus sp. 2SB | reverse complement strand
ACACCCCTCGAAGGAGGAGGGGTTCCTTGATCCATCTTCAGCGCGACGGGGTGGATACGGTTGGGTTGAACGCAATTTATGTTTATTGTGGTACGTAGGTTGGAACCTCGTTTCGAACGGCAACTTCCGTGACCTACTTGGCTATCAAAGGTCGTGATGAAAGGAGTAGTCACGGGAATTGCCAAACTGGCGCTGTATGACCGCTGGCATCAAACGCTCCAACGCTATGCTTGGACTCAGGCGGTGATCGTCCACCGCAGTGTGACAGGGTCTCGCCAAGAGCAATCAGCGACATACTGGATCGCGATGCCGACAGCGGCCGTCGCGATCCCTAATCCGTTTGCCACGTCCTCATGTCGCTTACGCTGCTAACGATGACTCCTTCATTAGGTTGCATAGTTTCGCGTCAAACTCAAGATCACGCCAACGCTTGGTGTCAGCCAATTCCGCGCGTCGACCATCGGCAATGGATTGCAACCGACTCGTATATCGAGAGACCGGCAACATACGATCGATATTCGCAACAAGAGCTATGCTATTTGCGATTCTTAAATTCGGAACGGGGTCGAGCAATTCATTGTCCAAAATTGCATCAACAATTCTCACCTGCACCGATCTACCCATATCACTACCATCCACCAAGAGATTCTTATAGTCGTTTTCCGGCAATACCCCAATAATGGCAGAGACGAGCTTTGCGTAAACACCAATTCTCTCCGAATCTGATTTTGAAAGCCGATTCAAATCCACGCCGCAAAAAACCCTCTCAAAATCCTCAAGAGACGCCTCACTCATAAAATTCACGATCACGACCAACAACCCCGGATGCGACGGCAATCTATCGCGCAACCTAAAAAGCCAATCGACATTTTCAGGCGACTTGCTTGAAAGCATAACTCGGCCATCCTTTCCGATTGAGTCAAGCATCAAAATGAGCTCTGTATTATCAAAAAAATCAGCCGGAAGATTAATCAAAAAATCAATATCCACCCAATTATTCGATCCAACTGCAGAGGCCAAAATTTTTGCAGCCTCCTCAACCGTCAACCGTCGCGGCATTCTATAAACAGAAAGAACAAATCTTAATAAAGCACCTAAAATTTCGCTTGCAAAACCTGTAGACAAAAAATATTTTTCCGCGAGGTTATTTATCCATTGATTATCCTTCTCGCCGTGAGATAACGAAAATCCGCCAGACGGAAAACCAACACGTGCAACCTCAGCATCGAAGGATTCCCCCGACGATGCAAATACGAGATCTGCGTCAACGAGACCGGCGTTTCTCCAGCGATCTTCGGCTGCGAGCCAATCGGCGATATCTCCAAATTTTCCGGCACGAACTTCAGCGGCCAAAGTTCCAAGGGTGCCTGCTGATCTTCCATTAAGAAGACTGCCTAACGGCCAAGGCATGAGCGGGAGCACTTCCACAAATAGCTCACGCCAATTCTTCATCTCGATTTGCTCCAACAAATCTGCGAGGGAATTTGCCGTAGGTTGTTCGTGGAATACTCTCAAGGCGAAAAGTGGTTCCCACAACGGAGTTGCAGGCATGGCTTCATAGGCCGCTCTTACTTCTTCCCTCAATACTATCGAAATTGCGAACCAATCAACGGGGGTCTTGACTGATTCCAATCGAAGACTTATAGAGATTCTATCTCCATGCATACCCGTAAAGAGCTCAAGGCAAGGATGCATAACCGAAAATGGTCGATATTTATTTCTTAACCTGCTCCAACGGCCCCGTACAAGTGCCTTCCTAAGCAATAAGGGGGATGTGTATGGGAGTGAGTTGCAAATTAGATCGTTTAGTCTAGACTCCTGCACCGGTACAATTTCGTATTCTAGAATCTCTTCCACTCCCCGAGAATGATTTGGCCACCATTCTTGAACTAGATCCTCCGCCCATTTGAATCCACGTGCCGCACAGCGCAGTAGAAGCTTCCATGCTGCCTTCGAAGTATCCTCGAACGGTGACTTTATATAAATACGGATATATTCAGATGCTCGAGCTTGATCCTGGTTACAGAGTTCGCAAAATTCGTCGGGCAATTCGTTCGGACCGACATGTAGTACGCCAAATGCTTCCGAAAACAGGATCCGTCGATACTTCGGCTGGTCGTATGCTACTCCATCCTGCAACAAAGCAAACGCAATTCTAGATCCAGTCCGAAGTAGTCGATCCAACTCCTCACCACTTTCGTTAATCTCTCTGCATATCGTAATTATGGAATCTCTATATTGCTCAGAATCATTTACTGAAAAACATTTACTCGCAGCGATCTGAAACACATGAAGCCAGTGCGTTTTAGTAACTATGGCGCGTAGACGGCGCTGCACGACGCTTTCCTTTCCCGCCATCAAATACGCCGCCGCCATGAACTCTTGGAGTGAACGTACTTCGAAGCTAAAACAGTTTTCGACACGCTGGACCAGAAGAACAAGGCGCTCGGTAGAAGCGCCCATGAGCTCCTCGGTAAACCGATCGAGCTCCGCTCCATCATATCCCTCCGATTCTAGTTGCCCGCGGATCAAAGCTTCAAGCGAATGTTTATCAAGGTGTGAATCGGAGCCGCCTTGGGCCTCCGCTTCCGAGTGGAGAATAAAACCAGCCTTAAAATGAATTGCAGCAATTTGACGCGCCCAGTGCCGCATGGTCTCCCCAACTGCCCCGGATTTAGATTGCTCCCGCTGCAATATAACTCCAAAATATTTATCGAAAAGACTCCATCGATCAGTGGGTGCATCGCCTCTCTGATCGATTAGAGCTAAAAGAATAGCGACTTGCAGTGGGCTGATCATTAGCCGTGAAGTCATGGGGCTTTTTGCTGCCTCCCTAAGCCGACTGATTACCCTCTCTCTCTGGAAGACGTCTGATAATCGTGCGCCTGCAAGCTTCTCTGAATATGCTATGGCATGCTCCACTGTCAACGGAGTCATTTCAAGCTTTGAGTAAAAATCCGGATCCAGATCATCGTTGTATCCTTGAGGTCTGGTCGTAACGACCATCAAGACGTCGGCGCCGCTAGCCTCGTCCCAAAACTCGTTAATAGCACGGATAACAGAACTCCTATTTGCACTGGGAGGGACTTCATCGAGTCCGTCTAATAGGACGATGCTTGGATAGCGATTAATCCAGTGTCGCAAATCGCTGATTTCTACTTTTGTATTGGAAATCGATGTGATGTGATGACATAGATAGTGAAGTAAAGATTTCTCTAATCTATTTTCTTCACGAGCTATCCAGTCGGCAAAATTGGGCAGATCAACACGCATCGGATAACGACGCGGCACGTTGATGGCTAATCCTGCGGATTTTGCCTTATCGATCGTCTTTCTAACGATGCTGCCAATTTCCGCCGGATATCCCCCGACGCGCTCGGCATTTAGAATATTTGCACGAAATATCTGCGCTAGAAACTGGGACAGAGTGGACTTACCTTGACCCGGTCCGCCGAGTAAAAGTACTCGCTCGCGACGATCTTCATTGCGCGAGAGTCGTGAATGGACGCTGGCGCCGTCCAGACAATCCCTTGAGCGATCAAGAAGATGTGCAAGCAAGAGCGTATCCTTCTCTTTTGCGGATACGTGGCCAGATTCTCTATAAGGAAGATCTACGAAAACGTCCTCGATCATTGTCTGTGCGTCGCCGGCATGGCCAGCTTGCTGCAATCGAAGTTGCTGGTGAGATCGGATTTCTCGTGTCAAGTATCTGTACATTGCGTCACTTACTGCTCTTGCCTTCGCCTCGCCCTCCTTGAGAAGGTCTGCTATCACATCGCTGGTACATAGCCATGCGGCATAGGAGCGACGAAGTTCATTGGCGCCCGCAAGCATTGTCGTGATCTGATCCAAATGCCAAACGCGGTAGTCTTTGATCCCGATCTTCTTTTTATATTCTGCGAAGACACTGTCAACCTTCTCTATTCCACCCTTCCCTCGTTTTCCTTCCGGCATCGGCGACAAACGCGCATTCGAAATAAGTATGTAATAGTCTGGCTTTTTTAGCGTTGAACTCGGCGATGCAAATTTTTGCAACTCTTCTTGTAGTTGAGTACAAAGCCAATCGGCATCATCTTTGGGGGACCTGGGAACCTGAAGAAACTTTGCCTGCATCACCGTGTAGCCCGTCCACCGGTCAGCGACCGTTGGATAATTTAGTGTGCCTTCGAATGAAGCTTCTCTGGCTCCGTCTGGCCCATCACCAAAGACCAAGATCCCAGCGCCCA
Source organism: Cupriavidus sp. 2SB (assembly GCF_005503625.1). Lineage (GTDB taxonomy): Bacteria > Pseudomonadota > Gammaproteobacteria > Burkholderiales > Burkholderiaceae > Cupriavidus. The sequence continues at coordinate 3,416 of NZ_SCMX01000139.1, read as the reverse complement.
AAATATGTTGGGCCAGAGATTGCGAAAAACGCTCGAATGAGCGCGTGGAAAATTGGTCGAAAGAAATATTCATCATAGTTAGATATTCTTATGTATTCAGGTGTTTTGCCGACACAATCGACCACGCTCCATTTACCGACATCCCGGTCCGGCCACAATTATTTAATCGGTAACAACAACATACAGGAATCGAGCTCTCATTTTCGTCGATTGCAAATTTTCCGTTTCGAGTGAATCGCTTCCCGATGCGAACGCATCCCGCCAACACGTGGTCAGTTCTTTTGCAAACTTTGCTTCCGCCACCCCTCTACCGCGTCAGGAAGTCCCCCAATCGCTACGTCGGTCGCCCAACGCTCCCAGAATTCAACGGTTCCGCTGTTGGGGCATTGCTTAGGTTCTGCAATACGGATACGGCTCGGAAGCAAGCTGGCGTCACCCACTACCAACGCTTCGCCTGTATCCAGCACTGGCAACAAATCGCCGAACCCTCCAAGCGAGTCTGGCAGAAGCCTACGTACAACAGCTTGATCGTCGCCGTTGGTTAGTCGCATGGCAACGAGATTGTTGCATTGACTGAGTACTGTCCGGTTGACCTCCGAAGGCCGCTGACTGATAACAACGAGGCCAACGCCGTACTTTCGCCCTTCCTTGGCAATCCGCTCGAAGATTTCCACCGATATGTCGGCGGCACCGCCGGCCTGATGCCTTTCCGGAATATAAAGATGCGCCTCGTCGCAGAATATCGCGATAGGATGTCTTGTCTCGGGCTGCGACCATTGCTGAACCGAGAACGCGAGCTTTGCGACGAGACTGACGATCAGGGGCAGGATATCGGACGGCACCTCGGAGAAATCAATAATCTTCACCCCACCCTTCTGGTCCACCTGATCCTGGCTTCCTGCCAGAAGCGCCACCACGAGGGCCTCAAGCCATCCGAAGTCCATCGTCTCTGTTGCACCTTGGAAAAGAAATCCGAGACGACGGTCGGTTCGCTTGTTCTCCAGCCGCTGAATCAATCGGCTGAGTTTTCCATTGAAGTCCCCTGCCTTGTCAACGCCGGCTCGCGCTCCAGGCACCATCTCGGAGTTCAAACGACTAAGCTCCCCGACCACATCGTCCAAGCTGAAGGGTATCGGGCTGTCGATGGTAAAGTTTGCGAGCATATCTTCATGCTGGCCCGCTGTCAGATAGGCACGCTTCGCCTCGACCACAGCACGGGACATGACCATGGTCTGGTTGGGGGCATTGCTGTCCGAACGGTCCACAAACATTGAGGTCATCGCCTCGTAGCCAAGCAGCCAGTATGGCAGGAAGATGACTCCATCCTGGAGGGTTGAGCCCACATCGAGATCAGCCGGTCCGGCGATCCGAAAATGCCGCACGCCGTCTCCCTGGAGCGGAGAATATTCGCCATGCACGTCAAACACGATCGCATTCGCATTCCCAAGGGAAGCCAGTTGCTCCAGCACTCGCGCAGTCGCCCACGACTTTCCGGATCCCGTACTGCCAACGATGACAGCGTGGCGTTGAAAGAATTTATTTCCGTTGAGATACGCCTCGGCTTTCTCGTCAAGCGTATAGCAACCTAGGGAAAGCCTCTGCGCATCGGAGCCAATATTGGCCACCACCCGCATGAAACTCGTTAGTTGCTCGCCTTCTAGGGCAAAACAGTTGGCGTCGATCTCCGGAACGGTCTCTAGCGTGCGAAGGAATACGTTCTCTTTGGTAGCGAGCTTGTCAGCCAACGTACCAATGAGCACCACCCTCACGACATTGACTTCCGTGGCCGGTTCGTCGCCATCACCATCATCTTCGGCGGCGGCGTTGCCCTCGATTGCGGTCCGGGTAATCTTCTGGATGATGCCAACGAGGTGCTGACCAGGCCGGCTGCTTTGGAGTACGACGAGCCGGTTCACCTGCAGCTTCCTCAGTCGCCCGACGTCATCGACTGCGATCAGCACGGTCGCCGTGTCGACTGAGCGAACACGGCCAAATGCGTCTTCATCCTTATAGTGGAGAATGGCCATTTGGACTCACATTACGAGATTGAGAAATTGGGAGAGCTGCCAGAGCTTGACACCCTCGAGGACTACCCCGTCTGGCGCCTCGTTACAATACAGACGGGTGCCTTCTGCGCAGTTCTCCAAGGCCATGAATCGCGCGAACTTACCACCTGCGAATAGTGACTTTGCCTTCGTGCTGATCTCCATCGTGATCAGAACGAGCGGCACGCCCTGTACATGACAACGCTCGAGCAGCAACGACTGGAGATGCGTATCGTTGAACCCAAAGCCGACACATAAGAAGGCGTCGGCAGTACGAAGTGCGCTGTCTGAGCTGGCCATGATTGAGCGAAAGGGCTCGTCATGGGTCAACCTGAACTTCTCGATGCCGGGCGTAATAATGACCGGCTGCATCTCGGCCGGAAGCGACAGGCGCGGTGGCAAAGCGGTGACAAGCCCATCCTTGTCTACGAACCAGCCGAACGATCCATGCACCTTCCAGACCGAAACCGTGCGGATTTCTGCCTTACCCTGCATCATGCGCGGCGCCTTGTCGGCACGCTGGCCAATTGACCCGTACGTGAAACCGGTATAAGCCGCGAAGCCGGCCGCTTCAGCAGCATATTCCGCGATGCGGTCGTAGTTCGGTGTCACGACGTGAATGGTTGAATGCGTACTGTCAAACAGATGCGAAAAAAGACGCGAAAGCGGCAGCATCCGCCGGTTGGCGATCACTTGGTCAAACACCTTTACATCGAACGGATTGAGATACTTCCATGTCGTTGTGACGACATGCGTAGTCATCGCTTCTGTAAGATGAACTTCCGTGAGTGCGGACTCCAGATCCGTTTCCTTCAACTTTTCGCAGAAGGCGCCCCAACTGGTGAAGTCCCGATCATGCCCAGTCCCTGGAGGAGAAGACGCGACAAGCGTATCGCCTAGCGGCTTCATGCCCGGAATACCGTGCGCGGCCGATGCCCCGCTCCCAAGCACAATAACAGGTGCGTTCCGGACGCACTCCTGCGCCAGCGACAACACAAGCTTCAGATAGTCCATGCAGAGCCCCCGATCCCATCCCAACCATTCTTCCTCGTTACCCGACGCTTTTTAGCAAAATGTACGATGAGGACGAATATCACCAAAGAATGCCAGAGAGACAAATGATATTTTTTACTTATGACAGTGTCTTATTCTGTAGCGGTCAGGAGCAATCCCTCGGAAGGGTGATCTCAGTGGCCGCCCGGACCATAGTCGACGCTATGGCGTTGCCGCCAGCCCGACCCCAACATTCGATGTTTCTACGGGCGGAATTTCGCCACACAACCGGCATCAGTATCGATAACAATCACTATCGATACTGATTTGTGCTGCACCGTTAAAGCATGCACCCCCCTCATACCCCCAATGAAATCC
>NZ_SCMX01000138.1 GCF_005503625.1 Cupriavidus sp. 2SB | reverse complement strand
GGGCGGGACTGGGCGGCGAAGTGATGATCCAGACGCGTTATCCGGACGCCCCCGCATTGCAGGCCCTGGCGCGCCATGACTATGATGGATTCGCAGCCAGCCAGTTGCGCGAGCGCCGGCAGGCCGGGTTGCCCCCGTTCGCCTACCAGGCGCTCATCACGGCGGAACACGGCGAGCTGGAACGTGCGTTGACCTTCCTGAAAGCCGCGCGGGACCATGCCGATGCATGCCCGATGGCGCCCGAGGTGCAACTCCATGACCCGGTGCCGATGTCGATGGTGCGCATCTTCAACAAGGAGCGTGCCCAGATGCTGGTCGAAGCCGGATCGCGCCCCGTGCTGCAACGGTTTTTGAGTGAGTGGCTGCCCACTTTTCAGGAGGTGGGTGCGCAAGTGAAGGGCGTGCGCTGGCAGTTGGAAATCGATCCGTTGAGGATCTGAGGCCGGCCTTGCGAGGTCTGTCATGTTGCGTGGGTGCAACCTTTTCCAGGCGGGACGAACTAGGTGGTTGCACTAGGTTGCACCTCGTAATTCTACGAGAGTAAGATCGCGCCAATCGGCAGGCTGGCGCGTTACGCCCATGCGTATCGCCACGGCCGCCACCGCCTTCTTAAGATCCGCTGGAGAACTGCCCGCATGGCCACCACCACCCTCGGCGTGAAGCTCGACGATGCTTCGCGTGAACGCCTGAAACGCGTTGCCCAATCGATCGACCGTACCCCCCACTGGCTGATCAAGCAGGCCATCTTCACGTATCTGGAGCAGATCGAGCGCGGCCATCTGCCGCACGAAGGCGCCAACGGCACGTCGCATGACACGGATGGTGATGCTGGCGATGTGGCGCAGGGCGAGGCCATGGCCCAGCCGTTCCTGGAATTTGCGCAGAGCATCCAGCCGCAGTCGGTGTTGCGCGCGGCGATTACGTCTGCGTATCGCCGTCCGGAAACCGAATGCGTGCCGGTGCTGCTGGAGCAGGCCCGCCTGCCGAAGGCCGAGGCCGACGCCGCCATCAAGATGGCGCATACGCTGGCGCAGAAGCTGCGCGAGCAAAAGGTGGGTACGGGCCGTGAGGGTCTGGTGCAGGGCCTGATCCAGGAGTTCTCGTTGTCGTCGCAGGAAGGCGTAGCGTTGATGTGCCTGGCCGAGGCACTGCTGCGCATCCCCGACAAGGCCACGCGCGACGCACTGATTCGCGACAAGATCAGCGGCGCGAACTGGCAGTCGCACCTGGGCCAAAGCCCGTCGCTGTTCGTGAACGCCGCCACCTGGGGCCTGCTGCTGACTGGCCGGCTGGTGGCCACGCACACCGAAGCCGGATTGTCGAAGGCGCTGACGCGCATCATCGGCAAGGGCGGCGAGCCGCTGATCCGCAAGGGCGTGGACATGGCCATGCGCCTGATGGGCGAGCAGTTCGTGACTGGCGAGACGATTTCCGAGGCGCTGGCCAACGCGCGCAAGTATGAGGCCGAAGGCTTCCGTTATTCGTACGACATGCTTGGCGAGGCTGCGATGACCGAGGCCGACGCGCAGCGCTACCTGGCATCGTACGAGCAGGCCATCCACGCAATCGGCCAGGCGTCGCGCGGCCGGGGCATCTATGAAGGCCCGGGCATCTCGATCAAGCTGTCGGCGCTGCATCCGCGCTACAGCCGCGCGCAGCACGAACGCGTGATTTCCGAACTGTATGGCCGCCTGAAAAGCCTGACGCTGCTGGCCCGCCAGTACGACATCGGCATCAATATCGACGCCGAAGAAGCTGACCGCCTGGAAATCTCGCTCGATTTGCTGGAGCGCCTGTGCTTCGAGCCGGAACTGGCCGGTTGGAACGGTATCGGCTTCGTGGTGCAGGGTTATCAGAAACGCTGCCCGTTCGTGATCGATTTCCTGATCGACCTGGCACGCCGCAGCCGCCACCGCCTGATGATTCGTCTGGTGAAGGGCGCGTACTGGGACAGCGAGATCAAGCGCGCCCAGGTGGATGGGCTGGAAGGCTACCCGGTCTACACGCGCAAGGTGTACACGGACGTGGCCTACGTGGCATGCGCCCGCAAGCTGCTGTCGGTGCCGGACGCAATCTATCCGCAGTTCGCCACGCACAACGCGCATACGCTGTCGGCCATCTACCAGATCGCCGGTCAGAGCTACTACCCCGGCCAGTATGAATTCCAGTGCCTGCATGGCATGGGCGAGCCGCTGTACGACCAGATCGTCGGCCCGAAGTCGGACGGCAAGTTCAACCGTCCGTGCCGCATCTACGCACCGGTTGGCACCCATGAAACGCTGCTGGCGTACCTGGTGCGCCGCCTGCTGGAGAACGGCGCGAACACGTCGTTCGTGAACCGCATCGCCGATGAATCCATCCCGCTGGACGAACTGGTGGCCGATCCGGTGACCGTGGTCGAATCGATGCACAAGACGGAAGGTACGCTGGGCCTCTCGCACCCGCGCATCCCGCATCCGCGTGAACTGTATGGCGACGCGCGCGCCAATTCGGCGGGCATCGATCTGTCGAACGAGCATCGCCTGGCCTCGCTGTCGTCGGCACTGCTGGCCGGCGCCAGCGAAGTCCACCGTGCCGAACCGCTGCTCGGTGCCGACATCCCGCGCGGCGACGCCAAGCTCGACCCCGTGCTGAACCCGGCCGACCACCGCGACGTGGTGGGCCACACCAGCGAAGCCACGCCGTTCGAAGTGGAGGCCGCGCTGGCTGCCGCCGTGAATGTGGCACCGATCTGGCAGGCCACGCCGCCGGAGGTGCGCGCCGCTGCGCTGGAGCGCGCCGCCGACCTGATGGAAGCCCAGATGCAGCAGTTGATGGGCGTCATCATGCGCGAGGCCGGCAAGACGTTCTCGAACGCCATCGCCGAAGTCCGCGAAGCGGTCGACTTCCTGCGCTACTACGCGGTGCAGGTGCGCGAGACGTTCTCGAACGACACGCACCGCCCGCTCGGCCCCGTGGTCTGTATCAGCCCGTGGAACTTCCCGCTGGCGATCTTCACGGGTCAGGTTGCTGCCGCACTGGCTGCCGGCAACCCGGTGCTGGCCAAGCCGGCCGAACAGACCCCGCTGATCGCCGCCGCTGCTGTGCGTCTGCTGCGCGAAGCCGGTGTGCCGGCTGGTGCCGTGCAACTGCTGCCGGGCCGTGGCGAGACCGTGGGCGCTGCGCTCGTGGGTGATGCGCGCGTGAAGGGCGTGATGTTCACCGGCTCCACCGAAGTGGCACGCCTGCTGCAACGTAATGTTGCGGGTCGCCTCGATGCGGCGGGCCGTCCGATTCCGCTAATCGCCGAAACGGGCGGCCAGAACGCGATGATCGTGGACTCCTCGGCCCTGGCCGAACAGGTGGTGGGCGACGTCGTGAACTCGGCCTTCGACTCGGCAGGCCAGCGCTGCTCGGCGCTGCGCGTGCTGTGCCTGCAGGAAGACGTGGCCGACCGCATCCTGGAAATGCTCAAGGGCGCCATGGGCGAACTGACGCTGGCCAACCCGGATCGTCTGTCCACCGACGTGGGTCCGGTGATCGACGAGGAGGCGCGCGGCAACATCGTGCGTCACGTGGAAGCCATGCGCGCCAAGGGCCGCCGCGTGCATCAGGCAGATCCGAACGCCGTGCAGTCCGCCGCCTGCCGTAACGGTACGTTCGTGCCGCCGACGCTGATCGAACTCGACTCGATCGAGGAACTGAAGCGCGAGGTCTTCGGCCCGGTGCTGCACGTGGTGCGCTACCCGCGCGCCGCGCTGAATACGATGATCGACCAGATCAACAACACCGGCTATGGCCTGACGCTCGGCATCCACACCCGGATCGACGAGACCATCGCGCATATCGTGGACCGTGCGCATGTCGGTAATCTCTATGTGAACCGCAATATCGTCGGCGCCGTGGTGGGCGTGCAGCCGTTTGGCGGCGAGGGTCTGTCGGGCACGGGTCCGAAGGCTGGCGGCCCGCTGTATCTGCATCGCCTGCTGTCGGTGTGCCCGCAGGATGCCGTGGTGCGCGTCGTGCGCGCCTCGGACGTGGCCGATGCCGCGCAGGCTGCTCCGGTATCCGCCGAGCTGGCCGCACTGAAGGGCTGGGCGCAAGGCAGCCTGCCCGAAGTCGCCGCCGCCTGCGACCAGTTCGCTGCCGCTTCGGCATCGGGTATCTCGGCCACGCTGCCGGGCCCCACGGGCGAGCGCAATACGTACTCGCTGCTGCCGCGCGAGCGCGTGCTGTGCCTGGCGCAGACGGAGTCGGACCTGGCGCTGCAACTGGGCGCCGTGCTGGCGGTTGGCGCCCAGGCGTTGTGGGTTGACACACCGGTCGCAAAGTCGCTGTTGGCACGGCTGCCGGCCGCAGTACAATCGCGCGTCCGTATGGTTTCCGACTGGAAATCATCGGACACCGACTTCGACGCGGTGCTGCATCACGGCGATTCCGACCAGTTGCGCACCGTCTGTGAACAGGTCGCTACGCGTCCGGGTCCGATTGTCGGCGTCCAGGGCCTGGCCCAGGGTGAACCGAATATCGCGCTCGAGCGTTTGTTGATCGAACGTTCGCTGTCCGTCAATACGGCGGCTGCGGGCGGCAATGCAAGCTTGATGACGATCGGCTGAGGCACGTCCTCTTCCGGTCACCCATCAGAGGCGTGCGGCGAGGGCCGGTGATCCCGACCTTGCTGCGCCACTTAGAATGGAACGGTGCTGCCAACGCCGTTCCGACATATGCCGACAACGGCACCATATGGCACCCGTTTGGGACCCAAGGAGAACTGATGAGCTCGACATTCCGCAAGACGGCCATGACCGTCGCCATGGCCGTTGCCGGCCTGACTGCCGCTTCGGCTGCTTTTGCCCAGGCCCAGGAAATCAAACTGGGCTACGCCGGTCCGCTGACCGGCGGCCAGGCCCAATACGGCAAGGACATGCAGAACGGCATCGTCCTGGCGATCGATGACATGAATGCCACGAAGCCCAAGATCGGCGGCAAGGAAGTCAAGTTCGTGCTGATCTCCGAGGACGACCAGGCCGATCCGAAGACCGGTTCGGTGGTGGCGCAGAAGCTGGTGGACGCTGGCATCCAGGGCATGCTCGGCCACTTCAATTCGGGCACCAGCATCCCGGCGTCGATGGTCTACAACCGTGCAGGCATTCCGCAGATCGCCATGGCCACGGCACCCGAATACACCCGCCAGGGCTTCAAGACCACGTTCCGCATGATGACGTCCGACACCCAGCAGGGTTCGGTGATCGGCGCTTATGTGGTGAAGAAGCTGGGCGCCAAGAACATCGCCATCGTCGACGACCGCACGGCCTACGGCCAGGGTCTGGCTGACGAGTTCGAGAAGGCCGCCAAGGCCGCCGGCGGCAAGATCGTGCGCCGCGAGTTCACGAACGACAAGGCCGTGGACTTCAAGGCTGTGCTGACCAACATCAAGCGCAGCAACCCGGACATCATTTTCTACGGCGGTGCCGAAACCCAATCGGCCCCGATGGCCAAGCAGGTCAAGGAACTGGGCATGAAGGCCCCGCTGGTCTCGGGCGAAATGTCCAAGACCGACAACTTCCTGAAGCTGGCCGGCAACGCCGCCGATGGCACCGTGGTGTCGCTGGCCGGCCTGCCGCTGGAACAGATGCCGGGCGGCGCTGCGTACGAGAAGAAGTACGAGAAGCGCTTCGGCTCGAAGGTCCAGACGTACTCGCCGTACGCCTATGACGGCGCCACCGCGCTGATGACCGCCATGATCAAGGCCGGCTCCGCCGACCCGACACGCTACCTGCCCGTGCTGGCCGCTACCAGCATGCAGGGCGTGACCACCAAGACGCTGGCCTACGATGCACGCGGCGACCTGAAGGACGGCGGCATCACCGTCTACAAGGTGCAGGGCGGCAAGTGGACCGTGCTGGAAACCGTGGGCGGCAAGTAATCGCCGCTCGCCGAGTAGCTTTTAGCATTACGCGCGCCGGACGGCTTTCCTACGGCTGGCGCGTGGCAGAACTGACGCCACCCGGGCAGATGCCCGCGGTGGCGTTTTTTGTTGGGGAGCGGCTTTTTCTTTCGGTCAACCCCGATCAACCCCCAATCTCCCCCTCTCCTCCCCGAAGCAGGTCACGCCAATAGCGCATAATTCCGCTTTGCTGATTTCTGATGAAGGAGCGGACCTTGCAGGATGTCCGTTACGACCACGCCATCGCGCTGGCAAATGCCGGGCGCCATGACGAAGCTGTACAGGTAGCCGACCAGCTCTGGGCGGCGCATCCCGAAGTTGTCGACTATGCCGCGCTGCGCGCGCAGATCCAGTCGGATCGTGGCGATGTGGCGGCGGCGTTGGCCGCGCTCGACGAGGCCATGACGCGGCTGCCCGAGCTCTCGCTGGCGCCGATGCATCGCTGGGCCTCGCGCGGGGCGCTGGCGCATATGTATGGCACGTTGCTGATGCGTGAAGGGCGCGACACCGAGGCGCAGCCGTGGCTGCACGAGGCCGCGCGCCGCAACGGGCTGGCCACGGGCGAGTGGGCTGCGCATTTCTATGCGGGCTTTGTCGCGTTTCGCCTCAACGATTTCGCGCTGGCGGGCCGCTACTGGCACGACCTGCTGTATCGCTCGCCCGATCTCGGGGCTGGCGATATCCTGCCGCTGGTGCAGGACTATGTCGCGCGCAGCGATGCCGCGCAGCAACTTGGGGAGCCGCTGCTGCGGATCTGCCTGGGCCGGATCGCGCTGGATTCCCCGGAGCTGCTCGATCTGACGCCAGCGCAGGGCGATGCCCTGGCCGCGGCACAGGCCGAAACGGTGCTGGCCGCCGAGCCCGATCATCCCGAAGCACGCCGGTTGCGCGCGCCGTTGCGGCTGGGCGTGGACCCGGCGGCGGCACTCGATGACCTGGATACGTACCTGCGTCAGCGTCCGGACCCGCTCGCGCAGGTGCGCGCGCTGACGTGGCGGCACCAGTCGCAAGCCAAGGCAAGTGCCAGCACCCCGGCGCAGCCCGCCTGGACTGGCTTTGCCATGACGGCCGATGCCGACGATGGTGCCATGTACTTCCACGCGGCTGCGGCGCTCGGCGCGTTCATCGACGAGGTGCCTGCGTCACAAGCCGTGCTGAAGCCGATGCTGGAGGCCGCGTGCCGCAAGGGACTGGGCTGTTTCGGGGCATATTTCGAGACGGGCGAGGGCGATGCGCAGGGCCATGGCGGCAACGCCGATCCTCACCTGTATTCCCTGCTGTGCCGCCTGCTGGCGCGCACGCTGCCGGCCGATGCGACGCATCTGGAAGAAAAGGTGTCGCTGCACCAGAAGGGCATGGCGGCCAGCGACTTCATCGACCACTGGATCGACATGCTCGACGCCTACGCGGCGGCGGGCGAGCACCAGAAGGTGGTGGATCTGGCTGGCGAGGTGATGAATCGTCATCCGGTGGAGCGCAACCCTGCGGACGTGAGTTGGGCGTTCAGCCGGCTCGTGGCCGCGTGGGCGGCACTGGGCGGGCGTGAAGCCACGGAATCGGCCAATGCCGCGCTGACCCATATGGATGCCCGTCTCGATGCGCTGCCCGTCGAGGCACGCAGCGAAGGGGCGCACGCCATGGCTCATGCCCGCGCGCACTACGGCGCGTTGCTGGCCAAGGGTATGGCGGGGATGGACGAACACGACCGTGCCGATGCACTGGCCGAACTCGAAGCGCTGCAACGCCGCTCGCTACTGGTGGAAGACGGCTGGCTCTATGGCCGCTTTGGCCAGATCTGGCGCGACCTCGGCGACAACGAGCGCGCCTTGCCATTGATCGAACAGGCCGTAGCACTTGGGGCTGGCAATGCCCAGGCAGAAGCGCAGGCGCGGGTACAGCGTGCCAGACTCCTCGTGGAACTGGACCGGAAGGCGGAGGCCCTGACGGATTTCCAGATGGCGTTTGCTGCGCGTGACGACTGGGATGCCGACGCGTGGCTGCTGGCCGTGCAGGCGGCCGTGGCGCAGGGCCACCGCGAGACGGCACTGGAGTGGTTCGAAA
>NZ_SCMX01000137.1 GCF_005503625.1 Cupriavidus sp. 2SB | reverse complement strand
GTTTTACTGTGCGAGCACTTGATACTTTTGAAGCAACACTAAGAACCCGAAGTCCTCAGCGGCGTTCGCCATCAAGCGCCCACACTTATCGGTTGTTTGGTTGTTAAAGAACAATGACGAACAGCTTTGCTGCCGTCGGGTACTGCGCTATTTCTTACTGCGTCTGCCGCGTCGCTTTCGCTGCAGCAGAGAAACGAGATTATGCAGAACATTCATCGTTTCGTCAACAGTTTGCAGAAGATTTCTTTCTCTGCCGGCCAGCGCTGCAAAACCCGCAACCCCCGCCACTGCTGCCCCGCAACCCTTGTCGTCGCTGCGTTTGCAGCGCGGTTTGTGTTGCGAGGGGGCGAATCTTAAGACCGATTCGGAAGCTTTGCAACACGTATGTCACGGAGCCGTGGGGCGAAATTCGGATTATGCAGTTCAAGCCATTGATTTAAAAGGAAAGTAGGGCTGGAAATTAATTCTCCAGCCCTACAAATACCCTACTTATCACCTCGGGTATTCCCTATTTTGGCACCCCAACATCATTGATGGCGGAAATTTGGTGCTCTTTTCTCCACAAAGGCGGCCATGCCTTCCTTCTGGTCCTCCGTAGCGAAGGTGGAGTGGAAAAGTCGGCGCTCGAAGTGGACGCCTTCGTTGAGCGTTGTCTCATAGGCGGCGTTGACCGACTCCTTGATCATCATGACCACGGGGAGCGAGAAACCCGCGATGGTGTCGGCCGCAGCGAGCGTGTCTTCGAGCAGCTTGTCTGCTGGCACCACGCGCGAAACCAGTCCGGCCCGTTCCGCTTCGGCGGCATCCATCATGCGGGCGGTCAGGCACAGGTCCATTGCCTTGGCCTTGGATACCGCGCGGGGCAGTCGCTGCGTGCCGCCGGCGCCGGGCATCGTGCCGAGCTTGACCTCGGGCTGGCCGAACTTGGCGGTATCGGCGGCGATGACGATATCGCACATCATCGCCAGCTCGCACCCGCCGCCCAGCGCATAGCCGGCCACGGCGGCAATCACGGGCTTGCGTATGCGACGGATCGTTTCCCAGTTGCGGGTGATGTAGTCGCCCTTGTAGACATCCATATAGGAATACTTCGCCATCATGCCGATATCGGCACCGGCCGCAAACGCACGCTCGCTGCCGGTGATGACGATGCAGCCGATCGCCTCGTCGGCGTCGAATGCGACCAGGGCCGCGCCCAGTTCGTCCATCAGGGCGTCGTTGAGGGCGTTCAACGCTTTCGGGCGGTTCAGCGTCACCAGCCCGACGCGGCCGCGGGTCTCCACCAGGATGTTCTCGTACGACATGTCTTCTCCTATCGTTGGGGGCGTCTTTGATTGCGGATCGATACTCCACTGCTGCCGTGGCAGCGGTCAAGGCGGCGTGTGCCGCCAGGCGGATCGACTTGGCAATATCGCGACGGATGATCCGGCACAGTTGCCAGACATATTGCGCCCCGCGCCCATCCCCTCTATTATTTGCCGACCGTCCGGTCGGTTTATTTAACAGGCGCGCATGCTATCTACAATGGCTCATGCGACGCTTCGTGGACAAAGACCCACATCATCGACCTGGAGAACAACATGGCGCAGGAGACAACCATGCCCCCCACCCCGGCGCAACGCGCGCGCGGCACCATTGAATCCGGACCGATCCTGCTGCGCTGGCAGGCTGACGTGGCCGTGGTCACGCTGAATCGCCCCGACAAGCTCAACAGCTTTACGCGCGAGATGCATCGTGTGCTGGTGCAGGCGATTGATCAGGTCGAAGCCGGTGGCGCCCGGGCGCTGCTGCTGACTGGCGCCGGCCGTGGTTTCTGCGCGGGGCAGGATCTTGCCGATCTGGACTTCACGCCCGAGAACGCCACCGACCTCGGCGAACTGATCGATACCTGGTTCAATCCGCTGATCCGCCGGCTGCAGGCACTGCCGTTGCCGGTGCTGGCCGCCGTGAACGGAACGGCCGCCGGGGCCGGGGCGAACCTGGCGCTGGCATGCGACATCGTGCTGGCCGCGCGGTCCGCCAGCTTTATCCAGGCATTCGTCAAGATTGGCCTCGTGCCGGACTCCGGCGGCACCTGGCTACTACCGAAGCGGCTGGGCATGGCGCGCGCGATGGGACTGGCCATGACTGGCGATCGGCTAACTGCCGACGACGCCGAGAAATGGGGCCTGATCTGGGAAGTCATGGACGATCCGCTGTTGCCTGAACAGGCCATGGCACTCGCCACGCACCTCGCCTCGCAGCCCACGCGCGCGCTGGCCGCCATCAAGCAGAGTTTCCGGGCCAGCGCCACGAACACGCTCGATGCGCAGCTCGATCTCGAACGTGACCTTCAGCGCGAGCTTGGCCGGTCGCACGACTACACGGAAGGCGTAAATGCCTTTCTCGAAAAGCGCGCGCCGCATTTCACTGGCGCCTGACGATCCACCGGTTCACCCGTTTCCGTTTTGGAAGGAGTGTCGCTTGACTAACGATCCCCAGGCCCTGGCCGAGGCCACCGCCCGCGCCATGTACGACTCCGACGCCTGCAGCCGCTGGCTGGGCATTTCGGTCGATGCAGTGCGGCCCGGCTATGCGCGCCTGTCGATGACGGTGCGGCCAGAATTCCTGAACGGCCATGCGATCTGCCACGGCGGGTTGATGTTCACGCTGGCCGATTCTGCCTTCGCCTTTGCCTGCAACAGCCACAACATCAACACCGTGGCGTCGGGCTGCTCGATCGAGTTCCTGCGGCCCGTGCAGGGCGGCGACGTGCTGACCGCCGAGGCCGAGGAGCAGATCCTGTCCGGCCGGCACGGCATCTACGATATCAAAGTGACCAATCGAGCCGGAGAGCCGGTGGCGATGTTCCGCGGCAAGTCGGCCCAGATCAAGGGCCATGTGGTCCCGCCGCCCGACGCATAAATCTCTCGCACTGGCACAGCTTTCCCTCGCGCCAACGTAGCGCACCGATCCCGGAATGTGGAGACATCGATGAGTACCCGCCCCACCGATCTGCCGCTCGAGCCGATCGAGCACGCCAGCCGAGCCGAACTGCAGGCGCTGCAGCTTGATCGCCTGAAATGGTCGCTGCGCCATGCCTATGACAACTCGCCCGTCTATCGGCGCAAGTTCGATGAGGCCGGCGTCCATCCGGATCAGGTGCGGTCGCTGGCCGATCTCGCGCGATTCCCGTTCACCACGAAGAAGGATCTGCGCGACCACTACCCGTTCGGCATGTTCGCCGTGCCACAGGACCGTATCGCGCGCATCCACGCATCGTCGGGCACCACGGGCAAGCCCACGGTGGTGGGTTATACGCTGAAGGACATCGATACCTGGGCTACGGTGATGGCGCGGTCGATCCGGGCGTCAGGTGCGCGGCGGGGCGACAAGGTGCATATCAGCTACGGCTACGGGCTGTTCACGGGCGGCCTCGGCGCGCACTACGGTGTGGAAAAGGCCGGGCTCACCGCGATTCCGTTTGGCGGCGGCCAGACCGAGCGGCAGGTGCAGTTGATCCAGGACTTCAAGCCCGAGATCATCATGGTGACGCCAAGCTACATGCTGGCGATTGCCGACGAGCTGGAGCGCCAGGGCATCGACCCGGCCTCCACGTCGCTGCGCATCGGCATCTTCGGGGCCGAGCCCTGGACGCCCGAGATGCGCACGGCCATCGAGAAGCGCATGAATATCTCCGCCGTCGATATCTATGGGCTGTCGGAAGTCATGGGACCTGGCGTGGCCAACGAATGTGCCGAGACCAAGGACGGCCCAACTATCTGGGAAGACCACTTCTATCCCGAGATCATCGATCCCGACACCGGCGAGGTGCTGCCCGATGGCGAGTTCGGCGAACTGGTTTTCACATCGCTGACCAAGGAAGCGATGCCCGTGGTGCGCTATCGCACGCGAGACCTGACCAGGCTGCTGCCCGGCACGGCGCGCGCCGCCTTCCGTCGCATGGAGAAGATCACGGGACGCACGGACGACATGATGATTGTGCGTGGCGTGAATGTCTTTCCTTCGCAGATCGAGGAACTGATCCTCAAGCACGGCGAACTGGCGCCGCATTACCAGTGCGTGCTGAACAAGGACGGCCCGCTCGATACGCTCACTGTCCGCGTGGAATGCGCCCATGGCGCCGATCCGTCGGTGGCCGGCCAGGCGCAGGCGATGCTGGCACACGATATCAAGTCCTATATCGGCGTGTCGGCGGGTATCGAGATCCTGCCCGAAGGCGGTGTGGAGCGATCCGTGGGCAAGGCGCGACGGATCGTGGACAACCGACCGCGCTGAAGGGCATCGCGCTTGTAGCCCAGTCGGCCGGCCAGTTTGTGCAAATTGCTGGCGTCCACACCCAGCAACCGCGCGGCCTGCGCCCAGTTGCCGTCCTGCGCAGCGAGTGCCTGTTCGATACAGGCACGCTGGCAGGCATCCACGGCTTCGCGCAGCGTCATGCCTGCGTCCGCGATCTGAACGGGAGGCGCGGGGGGCGCGGCGGACGGATCCGAAATCGAATCCGCGAACAGGTCGGCAAATAGGTCCGCATCCAGCGTCACGATGTCGGTGCGGCTCGCGCCCCGGCTGACGCACTTCAGCGCGGCGCGGCTGATCACGTGCTCCAGTTCTCGCACATTGCCCGGCCAGGGATAGCGCCGCAGCGCCACCTGCGCCGTGGCGGACAACCGCAGGCTGCGCAGCCCCAGCCGCGCCCGATTCAGTTCGAGGAAGTGTCCGGCCAGCAGGAGCACGTCGTTGCCGCGCTCGCGCAGCGTCGGTATCGGGATTGGATAGACGGACAGCCGGTGATAGAGATCGGCGCGGAACGACCCGGCCCGCACCAAATCGCGCAGGTGCCGGTTCGTGGCGGCGATCACCCGCACATCCACGCGGCGCGGCCGGTCAGACCCCAGCCGCTGGATCTCGCCGTTCTGCAGCGTCCGCAACAGCTTGGCCTGGATCGATAGCGGTAACTCCCCCACCTCGTCGAGGAACAGCGTGCCACCGTCAGCGGCTTCGAAGCGGCCCGGCCGGTCGCCCGTTGCGCCGGAGAACGCGCCGCGCGCATGGCCGAACAGTTCGCTCTCGGCCAAGGATTCCGGCAACGCCGCGCAGTTCACGTGGATCAGCGCACGATTGCGGCGCCGCGACAGCCGATGCAGCCGGTGCGCGAACAATTCCTTGCCCACGCCCGTTTCGCCGAGCAGCAGCACCGGCAGCTCCGAGTCGGCCACCACCCGCAGTTCGTGCAGCAGATGGCTCACGGCTTCGCTCTGGCCGATGATCTCGCCGTCGTCGCGTATTGCCTCGCCTGCAGGCGCCTCCGTACGTCCTAGCCGCAGTGCGCGATTCTCGGCTTCGAGCCGCGACATACGGATGGCTGCCTCGATTGTCGGGATCAGCCGGCGCAGTGCCGCCTGCGCAGCCGCAGTGAACGTGCCCACTTGCAACGCATCGAGTGTCAGCACGCCCCACGGCTTGCCCTCGACGTGGAGGCTGACGCCCATGCAGTCGTGCACGGGCAGCGGCTCTCCCACGTGCTCGTCGATCAGGCCGTCGTAAGGATCGGGCAGCACGCTGTCGTGATCGAAACAGGTCACATCGCGCCGGGCCAGGATAACTGCGAGCCGGGGGTGCAGTCCGGTGGCAAAGCGGCGACCCAGTGCGTCGCGGACCAGGCCGTCCACTGCCACGGGCCGCAGATGGTCTTCCTCCTGCTGGAGCAATGCCACGGCGCCGCAACGGAATTGCGCGCGCAGGCCCACCACCAGTCGCTGCATGCGCTCGGCCTGCGGCAAATCCGCCGAGAGATCCGCCATGAGACGTTCGCCAATCATGGTTGAAAAAACCCTTCCATGGTTAATTTCACCGCGTCCGGGTATGGTTCAAATCACCATGGAGCGCGGCAAATCATTGAATTTCCGATGCATTTGTTCCGGCACAAGATTCGCACAGGATGCGCCGACATCTGTTGCGAAGGAACAAATCCATCATGGGTCCCTACAAGAAACTATGGTTCACGCTGATCGCCGTGCTGGCGATCACCTTTTCGCTACTCGGCTACTACGGCGTGGAGGTCTACCGTCAGCAGCCGCCGATCCCCGCCAAGGTCGTCACGGTCGATGGCGTCATGCTGTTCACATCCGAGGACATCCTCGACGGACAGACCGCGTGGCAATCGGTCGGCGGCATGCAGCTCGGTTCGGTCTGGGGCCACGGTGCCTACCAGGCGCCGGACTGGACCGCCGACTGGCTGCATCGCGAACTCACCGCCTGGCTGGACCTGGCCGCACGCGAGCGCCACGCAAAGGACTACGCCTCGCTCGACGTGGGTGAACGCGCCGCCTTGCGGGCAGAACTCAAGGCCGAGTACCGTGGCAATCAGGCTGACGTCGCAACGAACGTGCTGACCGTATCGGAGCGTCGGGCCAAGGCCATCGCGCTCACTGCCAACTACTACTCGCGCTTGTTCTCCGATGCGCCAGAACTGCGCACCAGTCGCGAGAGCTTTGCGATGAAGGAGAACACGCTGCCATCGGCGGAGCGTCGGGCCAGCCTGACGCAGTTCTTCTTCTGGACGGCCTGGGTGGCAGCCACCGAGCGCCCCGGCCACACGGCCACGTACACGAACAACTGGCCGCACGAGCCGCTGATCGACAACCGGCCTACCGCCGAGAACGTGGTCTGGTCGATCACCAGCGTGGTGGTGCTGCTGGCCGGCGTGGGGCTGCTGATCTGGGCGTGGGCGTTCCTGCGCGAAAAGGAGGCCCCACTGCCTGCGCCTCCGGCACGCGATCCGCTGACGACCTATGCCCTGACACCCTCGCAACGGGCGCTCGGCAAATATCTGTTCCTGGTGGTGGCGCTGTTCGCCTTCCAGGTGCTGATCGGCGGCTTCACCGCGCACTACACGGTCGAAGGGCAGAAGTTCTACGGTGTGGATGTCTCGCAGTGGTTCCCATACGCACTGACGCGCACCTGGCATATCCAGAGTGCGCTGTTCTGGATCGCCACCGGGTTCCTGGCCGCCGGCTTGTTCCTGGCGCCGCTGATCAACGGCGGCAAGGACCCGAAGTTCCAGCGGCTGGGTGTCGATGTCCTGTTCTGGGCACTCGTCGTCGTGGTGGTGGGCTCGTTCGCGGGCAACTACCTTGCCATCGCGCAGAAGATGCCGCCAAACCTGAACTTCTGGCTTGGTCACCAAGGGTACGAGTACGTGGACCTGGGGCGCCTGTGGCAAATCGGCAAGTTGGCCGGTATCGTCATCTGGCTGGTGCTGATGATGCGCTGCATCGCGCCTGCCCTGCGTGCGCGCGGCACGGGCGACAAGAACCTGCTGGCGCTGCTCACCTCGTCGGTGATCGCCATCGGCCTGTTCTACGGCGCGGGATTGTTCTACGGCGAGCGCACCAGCCTGACCGTGATGGAGTACTGGCGCTGGTGGGTGGTCCACCTGTGGGTGGAAGGCTTCTTCGAAGTATTCGCCACCACGGCGCTGGCCTTCATCTTCTCGACTCTTGGGCTGGTCTCGCGCCCGATGGCCACGGCCGCAAGCCTGGCGTCGGCATCGTTGTTCATGCTCGGCGGCGTTCCGGGCACGTTCCACCATCTCTACTTCGCTGGCACCACCACACCCGTGATGGCCATTGGCGCCACGTTCTCCGCGCTGGAGGTCATGCCGCTGATCGTGCTCGGCCATGAAGCATGGGAAAACTGGCGCCTGAAAGCCCGCGCGCCGTGGATGGACAACCTGCGCTGGCCGGTGATGTGCTTCACCGCCGTGGCGTTCTGGAACATGCTCGGCGCCGGCGTGTTCGGCTTCATGATCAATCCGCCGATCTCGCTGTACTACGTGCAGGGCCTGAACACCACGCCCGTCCATGCCCATGCGGCACTGTTCGGCGTCTACGGCTTCCTGGCGCTCGGCTTCACGCTGCTGGTGCTGCGCTATGTGCGGCCTTCCTACGTGTTGAACTCGCGCTTGATGTCGATGGCCTTCTGGAGCCTCAACGGCGGACTGGTGCTGATGATCGCCACGAGCCTGTTGCCGATCGGGATCATCCAGGCACTGGCAAGCATCAACGAAGGGCTCTGGTATGCGAGGAGCGAAGCGTTCGTGCAGCAGCCGCTGCTACAGACCTTGCGATGGGTGCGAACGTTTGGAGATGTGGTGTTTCTGGTGGGGGCGTTGATGTTTGTCTGGGTGGTGGTGAAGGGTGTGGTGGGGCGGTCTGTGAATGAGGCAACCGAGGGGCAACTCGCAAGGCAGTGAACCTGCGCTGCGCTTCTTGGCTTTCTCCCCTCTCCCGCTCGCGGTGTATAGCCCGGACACATAGGTAACACCTGTTCGGAGACATGGGTAACACATCTAGACTGGCTGGCAGTGTCTTTTGGGAGACCTGCCATGCCGTGGAAGGAAGTGTC
>NZ_SCMX01000136.1 GCF_005503625.1 Cupriavidus sp. 2SB | reverse complement strand
GCGGCAGCGGAGGACACGATGGTTCTTGGCAGGGAAACACCACGGCGGGATGCCATGGCAATGGATCAGCGATGCGCGGCAACGCAGAGCGAGGTGCGCGCGCCACACCGAAACCTTACCGCGACCGGGGCGTGCCGGGTTGTATATGATGCGGGGATATTCAAAAGCGCAGAAATGGTGCAATCCGACGGGGGCAAACCAACGGCGTGCCCCCGAATCTGCAAGCAGGCTGGAGGAAGCCATGATCACGATCTATCACAACCCGCGTTGCTCCAAATCGCGCGAGACCCTGACCCTGGTGGAGAGCGCCGCCGAGCGTCTGGGCGAGCCGGTGGAGATCGTCGAATACCTGAAAGCGCCGCCATCGCTGGCCACGCTGCGTCAGCTGCATACGATGCTGGGCGTGCCGGTGCGCGAGATGATCCGCAACGGCGAGGACGCCTACAAGGAGCTGGATCTGGCCGACGAGGGCCTGACCGACGCCGAACTGCTGGCTGCCGTGGCCGACAACCCCATTCTGCTGCAACGTCCCGTGGTCGTACGCAACCGCCGCGCGGTCATTGGTCGACCGCCGGAAAACGTCGAGCCGCTGCTGAAGTAAATCCCTTCGCTGCGTCGCACAAATAAAACCGGCCTCCGAAACGGAGGCCGGCCGGTCAGTCAGGCGAATCGCTTCAGGCGAGTCGTCGTTTATGCAACACCCAGCCAGTGCATGGCCTCCTGACCGAAACTGATGCCGGCCAGCACGGCCAGCAGCACGAGTGCCGTGATGACGCTGACATAGACCAGCGCCTGGGCAACCTCGGCATCTTCCGTGACCGAATGATGATGAACGACGACATCGGGGCGCGCGTGCGCGCCATGTGACCAGTGTGGCCAGTGCAACTTGCCGGCAGCGTCCTTGAAGTGGAGATCGGGATGGAATCGCATGGTCACACCTCCTCGGCGCACTGTTGCTCACCCGGTGGGATCGCCGTGGGACATTTCCCCAGCGCCGTCGTTTGCACACTTCCAATATAGGAGACGGGGCGGAAATGTGGTCCCGATGTCGCGTACGCCCAGACACTCAGTCTGGCTGCGAGGCCGGAGGTGAGGAATCGCTTTCGCTGGTTTCGATGCTGGTGGCGTCCAACTGCGCCAGCCGGGTTTCCCGCGTACGCAATTCGGCGAGCATGTTGCAGAACAGCGCGCCTTGCTCGCGGGCATCGTCGAGGGCGATATGGGTGTGCGGCAGCGGGTCGTGCCAATGCGCCGGGAAGGCGGCCTTGACCGATTTCCGGAAGGGCCGGCCGGTCAGCGCGAAGCCCATCGTCTTGATGTCCAGCGCCGCCCAGCCGAACGGCGACCGGCCAGCGAAGCGCATCATGTACCAGAACATCCACGTGAAATCGAACCCGGCCGGGAACGCGATGAAGACTGGCTTGCCGGGCAGGCTCTCCACCCATTCCACGTAGCGCGGCATCACGTCTTCGGGGCGCTCCAGGTCACGCCGGCAGGCGGCCCAGGCGTCGGGCTGCGTTTTCCACCATGCCACCTGCACGGGATGGCCGGTGGCGCCGGGCAGCGTTTCGAGGTTGGCAGAGAAGGTGCCGAGCACGGTCTTGTCCGCCAGCATCGCCACGGAGGCAAACGACAGCATCGAGTGTGGGCCGGGAATCGGCCCGTCCGCCTCGACATCGGTGCTGACGTAGATCTCGGGGCGCGTATCGGGTGCCTGTTTTTTCGCCATGCGTCAGGCCGCGTCGATCAGATGGTCCGCCACAAACGGATTGTTGCGGCGTTCCTCGCCAAACGTGGATACCGGCCCGTGGCCCGGCACGAACGTCACGTCCTCGCCCAGCGGCCACAGATGCGTACGGATCGAGCGAATCAGGTCGGCGTGGTTGCCGCGCGGAAAATCCGTGCGTCCGATCGACCCGGCGAACAACACGTCTCCCACGATCGCCACCTTGTTCGGGCGCGAGAAAAACACCACGTGGCCTGGCGTATGGCCGGGGCAGTGATAGACCTCCAGCGTCTCGCTGCCGAACGTCACCGTATCGCCGTTCACCAGCCAGCGATCCGGCTCGAACACCTCGGCATGCCCAAAGCCGAAGCGCCGCGTCTGCTCCGGCAACTGCTCGATCCAGAACCGCTCGTCCTCGTGCGGCCCTTCGATTGGCACGCCAAACTGCCGCGCCAGTGCCGCGGCGCCCGCGCAGTGATCCACGTGGCCGTGCGTCAGAAAGATCTTCTCCAGGGTGACGCCGTGCTCGGCGATGGCTTCGGCGATGCGGTTGAGGTCGCCGCCCGGATCGCACACTGCAGCGCGCTGCGTAGCGTCGTCGATCAGCAGCGAACAATTCTGCTGGAATGGCGTGACGGGAATGAGGAGGACTTTCATTTTTGTGCGCGATAGGGCATGCGAAACGGGGGCATTTTGCACCCGATCCGGAACGTTCGGCAGGGTTTCGGGGGTGGGCCATTGTAGCCGTCTGATATGCCGGCGGCGGTCACTGACTGAAGGCTGAAACGTTTGAATCGGAGTTGAGACGATTCTCAAAGTTACATGACGATCACTTGGATTGGGCGTTGCGGCAATCGGCGCAATCCCTTGCCAGGCGGTGGATTGCGGGGAATTGACGGGCGTTTGAATGCGGTTGCATTAGATTTCGTAACAAAATCAAGGTGATAGCTTCAAACGACCGATGTTAGACTGCGCGCATGATCAGTCTGCCCCTCTTCCGTCCGGGGTCCGTGCGCACCGATGCGCCCGGGTCCAATCGCTTCCTTCGTCAATGCGCCATCATCGTGTCGGCGCTGGTGATGGCTGCGTGCGCGACGCCACCGGGGGGGGAGGGCGATACCGCGTCGGATACTTCGACTGCGCTCTCCACGCGCACGGCAAAGTCGAAGCCCAAGACCGACAAGTCCGCGGGCACGGCGACCAAGTCCGATGATCGCGGCAGCTGGAACCTCTTCGGTCTGCCGGATGACAATGCACCTTCGCAATCGTCGATCGACGGCCTGCGCGCTGACATGGGTACGTTCGAGCAGCGCGGCATGGCGTCCTGGTACGGCAAGGGTTTCCATGGCCGCAAGACTGCCAATGGCGAGCGCTTCGACATGCGTGCGATGACCGCCGCCCACCCGTCGCTGCCGCTGGATAGCTGGGTGCTGGTGCGCAACCTGCGCAACAACAAGGTGGCGGTGGTGCGAATCAACGATCGCGGCCCGTATCACGGCAACCGGGTCCTGGACCTGTCGTATGCAGCGGCCAAGCGCCTGAACTTCGTGGATCACGGTGCGACGCAGGTAGAAATTCGCCGGTTGTCGCGTACCGAAGTGGCGGCGCTGGGTCCGAACATCGAGGCTGGCGGCTCCGAGGCGGGCGACGGCAGCGGCGCGGACGACTTGCCGGAAACGGCCAGCACGCTGGTTCCGGCCAAGTCCAAAGCCAAGGCCAAGGCGAAATCCACGGCCAGGAAGCGCAAGTAGGACGTCCACGGGCGATGCGGAACGGTCAACCCTCCCTCATCGATGTCCCGGCCATCCTTCCTCAGCTTCGCATTTTCAGATTTGTCTCAAACGGCACGACGCTCCGGCGCGTGCCGTTTGTCGTTTCGACCCTCGTTTCAGTCCTCGTTACCGGCATCGTCCTCGCCGCGCATCGCCAGCGCCAGCTTGTACAGCGCATCGGTCTTGGCGCCAGTGACCGACGCCGCCAGCTTGGCGGCGCGCTTGGCTGGCAACTCGGCCAGCAACAGTTTCAGCACGCGCTGCGCCTCGGCATCGGGCGCGCCATCGTCGGCTCGTTCGGCACGGCCCGCACCCTCTATCACCAGTACGAACTCGCCTTTGCCGCGCGAAGCTTCGGCGGCCAGCCACGCTGGCGCCTCGGCCACGGTCATGACCGGCGTTTCCTCGAAGAGCTTGGTCAGCTCGCGTCCGATCAGGATGCGGCGCGTGGCCGGCAGGATCTCGGCCAGCGCAGCGAGCGTATCGGCAATGCGGTGCGGCGCCTCGTAGACGATCCAGGCATGATCGAGCGCAGCCAGCCCGGTGATGGCGTCGTTGCGGGCCTTGGGCTTGCCGGGCAGGAATCCGATGAAGCTGAAGCGGCCTTCGCCGGCTTCAAGCATGTCGCCCGCCACGGACAGCGCGGTCACCGCCGCGCTCGGACCCGGCAGCGGCACTACCTTCAGACCCGCGCCGCGCACCACTTCCACCAGCCGCGCGCCAGGATCGGAAATGCCGGGCGTGCCGGCATCGGAGACATAGGCGATGCGTTCGCCGGCCTGCAGCCGTTCGACGATCTTGCCAGCCGCTTCGCGTTCGTTGTGCTCGTGAACAGCCACCAGCGGACGTTGCAGCCCCACGCGCGACAGCAGTTGCCCGGTGTTGCGCGTGTCTTCGCAGGCGATGGCATCCACCAGGCCGAGCACGTGCAGCGCGCGCAGCGACAGGTCCGCGACGTTGCCGATCGGGGTGGCCACCACGTAGAGCGTACCGGGCGGGTAGGTCTGGCCGGCTGCCAGCTGGTTCCATTCACTCATGCTTGAGAACTTCCTTTGAATCGCTCATTCCAATCGACCACCCGCACGGCGACACAGACAGGCCAACAAACGGCCACGGCACGCGGCGCGCTGGCGGAAGACCGGGCGCTGGCCTACCTGAAGCGGCAGGGCCTGGCGCCCATCGAGCGCAATTATCGCTGCAAAGGCGGCGAGATCGACCTGATCATGCGCGCACCGGACGATACGCTGGTGTTCGTCGAGGTACGGCAGCGGGGCGGGCGCGGCTTCGGCGGGGCGGCGCAAAGCATCACGCCAGCCAAGCAGCGTCGCGTACTGCTGGCCGCCACGCATTACCTGGCCACGCTCGATCGGGTGCCACCTTGCCGGATAGATGTGGTGGCGATGGAGCCTGGGCGGCTGGAGTGGCTGCCCGGCGCGTTCGACCTGACCTCACTCGACGGGAACACCTGCGCGATGCGTGCGTCATAATGCGCGGGATTGTGCAGATGTCACACTAGACCATGAGCATTGAAAGCATCGAGCAGCATTTTCTGGACAGTGCCGACACCAAGCGGCATGCCGCCGCGTTGCTGGCGCCGCACATCGACGCCGCCGTGGAACGCATGGTGATGGCGCTGACCAGCGGCAACAAGATCCTGGCTTGCGGCAACGGCGGCTCGGCGGCCGATGCGCAGCATTTCGCCGCAGAACTGATCGGCCGCTTCGAACGCGAGCGGCCGGGGCTGGCGGCGATTGCGCTGACGACCGACAGCTCGATCCTGACCGCCATCGGCAACGACTACGATTTTTCCGTGGTGTTCTCGAAGCAGGTGGAGGCGCTGGGCCAGCCTGGCGATATCCTGCTGGCACTGTCGACATCGGGCGATTCGGCCAACGTGGTGGCGGCAATTCAGGCCGCGCACCAGCGCGATATGTCGGTGGTGGCATTGACGGGAAAGGGCGGCGGACGCATCGCCACGCTGCTCGAAGAATTTGATATCCATCTGTGCGCGCCCAGCGACCGCACGGCGCGCATTCAGGAAGTACACCTCCTGACACTGCACTGCCTGTGCGACGGGATCGACGAAGCGCTCCTGGGAGAGGCATGACGCAGATGGCCGAGGTTATCCCGGGTTATCCACATGACTGCCCACAGGCTATGCACAGATATTGAGTGGTAGTCCACAGCCATATCCACAGGCGGGGCTGCCGGCTGTTGCGCCCGCCGCATGAAACACAGGCATTCCCTGATCCACCCAATCGGGCATTCCACCCGTTACCCAGAACCCATATACCGCATGACGAACGTGATTCCGCAGAAGACGACATCCCTGGCCCGCGCCGCGCGCACGGCCGTGACCGTGGCGGCCCTGGTGGTATCGGCCACGCAACTGGCCGGCTGCTTTCCGGTACTGGCTGGTGCGGTGGGCACCGGCGTGGTCATGGCCACCGATCGCCGGCCCACGGGCACGCAGACCATCGACCGCGGCCTGCAGCTGGAGATCGAGAGCACGCTCAGCACGCGCTACAGCAGCAGTCAGGCGCGTGTGAACACGTCGGTGTTCAACCGCAAGGTACTGCTGACGGGCCAGGCGGCCAACGCGCAGATCAAGCAGCAGATCGAGCAGTATGTACGCGGCCTGCCCAACGCGCGCGAGGTGGTGAACGAGCTTGAAGTCTCGACTTCGCCTGACTTCATGACGCGCAGCAACGACACGTACCTGACCAGCAAGGTCAAGACGCTGCTGGTGACGGCGGACGGCGTGCCGGCCAACTCGATCAAGGTCACCACCGAGAACGGCGTGGTGTACCTGATGGGTGTGCTCACCACAAGCGAGGGCGACAAGGCTACCGACGTGGCCCGCAATGCCAGCGGCGTGCAGAAAGTGGTCAAGGTGTTCGACTACGTGAGCGAAGCGGAGCGCGCCCGCCTGGACCAGGCCTCCAGTTCGCAGAACGGCAACACGGGCAGCGATGCCGTGGGTACGCCGGCCCCGGTGCAGACCGTGCCGGGCAGCCAGCCCAACGCGCCGGTCACGTCGGACGCCCCGGCCTCGATGGGTTCGTCGGGCGCCACCACAAGCCCTGTGGCTGCGCCGGTCACGTCGCCAGTGGCGTTGCCGCCGGGCCGCAACCTGCCCTAAGCTGAATCGGACAAGACAGAAAAAGTCGCCCCCACCGGAGCATCGCCATGCAGCCTTCGCCGCGTTACCTGTTGTCCTCCCGCTGGATGGCCGGTGTCGTCGCGATGGCGCTGGCGTCCCTGTCATCGATGGCGTGGGCGCAATCCCCACAACCCGCTTCGGCGCCGATGACTGCGGGGCCAGCCGATGCTGGCAAGCTGACCATCGAAGCCCAGCGTGCCCGCGTGGAGCAGGCACGCAACCAGGCCGCCTCATGCGCCGTCTGCCACGGCACCGATGGCCGCCCGCCCGCCGACAGTCCCGTGCCTCCCCTGGCCGGCCGGCCTCGTGCGGAGCTGACCGAGATCATGCTCGAGTACAAGAATGGCAAGCGCCCGGGCACCGTGATGCCACAGATCGCCAAGGGCTACAGCGACGCCGATATCCTCGCCATCGCCGCGTGGTTCGCGGATCAGAAATAGCCCATGCACAGACGCTCGGTATTGAAGGCGGCGCTGGCCGCCTCGGCCTTCGGGATGCTCACGCCCGCCATGGCCCGCGCCGCCGCACCCGCACGCGTTGTGGTGATCGGCGGCGGATATGGCGGCGCCACGGCGGCGCGCTATCTGCGCACATGGAGCCAGGGTGCGGTGGATGTCACGCTTGTTGAGCCGGACGCCGCGTTCGTTTCCTGCCCGCTGTCGAACCTTGTGGTTGGGGGCTTCCGACAACTGGGCGACCTCACCATCGCCTATGACAAGCTCACCAGCCGGCACGGCGTGAAGGTGGTGCGCGACCACGCCACCGCCATCGACACATCGCGACGGCAGGTCCGGCTGGCCGGTGGCACAACACTGCCCTACGACCGGCTCGTGCTGTCGCCCGGCGTGGAGATGCAACGCAGTGCGATTCCGGGGCTGGCCACGCCGGCAGGCAGCCAGTTCGTCCATGCGTGGAAGGCGGGTCCGGAGACCGAGACACTGCGCCGACAACTCGCGGCGATGCCAGACGGCGGCACCTTTGCCATCACGATCCCGCTCGCGCCGTACCGCTGCCCGCCGGGACCGTACGAGCGCGCCTGCGTGGTGGCGGACTATTTGAAGCAGCACAAGCCGCGCGGCAAGGTGCTGGTGCTCGACGCCAATGCCGATATCACGTCGAAGGGCGCGCTGTTCCGCGAGGTCTGGAAAACGCGCTACGCTGGCATGATCGAGTACCGGCCCCAGCATGAGACCGTGGACCTCGATCCCGTCACGCGCACGATCAAGTTCGATGTCCAGGACGATGTGCGGGCGGACGTCATCAATATCCTGCCGCCCCAGCGTGCGGGCGCGATCGCCGTCTCCGCTGGGCTCGCCACGGCCAACGGGCGCTGGTGCGAGGTGGACTTCCTGACCATGGCTTCGCGTGTGGCATCGGATATCCACGTACTCGGCGACGCGATCCAGATCGCGCCGCTCATGCCCAAGTCCGGCACGATGGCGAGCCAGCACGGCAAGGTGGCGGCCGCCGCCATCCTCCAGTTGCTCGCCGGGCGCCAGCCAGACCCGGCGCCGCTTTATACCAATACCTGCTACAGCTTCACGTCGGCCACCGAGGCCATCCACATCGCCAGCGTCCATCGCTACGACGCCACGGAGAAGACGATGCTGACCGTACCGGGATCAGGCGGGTTGTCGACGGCACCTTCGGCACTGGAGGGGCAGTACGGAGTGGCTTGGGCGAGGAGTATCTGGGGGGATATGTTGGGGTGAGGCACGGGCTACGCCCCTCTCCCGCTGGTTTGCTCCCCTCTCCCGCAAGGCGGGAGAGGGGAGCAACACCCGCCACACGCATCCCC
>NZ_SCMX01000135.1 GCF_005503625.1 Cupriavidus sp. 2SB | reverse complement strand
TGTTGTACGAAGACCGATTTACCCACCCGCACCTCTGAGAGAATGCAGGCTTGCCAATCCATTCGACCGGCAAGCCTCTAGCTGTCCTGCACACAAAAAAACTGACAGGCCCTTTCATTTTGGCAAGACCATACTCCCGCTTCCGGTGTGCTCCCCTCTCCCGCGCGCGGGAGAGGGGAGCAAAACAAGCGCGGGAGAGAGAATCAGCGCTCAACCACGCGCCACAGCCTTCGCCTCCACCTCCGCCAAATACTTATGAATCTGCGACACCACAGCCGCCCCTTCACCCACCGCGGCCGCCACGCGCTTCGTCGATCCCGATCGCACGTCGCCAATCGCAAACACACCCGGCACGCTGGTCTCCAGCGTGTAATCGGCCCGATCCGTGCATGACTGGTGGGCGTCATAGCCCGTCAGGATGAAGCCCTTGTCATCGGTCGCGACATTGCAAGAGCGCAGCCATTCGGTGTTGGGTGCGGCGCCGATGAACAGGAAGACATGGCGCATCGGTATCGCCACGCATTCGGGGCCCCGCGCGCGCTCCTTGTAACGCACGGTCGATAGCCAGCCCTCGCCTTCCATGGCCGTGATCTGTGCGTGCGTATGGAGATGCACGTTGTCCAGGCTCTTCAGGCGATCGATCAGGTAGCGCGACATCGTGGCCTCCAGCCCCTCGCCACGCACCAGCATGTGCACCTCTGCCGCGTGCGAGGCAAGGTACACCGCCGCCTGCCCGGCGGAGTTGCCGCCACCGACCAGCATCGCGTGCTCGTCCTTGCACAGCTTGGCCTCCACCGGCGACGCCCAGTAGTACACGCCACGGCCCTCGTAACGATCCAGCGCGTCGATCTCCGCGCGGCGATATTGCGCGCCGCTGGCCACCACCACGGTGCGCGTGGGAATGCGCCGGCCATCGTCCAGTTCGAGTTCGATAGGGTTCGCGCCGCAATGGAGCTTGCGG
This sequence comes from Cupriavidus sp. 2SB, assembly GCF_005503625.1. Classification (GTDB taxonomy): domain Bacteria; phylum Pseudomonadota; class Gammaproteobacteria; order Burkholderiales; family Burkholderiaceae; genus Cupriavidus. Next base: position 7,808 of record NZ_SCMX01000135.1, on the reverse strand, counting down.
GCTTCGAGCGGAATGGCGAGGTGCGCGCCGAACTTGAGCGCCTGCACGAACGCGCGTCCCGCCAGCGCCTGGCCCGAGATTCCCGTGGGAAAGCCCAGATAGTTTTCGATGCGCGCACTCGCACCCGCCTGGCCGCCCGGCGAGCGGCAATCGAGCACCGCGACCGACAGCCCTTCGGACGCCGCATAGACCGCAGTGGCCAACCCGGCTGGGCCTGCGCCGACCACGATCACGTCATAGACGTGGTCCGGGTCGAACTCCGGCACCAGCCCGAGGCAACTGGCAAGCTGACCTTCGTCGGGGGCGCGCAGCACGCTGCCGTCCGGACAGATCACCAGCGGAAAATCACTCTGCGGTGCATGGCTGAAATCGAGCAGACAGGTGCAGTCGCGCTCGGTTTCGATATCGATGACGCGATGGGGATGGCCATTGCGGCGCAGGAACGCCTGCAGCGAGAGCAGCAGCGGCTCCGTACCCTTGCCGACCAGGATCGGGCCGCCGCCCCGCTCGATCAACCCGACGCGGCGCAGGATCAGCGCGCGCATGATGCGCTCGCCCAGATCGGCCTCGGCCACCAGCAGCGCGCGCAGATTGACCGGCGCGATCACCAGGATGGTGCAATCTTCCAGCGCCAGCGCATCGACCAGCGCCGGCTTGCCGGTGAGCTGGCCTACCTCCGCCAGGAACTGCCCCGGGCCTTCCTCGGTAATCGGATGGCGATCGCCAAACCCGTCGAGCTGGTCGATGCGCACGCGGCCGGACAACACGACATGCATGCCTCGCCCGGTATCGCCAGTCACGAAGATCATCTCGCCTGCCCGCCACGTCTGCACGGTGCCGAAGCGGCGGATCCGATCGATTTCCGCCCCCGTCAGCGTGGGAAACATCTGGTGGCGGCGCGATTCCAGATTCGAGAACGGCGCGTCGAGCGGCGCATCTTGCCCAGGGTCCGGTGCGGCTTCTGGATCGGCTTCGGACATCGACGTCACCTGCGATATTTCCATGCTGCGCTCCCCTTCTCGTGAAATCACTATTCAGGACATCGAACACTGGTCTGGATAGTAATCCCGCCAAGATGAAATGCGCATGAAGTTTTGCTGGATGCGGCCGTTCGCGCCAGCGTGTTGATGGCGTGTTCCTGTTGTGTTAACCGCTTGCGCGGGATCACGACGCGTCTGAATGCGCTTGGGTATGGTGGCGGCACCTTCCGAACGACGCCGCATGGCGCCCTCCTCTATGAAAAAACCGACTGGCACCCAGTGCTTTAAATCATGGTGAGAATATTAAGCGCTGGCTACACTGTGCCTCGCGCCTCCAAGACGCAACGTTCGTCACGGACCCACGAGGCCCCTGGCGGCATATCAGACAGCCCCCAGCAAGGAGACTAGATGTACCGCGATCGCATTCGCCTGGCCGCACTCCAGGACCGGATCATGTCGGCCGACCAGGCTGCAACGCTGATCCAGGACGGCATGACAGTCGGCATGAGCGGCTTCACCCGTGCCGGCGACTGCAAGGCCGTGCCCATGGCCCTGGCGCGCCGCGCGGCCACCGACCCTTTGCAGATCACCCTCATCACCGGCGCCTCGCTGGGGCACGACACCGACAAGATCCTCGCCGAAAGCCATGTGCTGGCGCGTCGCATGCCGTTCCAGTCCGACGCCACGCTGCGCCGCAAGATCAACGCTGGCGAAGTCATGTTCATCGACCAGCATCTCGGCGAGACCGTCGAGCAGCTGCGCGGCGGCCAGATCGCCCCGGTGGATATCGCCGTGATCGAAGCCGCAGCCATCACCGAATCGGGCGGCATCGTGCCGACCACCTCGGTTGGCAATTCGGCCAGTTTTGCGAAGATGGCCCGCAAGATCATCGTCGAGCTGAACCTGAACATGCCCGTGGGTCTGGAAGGGCTGCACGACATCGCCTTTCCGGTGCAGCGCCCGTATCGTCAGCCGATTCCGCTGATCGCCGTGGAGCAGCGCATCGGCCTGCCCTACATTCCGGTCGATCCCTCGCGTATCGCCGCCATCGTGATTACCCAGCGCGACGACAGCCCGTCGAATGCGCTGCCGCCCGATGCCGGGACGCGCCAGATCGCCGGACACCTGAATGCCTTGCTGGAACGCGAAGTCCGCGCCGGGCGCCTGTCGCCGTCGCTGCAGCCGCTGCAGGCCGGCATCGGCACCATCGCCAATGCGGTGCTGCACGGGCTGGCCGATTCGCCGTTCCATGACCTGACGATGTATTCGGAGGTCCTGCAGGACAGCACCATCGAACTGATCGACGCTGGCCGCCTGCGCTTTGCCTCGGCCTCGTCGATGACGCTCTCCGCCCCCGTGTACCGCCGCGTACTGGACGATATCGAGCGCTACAAGCACAAGCTCGTGCTGCGTCCGCAGGAAATCAGCAACCATCCGGAAGTGCTGCGCCGCCTGGGTCTTATCACGATCAACACCGCGCTCGAATGCGACATCTACGGCAACGTGAACTCCACGCACGTGGGCGGCACGCACATGATGAACGGCATCGGCGGCTCGGGCGATTTCGCACGCAACGCGCATCTTTCCGTGTTCGTGACCAAGTCAGTGGCCAAGGACGGCCGGATCTCCAGCATCGTGCCGATGGTGTCGCACGTGGACAATAGCGAGCATGACGTGGACATCCTCGTCACCGAACACGGCCTGGCCGACCTGCGCGGCCTGGCCCCACGCGAGCGCGCATTGCAGGTGATCCGCAACTGCGCCGACCCCGCCTACCGCGACGGACTGATGGACTACTACCGCCGCGCCTGCCTGCGCGGTGGCCAGACGCCACACCTGCTCGAAGAAGCCTTCGCGTGGCACATCAACTACCGTGATCACGGCTCGATGCTGCCCAACACCTCGCCCGCCGCCAACGATGTACTGGCCGCCTGATCTGGCCGCCTTCCTCTCGCTCAAGCGTCACCCCAAAGTCCGTAGCCAACCGCTACGGACTTCTTTTTATCGCTCCGCTTCCTGCTGGCCGACAACACTGATGCGCGGAAGGCTTGGCGGTTAATTGCCATTTCCATATCGACAAAAATTGAAGCCTCCGGGTTTCGGCCCTCTTTTTGCCGACGCCAAAGTGGCCTATCCTCTCCGCACGACGACACACAACGAATCTGGCGGGGGACCGGGCCCCGTGACACGACCATGGAAAAGACTGCATTCGTATTCGCCGGCGGCGGCAGCCTGGGCGCGGTTGAGGTTGGCATGCTGCGCGAACTGGTGAAATGGGGCGTCAAGCCCGACTTTGTCATCGGCGCGTCCGCCGGGGCGATCAATGGCGCCTACTTCGCCAACAATCCCGATGTGGAAGGCACGGCCAGACTGGAGAGCCTGTGGCGCAGTATCACGCGTGCCGAGATCCTGCCCTGGTCCTGGCGCAGCATGCTGGGGATGATCGTCGGCAATCGCGGCCATCTTGTCGAGTCATTCGGACTGAAGCGACTACTGACCCGGCATTTCGGCGATGCACGCATCGAGAATTCGTCCATCCCGCTGCATGTGGTGGCAACCGACATGCATACCGGCGCCGAGGTGCTGCTCTCGTCCGGCAACATGGTCAGTGCCGTCCTCGCCAGCGCCGCCATTCCCGGCGTGTTTCCCCCTGTGGATGTCGAGGGACGCAAACTCATCGATGGCGGCGTGGCGAACAACACGCCGGTCTCCACGGCCATCCGCCTCGGCGCCACGCGCGTCGTGGTGCTGCCTGCCGGCTTTGCCTGCGACGAGCGGCGCCCGCCGCGCGGTGCGATGGAGCATGCATTCAACGCCCTATCGCTGCTGGTGGCCCGGCAACTCGTGCACGACCTGGAGCGTTGGGGCGATCAGGCGCACATTGCCGTGGTGCCGCCGCTTTGCCCACTCGATGTCTCGCCGTACGACTACACGCGCTGCGGCGAACTGATCGATCGCGCTGCGGCGGCTACGCTGGCGTGGCTGCGTTCGGGTGGTCTGGAGAGCCGACGCGTACCCGGTGCATTGGAACCACATGAACACGACGAGGAACACCCGACGTGCAGCGCGGATATCCAGATGCCACCGCCCGGCCAAGTGCATGTGGACCATCCGGGCCATCAGCATCCGCATAGCCATGGACAGCACTGAGGCGGAATTGCCGGGGAGGCGCGACTGGGTACGCCGTGACGCTGGCGCGCAACGTATGGAGCGCATTGAAGCGTATTTCGGCGGACATGGCTACGACATGCACCGCCACGATACCTATGCGATTGGCCGCACACTCTCCGGCGTGCAGAGCTTTTCGTATCGCCGGAGTACCACGCACAGCACGCCCGGCAGCACCATCGTGCTGCATCCCGACGAGCCGCATGACGGTCATGCGGGCACCGATGCCGGCTTCCACTACCGGATGATTTACATCGAGCCGTCACTGATCCAGCGCGTGATCGGCGGCCGGCCGTTGCCGTTCATCGCCGGTGGGCGATCCGATGACCGTCGGCTGTTCGCCGCATCCGAGACACTGCTGCGCGCGATGGACCGCACGCTCGATCCGCTCGAAGAAGAGGATGCAATCTTCGATCTGGCCCATGCACTGGCTGCCACCGCCGGTGCGCCGCGCGGCCGGCAAGCCGTGGACTACCGTGCGGCGGAAGTCGCCCGGACGCTGCTGCTCGACAACATTGCGCAACCGGTTACCCTCGACGAACTCGAACGCGCGAGCGGCCGCGACCGCTGGGCGCTCTCGCGCGATTTTCGGGCACTCTATGGGACGAGCCCCCATCGCTACCTCGTGATGCGGCGGCTCGACATGGTGCGCCGGCTGGCCGCAGCAGGTCAGTCGCTGGCGGATGCCGCCGCGTGGGCCGGCTTTACCGATCAAAGCCACATGACCCGGCATTTCACGCGCGCATTCGGTCATGCGCCGGGCCGCTGGCTGCGCACGCTGCGCGGTGCGACCTGAAGCTTGTTAGCCGCGCTGCACGAACGTACAAGACGGGGGTCTGCCAGACCTGCACACTGGGCGCTCGATCCATGACGATCCCCAGGAGCCATCGATGCCCCCGTCCCCTCTCGCCTTCCAGACTTACCAGCCCATCAACTTCGCCAGCAAGCTCTCGCTGTTCTCTGACCAGTGGCAACCGCGTGTCATTGCCGAGATGAACGACTACCAGTTCAAGATCGTCCGCATCGAGGGCGATTTCATCTGGCACAGCCATGCCGACACCGACGAGTCGTTCATCGTGCTGGAAGGCGAACTCCGCATCGATTTTCGCGACGGTCACGTGTGCGTGAATGCGGGAGAGATGTACGTCGTGCCGAAGGGTATCGAGCACAAGCCGTATGCGCACGAGGAAGTCCGTATGCTGCTGATCGAACCGCGTGGCGTGGTCAACACCGGCGACGAAGGCGGCGAGCGCACCGCTACCAACGATCTCTGGATCTGAGGTCGCGCAGTGTCCGGGGTGTTGGCACCGACCCAACGATGTTTGCGCGCATGTTGGTAACCCACCTCGTTTTTCCGCCAGTTTCACCACCTGAAGTGCTGCATCCCCCTCGCCCGTCGCCTTCTGACGGGTGGCATGTTCTCTGCGAATAGACGCATCGAGCGCGGCGCCACGCTCGACCCTAACCGGAGCCTCGGGCTCCCTCGGAGAACTGCCATGTTGATCCCGCCACAACTGCGGCCGGGCGTCGTCGCGCCGCCACGTCCGCATCATCCCCCGGTCATTCGCTATCGCATTCGCGGCATCGTGTTGCTGCTGCGCTTGCTGATGCTCTGCCTGCATGCGGCCGCGCTGGCCGACAGCGTCTTGCCACCTCCCTCGGTGCAGCGTCCCGGATTCCTGGAAGACACGGCTGCCCATTACGCTCACAGCGATATCTTCAACGCCGTGGAGGGCATCGCGCCTGTGCGGCCGGGGCGGATGGAACGCAGCGAGCCTTCTGCCGCTCAGCCGGTTCGTCCAGCGTCCCCCACGCCTCCCACCGCCACCACGCTTGCCCCGGCACCGGCGAACGTGCGCCGGGTGAAGGCGCCGTAACCCATACGTAGCCGGACGTTCCCGTTCCTTCGACAGGAAGTCTTTACACGCAACCGCGCAATGGTTGCATGGCGTCTTGTCCACCCATTGCCGCCAACCCACGGTGTGACAAGGGCTGGGAGGCGCGGTACGGAATTTGCGCTGTTTCCGGAATTGCCAGACGTGCAAGGCGTTGCTGCCAAGTGACGCGTGGCAAACCCGCAACCTTCTGGAACAGGAGCGCAACATGGCCGATTACCATTCCGAGCGTTATCGCCGGGGCAACACCTGGCGCGCAACCGAAAACCTTCGTGACGATGATCTGGGTGACCCCTGGGATGACAATGCCGGCACACGCTGGATGGGTCAGGACGACTGGCTGCCCGAATCCTCCGACAACCACTGGGAGAATGCCCGCCAGCGACAGCGGCTGGCGCCGGGTCAACTCAGCGACGGTGGGCCTGCACCGAGCGGCTACCGTGGCAGCGATGACGGGGATCTGCGATATCAGGGCAGCGACCTGCGATATGGTCTGAACGGCGGCTATGGCAGGCTTCCGGAAGATGACCAGTCGTGGCGCACGCGCCAACAGTACGAGAGCCGCCGCTATGCAAGCGAGTACGGCGACTACGGCGACTACGGCGATGTTGGCGATGACCGGCAGCAGTCATACGGCGGGCATCAAGGACGACGCGATAGCGGCTTCGGCAACGCCGACCAGGAATGGCTCCGCCGCGCCGAGCAACGCGGGCCGCAACATGGCTACGCGTCAGGCCAGCGACGGGGCACCTATTTCAACGATTTGCGCAGCGATACCCGCTACTGGACCGAACCTGTCGACGAGTGGGGAGAGGGCCGCCCCTCACGCGCCCAATCGTATGGCCGCGACTATCTCGGCGGGCGCGACAACGGTGACGATCATCGCGGATATGCCACGCGTGGCGGCACCTGGCGCGAGGCGGGAGACGATCAACGTTACGGCCGGGATGAACGCTATGACCGCGACGACGATGACGACCACGGTGTGCTCTACAACCTCGGCCACCGCATCGGAGAAGTCTTCAACGACTGGTTCGGCACCGATGACGGAGAAAAGCGCACGGGCCCGCGCGGCTACACCCGCACCGACGACCGCATCCGCGACGAGATCTGCGAGCGGCTGACGTTCGCCAGCGGCGTGGATGTGAGCGAGGTGACGGTGGATGTGGCAAACGGCAAGGTGACGCTGGGCGGCACGGTGCATCGCCGCAGCCAGAAGTTCGACATCGAGGATCTTGCTGATAATACGTTCGGCGTGACGGAGGTTGAGAACAACATTCGTGTTGCGCACTAGGCGACGACCGTCGCTATGCGCTCCCCTCTCCCGTGTTAGCGGGAGAGGGGAGCAAAACAAGCGTGACAAGAAACGCTTTGCTGTCGGCTACACCCCCAACCTGAAAACACTCACCGACCTTTCCATCCTTTCCGCCTGCTCTCGCAGCGCATGCGCGGCTGCCGCGGCTTCTTCCACCAGTGCGGCGTTCTGCTGCGTCACCTGATCCATCTGCGTCACCGCCTGATTGACCTGTGCGATGCCGCTGCTTTGCTCGTGCGAGGCGCGGCTGATGTCGTCCATCACCGATGTCACGCGCTGCACCGCCGTTACCACGTTGCCGATGGTGGAAGCCGCATCGATGGCCAGCGCCGTGCCACTTGCTATGCGATCCGCTGACTGCGAGATCAGCAGCCGAATCTCTTTCGCCGAGTTCGCCGCGCGCTGCGCCAGCGTGCGCACCTCCCCCGCCACCACGGCAAAGCCCCGCCC
>NZ_SCMX01000134.1 GCF_005503625.1 Cupriavidus sp. 2SB | reverse complement strand
GGGCGGGAGGTTCTGCTTGCCGACATAGTCGCAATTTGAACGGCTGGCCCTCTCCCCCGCCCCTCTCCCGCAAGCGGGAGAGGGGAGCAAACCAACAGCAACTAGTTAGTCATTCGCCGCCGCCCTCGGCAAAAACTCGTTCCCTTCCGTCAACGGCGCATACCGGTACGTCGCCGGTGTCCGGCTCAGTTTGATCGGCGCACCCAGTCCCTTGTAGCCGCCTTCCATCTCCACCACCATCTCGCGATGCGCGGTGTGCGGATGGTTCAATGCATCGGGCACCGATAGTACCGGCGCGCACGGCACGCCTGCTGCGGCGAGTTCATCGGCCAGTGCCTTGCCGTCCCACGTCGCCATCTGCGATTCCAGCGTGCCTTTCAGCATCGCGCGATTCACCGAACGGGCACCTGCCGTGGCAAAGCGTTCGTCGTCGGCCAGTTCGGGCACGCCGATATGTGCGCAAAGGAGGCGGAACTGGCGATCGTTGCCTACTGCCAGGAAGACCGGATCGGTGGCCGTCGCCACGGTGTCGTACGGATAGATGTTCGGGTGTGCATTGCCGGTACGGCCCGGTGTCTTGCCGCTCATGAACCAGTTGGCCGCGTGCGGATGCAGCAGCGACAAACCCGAGTCATAGAGCGCGGCTTCGACGAACTGTCCGCGTCCGCTGCGCTCGCGCTCTTGCAGTGCCAGCAGCACGCCAAGTGCCGCGTTGAGACCCGTGACCATATCGACCACCGGCAGTCCCACACGCAACGGTTCGCCATCGGGTTCGCCGTTGATGCTCATGATGCCGGCCATCGCCTGAATCGCTGCGTCGTAGCCGGGCAAACCTCCAAGCGGACCATCGGCGCCGAAGCCCGACACGCGGCAATGCACCAGGCGCGGAAAGCGCTGCGACAACGCATCGAAGCCGATACCCCACTTCTCCATCGTGCCGGTCTTGAAGTTCTCGACGAGCACATCGGCTTCGGCCAGCAACGCCATCAACACTTCGCGATCAGCATCGGCGGTGAGGTCGAGCTTCATCACGCGCTTGTTGCGGTTCAGCCCGAAATAGTAGGACGCCACGCCATCGCGGAACGGCGGCCCCCAGGTGCGCGTGTCATCGCCCTGCGGCGGTTCGATCTTGAGCACGTCGGCGCCGTGATCGCCCAGGATCTGTCCGCAGAACGGACCGCCCAGGATGCGCGACAGATCGACTACGCGGATGCCGGCCAGCGCGCCGGTACGGGATGGCGTCATGTCTCTTCCTTGTATTTTTTAGCGATGCATCAGTCGAGCTGTGCACCGGATTTCTGCACCACGCCCCGCCACTTGCTCACTTCCGATTTCACGAACGTGCCAAGCTGCTCGGGCGATGTGGACGGCGCCAGTTCCAGCCCCTGCGCCAGCAATGTCTTGCGGACTTCGGGCTGTTGCAGGGCATCGGCAAACGCGTGGTTGAGCTTGCCGATCACTTGTGCAGGCGTGCCCGCCGGTGCCACCACGCCAAAGAATACCGAAACATCGAAGCCGGCAACACCCTGCTCGGCAACGGTGGGCACATCGGGCAATGCCTGCGAGCGGCCCTTGGTGGTCACGCCCAACGCACGCACCTTGCCGCTCTTGATGAACGGCAGCGCGGTCAGTACATCGGTGAACGTCATGCTGACCTGTCCGCCGAGCAGATCGTTCAGCGCCGGACCCGTGCCCTTGTATGGCACATGCTGGAAGTCCGTGCCGGCCAGGTTGTTGAACAGCACGCCTGCCAGATGCGACGACGCGCCATTCCCCGACGATGCATACGTCAGCTTGCCCGGATGCGCCTTGCCATACGCGATCAGTTCCTGCACGTTCTTCGCGGGCACGTTCGCGTTGACCACCAGCACGTTGGGCAACTGGCCGATCTGGATGACCGGCGCAAAGCTCTTCACCGGGTCGTAGTTGATCTTGCGATACAGGCTCACGTTGATCGCGAGCGGCGCGGACGTGCCGAACATCAGCGTGTAACCATCCGGCTCCGCGCGCGCCACCATCTCTGCGCCGATGTTGCCGCCAGCGCCTGCACGGTTCTCCACGATCACCGGCTGGCCCAGACTGTTTTTCAGCGCGGCAGCCAGCGTGCGGGCCATCGCATCGGTGGGACCACCGGGTGGGTAGGTCACCACGAGCATGATCGGCTTGCTCGGAAAATCCTTTTGTGCAAAAGCAGGCGTGACGGTTGCGCAGAACGCGCAGGCGGCAAGCGCGGCGAGCGCCGCGCGGCGGTGCCATTGGGGCATGGTTGTCTCCGGATGAATCTAGTTATTGGGTATTGCGTGCGGAATGTCAGAACACGTTGATCTGGTCGACGCGCTCCGCTGCGCGCACCGCGCCATCGGCGGGCGGTGCCACGGTATCGGCGAGCCAGTCAGGCTCTGTGCCACCGGTCAACGGATCTTGCGGCAGCACGCGATGCACGAGCAACAGTTGCGCCAGCCGCATCCGGCGTGCCGAGCCAATACGTCCTGCTTCCCACGCCATGGCCACGGCGCTGGTCACGTGATAGAGCGCCGACCCTGCCTGCCGCGCGAGCACGTCGCCATCGGCGCCCGCATCGGCTGCACGCGATGCCAGTGCGGCAGCATTGGCGATGGCGCGTTCGAATGTGGCGCGTGCTTCGGCATGAAGCGGGGTGTCCTTCAGCAGCGTGGCCAGATGGGCCTGCAGCACGGGCAGCGAGCCTTCGCGGCGAATCGCGCGCAGCACGTCGAGTGCGACGATATTGCTCGTGCCTTCCCAGATCGACCCGAGGTGCGCGTCACGCACGAGTCGCGGATCGCTCCATTCCTCGATATAACCGCAGCCGCCGCGGATTTCCATCGCATCGCCGGTTACCTTGCGCGCATCGCGGCAAGCGCGGAACTTGATCAGCGGCGTCAGGATGCGCATCAGCGGATACGCATCGGCTTCGCCTGCATCGGCACGGCGCAATGCCTCGGCGGTCTGGAACACCATCGTGCGCGCCTGCTCGGTGGGCAGCGTGAGCTTGAGCAACTGGCGGCGCATCAGCGGCATGTCAGTAAGCCGCTTGCCGAACGCGCGACGCTCGCGAGCGATGAACTGGCCTTCGGTCAGCGCACGACGCATCAGCCCCGCCGCGCGCACACCGTTCGACAACCGCGAGTTGTTGATCATGTCGGCCATCTGCACAAAGCCCCGGCCCGGCTCGCCCACCAGATGCGCGTGTGCCCCTTCCAGACGGATTTCGCCGCTGGCCATCGAGCGCGTGCCGAGCTTGTCCTTGAGACGGATGATGCGATAGTGGTTGGCGCTGCCATCCACCAGCGTGCGCGGCAGCAGGAACAGCGACACGCCCTTGATGCCATCCACGCTCGACCCATCGGCCTCTTCCATGCGAGCCAGCACCATGGCAAGTGCCGCGTCGGGATTCGAGCAGAACCACTTGTCACCCACCAGTCGCCAGCCGCCTTCGGCCTGCGGATCGCGGATGGCGCGCGTGGCGGTGGCCGCAACATCGGAGCCGGCGCCCTGCTCGGTCATGAACATCGCGCCTTGATAGAGATCGTCGAACACCTGCGTGGTGAGGTTCGGCAGGAAGCGCTCAACAAGTTCAGGATCGCCGAACTTGCGCAGCGTGCGCGTCAGCGAATCGGTCATCGACAGCGGGCAGCACAGGCCGAACTCCGCCTGCACGAAGAGGTACGTCAGCGCGTACTTGGCTGCGGGCGGCATCGGCTTGTCCCAGCCCAGCACGCCGCCACGATGCGATGCCGCGGCCAGCCCGAACTCGGCAAACGCCACACGCTCCAGCTCGATATACGACGGATGCTTGTGGATCTGCTGCGCATCCATGCCGCTACGTGTGCGGTGAGAGAGGGTCGGCGGCGCGTGGTCCGCTTCGTTGGCCAGCGTGTCGAGCACGCCACCGGCCAGCGCACCCATGCGCTCCAGATGCGGCAGCAGGTGGTTGAACAGATCTGCGGGCAGGTAGAGCGGCAGCAGCGCGCGCAGGTCAGGGTCGGCGGTGAACAGGCTGGCGCCGTGGCGATCCGGTACGGGGTGCGCCGCTTCGGGGACAGCGAGAACGGCGGCAGGGGCGACGGCAGGGGCGGCGCTGGTCATGAATATCGTCTCCGGAAGGTCCCTGCCCTGCAGAACGCGTTCGACGAATGCTTTCTAACGCAGCGGGCGGGATGGTTTGGGACCATTATTCGATCGGCAACGATTCGCGTCCAATTCTAAAATTGGCTTGATCCATACAAAATTCATATCGCCATGGAATTCCGCCACCTCCGCTATTTCCTCGTGCTGGCCGAGGAACTGCACTTCGGACGCGCCGCCCGGCGGCTATCGATCTCCCAGCCGCCGCTGTCGCTGAACATCCAGCAACTGGAGGCGTCGGTGGGCGCCCGGCTATTCGAGCGCGACAGCCGGGGCGTGCGGCTCACGGCGGCAGGGCGGGCATTTCGGGAATCGGCGTCGGCCTTGCTTGCGCAGGCGGAGTCGGCCCGGCTACTGGCACGCGAGATCGAGGCGGGGGCGGTGGGCAGGCTACGCATCGGCTTTGTGGGGTCGATGCTGTATCGCGGGCTGCCGCAGTGGCTCCAGGATTTCCAGGCGCGCTACCCCGGCATCCACGTGGCGCTGACGGAACTCAACTCGCAGGAGCAGATCGACGCGCTGCTGCATGGCGAACTCGACGCGGGCTTCGTCCACACCAGCCGTGTACCCGACGAACTGGCTGCCACACTGGCCCATACCGAGTCGTTTGTCTGCTGCATGCCGGCCGATCATCCGCTGGCCGCGCAGGATACCGTGGCGTTCGCGGAGCTGCGCGGCGAACCGTTCGTGCTGTTCTCGCGCAAGGCGTCGCCTGACTACTACACCCGCATTTTCGACATGTGTGCCGCGCACGGCTTCTCTCCGCGCATCCGGCACGAGGTGCGGCACTGGCTCTCGGTGGTCTCCCTCGTCTCGCAGGGCATGGGCGTGGCATTGGTCCCGGCTGCAATGGAACGCTCGGGCATGGCCGGGGCGGCATTCCGGCCCCTGCGTGAGGCCACGGTGCCGTCTGAAGTCTTTTGTGTGTGGAAAAAGACACCTGACCACCCTGCGCGCGATCATTTCGTCGCCACGATCCAGGTGGCCGCCGGGCATCCCGGGCACTAGAATGGCCGACCAAAGAAAAAAGCCACCGGCCCAAAGGCCAGTGGCTGTGAAGTACGCGTGGAACGGGGTGTTCAGCGTGCTGGTAGCTTATTCCGGCCGGTACGGCGGACCAATACCACAAATGTGGTATTCGGAAGGATCGCGGGCCGGAGCGTGCCGATTAGTGCATCGGACGATGGGAATCCACCCGTTTGGATGTTTCTTGTTCCATTCATCCTGCCACCACCGTTCGAACATGAAATTTCTGTCATCTGCGCGCAAGGGATGGCTTACGAACGGCTTTCGGCGCGGAAATCGTACGGATGCTATACAATCGAGAACGATTTTTATTTACTTGCGCAACAGGATTCCCCTGTTTTTTCCTCTGCGTGCGGCGGTCACTTCCGCCCCCTCTGGACTGGAACCCCACAATGCGGTTGTCTGAATTGCCCCGGCGAACTGTCGCCACAGTGAAATCGGTGGATGACACCACCCCGAACGATCCCGTGGCGCGACGTCTGCGCGATCTGGGATTCGTACCGGGCGAAACCGTGCAGATCATCGCCTTCGGTCCTTTCGGCAAGGACCCGATGGTGGCCCAGGTGGGCTACACCCGGTTTGCCCTGCGCCGTATCGAAGCCGCGCGCATTACGGTGGAAGTGGCCAGCGCCTCGGTCTCCAGCATCGCCCCTGCCAGCCAGGAAGCTTCCGACGCGGCCCAGCGCATCGCCTGACCGCCCGAACGCCCGAAACGCCAGACCGTCCGATCACCTGCACAGCCCGTCCGCCGCCAGGATCTCTCGCCCATCATGTCAGCAGCTCCGAATTCGTCCGCCCTGCGCATTGCGCTGGTCGGCAACCCCAATTGCGGCAAGACCGCACTGTTCAACCGCCTGACCGGTAGCCGTCAGAAGGTAGCCAACTACGCTGGCGTCACGGTGGAGCGCAAGGAAGGCTTCTTCACGTCGCCGGCCGGCCGCACCGTCCGCATCCTTGACCTGCCGGGCGCCTACAGCCTGCATTCCGCCAGCCTCGACGAAGCCATCACCCGTGAGGTCTGCATGGGCCAGCGGGCCGACGAGCCGCGTCCGGACCTGCTGGTCTCGGTGGTGGATGCCACCAACCTGCGCCTGCACCTGCGGTTCGTGCTCGAACTGCGCCGCCTGGGCCTGCCCATGGTGGTGGTGCTCAACATGAGCGACTCCGCCGCACGCCGTGGCATCCTGATCGACCGCGAAGCGCTGTCTCAGGCGCTGGGCGTGCCCGTGGTGCAGACCGTCGCGGTCAAACGCGACGGCGCCGCCGCGCTGGTGGGGCTGTTCGACGAAACGCTGCCGCCGGCCCTGCCCGCCCAACCTCTCGATAGCGTGTCCGAACTCGACACCCACGCCGAGGTGAAGCGCCTGCTGGACGCCGCCGTGACGATGCCCGCGCGCACCGCACGCATCGACGATGCGGTGGACCGTGTGGTCCTGCATCCCGTGTTCGGCCTCGTCATCCTGGCCGTGCTGCTGTTCTTCATGTTCCAGGCCGTGTTCTCGTGGGCCGAGCCGATGATGGACGGTATCGAGGGCGGTGTGCACTGGCTGGGCGAAGTCGTGGGCGCGATGATGCCCGACGGCATGCTCAAGAGCCTGCTCGTGGACGGCATGATCGCGGGCCTGGGCAGCGTGATCGTGTTCCTGCCGCAGATTCTGATCCTCTTCCTGTTCATCCTCACGCTGGAAGAGTCGGGCTACCTGCCGCGCGCCGCGTTCCTGCTGGACCGCCTGATGATGGGAGCCGGCCTGTCGGGCCGCTCGTTCATTCCGCTACTGTCAAGCTTCGCCTGCGCGATCCCCGGCATCATGGCCACGCGCACGATCCAGGACCCGCGCGACCGCCTGACCACGATCCTCGTGGCGCCGCTGATGACCTGCTCGGCGCGGCTGCCGGTGTACGCGCTGCTGATCGGCGCCTTCATTCCGGAACGCACCGTGGCCGGCCTGTTCAACCTGCAGGGTCTGGTCCTGTTCGCCCTGTACGTGGCCGGTATCGTCAGCGCGCTGGTGGTGGCCTACGTGCTCAAGTGGTTCCGCCGCGACCGCACCGACCATCCGCTGCTGATGGAGTTGCCGTCGTACCGCGTGCCGAATCCGCGCGATATCGCCATCGGCCTGTGGGAGCGCGCCCGGATCTTCCTGTCGCGCGTGGGCAAGGTGATCCTGACGCTGACGGTTCTGCTGTGGTTCCTGGCCACGTTCCCGTCGCCGCCGGACGGCGCCACCCAGCCTGCGATCGACTACAGCTTCGCCGGCATGATCGGCCGTGCGCTGGAGTATGTGTTCGCGCCGATCGGCTTTAACTGGCAGATCTGTATTGCACTGGTCCCGGGACTGGCTGCACGCGAAGTGGCAGTTGGCGCGCTGGCGACGGTATATGCGCTGTCAGGTAGCGACGAGGTCGTGTCCGTTCAACTGGCCCCGATGATCGCCGCGCAATGGTCGCTGGCCACGGCGCTGTCGCTGCTGGCGTGGTACGTATTCGCCCCGCAATGCATCTCCACGCTGGCCGTGATCAAGCGCGAGACCAACTCCTGGAAGGTGATGGCCGTCTCGGCCGCCTATCTGACCGGACTGGCCTACTTTGCCTCGTTCGTCACGTACCGCGTGGCGCTGGCATTCAGCTAAATCGACGGAAACTGGCAACACGCAACCGGGTCAAACGGCCATGACGCTCTATCACGCCTTTGAAACCATCGTGGTCCCCCTGATCGTGCTGGCCTGTGCCGTGCATGTGGCGGGCCGATACATGCCCCGCACGCGCGAGCGCACCAAGGCCAGCCTGGCCGCGGCACTAGGGGGCGCGTCGGCACCGGGCTGGCGCGGCTGGCTGGCCCGCCGGCTCTCGCCCACGCAGGCGGCGGGCTGCGCATCCGGATGCGAGACGAGCAGCGGATGCAATACGTGCGGCTCGAATACCTCGGGCGGCTCGGGTTCATCGGCCGGCGGCAAGGCTAGTGACGAACAGGTCATACGTTTCGTACGAAAGACCTGATCCGATATCCAAACGGAAAACAAGAACGGCGACCTCGGGGTCGCCGTTTTGGTTTGGATCGCCGAGAAAATCCGGCACGCAGAAACGGGTACGCTTTTTATCGCGTTGGGTTTCTCCCCTCTCCCGCTTGCGGGAGAGGGGCGGGGGTGAGGGCAGGCGGTGAAATTGCCATCTGGTCGGCAAGCAGACCCTCCGACCCTCACCCCCAACCCCTCTCCCACGGTGTGGGAGAGGGGAGCCAGACTAGGAGGGCAGAATCCAACTACTGCGCAGTCCCCGGAATCATCAGCGAGACCGGCGTGTCGGTGCCGGCCGTGCAGGTGGCCTTGAGCATAAACGGTCCCGAGCCAGTCGGCACGATGTTGCGCGAGTTGTCCGTCAATGCCGGCGTCAGCGTAACCGGGCCGCTCACCACGCTCCAGGCCCAGGTGCCATTGCAGTTCATGATGCCGTTGTCGATGCCACGCTCCATGACGTGTGCCGCCACCGGGATGCCGCCGCCCGGCACCACCAGGGGGTTCGGGCCGTCATAGACCAGTGCCCACTTCGGGGTCTCGGTGACCAGCAGCGAGGCGCGTGGCTTGGCGGACAGCGTCAGGCTGCTAGCCATTTCCGAGAGCACACTCTGCAGCGGCAGCGACCCGTTCGGCCGGCTCGTGGTCACCGTGGTGACGTGCGTGGTGCCGTTGATCAGCGCTGCCAGCGAGGGCGAGGTGGTGGTGATGGTCCACAGGCCGGTGAAGTCCGCCGTGGAATCCGTATTGTCGTTGCGCACCACCTGTGAGTTGTACTGCTGCGGATAGCCGTTGAGCACGTTCAGCGCGTTGATCTGCTGGCCGTACTGCGACAGCACCAGCCGGTACGTCTGCACGGTGGTCTTGAACACCGACACCAGGAAAGCGCCGGTCAGCGTGTTGCCATCGGGCGTGGTCACCTGGACGCTGACCACCGATTGCGCCGCATTGTCGCTACTGTTCACGCCGGTCAACGTACCGACGTTGGCCGCGCCTGTTACCGTCACCGCTGCCGTGCTGCTGCGCCACGTCCAGCCGATGCCGGCCGACGAGCGATCCGCGCCGTCGCTGTCGATCAGCGAGGCCGTCACCGGCAGCACCTGGCCGTTGGTCATCGACAACACCGGATACGGCAGTGCCAGGCTGTAGGTTTTCACGCCCGGTGCCACGACGGTGATCGTCGCCGTGGTGAGCGGCAACGTCGTGGTAGCGCCGCCAGCGCCCGTCACGGTAGCCACCACATTGATCGACGCGGTGCCCGTGGCAATGCCCGTCACCAGGACGCTGCCTGGCACCGTGCCATTGGCCACGGCCGCCACAGCGCCGTTCGAGCTCGACCATACAAAGCTTGTGGAACCTGTCACGTCGTTGCCG
>NZ_SCMX01000133.1 GCF_005503625.1 Cupriavidus sp. 2SB | reverse complement strand
GGAGAGGGGTTGGGGGAGAGGGCTGGAGGTTCTGCTTGCCGACCGCATCGCAATATTCACCGCTGACCCTCTCCCCCGCCCCTCTCCCGCAAGCGGGAGAGGGTGCAAACACAGGGATGGCTCCAAATTTGCAACCATTCGAAACCGTCCGCATCCTCATGTATCTTGGGCCCTGCCAGACACACTACGATACAAAGCCTGCATGGAAGCAGGCAGGGGTGGCTGATATAACGCGGATCGAACAAGAACAATGCGCGATCTCCCCTCATGAATCTGCAGTCGTTTTCCTCCCCCGCTTTCTTCGAGAATCCTTATCCGCTGTATGAACAGATTCGCCAGGCCGGGCCGCTGCTGCCGCTTGGTCCGAATGTATTCGTAACGGGCCGCCATGCCGTGATCGACGCACTGCTGCGTGACCGGCGCATGGGCAAGACGTATCTGCAGAGCGTGCAGGCGCGCTACGGCGAGGCCGCCACGCAGCAGCCGGTGTTCCAGGCGTTGAGCCGCACCTTTCTGATGATGAATCCGCCCGCGCATACGCGGCTGCGGGCGCTGCTGATGCAGGCGTTCAACCAGCGGCAGGTGGAAGCCATGCGACAGATCGTTGCCGCCACCACGCAGCGACTGCTGGATCGCATCGGGCCGCAGGCCGAGTTCGACATCGTGGCGGATTTTGCGCTCCCGTTGCCGGTGGAGATCATCTGCCGCATGCTCGATATTCCGCTGGAGCACGGCGAACGCCTGGGCGCACACGCCGCGCGGCTGGCGTCGGCGCTCGATCTGGCACCGCTCGATGCCGACCAGCTCGCGCTGGCCGATGAAGCGGCGCTGGTGCTGGAGGCGCATTTCCGCGATGTGGTGGCACAACGGCGCGCGCATCCGGGTGACGACCTGATTTCCGCACTGGTCGCCGCGGAGGAAGACGGTACGACACTGAGCGTGGACGAGATTGTTTCGAACGTGATCCTGCTGTTTGTAGCGGGCCACGAAACCACGTCGAACATGATTGGCAACACGATGATTGCGCTGTTCCGCAATCCGGACCAGTTGCAGCGCCTGCGTACGGACGCATCGCTCGTACGCAACGCGGTGGTCGAGTGCATGCGCCACGATGGCGCCGTGCAGATGGTGGTGCGTACGGCGATGGAAGACGTGGAAGCTGGCGGCGCGCATGTGCCGCGCGGCAGTATCGTCTTCATGCTGCTGGGCGCGGCCAATCGCGATCCCGCCGTGTTTGCCGATCCGGACCGCCTCGATATCGAACGCGATGCCACGGCGGCGCTGGGCTTCGGCGGTGGTATTCACTATTGCCTGGGCGCACGCCTCGCCATGATGGAAATCGAAGTGGCGATTCGCGCCTTGCTGGGGCGCTTTCCGGACCTCAGGCCGGTGGATCTCGAACAACTCGCCTGGCACCGCCGCAACAACCTGCGCGGCGTGCAAGCGCTGAAGGTCAGGACAGCGGGCCGCTGACGGCAATACTGGCGACGGCGAGCTTTCCTCTCGCCGCCGCCGGCATCACCACCATCACCATCACCACTACCACTACCACTACCACCACCATCAACTCATGACGGCTTGTCGTCTTCCTTGCGCGGGCGCGTCTGGCCCGGCATGGCATTGAACACACACCGATGACCGGCACCGCCCAGTTCCGAAGCCAGCGCGGACAGCGCCATGGTCACGAGCAACAACATCCGGCGCATCGACATGTTGGCCTCCTTACTTCTTGTCCACGTCGAGCACGGCCTGCGCAAACGCGGTGGGCGCTTCCTGTGGCAGGTTGTGGCCGATGCCGCCAGTGATTTCGCGGAACTCGTAGCGGCCCGTGAACTTGCTGGCGTAGGCGCTGGGCTTCGGATGCGGGGCGCCGTTGGCATCGCCTTCCATCGTGATGGTCGGAATGCTGATGTTCGGTGCCTTGGCGAGTCGGTCTTCCAGCGCGTTGAAGCGTGCCTCGCCCTTCGCCAGGCCCATGCGCCAGCGATAGTTGTGGATCGTGATGGCCACCTGGTCGGGGTTATCCAGCGCGGCGGCGCTACGGTCGAACGTGGCGTTGTCGAATTCCCACTTCGGCGAGGCCAGCTTCCAGATCAGCTTGGCAAAGTCGTGCGTGTACTTCTTGTAGCCGATCTCGCCGCGCTCGGTGGCGAAGTAGAACTGGTACCACCACTGCAGTTCGGCTTCCGGCGGCAGGGGTTGCGCGCCGGCTGCCTGGCTGCCGATCAGGTAACCGCTGACCGAGACCAGGCCACGGCAACGATCCGGCCAGATGGCGGCCATGATGTCGGCGGTACGCGCGCCCCAGTCGAAGCCGGCCACCACGGCGGTCTGGATCTTGAGGGCGTCCATCAGGTCGATCATGTCGGCGGCAATGGCAGCCTGTTCGCCGTTGCGCGGCGTCTTGGCCGACAGGAAGCGCGTGCTGCCATAGCCGCGCAGGTAGGGGATGATCACGCGGTAGCCGCGTTCGGCCAGCAGTGGTGCCACGTCAACAAAGGCGTGGATGTCGTACGGCCAGCCGTGCAGCAGCAGCGCCACCGGGCCATTTGCCGGGCCAACTTCAGCGTAGCCTACGTCGAGCACGCCGGCCCGGACCTGCTTGATCGTCTCGAAGCGGGTGTGCGTGCCGGGCTGCGTAGCCGGCAGCGCAGGTGCCTTGACGATGCCGGAATCCGCATGGGCGGCTTCGGACAGACCCAGTTGGGCGGCGGCCAGCGTGGCCGCTGCCGTACCGAAGAAACCGCGACGAGACAAGCTGAAGTTTTCCGACATGTTTCTCTCCTGTGTGTGTGGTAACAACCTGGAGAGAAGTCTAGGAACCCGGCGCACACGCCATGTGTCTGCCGACCACGGCTTTTGTATCGGCGTGTATATGGCCGGGCAGGGGCGTACTCGGTGATACAAAAAGGTCTACAGCACCACAAAGACAAACCACAGCACAACCGGGGCAATCACCGTCACCGCCGCGCCGTAGATCAGCAGTTTCCGGAAGAACGCCTGCCGATCCACGTTCTGCGCGTTGGCCAGCACCAGCGCGCCATTGGTGGAGAACGGGCTGACATCGACGATGGTCGAGGCCACGGCCATCGCCGCGATAAAGCCGATGGCGCTGACATCGGAACCCTGCTGCAGGAACGGCACGGCCAGCGGAATCAGTGACCCCAGCACTGCCGTAGAAGACGCAAAGGCCGAAACGACTGCACCGACAAAGCACAGCAGCAAGGCGGCCACGAGCGGGGAGGTGAGGTTTGCCACGCTATGGCCCACGAAATCGATCGTACCCATCTTGTCCATCACGCCCACGTAGGTGCTGACGCCAACGATCAGCATGATCTCGGGCCACGACACCTGGCCCAGTGCGCGCTTCTGCTGCTCCGGCGCCATCAGCGTCAGCAGCACGGCAATGGTCAGCGAGACAAAGCCGATATCGAGCTTGAGCCAGAGCGTGAGCACCGCCAGGGCGACCAGGCCGAACACGGTGAGGTATTGATAGAGACCGGCCGGCGCGTCGGCATCCTGCCCACCGGCGCCGCCGAGCAGGGCATTGCTGTCGCGGTCCATGGTCTTGCGCTCTTCCATTCCCGCTTCGGCCTCGGCATCGCCGTAGATCTGTGCGCCTTGTGCGGGGATGGTTCGTGCCGCAAACGGCGCACCGATGGTCAGCACATCGCCAACGGGCGAGGTGGCAGTGGCCACTGCCGGCGCGGACTTGCGCATCAACCGCAGGCCGCCGAAGGCCACGAACAGACCTGCAGCCACGGCCAGGTTGACGCCGAAGCTGGCGAACGCCGTGGCCATCTCGTTGAGCGGCAACCCCGCTTTTTGCACGATTTTGTTGGTAATGCCGCCATAGATGCTGATCGGGGAGAAGCCGCCGCCCTGCGCGCCGTGGATCACCATCAGGCCCATCATCAGCGGATTGATGCCGTAGCGCGCCGCGAATCCGAGTGCGATGGGCGCAATGATTGCCACGGCGGCGGGGCTTACCGCGCCCACGGCAGTCAGCGTTGCCGCGATCAGGAACATGATCCATGGAATGGCCGCGATGCGTCCGCCCACCGCGCGCACGGCCAGCCTGACCAGCCAGTCGATGGTGCCGTTGTTCTGCGCCACGGCAAACAGGTAGGTGATGCCCACCAGGGTCAGGAACAGGTCGGCGGGAAAGCCGAGGAGAATTGCTTTCGCCGGCATGGCGGCCACCCAGGAACCGACGATAAAGGCGCCGACGAACGCCAGTGCGCCCATGTTGACCGGTAGCACCGTGGCAATCACGAACATCAGTCCGAGCACAGTGATGGATATCAGGTGTTGCGACATGGCGAACTCCATCGCAGGCGTGCACGCGATGCGCGCCTGACGGAAACAGCAAAGGAAAGGCTGGCGGCACGTGGCCGCCGCGCGGGCAGGGCGCTGCTAGTGCAGCGGCGGGCGCAGGCGGGAAGGAACAGGCATGTTGTCTCCGGTGTGGCGATGCCTCGGTCGGGCATCGATGGATTCGTTGTAGGGAGACAATAGGGTGCCGCGGACGCGGCATCAATTAAGGACCGTCCACGATCCTTACGGAAAGCGGAACGGAACGGCCAGCCATCGGCGATGGCCGGCCGGGTGAGGCGATCAGTGCGATTGCCCTGCGGCGTCGAGAATCAGGTTCGCCACTTCCTGCGGATGCGAGATCAGCGACACATGGCTGGATGGCAGTTCGATGGTGCGCGCCGACATCCGCTTGGCCATGAAGCGCTCCAGATCGGGATTGATCGTGCGGTCTTCGGTCGACACGGCGTACCACGTGGGCTTGTCACGCCACGCGGCCACCGTGGTCTTGGCCATGGTGATGGCGCGGCCCATGGGCTGCTGCACGGCATAGTACGCAAGCGCCTCCTTCGGCGGCAGGTCACCGGCGAAGTCGCTGACGAACGCCTGCTCGGAGAGCTTGCCGTAGTTGTCGAACCATTGCAGGCCAGCGGAGGCCGGTGCGGCAGGGAACTTGCGGGTCAGTGCGGGGTAGTCCTCGCCAGCATCGGGCGCACGCGCCGCGATATAGACGAGGCCCGAGACCTTCGGATCATCGCCGGCCTGCGTGATGACCATGCCGGCATAGGAGTGGCCAACGAGTACTGTCGGGCCGTCCTGCTGGGCGATGGCACGCTTGACGGCGTCCACATCGGCATCGAGCGAGGTGGTCGGGTTCTGCACCGAGGTGACGTGCAACCCGTGCGCCTGCAGCAGCGGAATCACTTTCTCCCAACTGGAGCCATCGGCATACAGGCCGTGGACGAGCACCACGTTCTTCACGGGCGTGGGATGGGCGGGGGGCTGCGCGGCATGAACAAGGCCAGCGACGGAAACGGCGGCGAGGGCGGCGATGGTGGTGATCGCGGAACGGATGGAGCGGGAGAATGGCATGGGACTTCCTTCTGGATACACGGGATAACAAGACTTTGGAAAGTAGCGAACAACGTGTGTTGCTGGCCCGAAGTATGTGCACCCGCCAGAGCGGCAATTCCTCGATTTCGAGAGTCCTTTTTTCTTCGCACGATGGCCGTATCGGGTGTGCGGCAAGGGTCTTCTGGCGTGTTAGCGGCACGCCATTTGTGCGACGCAGAAAGCGGGGCTGTCGTTGAATCACTGCTGGTTTCTCCCCGCTCCCGCGTGCAGGAGAGGGGAGAAAACCGAAAGGAAAAAAGCTACTCCGCCTGCCCCTTCAAACTGCCCAACGCCGCTACCCCCTGCCACGCGCCGCTATCGATCGCATCCACGATCAACTGCAGTATCGCCGCCTCTACTGTCTTGCAGGCCAGGCTCAGCCGTGCAGCACCCGCCACGCAGAGAAACACGCGACGCGAGAGCGTGGAATCGGAAATCGGTACGCACACGAATGCGCCGGGTGCCTCGTTGGCCAGTGCGCTCCACGGCAAGATCGTCCAGCCCATGCCGGCGTTCACGGCAGAGAGCAGGACGGAGACGGCACTGGTCTCGGCGACGAGATGCAGTTCGAGGTTGGCGGCCACGAATGCGCGGTCGGTCAGCACGCGCACGGAGTTGGGAAAGCTGGGCAGCAGCAATGGCAGCGCGGCTACCTCGGCCAGCGTGAGCGGCTGGTTGCCGTGACCGCTGGCGGCGGGTCCCACCGCCATGAGGTCTTCATCGAGCAAGGGAATCAGGTGCATGTTGGGACGCTGCTGCGCGTCCATGGCGATGCAGAGATCGAGCTTCTGCGCGGTGACGAGCTCGGCCAGGTCGGCGCTGCTGCCTTCGACGATTTCCACGGTGACATCGGGCACGTTGGCCGTCACCAGTTGCAGCAACGGCACGGCCAGCACGCGCGAGGTGCTCGTCGGCAGCCCCACGCGCACGTGGCCAGAGGGCACATCGCGTCCGTGGCGCACGGCGGCGTGCGCTTCTTCCATCTGGCGCAACACCATCTTGGCGTGGCGATACAGGATCTGTCCGGTCTCGGTGGGCCGTGCACCGAAGGGGCCGCGCACCAGCAGCTTGGCGTCGAGTTCCGCTTCGAGGTTGACCACGTGCTGGCTTAACGAGGGCTGCGCGATATGCAGCGCATCGGCTGCAGCGGTGATGCTTTCGAGTTCGACGATGCGCGCGAAATAGCGAAGCTGCCGGAAATCCATGGCGGTGCCTGACGGTTGGGAGATGCCCGACTCTAGCACCTTGCGTGCAGGCCGGGCACTCGCACGGCTAGCGCGCCGCAGCAGGATCTGCGACAGGAACCTCGATCATGCAGCCGCGCTCGCCGCCCAGCGTCAACGTCAGTTGTGGCGGTCGGCCATGCGGCACCTGCGGAAAATGACCGCGATCCGCACCGGCGATGGATACACGCAGGCGACTACCTTCGGCCAAGGTCCACGCGATCGGCAGCAGCGCAAACGTCAGCGGCACGGCGCACCCCGGCGTCAGCCGCTCGGCATCGGCCTTGCGGTGCGCACGATAGGGCCACGTGGTGCGGTACCCGGCGGGGCAGGGCTCTTCCTTGCGATGCGAGGCGCGCAGCATGCCTTCGGTGATATAGCGCACCGTGCCGCTCGCTTCGACCTCCGAGAGATAGACGAACACTGCGGCGTCGGGCTGGGACGATGCCACATCGAGATGCGCGATCACGTGCCCGGCAATGGCCATCGGCGCGGAGAGTGGCGCGGAATCGAAGTGCGGCAGCGCGGCTTCGTGCTGGTGCCAGTCCGCGTAGTAGTCCTCGATATTGGCCGCACCCAGCCGCTCGTAGCGCGTCTGGCGGCCGGTGGTCCAGTCGAAGCTCACCTGCGTGGAAAGCGCGGTGGTTTCTGCCTGTGCGCGAGTCGAGAGCACAGCCTCGTCGTTCAGGTAGAGTCGCGTGTTGCCCGGAGCGGGTGGCCACGCATCGGCCGGTTTCCACTGGTTGTCGTGGATGCTGTGGTAGTGCACGCGTGCCTCGCGATCGAGGCCGGTGGGAAGGTCCAGCAGATGATGATCGAAGAAGCGCAGCACCTCGGCCAGCAGCGGGAATTCGGACGAAGGCTGCGCACGCCACGGCGATACGTTCGTGCGCGCGCCGTGATCCCATGGACCCAGCAGCAGGCGGCTGTCGTGCGACGGCAGCGACAGGAACCGCGTGATCGCGCCATTGGCGTAGCCGCCACCGTCATACCAGCCCGAGATCGAATAGACCGCGACGTCGGACGCGATGCCATCGAGATAGCGATACGGGCTGCAGCTACCGGAATCGAGCGAGGGATCGTGGAAGGCCGCCCCGTCGCGATACGCGAACTCGGGCGCCAGATCCGCCAGCGTGAAGTTGTTGCGATGCTCGGCGACCGCAGTCTGCACCAGCGCGCCATCGGTGTCTTCATCCACGCGCTCGGGGCCAGCAAAGCGCGGGTCGTTGAAGTACGGAAAGCCAGCTACGAGGTCGCGGCGGTCCTGATCCAGCGCGAGCATCAGTTCGTCGTACGCCTCCACCCATACCTTCGACAGCATGCCGCCCGGATAGAGCTGTTCGCTGTAGATGTCCGACACCGAGAACAGTGGGGCGATGGCCTTGACGGCGGGGTGTCCCGTGCTCGCAAGGAAACACGCGGCGGCACCCAGGTACGAGATACCCGTCGAGCCGATCTTGCCGCTCGACCACGGCTGGTTGGCAATCCATTCGGCCACTTCGTAGTAGTCGTCGCGCTCGGTGGGGGAGCGCAACGCATCGCGCGTGCCAAAGCTCGCGCCCGTGCCGCGCACATCCACCACGACCACGGCATAGCCTTTTGGTACGAAGGCATCGCGATACTTGGCCGCATTGGGGCTGGGCTCGGCACCGGCGCCCGTTAGACGGAATCGACGGTAATACGGCGTGAAGATGACCACGGCCGGTACGCGCTCGGGCACGACGGAACCGGCCATCGACTGCGGCAGATAGATGTCGGCAGCGAGGCGGCAGCCATCGCGCATCGGCAGGTATTGCGAGAACGGCTGTGCGGGGACGGCGAAGCGGGACGGGCGGCTGGCAAGATAGGCGGACGGGGACGTCAGCCACGCGTTGCCACGGGTATCGAGATCGGACATCGTTTTTTAGGGGGCAAGAAGTGCGCAGAGGGAACGCTGCCATGGTAAGGAGCCACCCGTTGCCTGCGGAAAGACGAAATTCCGATCTGGCCATAGGTGTGCCCTATGACCCGTGCGCTGCGGCGCGCAACCGCGCGGGCGCGTGCACGGTCAACGCGCACGCCAGCGATGATGTTGCATTGCAATAGTGCTTCGTGCCCCATGTTTGCGCGCAAACCTCGCGCATGCACTGGGGCATAGCCCTTGCCTATGTTGGCATCGGCAAACCGTATTGGTGAATCGCCGCGCAGATCCATACCATCGACATGAAATTTTCATGGACTGCTGTTGTTGCTTCGATTGGAGATTGTTGATGTACCGACGTTTGATGGCTTCCGCTTTCACCCTGCTGGCCGTGTTGAGTCATGGCGCCGCCCACGCGGACGAATCCTTTCCCAACCGGCCGATCCGCATGATCGTGCCGCAGTCCGCCGGCTCTGGCGGCGACGTGGTGGCCCGCCTGCTCGGCGAACGGCTGTCGCAGGACCTCGGCCAGTCGATCGTGGTCGACAACCGCCCCGGTGCCAACGGCATCGTTGCCATGAGCACGGTGGCCAAGGCGCAGCCCGATGGCTACACCGTCCTGCTGACCGGCGTGTCGCAGCTCAGTTTCAACCCGCACCTGTACGCCACGCTGCCGTACGATCCGCAGAAGGACTACACCTTCATCTCGCCCGTGGTCGATACGCCGTTCGTGCTGCTGGCCAGCAAAGCCAGCGGCATCACGTCTGTGCAGAGCTTCATCGACAAGGCCAAGACCAAGCCTGGTGGCCTCTCCTTCAGCAGTGCCGGTGTGGGCAACTCCACGCACCTGGCGATGGAAGTCGTGGCTGACAAGCTCGGCTTGAAGATGACGCACGTGGCCTACAAGGGTTCGGGTCCGGCGCTGACCGGCGTGGTGGCGGGCGAAGTGGATGCCATGGTCAGCGTGCTGGGCGCGGCATTGCCGCAGGTGACGGGCGGCACCGTGGTGCCGGTCATGATCATCGGCCAGAACCGTGTGAAGGAATTGCCGAACGTGCCGACTGTGAAGGAAGCGGGGATCGATGTGCCGCTGATGCCGAGCTGGTACGCGCTGGTGGGGCCGGCAGGGCTGGATGCGAAGACCGTTGCGAAGCTCAATGCGGCGGTGCAGGCCGCGCTGGCCGATCCGCAGGTCAAGGCCAAGCTGTCGGCACTGTATCTCTATCCGGTGGTGGGCAGCCCCGCGCAAATCAAGCAGCGCGCGGCCTCGGAATCGAAGGTCTGGGGTGATTTCATTCGCAAGCGCGGGATTCAGAGTTCGTGAGATAGCCGCGACAGCTTTCTCCCCTCTCCCGCGAGCGGGAGAGGGGCGGGGTGTAGTGGTCCAATAAACCTGGACACCTCAAAAGGTAGACTTCGAGTCAACTGGAGAGGTGAAAAATGGCACGCAAGGGCTTTACGGAAGAGTTCA
>NZ_SCMX01000132.1 GCF_005503625.1 Cupriavidus sp. 2SB | reverse complement strand
CTCCAACTCAAAAGGAGTTCTGCCATGCACCGTCGCCGTCCGCTTGACCTCGACGCCTTTCTGCGTCGCCTCCGATATCTGCTTGATGTGCCCGAACCGTCGCGCGATGGCGGATAATGCGGCGATGAAGCCGCCAGCCATTCTCGTCGTCGAAGACGAATCCGCGATTGCCGACACCATTCTGTATGCCCTGCGCACCGACGGCATGCAGGCCACGCATTGCGTGCTGGGCGGCGAGGCGCTCGACCGGCTGCGTGCCGAACGACCTGACCTCGTGATCCTCGATGTGGGCCTGCCTGACATCAACGGCTTCGAGATCTGCCGCACACTGCGCACCTTCTCGGATGTGCCGGTCATCTTCCTCACGGCTCGCCACGAAGAGATCGACCGCATCGTCGGCCTGGAGATCGGTGCCGATGACTACGTGGTCAAGCCATTTTCGCCGCGCGAACTGGCGGCCCGGGTGCGCGTGATCCTGCGCCGGGCACGCGGGGCGGTGGCGTCAGCGCCCGTGGCTGCGGCGCCGGTTCTTCCTGACGGCTTCCATCACGATTCCGATGGCGCGCGGATGGCGTGGCGGGGCCGATGGCTTGACCTGACCCGTTACGAATACCGGCTGCTCGCCGTGCTGGTGCAGCACCCCGGTCGCATCTATGCACGGCCGCAACTGATGGATCTGGTCTGGCACGATGCGCTCGATACCGTCGACCGCACCGTCGACACACACGTCAAGACGCTGCGCGCCAAGCTTCGCGAAATCGATCCGGGTGCCGACCCGATCCGCACCCATCGCGGCATGGGCTACTCGCTCGAAACCTGAGCGAACTCCGACCTTCCCGCCATGCATATCGGCCTGCGCATCTTCTTTGGCTTCTTCCTGATTGTGGGGCTGGCGGCGTTCCTGACGCTGCGCGTGTTCGTGCAGGAGGTGAAGCCGGGCGTGCGGCAGGCCATGGAAGATACGCTCGTCGATACCGCCAACGTACTGGCGGTGCTTGCTGCGGACGACTTCAAGAGCGGCCACGTTGCCGACGGCAACTTCGCCAGGCGGCTGGAGAACTTGCGTGAGAGTCCCGTCGATGCCAGCGTCTGGGGCCTGCACAAGGACGTCATCGGCTATCGCATCTACATCACCGACGCGCAGGGCATTGTCCGCTTTGATTCTACCGGGACCGATATCGGTGCCGACTACTCGCGCTGGAACGATGTCTATCTGACGCTCCAGGGCAAGTACGGCGCGCGCAGCACGCGGTCCGACCCAAACGACGAGACCAGCACCATCATGTACGTGGCGGCGCCGATCCGCGATGGCGATGCGATTGTCGGCGCGCTGACCGTGGCCAAGCCGAATCAGTCCATGGCGCCGTTTATCGCGCGCAGCCAGGGCAAGATCCTCACGTATGGGATGTTGCTGATTGGCGGCGCGGCGGTGATTGGCGTGGGCTGCACCCTGTGGCTTGTGTTCGGCCTGCGCAAGCTGCAGCGCTACGCGCGCGCGGTGGCCGCTGGCGAGCGTGCCGCGATGCCGCTGCGCGGCGCGAGCGAACTGGCCGAACTGGGTCGCGCTGTGGAGACCATGCGTTTGCGGCTCGAAGACAAGCAATACGTGGAGCACTACATCCACACGCTGACGCACGAGATGAAAAGTCCCCTGGCCGCCATCGGCGGGGCGGCTGAACTGCTGCAGGAAGATATGCCTGCCGCCGATCGCGCGCGGTTTCTTGGCAATATCCGCAGCCAGTCGCAGCGGCTCGACCAGCTAATCCGCAAGTTGCTCGCGCTCGCCGAAGTGGAGCAGCGGCAGCGGCTTGAAAACCGCGAGCCGGTGCCGCTGGCCGACGACATCGCGCAGATCGTGCAGTCGCTGGAACCTCGCGCGCGGCAACGCAATGTACAGCTGCGCTGGCAGCCGCCTGCACATTCAATCCCTGCCGTGACCGGCGATGCGTTTCTGTTGCGACAGGCCATCGTTAACCTTCTCGAAAACGCACTGGATTTTGCGCCGTCTGGCTCGGTCATCGATATCGCTCTCGAATCGGCATCGCAACAGGATGGCGTCGTGATCCGGGTCGAGGATCGCGGCCCCGGGATTCCTGATTACGCGACGGGACGATTGTTCGAGCGGTTCTATTCGCTGCCGCGTCCCGGTGGCGATCGCAGTACGGGGCTTGGATTGTGCATGGTGCGCGAGGTGGCGCACCTGCACGGTGGCGAGGTGACCGTGGGGAATCGGCTCGGCGGTGGGGCGAGTGCGGTCCTGACACTGCCCGTGTCGGGCTGAACGCGGCAAGAGGCTTCACCGGCGCTTCACAGACGTTTCACATCGGGCCCTCGGCGCGCCCACAGACGCTGGCTAGTCTTGCGGCATGTCCACTCGACACCTCAAGACGTCCATGAACAAACCTCTGATTTTCCGCATTCTGATGATTGGCGGCGTGATCCTGCTGCTCTGGATCGCCCTGCAAATGGTGCTCGGCATCGTGCGCGAGCGTGGTGCCTATCGCGATGAAGCCGAGCGCAGTATCTGGCAGAGTTATGCTGGTCCGCAGACCCTGACGGGTCCGATCATCGTGGTGCCCTTCAAGGAAGTCATCGCCGATCCGCCTGCGGTCGATCGGACGGCACCGCAAGCGCCCGCCACCTTCAAACCGGCCACCACCTATCGCGAGGAATCGCGCCAGATCCTGATCTTCCCCAAGACGCTGCAAGTGCGGACCGTGGTCACGCCCAGCGAACGCTACCGTGGCATTCACAAGACCATCGTCTATGAGACTGCCAGCGACCTGAACGGGACCATCGAACTGCCCGATCCCAAGTCGACCGTGGATCTGACGAAATCGACGAACCACGTGCGCTTCGACATGGGCCAGCCCTATGTGATGGTGGGCGTGGCCGATATGCGGGGTCTGGTGTCGGAGCCGGTGATCGAACTCGGCGGCGCGGCGCTGAAAATGCTGCAGGGCACGCGGCTGTCCAGCCTGCCGCAGGGCCTGCATGCGCGTATCGATGCCAGCGGCATGGCGGGCAAGCCGGCCGATGCGCGCATCGTGCCGTTCTCGATGAAGCTTTCGGTGCTCGGCGCCCGCTCGATGGCCTTCACGCCAGTGGCAGGCCTGAACCAGTTCAGCATGCAGTCGCCGTGGCCGCACCCCAGCTTCGATGGCGACTTCCTGCCGCGCCAGCGAACGGTGTCCACGGACGGCTTCCGCGCGGACTGGTCGATTACCTCGTTCAATACCCGAGTGCGGGAACAGTTGGCGTCGTCGCAAGACGTGAGCCACTTGCAGTCGGCATCGGTCACGCTGATGGAGCCGGTGAACATCTACGTGCAGGCCGAACGCGCCGTGAAGTACGGCCTGCTTTTCGTGCTGCTGACGTTCGCCGGACTCTACCTGTTCGAACTGGTCAAGACGCTGCGCATCCACCCCATCCAGTACCTGCTGGCGGGCCTGGCCCTGGCGATGTTCTTCCTGCTGCTGGTCAGCCTCTCGGAACATGTGGACTTCGTGGTGGCGTACATCATCGCCAGCGCCGCCTGTATCGGACTGCTAGGCTTCTACCTGACATTCGTGCTGCGCAGCTGGCAACGCGGCCTCGGCTTCGCGGCGCTCCTGACCACGCTATACGGCGCGCTCTACGGCCTGCTGGTCTCGGAAGACAACGCCCTCGTGCTCGGCACCGCGCTGCTGTTCGTGACGCTGATGATCATCATGGCGGTCACGCGGAAGGTGGATTGGTACACGGTGGGGATGCCGGCGACGCCGGCGGTGAGTTCCCCCCTCCCGCAAGCGGGAGAGGGGAACGCATAGCGGCTCACCGTGCCGGAGCCACCCCCATCTCCGCCAGCAGATCATCGAGCTGGTCGATGATCGCGTGGGCCGTGATGTCGCCTTTGGCTTTCTGCAGCGCGGTACCCAACACATCGCGCAATGCCGCCAGTTCGACGATGGTGGAGGCTTTTTCGACCTTGACCTGCATGACGTACCCGCGCAGTCCGAGGTGATTGCCGATCACATCCGTGAAGAAGTGGTAGAGCCGCTGGTAGTTGTCGGCCCCGGCAAGAGCGACTGGCGCAGGCGGTGCGGGAGTCATCGCCGGGGCGATGGTGGTATCGGCAAGGACGTCGAAGCGGTCGTCGATGCCCTTGCCGTCAGCCGAATTGAATCCCGAGTACGCGGCGAAGAGGTTGGTTTCCGGCCGGGTGCGGGCCGGTTCAGGCTTGCCGGCGCGAGGCGGTGGCGCTGCGTTGACGGGTTCCGGGATCGGCACGATGAGTCCCTGGGAGAGCAGGGTGTCGAGCGCTGCGTCGCTCACGCCCATGCCGCTGACTTGCGCCAATAGCGCCGATCTGCTGCGTTCCCCGTTCACGATCAGCAACAGCGCGCGCAACTTCTGGTCCAGCTTGCGGGCGCGGGTACGAATTTCCTCCTGACCTGCTTCCGTCTTTTGATAGATCGGGTCGACCATGTCTCGCTCCTTTTTTATGATTCGGCCGCCCGCGGCGAGGCCCCTCGGAAGAATGGTGCGCGGCCGATTATCGCCACCTGTACGGTGAGACTGTTGGAACCGCAAGAATTCCATAACAGGAAACCGCTCTACAATGTGGGGCACCATAAAAGTAACAAAAAAATTGCAATCGCCGATTCACCTAACGAGGGCTGTGGCCATGCAACAACGAGACAAAGTGTTTATCAACGGCAAGTGGGTCGCTCCGCACGGCACGGGAAGTATCGAAGTCATCCATTCGGCCACCGAGGCTGTCATGGGGACCATCCCCGAAGGCCATGCCCGTGATGCCGAAGACGCCATCGCCGCCGCCCGCGCGGCATTCGATGGCTGGTCGAACACCTCGCCGGCCGTCCGCGCCGGTTATATCCGCAAGATCGCAGAGGGCCTGAAGGACCGCACCGAGGAACTGGCGCAGCTGATCGCCGGCGAAGTGGGCATGCCGATCAAGCTGGCCCGCGCGATTCAAGTAGGCGGCCCCGTCTACAACTGGGGCCAGGCCGCCACGCTGCTGGAGAATTTTGCGTTCGAGGAGCAGGTTGGCAATTCGCTGGTCGTCCGTGAACCGGTAGGCGTGGTGGCGGCGATTACGCCGTGGAACTACCCCCTGAACCAGATCACGCTGAAAGTGGCACCCGCGCTGGCCGCAGGCTGCACCGTGGTGCTCAAGCCATCGGAAGTGGCGCCGCTGAATGCATTCGTGCTGGCCGAGGTGATCGAAGCCGCCGGCCTGCCGCCTGGCGTGTTCAACCTTGTCACCGGCTTCGGCCCGGTGGTGGGCGAGGTACTGGCCAGCCATCCCGAAGTGGACATGGTGTCGTTTACCGGCTCAACCCGCGCCGGCAAGCGCGTGTCCGAACTGGCCGCGCAATCGGTCAAGCGCGTGGCGCTGGAACTGGGCGGCAAGTCGGCATCGGTCATCCTGGACGATGCGGACCTGCAATCGGCCGTCAAGGGTACGATCAGCGCCTGCTTCCTGAACTCGGGCCAGACCTGCTCGGCCCATACCCGCATGCTGGTGCCGCGTACCCGCTACGACGAAGTCAAGGCGATTGCGGCCAAGGTCGTGGAAGGCTTCACGCTGGGCGATCCGATGTCCGAGACGACCCGCCTCGGACCCCTGATTTCCGATGTGCAGAAGGGACGCGTGACCAGCTACATCCGGCGTGGCCTGGAAGAGGGCGCGGAACTGGTGGCAGGTGGACCGGACGCACCGGAAGGCTTCGACCGTGGCTTCTACGTCAAGCCCACCGTGCTCGGCAATGTCGATCCGCGCGCCACGGTGGCGCAGGAGGAAATCTTCGGGCCGGTGCTGTCGGTGATCTGCTACGACACCGAGGAAGACGCCATCCGCATCGCCAACGACAGCGTCTATGGCCTGGGCGGCGGCGTGTGGTCCGGCGACGAGGCGCGGGCCATCAAGGTTGCACGTCGTATCCGTACCGGACAGGTGGATATCAACGGCGGTCCGTTCAACATGAACGCGCCGTTCGGCGGGTTCAAGCAATCGGGTAACGGACGCGAAGGCGGCAAGTTCGGACTGGAGGAATTCCTCGAATACAAGTCGCTTCAACTGAAGAAGCCTGCCTGAGCGGCATCCGAGCGGATACCGTGAAAATTCCGATCTGAAATCTCGATGCCCGGCCTGCCCGGGCATTTTTGTATCGACGGAAATCTGCGATGCTTGCGGGTTTCCAAAGGGGGAGATGGTCCGATGCGCTGGTTCAAGAGGCTGGGCTGGTTGTTGCTGTGCGTGTTGTTGCTGACCGTCACCGGCGGCATCGGCGCCTATATCTGGTATCGCCAGGCGTCGCAGCCGGATACGGCTGGCACGCTGCAACTCTCCGGCCTGCGGGACCGCGTGGTGGTGGTGCGCGACCGCAACGCCGTGCCGCATATCCAGGCGGCCAACGCGCTCGATGCCTATTACGCGCTGGGTTATGTCCATGCCCAGGATCGCCTGTGGCAGATGCAGATGAACAAGCGCATCGTGGCGGGCCGGCTCGCGGAAATCCTCGGACCGAAAGCGCTCGACAATGACCGGTTCCTGCGCACGCTGGGTGTGCGGCGCAATGCGGAGGAGGTCTACGCGCGCGCCTCGCCCGAGACCCGCGCCGTGCTGCAGGCTTACGCCGATGGCGTGAACGCGTTCATCGACACGCGCAAATCGGCGTTGCCCCCCGAATTCCTGATCCTCGGCACCAAGCCCGAACACTGGGAGCCTGTGGATACCCTTGGCTGGCAGACCATGATGGCCTGGGATCTCGGCGGCAACTGGTCGCAGGAAGTGTTGCGCATGGGGTTGGCCCAGCAGTTGCCCACCTCGCGGATTGCCGAGCTCCTGGCACCGTATCCCGGCGACAAGCCCGTGCGGACGATGGACTACGCCAACTTCTATCGCCACCTGGCCCCGGTGGCCACGGCCATGGCACAGGTGATGGAGCGTGCCCCGTCTGGCTATGTGGAGGGCATGGGATCGAACAACTGGGTGGTATCGGGCGCGCACACGCGCAGCGGCAAGCCGTTGCTGGCGAACGATCCCCATCTGGGGCTGCAGGCGCCTGCGCTCTGGTACTTCGCGCACCTCCAGGCGCCAGGGATCGAACTGGCCGGCGCCACGTTGCCTGGCGCGCCGCTCGTGGTGCTGGGCCACAACAAACGCATCGCGTGGGGATTCACGAACACGGCGCCCGATGTGCAGGACCTGTTCATCGAACGGATCGACCCGGCCAATTCCAAGCGCTATCAGACGCCGGATGGCTGGGCCGAGTTTGTGACCCGCACCGAGACCATCCGTGTGAAGGGCGAGTCGGATGTCTCGATGCAGGTGCGCACCACCCGCCATGGCCCGGTCATGTCCGATGTGGCCGAGCCGATCCGCGCGGCGGCCAAGCCGCTGGGCGAGCGGTATGTGGTCGCCTTCCAGTGGACCGCGCTGCGGCCCGACGACAAGACTTTCCAGGCCAGCCTGCGCATGGGGATGGCGACGGACTGGAAAAGCTTCACTACCGCGCTGCGCGACTTCCACGCGCCGCAGCAGAACATGGTCTATGCCGATGTCGACGGCAATATCGGCTTTATCGCGCCAGGGCTGGTGCCGATCCGCCGCGCGGACAACGACCTGATGGGGCTGGCGCCGGCACCGGGCTGGGACGCGCGCTACGACTGGCAGGGCTTCATCCCGTTCGAGGAACTGCCGCAGCGTTTTAACCCGCCCAACGGGATGATCGTCACGGCCAATCAGAAGATTGTCGACGACAACTATCCGCACTTCATTACCAGCGAATGGACCGTGCCATATCGTGCCCAGCGCATCCAGACGTTGCTCGATGCCACGCCGCGCCATACGCCGGAATCCTTCGGCGCGATCCAGAAAGATGTACTGTCGCTGGCCGTGCGCGACGCGCTGCCGTTGCTGCTGGCCGCACCAGTAGCCAGCGACAAATCGCTGCCCGCCCGCCAGCGCGATCTGCTCGACGCCCTGCGCAAGTGGGATGCCACGATGGCCGCCGACCGCGCAGAGCCGCTGGTGGCCACTGCATGGCTGCGTGAACTGTCGCGCGTCCTGTTCGAGGACAAGGTGGGCGATCCGCTGTTCGGCAAGCTCTGGGAGCAGCGTAACGTGCAGCAGCCGATGATGAACGCGCTGCGCGATCCCACTGGCCTTGGCGCGTTCTGGTGCGACAACACACGCACCACCACGCGGGAGACCTGTGCGGATGCGATCGGCGTGGCATGGCAACGCGCCATCGCCGACCTGGATCGCCGGTATGGCGACGATGCGGGCAAGTGGCGCTGGGGCAAGGCGCATACGGCGCGCTCCGAACACAAGCCGTTCGGCAAGGTGCCGTACCTCAACAGCCTGTTCAACGTGCGGGTGCGCACGGGTGGCGATACCTATACGGTCGATGTCGGACGCCACAGCCTGCGCGACGAGAACGCGCCATTCGAAAACACCCATGCGGCGAGCCTGCGTGCCATCTACGATCTGGCGGACTTGTCCGATTCTCGTTTCATGGCATCGACGGGGCAGTCTGGTAACGCGTTGTCGCCGCACTATCGGGACTGGACGGACAAGTGGGCGCGTGTGGAGTTTGTCACGATTGGAGGACATCGGCGCAATCCCGGTGGCGACAGTTTCGACACGCTGGTCCTGCAACCTGGAAAGCCGAAACCCTAGATAAGACGGCGGGCGGAGTTTGGCAGTACCATCCGGTTTTCGCCTCTCCCGTTCCCGGGAGACGGGCCTACCAACTTCCGAGCAGGAGTGCCTTCCGATGACCGAACCCAGGCGCCAGCCTCGCACCGACGTGATCCAGCACGTCGCCTTTGAACATGCAGGTGTGATTGGCGATGTCGCGCGCGATCGCGGCCATGAGATCCGCCTGTTCCAGGCGGGCGTCGATGACCTGACGCTGGTGCAGACCGATCCGGCGGACCTGCTCGTGGTACTGGGCGGCCCGATCGGCGTCTATGAAACCGAAGCCTATCCATGGCTGGAAGCCGAGATTGCCGTGATCCGCCAACGTCTGGAAGCGGGTTTGCCGATTATCGGTGCCTGCCTGGGCGCGCAACTGATTGCCGCGGCGTCGGGCGCCAGGGTCTATCCGGGGACACGCGAAATCGGCTGGGCGCCGATCCAGCCGACTGAAGCCGGCAAGAGGTCGCCGCTGGCACTGCTCGCCAATGCCGACTGGGAAGTTCTGCACTGGCATGGCGATACCTTCGACCTGCCGGAGGGTGCCGAACGGCTGGCCTCTACCGCAGCCACGCCGAATCAGGCGTACGCCATCGGCAAGCATGTGCTGGCGCTGCAGTTCCACCCCGAGGTCAAGGCGGGCGACATCGAGACCTGGCTGATCGGCCATACCGTCGAACTCGCCAAGGCGGGCGTCGATCCCCGCACCATCCGCCGCCGCACTGCTGAGATTGGCGCGACGGTAGCCAGTGCGGGCGAACTGATGTTCGCGCGCTGGATGGAGGAGGCAGGGTTGTGATTGTTGTCGATACCGTTATGGCAGGCCGACTCCAGCCATTCGGACCCAAGGGCGTGCCGAGCGGCATCGCCAAATCCCCAGTCGACGGTCCGGTGCGTGTCACGACAGTCGGATTGGATATCGACGAGCAGGGCGACCCCAGGCATCACGGCGGCCCTGAGAAAGCGCTGCACCACTATCCGCGCGATCACTATGCGGGTTGGCGACAGGAACTGGCCGGGCAGGGCGGCAATGTGGCCCCGCTCGATCATCCGGGCGCATTCGGCGAGAACCTGAGCACCGTGGGCGTGACCGAGGCCGATGTCTGCGTGGGCGATCGTTATCGGCTCGGCACGGCCCTGCTCGAAGTCTCGCAGGCGCGCCAGCCGTGCTGGAAACTCAATCACCGTTTCGGGTTTGCTGGCATGTCGCGTGCCGTGCAGGGCTCGGGCAGGACGGGGTGGTATTACCGAGTGATCGAAGAAGGCGAGATCGCTGCGGGTGACCGGCTGGAGCTGGTGAACCGTCCCTATCCGCAATGGACACTGCAGCGCCTGCTGCATGTGCTCTACGTGGATCGGCTCAACTATGCGGCGCTCGCCGACATGGCGGAGCTACCTTGTCTGGCGGAAAGCTGGAGGAAGCTGGCGCGACAACGCGTGGCGAGTCAGGTGGTGGAAGATATGGAGAAGCGGTTGGCGGGTGGGTGATGAATCGTCACTAACGACCGTCGCTATGCGCTCCCTTTGTCTTGCTCCCCTCTCCCGCCTTGCGGGAGAGGGGTTGGGGGAGAGGGGCGGCAGTTCAAAATTCGACCAGTCGGTAAGCAGAACCTCTTGCCCTCTCCCCCGCCCCTCTCCCGCGCTGCGGGAGAGGGGAGTAAACCATCAGGGATGATAGGGTTCACCCCTCCCGAAACCGCCAGGCCGTTCCTTCCCTCGTAATCCGCTCCCAGATCACCTGTTTTTCTTCCTCGCTGTAGAACACCCAGTTGCTGACCTCGCCTGCCGTGCGGCCGCAGCCCTGGCAGATTTCGTCGAACAGGGTCGAGCAGATGCCGATGCAGGGGC
>NZ_SCMX01000131.1 GCF_005503625.1 Cupriavidus sp. 2SB | reverse complement strand
ACGTTGAGCTCCGTCAGGTGCTCCACGAGCAAGGCGATACCCTTCTCGTCGTTGCTGAACTGGCGCGGGCCGCCTTGCGGCACAACATCGATATCCAGGGTCTTCTTGCTGACGTCGATGCCGATTGCTAGCTTGATATCCATTTGGCTTGTCCCATCCTTGTGTCAATCCGGCGTGCTGCCTTACAACCGTTCGGGCTTAGGCTAAACGCTACCAAGAAATGGACACCACGATCCTAGCTCTCCCTCGAACTTGGACTAACGTCCAGAGCATGGGGTTGTCGATCTGTGGCGTCCGGAGACAATGATGCGACATACAAGGGGTCGGGGGAGAGGGCGCGGCGGTTCAAATTGCCTCGGTCGTATCTTGAGATGCCATGCCCTCTCCCCCAGCCCCTCTCCCACTACGCGGGAGAGGGGAGCAAGAAGAGGTGCGGGAGAGGGGAGAATCAAACGACGGCAGTTGATCCCCCATCATCCACCCATACAAATCCCTCGGCTCCGGCGGCATGGCCACCAGTTCGATGAACTGCCCTGCATGCCGTGCGAGGGCGGTTGCATGGAGCCAGCGCAGTGCGGAGTAGTCTTCCAGCGCGAAGCCAACCGAGTCGAACAGCGTCACGTCGTCGTCAGCGCTCCGCCCTGGCGCATGGCCCGACAACACCTCCCACAGTTCATTGACCGGCGCTTCCGGCCACTGCTGCACCTCGCCCTCGATGCGGGACTGCGGCGCGTATTCAACAACGATGCGGGCGCGATGGAGGATGTCCGCGTGCAACTCCGTCTTGCCGGGGCAGTCGCCGCCCACGGCGTTCAGATGCACGCCGGGACGCACCATGTCAGGCGTGAGAATCGTCGCGCGGGTCTTGTCGGCCGTGACCGTGGTGACGATGTCCGCACCCTCCAGCGCCTCGTGCACCGACGAGACCGGCACGATCGTCAGTCCCGCCTGGCCTGCCAGATTGCGCATCAGGCGGCGCGTGGCCGCTGGATCGATATCGAACGCGCGGATCGTGGAAATACCCAGCATCGCGTGGAACGCCAGCGACTGGAACTCGGCCTGCGCACCGTTGCCGATCAGCGCCATCGTCCGCGCACCGGGCTTTGCCATGGCGCGCGCGGCCAGTGCCGAGGTGGCGGCGGTGCGCAACGCTGTGGCCAATGTCAGGTCAGCCAGCAGCAACGGAAAGCCGGTCTGCACCTCGGCCAGCATGCCGCATGCCATGACCGTGGGCAACGCATGCATGGCATTGCGCGGATGGCCGTTGACGTACTTGAAGGCGAAATGCACGCCATCGCTGACCGGCATCAGTTCGATCACGCCAACCGGCGAGTGGCTGGCAAGTCGTGCCGATTTCTCGAAAGCTGGCCACCGCAGGAAGTCTTGCCTGACAAAGTCGGCCATCTGCATGATTGACGTTTGCACACCAACGCCACGCACCAGCGCCGCAACGTCACTGGCATCGAGAAAGCGCGTCATCGCCTTCTCGCCGATCGATGCGTCTTTCATCATTTGTTTCATGATGGACTCCCGCTCACGCCGCGGCAGCGCGGCGCACCGGCGCACTCGTGCGATCGAGGCGCAGCGTCATGCAATACGCGCCGCCACCCGACATCATGTAAGGCGACAGATCCACCTCGTGCAGCCGATAGCCGCGCCGGCCCAACTCGTGGCGCAGGTGTGGCGTGGTGCGGGTCATCACCACGTGTTCTTCGCGACTCACTGCGTTCACGCTGAAGTGACGCAGGTCGTCGGCAGTGGCCTCGATGCGTTGCGATGCGGGCACGCGTGCGCGCAGCGTGGCCAGCGCGGCCTCGCTCAACGCGGGAGGATAATAGAGAATCTCGCCACCGGCCAGCGGGCAGAAGCAGACGTCGAGGTGATAGCTCTGCTCGGTCGCCAGTTCCAGCGCCACCACTTCCTGGCCAAAGTGGCACGACATCGCTTGGGCCGCTTCCCGCGATGAGCGCGGACCGTAGCCCGCCCAGAAGTGGCCGCGCTGGGCATCCCAGATGCAGTCGCCCGCACCCTCCTGATAACAACCTTCGGGCAAGGTCTCGACGCTATCGATCAAACCCCGCCGACGCAGATCCTCGAAGATGGCCGCGAATGGCGCTTCCTCGCCGCGTCGCTGCGGATAGCGAAAACGCGCGAGCACCGCGCGGCCATCGAGCACGACGGCGGCGTTGGCCGGGAACACCATGTCCGGCTGGCCCGGCGCACCTTCGGCCACTTCGACGGCAAACCCGGAATCGCCAAGCGCCTGACGCAACGCATCGAACGATGCGCGCGCACGACCGTGCATGCCCGCCGGGTCCCGCGCCCAGCCCGCGGGGTCCATCCACGGATTGATGCTGTAGGACACGTCGTAGAAAGTGGGCGCGACCAGCAGGATGGTGGGGGTGTCGATCACGGCGGGCTCCTGGATAGTGGGTTTGTGAGGCGTTCTCCTGATGTGAATTGTGGTGCGCGCGCGCGCCAACGAATAGTTAGCAGACTGGACAAACTGCTACACCCCTTTGACAATCCGCCATATCGAACTGGCAATTTGCCAACATCCCAAGGGGATCGCGATGGATGCGACGGATCGCCAATTGCTCGGATTGCTGCGTGACAATGCCCGGATGCCGGTCACGGCATTGGCCAAGGCGCTCCGCGTTTCGCGCGCCACGGTGCAGAACCGGATCGCGAAGCTGGAAAACGAAGGGCAGATCGTAGGCTATACGGTCCGCCTCAGGCCCGAGGCGGAGGCGCACCGTATCCGCGCGTGGATGACGGTGGCCGTGGAAGGTAACAAGGCGCAGCAGGTGCTGCAGGCGCTACGCGGTGACCCCAACGTGCAGACGCTGCACACGACCAATGGCCGCTGGGACATCATCGCCGAACTGCGCGCCGATACGCTGGAGCAGTTCGACCGGACGCTGGAACGTATCCGGCTGGTCGATGGCATCTCGGCCACCGAGACCAGCATCCTGCTATCGACTTACAAGCTCTGACCCGTACGCGGCACGGCAACCCCGCGCAAGCGTTCGCGCGATGTCTCTTCATGCAGTACGTCGCCACTCGGTGCCAGAAGATCTCGCAACGACACCATGCCCACCAGGCGCATCGACGCCAGGCTGTCGACTACCGGCAGCCGCGCCACACTCAACGCAGCCATCTGGCCTGCGGCAGCGCGTCCGGTCTGCGATGGCAGCAGCACGGCCGGCGTACCATCCTTCTGCCCCACCAGCAGGTTCGCGCATTGCACGCGATCCGCCGCATCGGTCGTGGCCGCCAGAATGGCGGTGCGATGCAGCACGCCCAGCACGCGCCCTCCTTCGATCACCGGATAGGCGCGGTGCGCCGCGTGCTCGCCAAAGTAGCGTTCCCGCGCCTCGGCCACCGACAGTGAACCTTCGATCGCCACCACGTCGCGCGTCATCAGGTCCGCCACATGGGATCGCTCCAGCGGGTCCACGCCGTATTCGCGATAGATATGCAGGCCGCGCCGCGCAATCTTCTCGGTCATGATGCCGCGCTTCATCGTCAGCACCGAAAATCCGTAAGCCACCGCCGTGGTCAGCAGC
The DNA here is from genome assembly GCF_005503625.1 of Cupriavidus sp. 2SB. GTDB lineage: Bacteria > Pseudomonadota > Gammaproteobacteria > Burkholderiales > Burkholderiaceae > Cupriavidus. Next base: position 7,476 of record NZ_SCMX01000131.1, on the reverse strand, counting down.
AGCGGCAGCAGCGCCTCGCTATCGTGCGTGAGGCCGAAGGCGAACACGATGACCGTCAGCGGTGCGCCCAGCACGCTGCCGAGCACGCCCGCCATGCACACCAGCGCCCACAGCGCCGGGGAGCCGCCCGGCAGCACCGGCGCCAGCACCACGCCGAGTCCCGCGCCGAGCATCAACAGCGGCGCCAGCACCCCGCCCGACGTCCCCGAGCCCAGCGCGGCGATCCACATCACAGCCTTCACCGTCAGCAGCGCCACGGCCACGCCAATCGCCAGACGGTTGTTGAGCAGGTCACCGATCACGTCGTAGCCCACACCCAAGGCACGCGGCTCCAGGTAGCCGCCAATCCCCACCACCAGCCCGCCAATGGCCGGCCACCACATCCAGTGCACGCGCAGCCGGGCAAACGCATCCTCGGTGCGATACAGCGCGAGAGTCAGCACCGCGCCCAGTACACCGCAAAGCAGTCCAGCCGCCACACACGAGCCGAGTGCCACGGTGCTGGCCGGCGCGGTCTGCAGCGGGAACAGCGGTCCCGCCTCGAACACGAACGGGCGCAGGAAACCGGCCACGGCACACGCCAGCGCCACCGGCAGCAGGCTGCGCGGGCGCAGCTCGAACAGCAGCAACTCGATGGCCAGCAGCACCGCCGCCACCGGCGTGCCGAAGATCGCGGTCATGCCCGCGCACGCACCCGCCACCAGCAACGTCTTGCGCTCGGCGGCGGTCAGGTGCAGGTACTGCGCCAGCAGCGATGCAATCGAGCCGCCCGTCATGATGATCGGCCCTTCCGCACCAAACGGCCCGCCGCTGCCGATCACGATGCCCGACGACAGCGGCTTGAGCACCGCCACCTTCGGCGACATCTTGCTCTTGCCGAACAGCACGGCCTCGATGGCCTCCGGAATGCCGTGACCCCGGATCTTGTCGCTGCCGTAGCGCGCCATCAGCCCGACGATCAACCCGCCGATGACCGGCACCACGATGACCCACGCGCCGAGCGCATGGTGGGCCGGCGATCGCTCTGCGAACGACAGCGTCTGGAAGAAAAAGAGGTTCGTGAAGAAGCGGATCAGGTTCACCAGCACGAATGCAGCGCCGGTACTCACGGCGCCGATCAGCAGCGCGATACCGGCCAGCATCGGCAAACGGCCGTTTGAGGCGTAATCGCGCTTCTGGGCGTGATGTGACGCGGGGGAAACAGATGTGGACATGGTCGAGCAGGCCGGGGGCGGCTGGGTGATAATGCGGGGTGCACTGGCGGCGCAATATATCACGTCGTGATATATTGCGCCGCACCATGCCGTGCCCAATGTGGCCGCACATAACGCCCCCTGACAACTCGAAACCGGCCGCCCCCGCCCCCTATCTCGATGCCTACCGCATTCGACCCTTCCCAAGCCGTTGCCGAAGCGCGCGCATGGTTGCGCACATTCGTGCCGATGCCGATTGCCGCCAACCGCCACGAGCGCCTCAAGAGTTGCCTTGGCGCGCTGATCGGGCTGGCGCTCACCGAGTGGATCTGCCGCCAGTTCCTGCAAGGTTTCAACCCGTGGTTCATCGCACCAATGGGCGCGTCCGCCGTGCTGCTGTTCGGCGTGCCGGCCAGTCCGCTGGCACAGCCGTGGTCGATCATCGGCGGCAATCTGGTGGCGGCCACGGTCGGCGTGGCGTGCGCGCGCTGGATTCCCGATCCCGGACTTGCAGCCGGCGTGGCCGTGGCCGGCGCCATTGCGCTGATGTTCACGTTGCGTTGTGTCCATCCGCCGAGCGGCGCGGTGGCCGTGACCGCGGTTTTCGGCGGCCCGGCCGTGCAGGCGCTGGGATTCGGCTTCGTGGTGATACCGGTGGCGATCAACTCGATGTTGCTGCTGCTGGTGGCACTGGCGTTCAACAACATGGCGCGCCGGCGATACCCGCACCGTCCGCCCGAACCAGCCGCGCAGCATCGCACCAAGGACGCGCCCCCCAGCAAGCGCGTGGGCTTTACACGTGCAGACCTGGACGCGGTGCTGGCGGCGCGCGGCGAATTCCTCGATATCGAGGAAGACGATCTCGAGGCTATCCTCGTTGCGGCCGAGCTGCGCGCGTATTCGCGCCGGTTTGGCGACGTCAGCTGCGGCGACATCATGTCGCGCGACGTGGTCTCGGTGCGCCCCGGCCAGATGGCCGCCGATGCCGCCGCGCTGCTGGCGCGCCATCACATCAAGGCGCTGCCCGTGGTGGATCGTCAGCGCCGCGTGCTCGGCATCCTGACGCAGAGCGATTTCTTTCGCGCTCATCGCATGAACTCGCGGCGCGTCAATGGCGCCGTGCGCGACCTGATGACACGCGCCGTGATCACTGCCCGCACGGATCAGCCGATCGTCGACCTGGCACACGGATTCTCCGACGGTGGCCTGCACCATGTGCCGGTGCTTGACGCTGACCGGCGCCTGGTGGGCATCGTGACGCAATCGGACCTCGTCGCCGCACTGCTCAGGAACACCGGCACCGCCGCCGCTCAGGCGGCGCAGTGATCGACCGCTGACACGGGCCCGCCTCGCATCTGGCGCGTGGCGGGCCCGCTTCGGCTGCACGTCCCGACCGGCGCGGGAAAACCCGGAGCCATCATCGAATTCCGCTATGCTTACGGCGTTTTCTCCACCTGGACGCCTGGCGGCGCGCGACGATGAGTTCCGGACAACTGATTGAGAAGCTTGCCGCAGTCTTCGCGCTGATCGCGCTGATTGGCGGCTCGCTGGTAGTGCTGGCACCCTTCGCCACTGCATTGGTCTGGGGCGCGATCCTGGCGTATAGCTCGTGGTACCCCTACACGGTCCTGTCGCGCTGGCTCGGCAACCGGCGCGGACTGGCCGCACTGATCTGCGTGCTGGTGGCCGCCGTGATCGTGCTCGGACCGTTTGTCTATGCCGGCGCGAGCTTCTCTGCCCACCTCGACGAACTGACCGCCCTGGTCAACCGCTACACCGAGAACGGCTTTCCGCAACTGCCCGACTGGCTCAGCAGCCTCCCCTATGTGGGTCCGCAGTTGCAATCCTCGTACGAACAGGTCATCCACGCCGATTCCGAGATGGTGGCCAACCTGCGCAAGCTGATTGCGCCAGTGGGGCATCTGTTGCTGGGCGCGGGGCTGTCGATTGGTGGTGGGCTGGGCCAGTTGGCGCTCTCTATCGTGCTGGCGTTCTTCTTCTATACCGGCGGCGAACTGGCCGTGGACTGGCTGCGCGGCGGCATGCGCCGGATCAGCGGCGAGCGCGCCGACCACCTGCTGGCGCTGGCGGGCGGCACCGTCAAGGGTGTGGTCTACGGCGTGCTGGGCACCGCCTTCGTGCAGGCGGTGTTGGCGGGCGTGGGTTTCTGGATCGCGGGCGTGCCCGGTGCGGCCATCCTCGGCTTCATCACGTTCTTTCTCTCGGTGGTGCCGATGGGCCCGCCGCTGATCTGGATTCCGGCTGCGTTGTGGCTCTATCACACCGGGGAAACGGGCTGGTCGATCTTCATGGTGGTGTGGGGTGGCGTGGTGGTCGGCATGGCCGATAACGTGATCAAGCCCCTGCTCATCAGCAAGGGCACGAGCCTGCCGCTCATCTGGATCATGATGGGCGTGCTCGGCGGCGCGCTGGCCTTCGGCTTCCTGGGTGTGTTTCTCGGACCTACCGTGCTGGCCGTGGCCTACGCGCTGCTGCGCGACTGGACCATCGGTACGCAGGAGCGCCCGAGCGTTACGGCGGTCACCCCGGCGCCGCCTACACATCTCACGCCGGACGCATGACGCAGCACGGGCACCCGGGCACGCCGCACGCCCCGCAGGACCTGCACCGGCTGGTAGCCTGCGAGTATTGCGACGCGCTCTACGAACGCACCACGCTGGCACTGGGCGAGCGTGCCGTCTGCCTGCGCTGCGGCGGCGCGCTGTATCGCGAAAGCTCGCGCGCATACCACCGCCTGCTGCCGCTGGTCGTGACGGCACTGATCCTGTTCCTGATCTCGAACCTGTATCCGATCGTCGAGATGGATCTCAAGGGCGTGCGAACCGAGACCACGCTCTGGGGCGCCGTGATGGCCCTGCATGCCGATCACATGACTCTGGTGGCGATGCTCGTGTTCGGCACCACTATCCTGTTCCCGCTGTCCGAGATGCTGATGATGTGCTATCTGCTGGTGCCGATGGCGCAGCACCGCATGCCGCCCGGCTTCGACCGCATCGTGCGCGGCATCCGCCAGACGCGGCCCTGGGGCATGATCGAGGTCTTCATGATCGGCGTGCTCGTCACCGTGGTAAAGCTGTCGACGATGGCACAGGTCATTCCCGGCGTGGCGCTGTGGTCGTTCGGCGCGCTCGTCGTGGTGCTGGCCGCCATGCTGGCGTTCGATCCGCGCGAGCTCTGGCATTACCTGGAGCCGGCCGGTGCCGATGAAGTGCCGCCGCGCAAGCCGCAGGACGCCGCATGAGCGCGCCGCAAAAACCCGTCCGCCCATCGCGCACGGCCCAGGCCCGCGACCAGCTCGCACGCTCGCGCCGCGCAGCCGCCGGCGTGATGGCGGACCTGACCGACGACGACGAGCGCACGCCACTGGCCGAGGTGCCCACGGCGCATTCGCGCGGCCTGCTGTCGTGCCACGCGTGCGACCTCGTCAGCCCGGTCACGCTGGACGGCGATGACTGCCCGCGCTGCGGTGCCACGCTGCATCGGCGCAAGCCGGCCAGCCTGACCCGCACCTGGGCCTTCCTGCTGGCGGCCTACATCCTGTACATTCCCGCCAACCTGCTGCCGGTGATGGTGACGGAGTCGATCCTCGGCACGCAGCGGGACACAATCCTGTCCGGGATCATCTATCTCTGGCTGTCCGGTTCGCACCTGCTGGCCGGCGTGGTGCTGATCGCCAGTATCGTGGTGCCGTTGCTGAAGATGATGATCCTGACGCTGCTGCTGGCGTCGGTGCATTTCCGATCGACCTGGCGCATCCGCCAGCAGACCAAGCTCTACGGGCTGGTGGAACTCATCGGCCGTTGGTCGATGCTCGATATCTTCGTGGTGGCGTTGCTGGCCTCGCTGGTGCGAGCCGGAGCGCTGGCCACGATCATTCCTGGCGCGGGCGCCATGGCATTCGGCGCGGTCGTCGTCTTGACGATGCTGGCGTCGCTGTCTTTCGACCCACGTCTGCTGTGGGATTCACTCGACGTGCAAGCCCCATCGACATTGCAGGCTCCCGACAATGCCCGATCCTGAAAACGCTTCTCCGAACCCCGGCGTGCCGCAGCCCGCGCGCAAACGCCGCGCACGCTGGCTGCCATCGCTGGTCTGGCTGATCCCTATCGTGGCGGCCGTGGTCGGCATCTCGCTGCTGATCAACACGCTGGCCTCGCGCGGCCCCGACATTACCATCACCTTCCGCACCGCCGAGGGCCTGACGCCAGGCAAGACCGCCGTCCGGTACAAGGATGTGGACATCGGCCTGGTCAAGTCCGTTCGCCTGGCGCCCGACCGCTCCCATGTGGTGGCCAATATCGAACTGACCAAGGACGCCGAGAACTTCGCCGTCAAGGACACCCGCTTCTGGGTAGTCCGTCCGCGCTTTGCGGTCAGCGGTGTGTCGGGACTCGAAACCCTGCTGTCGGGCGCGTACATCGGCGTGGACGCCGGCAAGTCCGCCGAAAGCACGCGCAGCTTCACCGGGCTTGAAGTGCCGCCTGTGGTGACCACCGATGCCTCGGGCCGGCAGTTCGTGCTGCGCGCGCAGGAGCTGGGCTCGCTGGATATCGGCTCTCCGGTCTACTACCGCCGCGTGCCAGTCGGTCAGGTAGTGGCCTACCAGCTCGAACCGAACGGTCGCGACATCACGCTGCGCGTCTTCGTCAACAAGCCGTACGACAAGCTCGTGACCGCCGACACCCGCTTCTGGCATGCCAGCGGCGTGGACCTCAAGCTAGATGCCGGCGGCCTGAAGCTTTCCACCCAGTCGCTGGTCACGGTATTGCTGGGCGGCGTGGCCTTCCAGGCGCCGGAGCGCACCACGGCAACCGACGCGGCTGCCGAGAACACCCAGTTCCTGCTCGCCGGGGATCAGGCGGAAGCCATGAAGGAGCCCGAGGAACTGGCCCCCACGCTGGCCGTGCTCAACTTCGACCAGTCCGTGCGTGGTCTTGCGCCGGGTGCGCCAGTGGATTTCCGCGGCGTCATCGTCGGACAGGTCCGCTCGATCGGCATCGAGTACCAGCGGGAGCGCAAGGCGTTCCGCATGCCAGTGGTCGTGGAACTGTATCCGTCGCGCATGGGCTTCCGCGAACGTGACGTATCGGATCAGGCGCGCCAGCGCAACATCGTCCAGGGGCTGATCCAGCGTGGCATGCGGGCGCAGCTTCGCAACGGCAACCTGCTGACGGGCCAACTGTACGTGGCGCTGGATTTCTTCCCGAAAGCGCCGCCCCCGAAGGACCTGAATCTCGACGCACCGCTGCCCGAGTTCCCGACCACGCCCGGCACGTTCGACGAGCTGCAGGCCAAGCTCGGCGATATCGTCAACCGCATCGACAAGGTGCCTTTCGACCAGATCGGACAGGAGGCGCGCACGGCCATGGTGTCGATGAACAAGATGCTCGACAGCGCGGACAAGCTCGTCGCCCAGCTCAACGGTGACGTGGCCCCGCAGGTGCTGGCCGCGCTGCAGGACGCGCGCCGCACGCTCACCGCCGCCAATGGCACGCTGGCCTCCGATGCCCCGCTGCAGCAGGACACCCGGCGCATGCTGCAGGAGCTGACGCGCACGGCCACTTCGCTGCGGGCATTGACCGACTATCTGGAACGCCATCCCGAAGCGCTGCTGCGCGGCAAGACGGAGGACAAGAAATGAAACCCGCCATGACTTTGGCGACGGCGTCCCTGGCAGCGGTGCTGCTGGGATGCGCCTCGCCCGAACCACGCTACTACTCGCTCGCCTCGGCCCCCGTCGCGGCACCCGCTGCGCCGGTCACGCAGCCCATCTGGATCGAAGTGGCACCGGTACGCGTGCCCGAGCGCCTGAACCGGGCGCAACTCGTGGTGGCTGATAGCACGACCGGCGGCGTGAAAATGCTCGACCAGTCGCGCTGGTCGTCATCGCTGCCGGATGAGTTTCGCGACGCGCTTTCGCAGCAGCTTCAAACGAAGCTGGGCGCAGTCGATACCTACCAGCAAGGGCTCGCAGAAGTCAGCCCGCTCTATCGGGTGACCACCGAGGTGGTACGGCTCGACGCCGAGCCGGGCGAACGCGCGATGGCCACCATCACCTGGACGGTTCGGCGCCAACCAGACGGCAAGGTCCTGAGCGGACGCACCGAAGCCGATCTGCCCGCGCCAGGACAGATCGATGGCGTGGTCGCCGCCTATCGCCAGGTCGTCGCCGCCACGGCCACCGACATCGCGGCACGCGTGCAAACCCTGCGCGCACAGACGGACACCGCCACCTCGCGATAGTCCTCCGGGCGCGCGGTGG
>NZ_SCMX01000130.1 GCF_005503625.1 Cupriavidus sp. 2SB | reverse complement strand
GGGCATGGTGGCCTTCGGGGTGGCCGCCTGGCTAGCCATCTTGAGCATAGTCCACGGGAAGCCGGCGCGCCTAGCGCGGTGCACGCCGGCGCGCTATGCTGGAAGCGGGTCGGCCGAGGGCTCGCCCGACCGTACCACTCGTGCGCCGTCAACCGTACCAGCACGCGGTGCGGGGCAAAGCTAAGGGTTTGATTTTGTGAATGTTTGGAGAACCGAGGGAGAATCGCACAATCTGCGCAGAATCCCTCCGTCTCCGCCAGTACATCTGTATAGGCGGCGAAACCCCGGAAGATCGCGGTCTTCCGGGGTTTTTGTTTTTTGGAGCGGGTTTCCGCGACGCGTATCTGTGGACTTGGGCAACCAGTGGGAAGCCCCGCGCCGCTCGGCGCGGGCACAGCGGAGTTCCGAACCCATCCCCGTCGAGAGCATGCCCTTGCCTCTTGGCAGGCCCGCGAAGGAACACCTGGCCTCATGCGCGCGGCGCTATTTGGACTCAGGCACGCCGCATACGCGTTTGATTTCCTCTGTGACGATGGAAATCAACGCTTCGGTTGCAGTACTGAGTGGCCTGAGTGGATGGCTGACGCAAACGAGATGGCGGACAATGCGCGGCGCGACGATGGTGTGCATGCGCAGCCTGCCGTCATCCACCGCACGTTGCACGATAATGCGCGGAAGCACTGTGACAAAACGCGTGGCTTCCACGAACCGCACGATGGTGCCGAGAATATCGATCTCGAACTTGGGGGAAAGCGTGACGTCCTGGGCCTGCGTGGCGGTGTCGAGCACCACGCGCAGGCCGTGCCGCTTGGTGGGTAGCACGAGTTCCAGGGCGGGGAGCCTTGCCATCTCCACGGATTCCGGCAGCACCGGGCCGTGACTGGCACTTGCCACCAGCACCATTTCTTCGTCGTGCATGGGCAGCACCTGGAGCGACGGGCGGCCGCGCTGCAAATGAAGCACGGCTGCATCGAGTTGGCCTGCGGCAACCAGATCCATCAGCGCCGCACTCATGCCGTCCGCAACGGACACCTCCACGTTCGGATATCGCTGGTTGAAACGTGCCAGCGAATCCACCAGCACGCTCTCGGTCTCCGAGGCCACCATGCCAATGGTGATGTGCCCCGCCATCTGTTCTTCGCGCTGCATCATCTGCTGCCGGGCGCCGGCAATGTCACGCATGATCGGCAGGAACAGGCGATACATCATGCGGCCCGCTGGCGTGGGGACCATGCCATGTGGAATGCGCTCGAACAACTTCTGATCGAACTCTTCTTCGAGTCGGGCAATCTGCATGCTCAGTGCCGGCTGCACGATATTCAGGCGCTTGGCCGCGCGGGTCACCGACCCATCTTCGAACAAGGCAAAGAAGTACTGAATCTGTTTAAGGTCCATTGCCGATATCATTCATTATTTGGTGAATACATCAATATTTATGATGACGCGCGCTAGCGAAAAATATAGACGCGCTTGCGGCGATGCGCCGTGGCCGCCTATTTCCAGGCTTTGGGAATGTCTCAAAGCATATGTTCTTCATATCATATGAAATGATGGACTGAATCAAAAAACAATATTAGTCGTTATATCGCAATCTCTCTAATCTCCGTCTGACGTTGCACGGTTCCAGTGGCCCATCGGCCCGGAGCTGACCCGCAGACTGGAGTAGCAAATGAAGAGATTCGATGCTGGCGACATGACCGGCACGGCACAGGAGACACAGGCGTTATCGCCGGCACGGCACGTTGGCCGGCCGATGGAGCGCCTTGAAGACCCCGCCATCCTGAGTGGCAGGGGCCGGTTTGCCGATGACCTCGGCGTTCGGCCCGGCACCTTGCACGCTGCGGTACTGCGCTCGCCTCATGCGCATGCCGAACTGGGCGTCATCGACGCCGCTGCCGCACTCAAGGCGCCGGGTGTGCGTGCCATCCTGACCGGCGCCGATCTTCCCGCCTGGTCCCGGCCCTTCGTGGTCGGCGTGAAGTTGCCCATGGAGCAATGGGCGCTTGCCATGGACCGTGTCCGATACGTCGGGGAGCCGGTGGCAGTTGTCGTGGCGGAAAGTCGCGCGCTGGCAGAAGACGCGCTTGACCTGATGAGAGTGGAGTACAGGGTGCTGCCCCCGCTGGTTTCCATCGAGGCCGCAGCGTCCGAGGACGCACCGGTGCTCCATCCCAAGCTCGACAGCAACATCGTCAGCGATCGTCATTTCCGTTATGGGGAGCCGGAGGCCGCATTCCAGGCAGCGCCGCACCGCGTATCGTTGACGGCCCACTACCCACGCAGCACCTGCACGCCGATCGAATGCGGGGTGGTTGTTGCCGAACATCTGCCGGGTAACGAAGGCTACCAGGTGACATCGAACTTCATGGGGCCGTTCTCCCTGCACGCCGTGATGGCGATGGCGTTGGGCGTGCAGGCCAATCGCCTGCGCCATGTGGCGCCGCGCGACTCAGGCGGCAGCTTCGGCGTCAAGCAGGCGGTGTTTCCTTATGTCGTCCTGATGTGTCTGGCCTCGCGCAAGGCAGGGGCACCGGTGAAGTGGGTGGAAGATCGTCTCGAACATCTGACGGCGGCCACCTCTGCAACGGCTCGGCTGTCTACGTTGGAAGCAGCAGTCGAGGCAGATGGCCGCATCGTCGCGCTGTCGTATGACCAGCTTGAAGATTGCGGCGGTTACCTGCGTGCGCCGGAACCCGCCACGTTCTATCGCATGCACGGCCTGCTGACGGGCGCCTATGCGATTCCAAACCTGTTGGTGCGCAACCGCGTGGTCTTGACCAACAAGACGCCGACCGGCCTCGTGCGCGGTTTCGGAGGGCCGCAGGTGTACTTTGCACTGGAACGTTTGATCCAGCGGATCGCCGTGGAACTCGGTCTGGACCCGCTCGATGTCTATCGTCGAAACTTTGTTCCGGCCGATGCGTTTCCCTATCACGCGGCAGCGGGCGCGCTGCTCGATTCCGGCAACTACCCACTGGCGATGTCTCGCGCGCTGGAAGCTGGTGGCTACGACGAACTGAAATCGCGACGGGATGCCGCGCGTGCGGACGGCAGGTTGTACGGCATCGGGTTTGCAGCCATTGTCGAGCCCTCGGTGTCCAACATGGGCTACATCACCACGGCCACCCCGGTGGAGGCCCGTCGCAAGGCCGGTCCGAAGAATGGTGCCATTGCCAGCGCGACGGTCAGCGTGGACCTGCTTGGCGGCGTGGTGGTGACCATCGCATCCACCCCGGCAGGCCAGGGACACATGACGGTCTGCGCACAGGTGGTGGCCGACGTGCTGGGCGTTGACCCGAACGATGTCGTCGTCAACGTCGAATTCGATACCCACAAGGATGCTTGGTCGGTCGCGGCCGGCAACTACTCCAGCCGTTTCGCCGGTGCCGTCGCCGGCACCGTGCATCTGGCGGCTATGCGGGTACGCGAGAAGCTGGCGCGCATCGTCGCCTCCCAACTGGGTTGCGAGCCTGCCGATATCGACTTTGCCGATGGCCGCATTCAACGCAACGGTGCTCCCGATACTGCCGTGCCGTTCGCACGCGCAGCCAGCAATGCGCCGCACTGGTCGCCGCAGTTGTTGCCGGCAGGCGAGGAGCCAGGTCTTCGCGAAACGGTCTTCTGGTCTCCGCCCAACCTCGATGCGCCGGACGAACAGGATCGCGTCAATACTTCCGCCTGCTATGGCTTTGTTTTCGACCTTTGCGGTGTGGAGATCGATCGGGCGACTGGACGCGTTCGCATTGACCGCTATGTCACCGCGCACGACGCCGGCAAGCTACTCAACCCGGCACTGGCCGATGGGCAGATCCGCGGCGCGTTCGCGCAGGGGCTTGGCGCGGCACTGATGGAAGAGCTGCGGTATGGCGCCGATGGCAGCTTCCAGTCCGGCACGCTGGCGGACTATCTGATGCCCACCACCTGCGAAGTGCCTGACCCGCTGATCGTCCATCTGGAAACACCGAGCCCTTTCACACCTCTCGGTGCAAAGGGCCTGGGCGAAGGCAACAACATGAGCACGCCGCCGTGCATCGCCAACGCGGTGGCGGATGCGCTCGGCGTGAGCGATATACGCCTGCCGCTCGTACCCGCCAAGGTGATGTCGATGATCGGCTTCGACGATCCGCCGCCGTCGACGCCCGCGCTGGCCGAAGCATCTGGAGACGCCCCGGCAAATGGCAGAGGCGGAGAGCGTGGCAAGGCACTGACCGCGCACGGCTCGGTAGATCTGGATGCAACGCCGGAGGCCATCTTTGCCGTCCTGCTGGACCCGGTCGCGCTCGCCAACGTCGTGCCGGGGTGCCACGCTCTCACGCGCATCGGCGACAACCGCTATCGCGCTGACGTAACCGTAGGGATCGGCATGATCAAGGCGCGCTATGAAGCCGAGATCGCGCTGTCGGACCTGCAGCCACCCCATCGGCTGCGTCTCGAAGGGGCGGGTCTGTCGTCGCTGGGAAGTGCGCGCGGAGCAGGGCTGGTCGAGTTGGCACCACATGGCTCTGGCACGCGGCTGACGTACGACTACGAGGCCGAGGTATCCGGGAAAGTCGCCGCAGTCGGCGGCCGCATGCTTGAAGGTGCCGCCAAGGTGGTGCTGCGCCAGTTGTTCGAATCGCTCGGCCGGCAAGCCAGTGGCAAGCCAACCTCCAGGCCAGGCTGGATCACGCGCCTGCTGGTGCGACTGGGAGTGCGCAAATGAAGCCCGCAGCATTCGATTACCTGCGTGCCGAAACGACGGAGCATGCGCTGCAAGCACTGGCCTCGGGCGACGACGGAGTGCGCGTGATGGCAGGCGGACAGTCGCTGATGGCCGTGCTGAACATGCGTTTGTCGCAGCCGCAACTGCTCGTGGATATCTCGCGTACCACGGAGCTGGACACCGTGCGTGTCGAGGACGGAAAGCTCGTGGTGGGTGCAGCCGCCACGCAGGGCCGCGTGGAATGGCGGCCGTCCTTGATGGACGAGGTTCCGTTGCTCGCCATGGCCTTTCCGCACATCTCTCATTTCCAGATTCGCAATCGCGGCACGGTGTGCGGCTCCATCGCGCACGCCGATCCGAGCGCCGAACTGCCGCTCGTGCTGACCGCGCTGGGTGGCGAGGTTGTACTGCGTTCGCAGCGCCGCCGCCGCGTGCTGCCCGCGTCCGATTTCTTCCAAGGGATGCTGATGACATGCCGTGAGCCGGACGAACTGGTCGAGGCGGTCCGCTTTCCGCTGCGGAAGCCGGGCGCGCGATATGGCTTCTCCGAGTTCTCGGCGCGGCATGGTGATTTTGCCTTGGTCGCTTGCGCTGCCGTGGTCACTGACGACGCCATCGCGCTCGCAGTGGGTGGCGTATCGGACCGGCCCGTGCTGGAGACATGGCCGCGCCTGCATGGCAAGGCGCTGCTGGATGCGATCAACGACTTTAGCTGGAAGCTGGGCGCGCAGGACGACGCCCATATCAGCGCGCAGTACCGCCGGCATCTGGTGCGGCAGTTGGGCATGCGCGTAATCGAGGAGGCAAGATGAGCAAGACCCCCAAGGCCGCACCGGTGAGTGCGTTCCCGGTGATGCGGCGTGACGAGCGCCACAACATCACCTTGATCCTGAATGGCGCGAACAGGACAGGCCAGTGCGAATCGCGCGAACTGTTGTCCGATTTCCTGCGTCACGGACTCGGTGCCACCGGCACCCATGTGGGCTGCGAGCACGGCGTCTGCGGTGCCTGCACGGTTCGCGTCGATGGTGTGGCCGCGCGTTCGTGTCTGATGCTGGCCGTTCAGGCCGATGGCCGTGACATCGAGACTGTCGAAGGACTCGGGTCCGACGCAGGTCTGGGCGATTTGCAGGCAGCATTCCGGCGCCATCACGCGCTGCAGTGCGGCTTCTGCACCGCGGGCATCCTGATGTCATGCGCGGACTACCTGGAACGCGTGCCGCAGCCAACCGAGGCACAGGTTCGCGACATGCTGTCCGGCCACCTGTGCCGCTGCACCGGATACACGCCGATTGTCGCCGCCGTGCTCGACGTGGCGGCCAGCCGTGCGCAAGCGCGCCAGAGCGAGAGCGCCCGATCCGCCGCCGGGGAGCCTTGCCATGCTTGATCTCGGTCGGACCTTTCTGCAAAGCGTGGAGCGGAGTCCTCGCGCACTTGCCATCGTCGACGGCGAGTTGATGCTGACCTACGAGCAGTGGCTGGCGCGCATCCGCTGCGTGGCCGCCGGCCTGCTGGATATGGGCCTGCACCCCGGCGATCGCATCGTCACGCTGTTGCAGAACCGCTGGGAGATGGCGACGCTGCATTGGGCATGCCAGTTCGCGGGCATCGTCATCGTGCCGCTGAACTGGCGCGCCAAGCCGGATGAACTGGACTACTGCCTGCGTGATGCCGCCGTGAAGGCGCTGGTGTACGAACCGGTGAGCGCCGATGCCGTGCTGGACTGCGATGGCGCGGGCGATATTCCCTGCATTGGTCTGGACGATGCACCCGGCGGCTCGCTCTCATTCGACCTGCTTCTGGGCGCGACGCCCCATGGCGAGGGCGCGCTGGCCGAAGCCGGCGATGTATCGCTCATGCTGTACACCTCCGGCACCACCGGGAGACCCAAGGGCGTGCCGCGCCGCCACCGGCAGGAACGTGCAGCAGCGTTGGCGCACGTCGCGCAGAACCTGTACCGGCATGGCGAACGGACCCTCGGCGTCATGCCGCTGTATCACACGATGGGTGTGCGCTCGCTGCTGGCCATGGCGTTGGTCGACGGGCTGTTTGTCTGCGTGCGGCGATGGAATGCGTCGCAGGCGCTGCGGGCAATTACCACGCATCGGGTGAGTTGTCTCTATCTGGTGCCTACGCTCTACCACGACCTGCTGGCGGACCCGGCCTTCGCGGGCACGGACGTGCGCACCGTCACGAAGCTCGGTTTCGCTGGCGCCGCCATGAACGATGGGCTCCTGAACCGGCTGGAAGACGCGTTCCGGCCAGAACTCTTCGTCAATCACTATGGGTCCTCCGAGGTCTATACCTGCAGCATCCACCAGGACGCACCGCGCAAGCCCGGCAGTGCCGGCCGTGCTGGCCTGAACACGCGGCTGCGCATTGCCCGGCTCGACGCTGACTCGCCAGAAGATGTTGTGGCAACCGGCGAGGAAGGCCAGATCATTGCCGACCTGCGCGGCGACGAAGCGTTCGAGGGTTACTGGAACCGCGACGACGCCAATGCGAAATCCCTGCGCGACGGCTGGTATTTCACTGGCGACATTGGCTACTTCGATGCCGATGGCGACCTGTACGTTACCGGTCGCGTGGACGACATGATCATCAGCGGCGGCGAGAACATCTCGCCCGCCGACATCGAATCGGTGCTGTCGCTGCACCCAGGCGTCGATGAGGTAGCCGTGGCTGGCGTGCCCGATGCGCGCTGGGGACAGAAGGTGGTGGCATTCGTCAAGCCACGGGGCGCGGTGGATGCCCAGGCACTGGACGACTACTGCCGCGGTTCCGATCTCGTCAACTTCAAGCGTCCGCGCGGCTACGTGTTTGTCTATGACATCCCGAAATCGCCCGTCGGCAAGTTCCTGCGCCGCAAGCTGTCGGCGGGCGAGTACCACGCCATTTCATCCCTTCCCTATAGCGATCCCATCACGGAGTAACGACATGACCCAGGAATTCCGATTGATTCATCCCGACCAGCAGCGCCTGCAGGAACTCGATGGCTTCTCCGTCACGATCGATCCCGCGCGCGAACGCGCGGACATCGTCCTGCACCGTCCCCCATACAACGTGATCTCGATGGCTGCACGCGACCAGTTGCGGGCCGCATTCGAGGCGCTGGATGCCGATGACCGGGTGCGAGTCATCGTGCTGCGGGGAGAGGGCCGGCACTTCTCCAGCGGTGGTGACATCCGCGGCTTCCTCGAAGCCTCGCCCGAGCATGTATCGAAGCTCGCGTGGAATGTGGCTGCGCCCACGCGTTGCGGCAAGCCGGTGATTGCAGCCAACCGTGGCTACTGTTTCGGCGTGGGCTTCGAGTTGTCGCTGGCTTGCGATTTCCGCATCGCCACCAACACCACGGAATACGCACTGCCGGAGCAGAAGCTCGGACAGATTCCGGGTTCGGGAGGCTCCGCACGGCTTCAAAAAATGGTGGGGGTGGGCCGCACGAAAGACATCGTCATGCGCTCGCGCCGCATCCGCGGCCAGCAGGCATACGAATGGGGCATTGCAGTGGACTGCGTCGCAGATGCCGAGTTGGAGGCCGCTACGGATGCGCTGGTCGACGAACTGCGCGCCTTCTCGCCGCTGGCGCAACGAACCGCCAAGAAGCTCCTGAACGATACCGAGGACGCGCCGCTGTCCATCGCCATCGAACTGGAAGGGCATTGCTACAGCCGGTTGCGCAGTTCGGAAGACTTCCGCGAAGGCGTCGAGGCGTTCCACGCCAAGCGCAAGGCCGAGTTCAGCGGACGCTGATCGTACGCCGTCGGCCCCCTTCGGCCCCCCTTCGGGGCGCGCATCGATCGATAACGAGGGAAGGCGACGCTCCACGCGAGTGTCGCCCGCGCTCGTCAAAGAAAACTAGAAACACAAGGAGACAAAGATGAAAGTGCTGGCAAACCAGGCGGTGCCGTCGGACGGCGCGCAAAGTGCGGCGCCAGTGGCCGCAAGTAACAGGCAGGTGCTGGGTGCAGTGACGGCATCCTGCATGGGTTGGGCGCTTGATCTGTTCGACCTGTTCATTCTCTTGTTCGTGGCCCCGGTGATCGGCAAGCTGTTCTTTCCGTCTGAACAGGCGATGCTCTCGCTCGCTGCCGTGTATGCGTCGTTTGCCGTCACGCTGCTGATGCGGCCGCTCGGCTCGGCGATCTTCGGCGCCTACGCGGATCGCAATGGCCGCAAGGGTGCGATGGTCGTGGCCGTGACGGGTGTGGGCCTGTCCACGGCCGCGTTCGGATTGCTCCCCACCGTCAACCAGATTGGCATGTTCGCGCCGGTCTTGTTCATTCTGCTGCGGCTCATACAGGGTGTCTTCGTTGGAGGCGTGGTGGCTTCCACCCATACCATCGGCACGGAATCGGTGCCACCGTCGTGGCGCGGCGCGGTGTCCGGCCTGGTGGGAGGCGGCGGCGCGGGCATTGGTGCGTTGCTGGCTTCCGTCACGTACATGGCAATGACGGCGCTTTTTCCTGGCGACGCCTTTGACGCATGGGGATGGCGTTGCATGTTCTTCGCCGGCATTCTCAGCTCCGTGCTGGGTCTTGTGATCTTCAACTCGCTGGAGGAATCGCCGCTGTGGAAGCAACTGCAGGCCGCGAAGAAATCCAGTGGGCAGCCAACGCAGGCGCATCCGCTGCGGACGCTTTTCTCTCGTGAGTACCGTGGCATTCTGCTCGCCAACATCCTGTTGACCGTGGGCGGTGGCAGTGCGTACTACCTGACATCCGGTTACCTTCCCACCTTCCTCAAGGTGGTGGTCAAGGCATCGCCTGGCGAGTCTTCCGCCATTCTGATGGCGAGCAGCCTCGGTGTGATCGTGGCGTCGGTAGCGGCGGGGCATTTCAGCACGCTGGTGGGGCGCAAGAAAGCGTTCCTGGTGATCGGCTTCGCCAGCCTGATTCTGATGCCGATGCTCTATCAGTGGATGGCTGCCGCGCCAACCTCGACGATGCGCGGCGTCTATGCCGTGGCGCTTTCGATGCTGGGGTGCGCGGGTTTCGCGCCCATCCTGATCTTCCTGAACGAGCGGTTTCCCACCAGCATCCGTGCGTCCGGTACCGGTCTGTCCTGGAACATCGGCTTCGCCATTGGCGGGATGATGCCCACGCTTGCCTCGCTTTCTGCCCGCACGCCAGCAGATCTTCCGCTGACCCTCAGCATTTTCCTCGGGGTCGTCACGCTGATTTATTTGGCGGGCGCCGTCATCGTGCCGGAGACACTGGGTCGCCTTGGCGAGAAATAGGTACGGCCCGTCGTTCCGGGAATCGTTCCGCGATGTATGGGACGGCGCGATGATCCATGTACTTCGCTGATGAGCCGTCCATACGCGGAACGATGAATGTCCCAGATTGGCCGGCACGCGCGTGATCGACGCCGCCCGCTGACATGCCCGGGCCAGACGGCAAGAGCCGACCCCTTAGCGAATGTTCAAGTTAGCGCTGAGTTGCGCAGTGCTTCCACGTTTCTCGCAAGATCACTGGGCAGGATGTCAAAGCCGATTGCCCGGGAGCCAGACCAATTGATGCCCGCGAGCAGTTCGTCGCGAGTGAGTCCCGGAATCCAACGTTCCCGAAAATCGTTCCACGAGATGGCAACCGGGCGGAAGCCGTGATACGCAGCGACGCCTCCAATCACCACCAGCGCTCTTGATTCGCTCGACCAAAACGGCATGGCCCGCCTGCCGGTGAAGGTGAGCGGTGCTGGAAAACCATTGTCGTCGCGGATAGACCAAATCACTCCCGACTCAGCGATCTCGCGATAGAAGGCGGAAGCTTGGGACGCGGCAGTACTCATTTCGGCTTTACGGTCATCTGCTGTGCCTAGGATATTGCCAGATCGGTCAGCAGCGGTTGTTGGATCTGCTCCCGTCGACATCGTCGAGCAGTTCGGGTCGCATGCGCATTCTAGTGATACCCAACTTTGGGCTGAAGAGGGGGGCGAAACTCGGCGAGAGGAACGGACGCAGGGTCTTCCACGTGCGATACCACGTAGCTGGCCAGCGCCCCGCACATGATGTAGCGATTGTTTTCCAATGCCTGCAGATATCGGTGCCGACGCGCGTCGGAGCGCCGGCCCTTACAGCGTGCCCGGCTTGCCGTGAGACGACGTGATGTCAAGCAGGCGACGGTCTCTGATCGGAGTGTCGTTCATTTCGGCAAGGACCCCGCGCCTATTGGGATGCAACGGTAAAGGAGATGAAGAAGCCTTTCGGTGCGCCGCTGAAGGATGAGGACGTCGAGCCCATCGTGGACTACCTCGTCAAGACATATGGTGCGGAGGCGAAGAAGACGGCAGCCAGGGGGGCGTCTGCAGCCACCCCGCACTAATACGGTAGCCAGATCGCGTGGCTACTCAAGATAAAAATCCTTGCCTGGACGAGGCGCGCAGAACAGCGCGGCCTCGTTCTCCACGATG
>NZ_SCMX01000012.1 GCF_005503625.1 Cupriavidus sp. 2SB | reverse complement strand
TTCGCGACCAGCAAACGCTTGCCCAGCAAGGGATGGCGCGTAACTGACCGAAATTGCCAGGCGAGTTGACAGATTTACTGGCGCAACGGTGACAAATTTGGTACGGTCTACGAGTACGCCGACGGATGGCGACTGGTATCTGCGCTCGACCGTGGCGGAGGTGGCTCCCAGCGACAGCGCCTCGTCCCAGCCGCCATCGGATACCACGCAGACAGTCTCTGCCGTCCAGCCGCTTTACCAACCCGGTGTGCCCGCCTACGAAGCCTACGCGCAGAGCCTGCAGGCCATCACGCGCTTGCCCACGCTTCAGCAGCGCGTGGGCAGCCGTCAGTGGAGCGAAGGCGGCCTCGCAGGCGGTACGGGTGCATGGGCACGTACCGAAGGCGAGTTGCGTGGCTCATCGTCGAAGCATTCCACCAGCGGCACGGCGGTGGACACCGACGTCTGGCGGGTGCAGGCGGGGGCTGACCACGCGCTGTGGCAGGCGCGCGATGGGGGTGCGCTGGTGGCCGGCCTGGCCGCCACCTACGTCCGGGGCAACGCGCGGGCACGCTCCCCCAGCGGCGATGGCCGCGTCAATACGGACGGATACGGCCTGGGCGGCACGATGACCTGGTATGGCGCGAATGGCGTGTATGCCGATGCGCAGGCACAGTTCACGTGGTATCGCAGTGACCTGAATTCCGATCTGGCTGGCCGCATGGCCAGTGGCAATCACGGCGACGGTAAGGCGTTCAGCCTGGAACTGGGCAAGCGCACCGAAATCGGCAACGCGCTGACGTTGACGCCGCAGGCGCAACTGATGTGGTCGCAGACCAGCTTCGACGATTTCACGGACCGCTTTGGCGCCAGGGTGTCCTCGCAGAACGGCAAGAGCCTGCTGGGTCGCGCCGGAATTTCCATCGATCACAAGGACCGCTGGCAGGAGACGTCCACGCAATCGCGCAGCCGGAACGTGTACGGAATCTTCAACCTGAACTACGAGTTCCTCGATGCCGCCCGCGTCAATGTGGCCGACGTTGCCTTCCTGCGGCGCGACAACCGCCTTTGGACGGGGGCAGGCGTGGGCGGCAGCTATGCCTGGAACAACGACCGAACCATGGTCTATGCCGAAGCATCGGTCAACACGCCACTGCGCAACTTCGGCGATAGCTACAGCGTGCAGTTGATGGCTGGATTGCGCGCCAGGTTCTGAGGCGGGAGCTACGCGCTGCGCGGGCCATCCATGATGAGCAACTCAAATACCGCTTCCAGTCTTGCTGCCAACTGACTGGAGTCGGCCTGCGTCAACGCGGCCAGTTCGACTATTTGCCGCATGACCTGGAAGCCGGCAATGACGGACAAGAACATCGCGGCCCGTTGCCCCGCGTCTTTGCCCGGCAGCAGCAAGGCGAGCGGTTTGGCGAAATGCGTTTCGAATTTCCTGCGCAGGATGTCCGTGGCCTGCTTGTTGTTCGCGGATCGCAGCATGATCAGGAATCCATCCATCGGCGTCAGGGCTGGCGCCGTCTTCGCCACCAGGGCGGCAGCAGCCTCGCGGCATAGCGTCGATACATCGGGCGCGCGCTCCATGACATCCCCCGTGAGAATGCCCGGCGTCGACAGGACCACGTCCACCACTTCCTCGAACAGTTCCTCCTTCGATCCGAAATAGCGATTGACCAGCATCGCGGTCACCCCCGCTTTCTCCGCGATATCTCGTACGCCAATGTCATAGCCCGATTCCGTGAACGCCTGGCGCGCTGACGTGAGAATGGCCTGACGCGTGGCAGCCCCTTTCTTGCCGAGTGTCTTCATAAATCAAACAGTCGTAGATTTTTTGATTTGTGAAGTATACACTCGTAGAGGTTTGGTGTCATCGAGGAATCATCCACATGGATCTTCAACTGAAAGGAAAGCGCGCCCTGGTCACCGGATCGACTGCCGGACTGGGCGAGGCGATTGCGAAGTTTCTGGCGGCGGAGGGCGCGACCGTGATCGTCAATGGCCGCAGCAACGATCGTGCAAAGGCCGTTGCGGCAGACATTGCGGAGGCGGGTGGTCTGGTTGAAATCGCCTTGGGCGACCTGGCGACAGATGCTGGCGCCGACGCCGTGGCCGCCACGGCGCAAGAGGGCGGTCATGTCGACATCCTGGTCAACAACGCGGGCTACTACCATCATCTGAACTGGAAGACGGCCTCGCCCGACAAGTGGATCGAGACCTATGACGTCAACGTCTTGTCCGCCGTGCGCATGATTCAGCGACTGGTGCCTGCCATGCGCGAAGCCCGATGGGGCCGCGTGATCCAGATCGGCGGAGGACTCGCCGGGCAGCCGATCCCGATGCAGCCCGACTACAACGCTTCGCTCGCTGCGCGACACAACCTGGCCGTTTCGCTGGCGCGCGATCTCAAGGACTCCGGCGTGACATCGAACATCGTGGCGCCCGGCGCGATTCTGGTGCCAGCGGTCCGGGAGCTGCTGGAGACAATCGCGCCGCAGCACGGATGGGGCGATACATGGGAGGACATCGAGCGTGGCTGTGTGCGTGACATGGTCCCGAACGACATCGGCCGTCTGGGCCGTCCCGACGAGATCGCGGCAGCAGTCGCCTATCTGGCCAGCCCCTATGCCGACTACATGAGCGGCGCCACGATCCGCGTCGACGGCGGCACGATCCGCTCCGTGTTCTGACGCATGGCACGCTACGCGTGAGCCAGGATATTGACCAGCTTTCCGAATGGATCGCGGACGAAGAACCGGCGCACGCCCCATGGTTCGTCGGCTGGGCCATATTCAGTCGGAAAGCCTGCATCGCTCATGCGCCGGTGCGCCTCGTCTACATCATCCACTTCGATCGACAGGTCCGGCACGGGCGTCCCGGACCCGCCCTCCGATGCAAAGCTGACTTGAACGGTCATTTCTGATGGCGAGCCGTAGGTGCGAATCCACCCATGGTCCATCAATAGTTCAAGGCCAAGGACATCCTGGTAGAAGGCGCGAGCCCGCGTCAGGTCAACGGCTTTCACATTGGCAACGACACGTTTGACTTTCAATTTCTACTCCTTCGCTGGATGGCCTTGTTGGATCTCATGTTGATTCTCAGGGACTTCACAAGAATGTCATAAAAAAGTCACAATACCGGACTGATCCACGCCGCACAGAGCGTGGCCGTATCTGGAGAGAGAAGATGACAAAGTCCGTTGCCCGCCGTGTTTCCCGTGGATTTGTGCATACCCTGGCAGCCCTGGCCCTGACTCCGCTGGCGTTCGCCACAGGAGCCGCGCATGGGGCCTGGCCCGAGAAGCCGATCCGGCTGGTGGTGGGCTTTCCGCCAGGCGGTCCGGTGGATACGCACGCGCGCATCCTTTCAGAGAAACTGCAGCCCATTCTCGGCCAGTCGATCGTGCTTGACTACAAGGCTGGCGCCGCCGGCAGTATCGGATCGGACAATGTGGCCAAGTCCGCGCCCGATGGCTATACGTTGCTGATTGCCAATACCGGCCAGATGGCAATCAACAATTCGCTCTATCCCAAGCTGCCGTATGGCATGCCGAAGGACTTTGCCCCGGTGGCACGTACCGCGCTGATTCCACTGGTGATGGTCGTCAACAATAACGTGCCCGCGAAGAACCTGAAGGAATTCATCGCTTATGCCAAGGCGAATCCGGGCAAGCTGAACTTTGCATCGGGCGGCAACGGCGGCATTTCGCACCTGATGCCGGAAATGTTCAAGCAGGCGTCGGGCACGTTCATCGTTCACATTCCCTACAAGGGTAGCGCCCCGGCGCTGACGGACGTGATGGGCGGCCAGGCGCAGATGATGGCCGACTCCATTCCGCTATTCACCCAATACATCAAGGGCGGCAAGGTGCGCGCGCTGGCGGTGACGTCGGCCAAACGATCGCCGGCACTGCCCGATGTGCCGACGATGGAAGAATCCGGCCTCAAGGGCTTCGAGGTAGTGGGCTTCTACGGCGTGCTGGCACCGGCAGGCACGCCGAAGGACATCGTCGACAAGCTGTCGGGTGCGCTGCGTACCGTGCTGGCGGACCCGGATACGAAAGCCAAGTTCGAGGCCCAGGGCGCCGAACCTGCGTGGCAGTCGCCGGAAGCCTTTGCGGCGACCATCGTCAACGAACAGAAGCGCTGGGGGCAGGCCGTGAAGGTGTCGGGGGCCAAGATCGATTGAGGTAGATGACGCGAGACGTTCAGTCGTCTTGCCGATGTACGGCCTGACCGCCTTCTTGCAGGGAGTCAGGCCGAGGCTGATTAGCCTAAATCATCCCCAAACCTGTGTTTGCTAGTTCGCCGACACCGCCAACCCTGCTTCGGAAGGGGACGCTGAAGAAAGTACAAAATGCGTGCGGCCCAGGAATTGCCCTCATTAGAAACATATATCGGCGTCATGACGGGATATCTTTAGATCGAGGGACGTCATAAGGCTTTGAGGCACGGGTCTATGCCTGCCTGTGGCGATTAATGCTTGAAAGCGCTCGCAAATAGAGTGTGCCCGCTCAGGCTCGGCACGCGTTGCGCTTTTCATACGAATTCCGTCGGTTGGAGGTGACGGCATTTTATGCAGTGGTGCGATTTGCTATCTTCACCGGCATGTCATTCACAGACACCTGCGCGATCTGTCGCAGGACATCACGGTAGCCGATCGATGAAGATGCGAATTTTAATACTCGCCCTGCTGGCACTGGCGGGTTGTGCCCCGATGGTCCAGACCGCCCCGGTGCAACTCAAACCGCTCGCCGATGGCGCATCCGTGCGAGCCGTCCGCTTTGAAAGCAACGCGGAAGTTCGTCTCGATACCGGCTACACGCGCACCCTTGCGCAGAGCTCGGTCTGGAAACCGGCCGGGCGCTTGGCGCAGGGAACCGTGTATCGGCCCGCAGACACAGTGTTCACGATCGAAGGCCGGCAGGTCCACGAGGCGTATCTCGTCATTCAGGACAAACGGCTTGTCGGCTTCTACCTTCCGGGTGAGCAGAGCTACTCACCCCTTTCCACTGCAGTTCCCATTACAACAGGAGAAATACAATGAAACGGGTCGCACGCATGATGTTTGCCGCAGTAGCCATTACGTCGCTGCTGGCTGGCTGTGCCTCTGGAGTCAAGCATAGCGAGATGGCTGCATCGATGCCGACGGTGAAGGCGGGAGAAGGGCGCGTCTACTTCATGCGCTCCGCATCGATGTTCGGCGCTGCCATTCAGCCCGAAATCCGTCTGAACAACGAAGTTGTTGGCGAATCCAAGCCAGGTGGCTTTTTCTTCGTCGATCGTCCGGCTGGCAAGTATGTTGCCGCGGCTGCCACGGAAACCGAGAAGACGCTCAGCTTCGTGCTTGATGCCGGCGAAACGAAATACGTGCGTAGCTCGCCGTCGATGGGCCTGATGGTGGGCCGTGTCGTGCTCGAACTCGAGACGCCCGAAAAAGCGAAGGAAGAACTGTCTTCGCTGAGCTATACCGGTATGCCGGTCAAGACCGCAGCCAAGTAAGTTACAGGCGCGGGTTTCGGGAGCGGGGCTTGGTGGCTTTCCTCCCGATCCAGCATCCACGAGGACTCGTACACGTCCTATAGCAATGTCGGCTGCCTAACGCGATCGTCGTATCAGACTGACATGGTCCCGGAGCCAACGAGTTCAACGTCCTTCAACATGGCTTGCTTCTACCTTTCGCAGCAACGCACCTAAAGCCGCTACCAACAGATTCGGTCTTTTCCACATCTTGCATGTCTGGCTGTGCTTGCGGCGTGGATCTTGCCCTTAAAACGCCAGGCTCACGGCAGCGATGACCACTTGGTCCTGGGATGCCGGGTTGAACCAATAGACGCTGCCTGTGACTTTGCCGAACGTGAGTTGCAGCAATCCGCCGCGCTGGAATTCGCGATCTCCTCCATAGATTCGCGTGCGCTGTGCAACGAGCCCTAAGCGCAGCCACGGCAAGGGGCGGTATCCGAGTTCGCTCCAGGCATAGGTGTAGGGCGTGGTGGAGCCTGTGCCGGGCAGATACTCGGCTTCGATGTAGTAATCGAATTTGCTGATCGCCAGGCTTGCTTCCGCGCCGACGATGGGGCCGTGCGCGCTGCCTGCGACAAAGCCGACGATGGGAGTGATTTTGTACTGCACGGTCTCGCCACCGGAAAACGACCAGCCGATAAAGGCGGATTGGGCATGTATCGCTTCGTAGTTGACGCGTGCCTCCAGATGAAGCGAACCATGATCGGCAGTGAAGATGCCCGAGCCGTAGCTACCCTCATGTCGTGGCATGTTCCAGAAGCCAGTGGCCAAGAAGCTCCAGGCCGGCGGTGGCGCGCTGGCATCCGCCTGGGCCACGTCGATTTCCTGGGCGTATGCGCACTGGAAAACCAGGCCAATTCCAGCGCCTGCCAACAATGCACGCACGTCATCCCCCTAATGCGATGACCGCCGCAGTCAGGGCAACACCGAGCGCCATCATGCCGAGGCCGGCACGCCACGGGCTGATGCCGCCGTAATGTCCCAATGCCGCGCCACTCGCGAAGAGCATGATCAGGGTCAGAACCCGGGAAACGACGAGGGCCGTTGTGACGTCGTCCCAAATGACAAAGGGTAATGCGACGGGGAAGGTCGCCAGCACGACGATACAGAAGATCCGAAAGGCTGCCAGCAAGTCGCCACTCCGCAACCTGGGACGCGCGGGCACTGCCGCGCCGTTGAGGAACCGCCGCCGCAACGGTTCGAGATCCTCATCAGAAACATGGGCATTCATGGCTGGCGGCAGTGCGTCTCGAATCGCATCGATGCCGGATGCAGGATCGTCGCGTCTGGTAATGACGACGAGCTTCTGCAGCATGCCGCGTCCTGCCAGCGTCCGCACCAGGTACATGATGGCATCGACCAGTCCCCAGGCGAGGTTGCAACCTATGGCTGTGCTCAACATGGTGCGGCCGGCATCGGGGCCGGCGGTAGCGGAGGAAACTGCGCCGACGAATGTCAGCGCCATGAAGAGCCCGAAGCACGTCTCGGATACGCGATCGACGATATCGAGAGTCGGCCCTCGCTTTTCAGCGGACTCCTCTTGCGACGAATTGACAGACGACATGCAAGTTCTCCCTCTCTGCCTGCAGAATCGCCGTCACAATTGACGTGTTTCTGGAAAGTAGACCCAAGCATGTCAGTCATCTATTGGACCAATGGCCTATTCTGTAAATGAGTCGCCGCCAGTGCCGCCATTCTCATAAGAACGCGTTTAATAAATTTCGGCCGGCAGGACTCCAACCGAATGGTGCATGTGATGCAATCTGCGCGCGCGTGGCTTGGGACCGGCCTTCTCTCGGTGGCTTTGTGGTTATCGGGCGCGCTTGTCGGAACGGTATGGTGCGCGCCTCCCTCCGCACCTGCGTCAGCACCGCCTGCAGCAGACCCTGCCAGGAAACTGGACCTCACGGTGAAGCCCTGGCGCGGCGACTTCGACGCGATGCTGGAACGACGCGTGATTCGGGTGCTCGTGCCATTCAGCCGCACGTTGTACTTCAATGACCGGGGGCAGGAGCGCGGCCTGACTGCGGATTTCGTGCGCGACTTCGAGCGGTACATCAACAAGACATACGCGAGCAGGCTAGACAAGCGTCCCGTGACCGTGGTGATGATCCCGACGACGCGTGACCGCTTGCTACCGGCCCTCAACGATGGCCTCGGCGATATCGCCGCCGGTAATCTGACGGTCACCGATGAGCGACTGAAACAGGTCGACTTCGTGACCGCCAGCGCGCGGAAGCCCTCCCGGGAGCTGGTCCTGACGGGGCCAAAGTCACCGGCACTCTCAAACCTCGACGATCTGAGCGGGAAGACGGTGCACGTTCGCCGCTACAGCAGCTATTACGAGAGCCTGAACGCGCTCAATGGCCGCTTCCGCCAGGCGGCCAAGCCGCCCATGAAGATCGTGCTACTGCCAGACGCGCTGGAGGACGAGGATGCGATGGAGATGATGAATGTTGGCCTCCTGCAGATCATCGTCGTGGACGACTGGAAGGCGCGCATGTGGGCGCAGATGCTGCCGAATGTCACGGTCCACGAGAGCATTTCCGTGCGCGAAGGGGGCCATGTTGGCTGGGCCATGCGAAAGCAAAGTCCCCAGTTGCAGGCGGCTCTCAGCAACTTCTATGACAACTACATCAAGAAACAGAGCATCGCGGAGATACGTCTGAAGCAGTACATGCAGGGAATCAAGCAGATCCATAGCAACGCAGAAAGCACCGAACTCAAGCGGTTTGCGCAGACCGTGACGATATTCGAGAAATATGGCCAACAGTACAGTTTCGATCCGCTAATGCTCGCTGCGCAAGGCTTTCAGGAATCCCAACTCAAACAGGATGCCAAGAGCCGGGTTGGCGCAATCGGGATCATGCAATTGATGCCCGCAACGGGCAAGGAACTCAATGTAGGTGACATCAGGTTGGCCGAGTCAAACATCCACGCGGGCACCAAATACCTGGATCAGCTCATGACACGCTACTTTCAGGATGCGAGGTTTTCCGACGTTGACCGGCCGCTGTTCGCGTTTGCCAGCTATAACGCGGGACCCGGAAACATAGCGAAAATGCGCAGGCTCGCGACGGAGCGTGGATTGAATCCCGACGTATGGTTCAACAACGTTGAGATTGTCGTGGCGGAAAAGATTGGAACGGAGACGACAACTTACGTACGGAATATCTACAAGTACTACGTATCCTATCGGCTGCTGAAGGATGCCGAGACCCAGCGCCAACGCGCAGTCCAACAGATCAACCGTTGACTGCGGTGGTGGGAAATGTGAAAGTCGTCGGCCATGCGAGGCATCCATGGCAACGCATGGCGCGACGGTGTGTGCCGGCACGCGTCACGGCGCCGGCTTGATGTTCTGGTTCGTGCAGAACAGGTTTTGCGGGTCGTAGATGCGCTTGGCCTTGGCCAGCCGGTCGAAGTTGTGTCCATACGCGGCGTTGACGCGCGCGGTCTCGTCCTCCGTCATGAAATTCACGTAGACGCCACCCGTGGCATACGGCGCCGCCGCGTTGAAAAAGTCGCGCGCCCAGCCGATGCAGGCGGCATCCTCGTCGGTCCGGTCCCAGCGCGAATGCACATTCATCACATATCGCGCGTCGCGGTGGTGGTACGCCGTGGCATCGGGCGACACGCGGTTGGCCACCCCGCCCACCTGGCCGATGAAGATCTCGGCATTGGCCGACGGCCCGCGCGCGGCGAAGTCGGTCATCAGGTCGATGGCCGCGTCGTCGAGCCGTGCGAAGTTGTGAGATTTCCAGTAGTTGCGCGCGCCCGGCGTCAGCAGCGGATCGAATGCCTGCTGCCACGCCGCGTAGGGCACCGGGCCCACGTGCTCGCCCACGGCCTGGCCAAACGTGCGAAGTGGCGCGATGTCCTTGTCGGCGGTAGCCGCGTCGCCCGTGTGGAAGACGGCCAGCACCACCACATTGGCGCCATGCGCCGACGACGGCAGGAAAGGCAGCGGGTGCACGGCGCAATACCACCCAGACGTTCATGTTGTCGGGCATCGCCGTTTCCGTAAAGGCACGGTACTGGCGCAGTACCGACTTGCCTTCCACCGCCGGGAACACGATCAGCCCGGCCGTGACCATCGGGCCCACCTGATGCAACCGGAACTGGAACAGCGTCACCACGCCAAAATTGCCGCCACCACCGCGCACCGCCCAGAACAGCTCCGGCTCGTGCGTGGTATCGGCCCAATGGCGCTGGCCGTCGGCCGTGACCACTTCGCAGCCCAGCAGGTTGTCGACGGTCATGCCGTACTGCCGCGTGAGCCAGCCAAACCCACCGCCCAGCGTCAGTCCGGCCACGCCCGTGGTGGAATTGATGCCGAGCGGCGTGGCCAGGCCCAATGCCTGCGCCTCGTGGTCGAAATCGCCCAGCGTGGCGCCCGGGCTGACCCAGGCCACACGGTCCCGGGGATCGATATGGACGCTGCGCAGCTGCGACAGGTCCACCACCAGCCCGTCGTTGCAGATGGCGCTGCCGGCGATGTTGTGCCCGCCGCCGCGCACGGCAATCGACAAGCCATGATCGCGCGCGAAATTGACGGCCTGCATGACGTCCGCCGTACCGGTGCACTGCACAATGACCGCCGGCCGGCGGTCGACGGTGGCATTCCAGACGGTACGCGCGATGTCGTATCCAGGGTCGTTCGGCAACAGCACCTTGCCGCGCACGGCGTGGCGCAGCATGTCGACATGATCGGCGGCTAGCGTGGGCATGATGGGCTCCCCAATTCTGTATCGAAGATCGCTGACAGTAGAGAGACTCATGCAAGGCACGCGCCAGCGTCCACCAAGCCGCCCCGGCGCGAAGGTCGGCGCGATGTTGTACCTGCTGAGGGAGTGGGGGCCGACGCAATCGGTTGCATCGGTGAGGCGGCGCACGCGAGACTTGGCGCCGCCGGCGAGCCTGGCCTTTCACCCACAAACCGTGCGATTTCGACTTATATAGCTTTCGATCGATTTACGTGGGGACACGTCACCAAAAGCGTACACTGCGTGCCTCCAGCAATACCAACCCAAAACACCAAGCCAAAGAACATGAAGAGAGCAGGGCGGATCAAATCCTGGCATGCCGACAGGGGCTATGGCTTCATCGACATCCACGCGGATCTCAAGGACGTGTTCTTTCATGTGACTGCGCTGCGCACGCGCGCTGTTCAGCCGAAGGTGGGCGACCGCGTGAGCTTCGAACTTGCCAAAGGCAAGGATGGTCGAATGCAGGCGTTAAACGTCGCCATCGCGGGCGCCCCAAAGTCAGGCAGTGGCGCCGGGGCGAACTGGATACCGGCGCTAGTCGGAGTAATGGCGTTGGTCGCAATCGTCCTGGGAGCACTGGGCGGCTATCTTCCTCGATTCGTCGGCATTGTCAGCGTGGCGGCCAGTGTCATCGCCTTCATCGCGTACGCTGACGACAAGGCCCGGGCAAATCGGAAGGCCTGGCGTATTCCGGAGGCCAATCTGCATCTCGTTGCACTATGCGGAGGATGGCCAGGCGCGCTGGCTGCGCAACACCTGCTTCGGCATAAGAATCGGAAGCAGGCATTTCAGATGGTCTTCTGGGCGACAGTGGTCCTGAACATTGGCGCGCTCGTGCTGTGGAAAACAGTTGTTGATTTCACGACGGCCTAGCGTGTCTCACGGCGTTAGGTCTTGCCAGAGGACATTCTGATCTGGCTGGAAGCGGACATTCTGGTTTGGCCCTTACAACAGAATGTCTAGGCTTTGCTCAAATGTCGTAGGGCTGGCTATTTTCAGATGTCGGCACGGGCGTGCGGTTTGTGGCGGAGCCATGTCTTTGAAGGGTCTCCGGTAAGGCGGTGGTGCTGGCCGGTAGCGGTCGAGTCCGGATGCAGGGTGGGGCGCATGCAGATTGGCCGCGGCAACTGCCGTCGAGGGATAGCTGGTAGCTACCAGTTACTGGCGGGGAGACCGGCCGCCGAAGTTGTCCGACGCTGTGACCGTCGCAGAACGACCCAACACGGACTATCGGCGGGCTAAATTAAAGGTCCGTTCATTGTTCGTAAACGGTCGCGCGAGAGACGGAAGCGTGGAAATTTTTCGAATTACCCCAGGCTTTTAAAGCGTCACGTAGCCCGGTGTGTCAGAACACATGCTTCAA
This sequence comes from Cupriavidus sp. 2SB, assembly GCF_005503625.1. GTDB lineage: Bacteria > Pseudomonadota > Gammaproteobacteria > Burkholderiales > Burkholderiaceae > Cupriavidus. The sequence continues at coordinate 104,197 of NZ_SCMX01000012.1, read as the reverse complement.
TCCCACCATCGTCCCGAACTGGTTGCCCCCGGGCGTCGGGGATGTGTTGGTGTTGTCGCCGCTGCTTACCGACAACGCCAGATCGCCACGGTTATCGATGAAACCCGCTGTCACATACGCCGACGTGCGCTTTGAGAACGAATAGGTCACGCGCACCGCTTCCAGCCATGCCTTGTTCGGGCTATGGCTGTAGCGTAGCCAATAGATCTGCGCCGCGAGGTTAAGTGCCGGCGTGAGGTCATATGCTGCGCCGACGTAATAGAGCTGGCTATGCGGCGTCGTACTGCCGTCGTTGTCGCGAATCGTTCCTCCTATGCCCACCTTGACGTTGTTCATCAGCGAATATGCGCCGAAGATAAGCCGGTTGTCCTTGAGCCCGCTGCTCGTGAGCCCACCGGTGGCGTCCGCGCCGCCGCGCAACGACTCGTAGGCTGTGGAAACGCCCCACGTGTTCGTGTCGTAGGCAATCATCGCCGACCATCCGCGGCAGGCTTGGTTGTCTGCAGGGTTCTCGCCCGCGCAGTTGGCGCCTGCAGGTGCACTGACAACATCACGCCCAAGACTGTAGGTACCGGCGATGGTGATGTTGCCAAACTTTCCGCGGTAGCCAATAGCATTGTCAGCGCGAGGGTTCGCCCGATAGGAATCCACCACGTTGCCGCCGTACACGTTCGAGGTCAGGATGTCGGAGTCGAGCGTCGCCCAGAACTGCATCGTGAACTGTCTGCCAAACGTGAGCTGGCCCCAGCGATCGCTGCTCAGGCCCACGTACGCCTGGCGGCCAAACAGACGTCCGCCCTGGGCAGATGTTCCGGACTCCGGTGCAAATCCGGACTCCAGTACGAACATGGACTTGATTCCTCTCCCGAGATCTTCCGTGCCGCGCATGCCCCAGCGCGAGGGCACCGTGCCCGTAAATTTGGGCATCCGTACCACGCCAGTACTTGCCGCGCCTACGTGGTTGATGTACTCGACGCCGTTATCGATCAGCCCGTAGAGCGTGACCGACGATTGTGCAGACGCGACGCTGGGCAGAACCGCCAGCGCGCCGAAAATCCATTTCGAACCTTGCATGGTCTCCTCCATTTTTATGTAATTTTTTCTGCAATCGGCTGCGTTCGGACGAACGCAGTCGTCGCGAGCACGCGACAGGGTCGTGGCGCGAATGGGGTGCTTCAGTGGTGGGATTTACGCAGGTGGAGGCGCGGCCTCGCCCCTCTAAGTCAAGAGGACCGGGTATCGGCTTGCAATGTCACGCGACGGTGCGAAATACGCCAATGACCATCGTCGCAACGACGAAAGCTGTCTTCGTAATCGGCGAGCAGCAGTTGAGGGAGCACCGTCAGGGGGAACGTGACAGGTGCCATGGCCTTTACGACGACGCCTATTGACGTCGCAGTAGCATGCTCCACATCGCTTACATCGACCACGATGTTCGAAATGATGTGTCGCGAGTAGTTTTGCGGCCGCGCCACATAGAACGCGCGCAGCGCCGCATGCCCTTTTACGGCTTGCCCATCGGGGCGCAGCCAGATCCCGTCGGGGGTAAAGGCGTCGAGAAACGCGTCAACGTCGTTACCGTCGGCCGCTTTCGCGTATCTGTGAATGGCCTTCGTGCAGCTCCACTCGGCCAGCATGATCGCCATCGTTGCATCATCCATAAGCGCTCCCTGTGTGTTCTGCAGTTAGTCGAGGCGGATGTTCCTGGCCTTGATCAATTGCGCCCACCTCACCGATTCACGCTTGATCTCGGCGGCCATGTCTTCGGGCGTCGACGTCACCGGCTCCGCATACGCGATCCGGATTTTCTCGATCAGGTCGGGGTTTCGACTGGCCTTCGTGATCTCCTGATTCAGGCGCATGACGATATCGCGTGGTGTACCAGCCGGTGCCCAGAATCCTTGAAAGCTCCCCACATCCGTGCCGGGAACCAACTCGGCGATGTTCGGCACGGTTGGTGTCGCTGGATTGCGTTTTCCATAGCCCCACACTGCGAGTGCCTGGACGCGTCCCTCGCGGATGAATGGCACGGCGTTCGCCGCAGGCTCCCAGACCATCGGCACCGAGCCGCCCACCACCTCCTGCAGCGCGCCCCCTTTGTAAGGGACGTGCACCATGTCCATGCGTTCCTGGTTAAGCACAAGCTCCATCACCAGATGCGGAAAGCCGCCGATCCCGTAGGAGGCGTAGTTGTACTTGCCAGGATGAGCGCGTACGAGTGCGGCGAGATCCGGCACGGTCTTGGCGGGAAAGTCCTTGCTCGTGACCAGATAGAGGCCATTGCGCACCGTCTGAGCAACCGGCACGAAATCCGTGTCCACGCGGAACGGTAGTTTCTTGAAGGCAAACGGGTTGCTCACGAACGAGTTCGATACGGCGTACAACAGTGTGTATCCGTCCCCCGGCGCTTTCGCTACCACGTCCTGGGCGATGTTGCCCGTGGCTCCAGGCTTGTTGTCGACGACTACTGGCTGTCCCAGTGCCTTGGAAAGCTTCTCGCAGTAGAGCCTGGCAATGACGTCAGCGGCAATTCCGGCGGGCACGCCGATCACGACCTTGACAGGTCTGGCAGGCCACACTTGTGCGAGCGCTACCGCGCTGGCACAGGCGAGGGACGCCGCCACAACGAGCTTACGAACAACAATAGCGGGTTTCATATGGTCTCCGAGCGCCGGTCGGGCCGGCTGTCTGTTTTTGATACTTGTTGTCGGGCCGCCCGCGGGTCATGGCGACCGGTTGCGGCCGATCAAATGTGTCCAGTCGCGGAAGGAACTGCACCAGCGTGCAAGAAACTGCGCAACGGCTTCGTCCGTTACGAGGCCGTCGTCCCGGAGCAGTCCTGGCCTGGCATGTATATAGGCTTCCTGATGGGCCATCACTGCCATATCCAACGCGGCAAGAATGTTTCGCAGATGCTGCTGGGCCATGCACGTTCCGAGTACACCTGGAGACGCACCGATGACCGCGCAGGGCAACCCCTTCCAGACACTGTTGTCCTTGGGTCGGGAACCGTAATCGATGGCGTTCTTAAGAACGCCAGGGATTGACCGGTTGTACTCCGGCGTGACGAAGATGAACGCGTCGGCCGCACTGCAAGCGCTTCGGAACGTCAGTACGTCAGGGTCTGCCCGCGATTCATCGTCCTCGTTGTAGTGTGGAAGGGCTCCGATTTCCACGATGGCACAGTCCATGTCCGGCGCGAGCAGGTTCATCAACGCCGTTGCAAGGCGGCGATTGATCGAGGATTCGCGCAGGCTACCGACTAGCAGCTTGACTTGAAGCCGTTCGGCCATGGCGACTATTCCTCGTCGGCCACAGCGTTACGCAGCAGGCCGACACCTTCCACTTCGACTTCGGCGATATCTCCAGGCTTCATGTACAGCGGAGGCTTGCGCGCAAGGCCGACGCCGGCCGGCGTGCCCATCAGGATGGTGTCGCCAGGCGCCAGTGACATTGCCTCGCTGACGAGCGAGATGACCGTCGCCGTGTCGAAGACCATGTCCGAAGTATTTGACGATTGCACCGTCTTTCCATTGAGTCGCGTTTCGATTCTCAGCCCGGCGCCGCCCAGGGGCACTTCATCTGCGGAAACGAACTCGGGCCCAATCGAGCCGGACCTATCGAAGTTCTTGCCTACCGTCCACTGCGGCGATTTGAATTGATAGTCGCGCACCGACCCTTCATTTGACACGGCGTAACCGGCGACATGATCAAGAGCCGACGATTTCGGGATGTGCTTGCCCGCCTTCCCGATGAATGCGACCAATTCCCCTTCGTAGTCGAACTGCTCGGAGCACCTGGGTCTGATCAATGCGTCGTCGTGCCCAACAAAGCTCGACGCGACACGAAGAAAAAGGGTGGGGTAGGCGGGTTGCTCGAAGTTGCTTTCCTTCGTGTGGTCAAGATAGTTAAGGCCCACGCAGATGATCTTCGACGGCGCGAGTATCGGAGAGAGATAGACGATCTGGTCCATGTCGACCGGCTCGCCCAACTGAGCGATGACTGCAGCCGCCTCGCGCATTGCGGAGGGGCCCAGGGCGAGTAGGGTCTGGAGACATTGGGGGACGCGAGGGGCATCGAAACCATTGAGGGCGCGCAAGCCTTCCGGAGTACGCACGGCAAGGGACGGTCGTGCATTTGTGCGTGTCTTGAAAGTGACGAATCGCATGAGCTTTCCTATTTTCTGGGCGTGAGTTTTCCCGCCCGGACACACGATCAGTGTCTCCGGGGGCGAGAATTAAATCGTGAGGAGGATTAGTGCGAGGCCGGGAAGTGGGTGTCGTGCTTCTCGCTGATTTGCGCGATATTTGCGCCAGCGAAGCCTGTTCCGGCCCGGTTGGAAATCTCGGTGAAGTAACGATCCTGTCCGCCTGGAACACTCCAGTCGAGCATTCGGGCAACTGTCGTACCGACATTCTTGAAGCTGTGCACAACACCGCGCGGCAGGTACACGATCGTGCCGGGTCCGACCGTGCGCGTGACGTCTCCCGCTGTCAGTTCATAGGTGCCTTCGACAATGAAGAAACACTCTTCCTGCATGTGATGCAGGTGGTCGGGAGGGCCCTCACCGGGCTTGTGGGATGCCATGATGACCGAGATCGTGCCGCCGGTGGCTTCGCTACTTAGCAGTACGCGCATATCAAGGCCGAACGGCTGGATGGGCGTCGCTTCATCGGGCGTCACGATGATTCCGCCCGTCATTTGTTCGGTGCTCATTGATGATCTCCTTCGGTGGCTCGCACCGGCGTACAGACAAATGAATCCATGGGAAGCATCCGGACACCCCGGTGCATCGGCACACAGGCAGGTGGGAATGCCTGCTGGAACGAGTCACCTCTTTCGAGTGCCCGTACGATGAAGCGCTCGAGAATGCGCATCGCACCGGTTTCGTAGTCGTGGAGGACCGTTAGAGCGTTTTCAAGGTGCGCGCATTGCTGCAGAGCGGTGTCCACCCATCCGTCCGGATCCTCCCAGTCGCGTGAAATCGAATTCCAGAGCACGCAGGTGTAGCCGCCTGCTTCGAGATACGTGCAGGCAGCCGGACTCAGCAAATGAGGTCCGAGGATGCCGCCGCCGCCGAAAGGCCGGAACAACTTGTCAGGATGTGCAGCGCCGCCGATCAACGATTGCGTCCTGCCGATCTCGTCGTCGCAGACGGACTCGACGGTGGACTTCCCCAGCGGCACCTCGTGCGTGAAGGTGTGATTGCCGATCCAGTGTCCTTCTTCGCGTGCCCTGTGCATCAGGGCACGATTGCTTGGCTCTTCGATGTTCTTGCCGAGCACGAAGAACGTGGATCGGATGTCGTACTTCGCGAGTACATCTAGTACCCAAGGCGTGACGGCTTCGGTCGGACCGTTGTCGAAGGTGAGCGTTATCTGGCTCATTCAGCATCCTTCGCCCGTTGTTCCATCGCCGCGGTAACCACGTTGGCGGTCTCGCGGAAATGGGCGGCCACGAGTTCGTTGACCTTGTCGACGTTGCGCTCCAACGCAGCGTCCATCAGGGCACGGTGTTCGGCGTTCACATCGCGCGGCCCCACGGGATGCGAGACGGAAAGCATGCGATATCGCTCTGACTGGTCGAACATGATCTCCCGGAAGCGCTCCAGCCAATCCGATCCGGCAGCACTCACAAGCGCGTTATGGAACCTGCGATGAAGGACAGCCCATGGAAGCATGGTGCCTTGCAACTCCGCCACGGCAACGGGCGTCGACCTCGACAGTTCGTGATAGGCCGCCAGTACGCGCGCCTCCCAGGCGGCATCCCCTCGCTCGATCGACCGGCGTAGAGACACGCATTCCATCTCGATCCGCGATTCGGTCAGGTCATGAAGGTCGGCAATGGAGACAGGCGCGACCCGAAAACCTTTCTGGTCCAGCGCAATCGCCAACCCGTCGGCGACGAGGCGGGACAACGCCTCTCGCACCGCGCTTTGACTCACACCGTAACGATCCACCAGCGATGCCACGTGCAGCCGACTCCCTGGCTCCACGCGGGCATCCAGGATTTCTCCACGAATCGATTCGAAGACGGCCAGCGTCTGACTTTTGGGGCTAAGGCTTGTAGTGGACATGGAATATTCTGTGCCAAACGATGCAATCTATTTTGGCGACAAAATATCAAAAAGTCGAGATTTGTATGACATGGGGTTTACCCGCCTACCTGCTCTTCAGGGGCGTGTCGTCAGTGTGAAGACAGGAGCCGTACTGGAAACGCTTGAAGAAACAAGGCGAATCGTGGTTGGACGACCGGAGGGCATTGCATGGGCTCACGCCCACTGAATGCCCCCTTGGCAACACTATTCACTTTTTTCGCTAGACATCCGATAGCGAAGTCGTCGAACGTTGCCACTGCCTAAAGCAATAGATTGCCGACCGTTTCAAAGGGCGAATTTTTCCAGCGATTGAGGGCAGAAATGGGCCGGGTTCCGGCCGTCCGTCACCCAACATGGCAGTGTCGCCTTCTGGCCGATCGCTGCCTTCGATCTGACCAAATGGATCATGTCAACGTTTGTTGGTGTCTTAGCAGCCAGTTTCGAGCCAGCGCGGTCGTCAGCCGGGGCTGCTCCAGAGAAGGGAAATGACCACATCCTTCCAACAGCTCGAGTTGGGCGTTCGGCATAAGCGTCGCCATCTTCTCTCCAATCTCGCTGTGGAGAAACTTATCCGCCATTCCCCATATAAGAAGGGTCGGGGCGGCGATGGAACTCAGCTTATCCCAGTGATCCCTTCGGGTAAGGGCAGCATCTGACTGACGAGCGAACACGTCCGCGCCGATGTCTCTTCCCATCTCCATAAACGCGGTACGGCAATGCGCTGCTGTATCCGGTATCGCCGCAGTGGCGAACTCTTCCAGCACCTGATCTAGATGCCCGCTTCGAAGCCGAAGGCTGGTCTGTCGAACTGCATTGAGGTCAGGGTGCGCGCCCGGATTGCAATTCATCAACCACAACCCAGCGACGCGCTCTGGGGCGCGAATGGCGGTCTCAATCGCAAGGCACCCACCATAGGCAGTGCCGGCGATGATAAATCTGCCGTTGATACTGGCCAGCAAGTGTTCTGCACTCGCGTCAAACGATGGAGCCGCTACCACCATGACTCTGCACTCTGTCAGGTCTGATAGACCAGAAACCTGCGCGGAATACATACGTTCGTCGCATGGCATGGCGGGTAAGAATATAAGGGGTAGCAATCAACGCTCCTGTATTGGCCGGAGATCCACGATTCATCCTGCACTGCGTAAGGCCGCCATCGACCCGAGGGGCGGTCGACGGAGCCCCAGTGGATAACTGAGCTGACCCGACTGCGCCGCGCCATTCATCTCACCCTGCGATTCGTAGCGCGTGAACGTTCTGAGCCAAAGCCCTCCCACAGAAGAGCCAGGAAAAGCGGGAGGGTGAAATCTCGCATGGATGGCGTCTTGTCATTGCTGCCCCGTCGAAGGGCTGGGCTGAACCGAAACTTTGTCTAGAAACTGGGCTACCTCTGGGTCGCGAATTTTGAGATCCAGCTTTCCATCCTTCGCCCCTCCGAGATACCCCCTGCACAACTGCTCGCCGGCGGCCGGGTTGTCGTCGAGGTCTTTCTTGAAGCCGCCCACGGTTCTGTCTGCAAGGGACAGCACAATGCTATCGACCTCAGGACCGACGAGCTGCCGTAGCCCACGGCTCTGCTCCGAGTCGGGCTTGGCTTCGATCGTTTTCTGGAGATCCTTGCGGTAGTGCGCGGAGCGGAGAAGATACGGGCCGTTCCGCGAATGCCAGCCCTCTAACGCCTCAGCCGCGAGCGGCGCCAAGGTTGGTTTTAGCTTCGCGCAAGTGGTGCCGGTATCTACGAGGATCTTCTCCACCGCTCTCGGTCGAATCAGGGCAGCACCGACCAACTCCCATGGTGATTCGTAATGAATGCTGTCCTGTGATGTTGTGGCACTGGCCGACGTTAGGAGAGCAAGAGAGACTGTGGCTCCGGCGATGGCTCGTTTCTTCATATTGTCAAATTTTCCGTACTGCGCGGCATGCCACATGTTGGCCGAACGCCGAAGCTAATGGAAGGCCTCAGTTGGACTGAGTGGCGGGCTCTCGAACGCGTCTGGAATGCGCGAGGCTGTCGCTTCACCGTTAGCAAGGCGGTTTGCACAGTGAGGTGCCATGCACCCAACTCGAAGCAGTCATTCAAGTGCGCATTCCGGGTGAGCGCTCATGGCCGGACTCGGCCTGTCGGATGATGGCAGTCACGGCCCGCCGGCTCTGACCGACCCTTCTGCGACGCTCGGCAATGCCTCGATCGATGGCAACCATCTGACGTGCTCCAGCCATTCGACTGCGCTTCATGTTCGGGCCGTAACAACAATGGCCGCATGGCGAACATTCTTCAAGAAGGCGACGCTGGCGTCTGCAGAAGAAGCGCAGCGGGAGACCGGGTGCGTCATCGGCGCCATCCCGCCGTTCACCTTCTCCTCCCGGATTGATTTGATCGTGGACCCGCAACTGACTGACAGCGTCAGCGAAATTGCATTCAACGCCGGTCGCCTAGACGTCGATCGTGTTGAACTCCGCGGATTGCACAGCCCAAGCTGCAACCGCTTTGCGCTTAGGACAGGTCTCCGCTGTCCCGTTCGACCGGGCCGACACGCCGCGCCGTTCTAGCCGGCGGTCGAGCGCGCTGCAAAGCGTCATTTTTCGGCAAGCGGTGTCAGTCCACTGGCCTTGATGAATTTTCCGTTGGATGGCGCTGCCAGATACTGGATGAATGCCGTGGCCTCGGCACTGTGCTTGCTGCCCTTCACGATAGCGGCAGCGTAGGGTGTGACGCGCTGAAGTTCGTCTGGCAGTTCACCGACGATGTCGATGCCATGCACGGGCTGCAATTCACTGTGTTGCTGGCATCCAAACGAGGCTTCCCCCTTGGCCAGGATCTCTCCCACCGGCGTTGCGGGGATTTGCTTGCCTTTCCTTTTTACTTCCGTCTCGATGCCAAGGCGAGAGAGCAGCTCGCCTTGAATGTATTCACCGCTCGCACTATCGGACCATGCGATGGAGGGTGCGTCGAGAAAGGCCTGACGCACGGATGCTACGGTGCGGAGATCGGGGCGGGGCTTGCCGGCGGGCACGGCACACGCAATTTTCGAATTGGCGAGAACGACTTTGCTGCCGGGTTCGAGCTTGCCGCTATCCATCAACTTGTCCAGTGCGCCACCAACCATGATGACAACGTCGATCGGTTCCTCACGTGCCAAACGTGCCGGGATCGCGTTGTCGGTCTTGCCCATGGAGGGTCCGAAGGAGAGCGTCACTGGAGCAGAGGGGTTCTCTTTGTTGTAGCGACTGGAAAGCTCCTTGGACGCCTCGGCGAATCCTCCGGACGTAACGGCGAGAAGGCCGCTTGCATGTGCGAGGCTGGGCAGGAGGAGTGCGACTCCTGTGAGCATGGCGCCGGTGATCCGGGCGGCGGTCCGGTGGTCCGGGCGCGATGTGAGGTTCTGTTTCATCTCATCTCTATGGCAAGGTTTTGGGCGCCATCTATACTCGCCGCACATCGCCGTTTTGACTATTGCAATCTTTGCAAGGATCATTCCATGAAACAAAATGATCTGGATTTGAATCAGCTTCGGGCATTTCTCGAGGTTGCCGACAGATCGAGCTTTCGACGGGCAGCGGAAGAGCTCTGCCTCTCCGCTCCGGCGCTAAGCCGACGGGTGGAGCTCCTGGAAGAGCGTCTGGGCGCGCGGCTGCTCGAGCGCACGTCGCGCTCGGTGCGACTGACGGAGATAGGGGCTTCATTCAGGGACAGGGCCCAGGCAGCCTTGGACGACCTCGATGCGGCGGCATTCCAGGTGGCACGAAATGCGGCGGGATCGTCCGAACGAATTACCGTGTCCTGCATTCCTTCTGTGGCGTTAGGGGTAATTCCTGACGCGCTGCATGCCGCCGAAGAAAGCCTTCCTGGAATCAAGGTGCGCGTGATCGACGATTCGGCAACGATCGCCATTGCCAAGGTCCGGGACGGCGAGGCGGATTTTGGCGTCGCTTTCCTGCCGGAACCTATTGCCGAGCTTGTCTTCGATCCGGTAGTTGAGGATCCCTTCGTTCTGGTCGTCGTCAGAAGCCATAACCTTGCCAGGCGGCGGAGCGTTCGCCTGGCATCTCTTGGCAACGAAAACTGGATTGCGCTAGGAAGGACTAGCGGAAATCGACAGCTAGTCAATCGCGCGCTGGCGGATCTCGGGATCTACCTCCCATATACACATGAGGCAGCGCATATCGCCTCGCTTCTGGCACTCGTCGAGGCAGGCCTGGGCATCGCGCTGTTGCCAAGACTCGCCATGCCAACACGCAATACGAATATCAGGGTGCTAAAACTGTCGGACTTCGCGCTCGCCAGGACGATCGGGATCGTAAGCAATCCTGCAAAACGGCTGTCTCCGCAAGCGGCAGCATTCCGAACGTCTGTTGAACTTTCACTTCGACGGGCGTTGAAGACCGTTCAGGGCAAGTAGGCGGGGTGCTGGCAGCTAGACCGAAGCCTTCACCGCGGCATGACACGGTACGTTTCGAGCCGATGTATCGTGGCTTTCCGACGAATTTTCGGTGGCACTACGCAATCAATGTCGCTGGAGAGCGGGCATGCTGAGGCTGCGCATAGTCCGTGTCAATGTCGCTCAGACGTTGTATAGCAGACGCTCGCTCAAGGGGCAGAAATGACAGAGAGTGGCCGATCTCTGCCTTGGGCGTACGCGGCCAGAGATTTGCCAGGGGGCTGATTCGACTAACGACCCTTAGCGCCTTGCATAACACCACCTGAACGTATCGCCGTGGATAGGCAACTCAGGTATCGTCTGTGATGAGATACCCCTGCACGAGTGCTACCCAACACGCCGCGCCCAAGGGTATCAACGCGTCGTTGAAATCATAGCCATCGTTGTGCACTGAGCACCCGACCCACTGTCCGGTGCCGTTGCCGAGCACGAAGTAGCAGCCTGGTACTTTCTCCAGCATCCATGCGAAGTCTTCGCTGCCCATTTGCGTCGACGGTGGAACTTGAATGACTTTGTCCGCCCCTAGCACACTCGCCACCGCCGCGCGAGCGATCGCTGCTTCGGTCTGCGCATTGCAGATGGCCGGTACCAGGTGCTGGTACTCGATCTCTGCGGTCACGCCGCACGACGCCGCCTGGTACGTAACCACTTCGCGGATGCGCTGCTCGAGCAGCTCCCGCACAGCAGGGACAGTAGCCCGCACACTCAACTTCAGTGTAGCGAATTCCGGGATGATGTTGTAAGTGGTACCCGCTTCGATTTGTCCGACGCTAATCACCCCGGCATCGACAGGCGCCACGTTGCGTGACACGATTCCCTGCAGCGCCACTACCGTCAACGCCAACGCGAGAGTGGGATCCGTGGCGCGGTGCGGGATCGCGCCGTGACCGCCTTTTCCTCGGAACGTCACCGTCACACGGTCCGACGATCCGCCTTGGGGGCCGGGTTGCACGACGGCCATACCCACGGGCAGTCCCGGTGCGTTGTGATACGCGTAGATGGCGTCGCAGGGAAATCGGTCGAACAGACCATCTTCCATCATCGACAGCGCGCCAGTCATGCCTTCTTCATCGGGTTGGAAGATCAAGTTCAGTGTGCCATCAAACTGCCGCGTTGTCGCCAGATACTCGGCCGCCGCCAGGAGTGTGGCCGTGTGGCCGTCGTGACCGCATGCATGCATATGGCCGGGTATCTGACTTGCATAAGGCAGCCCCGTGCGTTCCTGGAGCGGTAGGGCATCCATATCCGCGCGCATGCCGATGCTTCGCTTGCCGTCGCCGACTTTCAACTGCGCGACGATACCGTGGCCGCCAATGCCGGTATAAACGTCGTATCCCCACTCGCGCAACAAGTTTGCGACGATGCCGGCGGTTCGCGGCACGTCGGCCCCCAACTCTGGGTGCGCATGAATGTCTTGACGCAGGCGCGAGAAACGCTCGGCGGCATCTGCCAGCGCGCTGGATACGGAGAGAGAAGCAGCGTCGGCCATGGAGTTCAAAGTGTTCTGGTTCATCGTGTGCTTATTCGCGGTTGGGATGGCTCGGGAACAGCAGCAAGGCGACAAAGCTGATGACAATGGCGCAGAATAAATAACCTGCTGGCGCCAGGGGGCTCCCTGTGGTGGCGATCAACCATGTGACAATCAGAGGGGCAAAGCCACCGAAGACGGTCACACCCACGCTGTACATGATCGACATGCCTGTCGCGCGGTGATGGCGGGGAAGCGCCTCCATCATCATCGCAGCGCCGGCGCCGCTGCCCACCGAACCGATCGTGACCGACAGTGCAATGCAACACAGCGTCAGCGCTAGCCCCGGCCCCGACGAGAGGAGTGCGAAGTTCGGAATCAACAGGCACATCGATACGATGCTATTGGCAATCAGCAGCGGCTTGCGACGCGGCAGGCGGTCTGCCAGGCGGCCGAACAGCGGCGCCATGATCAGCATGGTCGCCCCCGCCACGCATGCGGCAAGAAATGCAGTGACTTGCGGCATGTGCAAGGTGTTGACGAGGTACGTCGGCATGTAGAACACCATGATGTACATCGACGAGGTGCTGCTGGTCATCAGCAAGATGCCCAGCAGGAGGGTGCGACCATGTTCGCGGATCACGGCGCGCAAGCTCGCGTGCTCGCGTGTTTCCGTGTGGGTTTCTTCGAGGTGGCGACGGATGTAGATTCCCACTGGGGCAATCAGCAGCCCAATGATGAACGGTACCCGCCAGCCCCAAGACTGCAGTGCCTCGGCACTCAGCGATCCCGAGACTGCCGCCCCCGTCAGGGCGCCGAGCAACGCGGCGGCCCCTTGCGTCGCGGCCTGCCAGCTCGCCAAGAAGCAACGCCGGCCTTGATTGGCTGACTCCATCAGCAAGGCCGACGCCGCGCCGACCTCTCCGCCAGCCGACAGGCCCTGCAGCAGCCGCCCAAGGACCACGAGCACGGTGGCGCTCACGCCAATACTGGCGTACGAGGGTGTAAAGGCGATCAGTGCGGTACCCACGGTCATCAAGCCAATGGTGAGCGTCAGCGCGGCTTTGCGACCCCGCTTGTCTGCCATGCCGCCGATCAGCACAGCACCCAACGGTCGCATGACAAATCCAATGCCAAACGTGGCGAACGACAGCAGCAACGACGCCATCGGACTGCTCGTCGGAAAGAACAACCGACCTATGATGGCGGCGAAGAAGCTGTAGACCGTGAAATCATAGATTTCGAGGCCGTTGCCGATGGCGGCGGCCACGACGGCGCGATGCTTGCGCGTGCCAGTGACCTGAGCAGAGGACGTGTGGGGGCCCGCCGTGGCATCGCTGCCCAGCGGAAGACTGGCTTCGTTCATGAGGCTCCTCGTGGTACTGCGTCCCGGCGGTCGCAAGTGCGCCGCCTTTTGTCATCGTTATGTGCTGGTTCGGACGATGTTAGGAGCCGCGACGCCACAAAGCACGCCGCTTTTTTTCATGGGTATAAACTTTGGTAATCGCCGCGGCGCATACCCCGGAGAGCTCAGGAGGACGGTGGAAAGTCGGCGCGTAGCGCCGTTAACAGGGCATCGTGCAGGCGCGAGGCAGCAAAAGTCAGTGTGTGCCGATCACGTGCCACTAGGGAAATGGTGCGGTCTGGCATCGGTTCGACGACGTCGAGAAAATCCATCGTCTCTACCAGGAAACGGCTGCGGCGAGATTCTTCTGAAAGCAACAGCAGGGTGTCATCGAGCCGGCTCATCTCGAGGGCCAGGGTCATCGAGTTGCATTCGACCACGCGTTCTGGCAACGGCAGGCCATTTTCGGTAAAGAGTCGGTGTAGAGGACTATGTGGGTCGCCAAGAGGATCGAGCACCATCCAGTCTGCATCGAGGAGGTCTCGTAGCGATCGCACCGCGCGAAGCGCATGGCCCTTGCGACCGCCAATGAGTGTCGGCACGCGGCAGGCCTCGGTACAATCAAGTCCGCGATCCACCGGCAGCGACTGCGAGGTAAGAGTGAAGTCGAGCGTGCCTTCGCGGAGTTGTTCGAGCAACTGGGCGGGGCGCATTTCGAGAACCCGAAGCCGCGCGTGCGGATGGTCGCGTCGGAACGCGGTCAGGCAGGCACCCACTGAGCGCAGCAGGGCGGTCACCGGTGTCACGCCGACGACGATGTCACTAGCGACGACCCCTTGCATGTCCTCGATATCCTGGCGTGCCCGGCGCACGTTCTCGCCGATCAATCGGGCGTGAGTTACCAGCCGTTGACCAGTTGGGGTAAGTTGAACCCCTTTGCTGCTGCGCACGAAAAGTGTGGCTCCGACACTGGCCTCAAGCTCTTTGATGGCCTTGCTTAACGCGGGTTGGGTGACATGCAACACGCGGGAAGCCTCTTGGATGCTGCCGGTCTCGGCAACCGCGGCAAGAGCGCGCAATTGATGGAGTTTCATGGTGGATTCCAGACTCCGCCAGCCGGATGCGGAAAATCGGCATTCTAGATCGATGGCTCAATGGCGGACACCCGAATGCTGCCGAACAACCACGCGCTTTTGTCACTGTACTGCGTGGTACATTCTGAGCTTTCCAGTGTTTCCTGACACCCAAAGCGAAGCATGCCAAGAACCAAAGGCACGGCGACTGACCGCTCGACCAGCGAGCAAGCCCTCCAATTGCTGGATGCGGCAACTGCCCATGTTCTCGAGAACGGCCTAGGCGATCTGTCGTTGCGAAGCGTAGCGGATGCCCTCGGTACCAGCCATCGCATGTTGATCTACTATTTTGGCTCTGCCGACGGCTTTTGGCAGATGTTGCTGTTTCGCGTGCGCCATGCAGAGCAGCAAGCGCGCGAGAAAATGCTGGTCGAGGGGCTGGACGCAGAGGCTGCCATGGTTGGGGCATGGGACCGCTATTCCGCGTCGAACTACCTCCCGATCATGCAGTTGCTGTTTGAGATCTATGGCAGAGCCATCCGGGATCGCGAACGCTTCAGTGACTTCCTGGATGATGTCATCGGCAGTTGGACGGCGGTGATTGCCGAGCGATTGCAGCAGGCCATGGAGATCGACGCGGACGAGGCGCGGTTGTTCGCGCGCGTCGAAGTGGCCACGATTCGCGGTCTGCTGCTCGACCTGATCACAACTGGCGACCGCAAGGGCACTACGGCAGCGCTAAAGTATTTCGCTAGCAAGATGGCCGCACCCAGCAAGTCGACGAAGAAAAAATAGCTCTGGGTGACCGGCCCGTTGTCGCGATAGTCATCGTGCAGACGCCGAGTGCTTCCCCATCGTTTGGTCTCGAAGCGCGCCTTTGCCGAGCGTAGCCGAGTCATATAGGTTCCGCTGCCCGTCACATTCCCGCCTCGGATTTCGCCCACGCTTTCGCGTAAACCCCAATTTCGCCGTATCGTGTACCACATGGTACATTAATCGCCATCGTGGCTATTGGTAGCGGCGACATGACGACTCAGGTGGGATATGAACGTGCAACAAATTTGCAGATGGGCGGTGGCAGTGGCGTCGCTGGCGCTGACGGCAGCAGCCTGCGCGCAGGGATTTCCAACGAAGCCGATCCGACTAGTGGTTCCGCAGGCTGGCGGCACAGGCAACGACGTACTGGCGCGCGCTTTGGCCGAGAAGCTCGGGCAGACCTGGAAACAGCCAGTAGTGGTGGAGAACAAGCCGGGTGCCAATGGCACCTTAGCCGTCTCTTACGTGCTGGGACAGCCGGCTGACGGCTACACGCTGTTCTTTGCCGGCGTGTCCAACCTCAGTTTCAATCCCTTTCTCTATCTGAAACTGCCGTACTCGCCGACCAAAGATCTGACCGGAGTGGCGATGCTCGCCAACTCGCCGTTCGTCTTTGTCGCGTCGCCATCGCTGCACGTGCAGACGTTCCAAGATTTCGTACGGCAGGCCAAGTCGCACCCGGGAGAGATCAGCTTCGCATCGGGAGGCATAGGAAACTCCACTCATCTGGCGATGGAGCTCGTTGCCGAACGCACCGGCGTGCAGATGCAGCACGTACCGTTCAACGGGACCGGTGGATCGACCAGCCTGATGAACGGGCAAACGCCCGTGATGATGAATGTCGTGGCCGGCGTACGGCCCTTCATCGCAGGCAAGAAGCTGCTCCCGCTGGCCGTGACCGGCGAGAAGCGCCTGGCGGCTTTGCCGTCGGTACCGACGTTCAAGGAGTTGGGTTACGACGTTGAGGTACCCGGCTGGTATGCGATCGTGGCACGGGCTGGGACACCCCCGGAACTCATCCAAAAGATCAACGCGGACATCAACCACGTCCTCGACGATCCGCAATTCAAGGAAAAACTGAGCTTCCAGTTTCTGGAAGCCATCAAGGGGCCGCCGTCTGAAGTGGGCCGTTACATGAAGCGGGACGCCGACGCATGGGGACCCATCATTCGCCGCCTCAACATCTCTCTCTGAACCACGCCATGCCTCATCTTACGAAAGCTGTTCACGAACACCGTCTTTTGGCGATGCGCCGCCTGATGGACCGGCTGCGCGTCGATGCCCTCGTTTTTGGTACGCCAGATTTTTTTCAGTACGCCACCAACTTCCAGCTCGATGTATGGCCGTGGGAGCGGCCGGTCTTTGTTGTCGTGCCACGCAATGGCGAGACATTCGCCGTGATGAACGAGCTTTCCACCAACCACATGCGGTTCGCGGCAGAGAAAGGCACCGTCTGGCTCTCCGATGTGACTTACTACACCGAACATCCACGCGTGACCAACCGGCTAGCGCTCCCATCGCAATTGCCAGAGGTGGTTGCGGGGTTACTGAGCCAGAAGGGGCTTGGGATGTCGCGGATTGCTGTGGACGTCAACCATCCGATTCTTGCCGGGGCTCAGCGCCACCTTCCCGAGCTGACATTGCGCCCGGCTCTGGCGGAAATGCGCAGCCTGAGGTGGGTGAAACAGGACGAGGAATTGCAGAACATGCGGGCCTTGGCGAGTCTGACCGATTGGGTGCAGGACAGGTACAGGGAGAACATCCGTCCTGGTCGCCTGGTCCAGGAGTTGGACCACGCCATGGCAGCGCTGATGGTCGAAGAAGCGGCCAAGCGGTTTCCGGGCGAGGACTTCGAAATCCTGAAATGCTGGACCTTGACGGGTGCAGCGTCGGCTTCTCCGCATGGAGACGGTGCATCTTGCGCCGCGCGTATTGCGAAGGGCGACACAATCGTCAATCTGGTGCTGCCCAGGTTGAATGGGCTCTACGTCGAAAATGAGCGGACGTGGTTCTGCGGGCAGCCTTCCGACGAACAGGCAAAGTTCTACCGCGTCGCAGCGCAGGCGACGGATGCCGCGGTAGCCGCTGCTGTGGTGGGTCGTCGCGTCTGCGATATGGACGCAGCCGCGCAAGCGGTGATCGAAGCTGCTGATTGCGGCGAGTTTGTTTTCCACCGGACGGGCCACGCGGTGGGTCTGATGCTGCATGAGTATCCGGAAGACATGGCATTCAATACGCGGGCCCTGCTGGCGGGCGAGGTCTATTCATCCGAGCCGGGGCTATACGTGTATGGGTTAGGCGGCTTCAGGCTGGATGACACGGTCATTGTGGGTGACGAGCCTGAGGTGATCGTTCGAACACCCAAGACTCTGTCGTATGCGACAGTCGGATAACTCACAGCATTTTGAGCTTCTGGCCCGCGCATTTTCGCGCTGGCCGGCGGCACCCGACCCTAAGCGGTCTGTCGGCAATGTGAAAAGCGGACGTTCGCGGGATACTCGATGGCGGCATGGTCGCTTATGCCATACTGTGTGGCTCCTCAGGAACGCTGACATCCCATGCCGGAAATTAATCCACTTTCCTTCTTGCTAACCATTGTAGGTGGCTTGACTCTCGCCGGGCTGCTGGGATGGATTAGAAAACCTCGTCTGGTAGCACTGGTCCCCCGCACGTTCTCCTATTCTCATATTACCGACAAAGGGCAATTGGTTGAGATCAGCATCTTCAATCGCAGCTTCAAAACCGAAGAAGCGATCGATGTCACGTTGAATCCGGCCTACTCGTACGAACTTCTGGGCTCGAACAGCCAGGACGTCGTGGCGGAAAAGAACCGTATCAAGGTCGCACGAATCGGCCCATCGGACGAGGTGACGGCACTCATTATCGTCGAGCACGGTATCTTCAAGAAGGACGACATTATTCAGATCCTTTCCAAGGAAACCAAGGGCCGGACGGTTTCGAAGCTTGAAGAGGTCCCACCCACTGCAGCGCAGCGGGTTTCGCTCATTGCGTTCTTTGTTGCCATTCCGGTGATGGCATATCTGGGCTATCAGGGTCTGAACTATGCGATCCGGAAAATCGAGGATCCGATAGGGATTACGAGTGAAGGCGACGAGCGAACGATCCAGGGCTGGGTTGTTCCTTCCTATAGTTTCCGGACATCGCCCGGTGTCCTTGAGGACTTGAAATCTGGAAAGCTTTCCGTAGACATCGGTACGATTGTTGCCAAGGGGGATGTTGCCACGGTCCCGATATCCATCAAGAACGAAACTGCCAAGGTCGTTCAAATGGATCTGGCTTTGACAACCGTCGCATCAGAAGGAAAGATTCCATCTTACGAACGACATTTGACCGATGTAATGGTTGTGCCTGGTAAGGTAGAGGAACGTAAAGTCAACGTCATTATTCCGGCAAAGGCGGAAGCGACGGCAGAGAGAACCGTGTTCATGAGGCTTTCGCTCAGATCGATGGACGGACAATCCGTTCATGGAATTACCCGCGAATACGTTTATAAAAAGCCGCCACAATGAGCAGAGGTCGCACTCCAGGCACCCTCAAGTTGTCGATTAGCTTCGATATACCGGAGAATGCGGAAGAATCTTCGCATGCCAAGCAGAACGAGTCTACGCGGGTGTAGTTTGCCACACACATCGTTGTGATGAGCGTGGCCGAGTCGGGTAGTCGACCGGCGGCTGTGGATGGCCCGCGTGTTTGACCGCTCCTGGCCGTTCTGGGACATAGACCCATCAGACTGGCGGATTGGAGTATCGCATGGTGGCCACGGGCTGCTACCGGCCAGAAGCGGTCTCTGGCCAAAACGGTACCGAATGGCGGATTGGTGACCAACAGCGGACATTAGATTATCCCAAGGATCTCTCATCCAGAGCCCCCCACGAACGCACCGGGGATTCCTGATGCGACCGACTCCGTGACACAACAGCACGCACCTGGCCCAGGCGGGGCTAAGTGCGTGCTTGGACGTCTGCGGAGGTATTCCGGGGTCAGGACGATGTCGTTGACGCCGCGGCGGATGGCCTCGCCGAAGTCGCGCATGACCTACCGGTTCGGCTGGGAGCCATCATTTTTCGACGCATCCAGCGTTTGTGCCGGCTCAGTCGACGCGCGTCTTCCGGCTACTTCTCTCGGAATACGCGCTGCACACGCTAGTGCCTCACGCGTTGGAGCGCATCTAGGCCTAGGCCACTGGGATGCGCATCGAACGCTCATCAACTCTCCGTCCTCGCGCAATGTTAAGGCAACGTTCTGCCGCTAAATTGCCTACGAAGCCGCATCGGTTTGGTCCTTTAAGGTGGAATTACAAAGGCCTGATGCGGTCGGCAACTTATGTGCGGATCATTGAGACGCCAACTATTGGGAGAGTTCATGAAGGCGTTGTATGCAATAGCTATCGCCGTCGGCTTGCTATCGGGATGTGCGGTTGATCGCCATGAAGCGAGGGCCGGTGTCAAAGGGGCGTTGATTGGTGCGGCGGGTGGCGCCGCCCTTAGTGCTCTCGCTGGGGGAGATCCGGCGAAAGGAGCTGCGATTGGAGCGGCTGCAGGCGCCACGGTCGGAGTTGTTAGTGCTGACTCAGATCGTCACGATCGACGCGGTGACCATCGTTGGTAGTTCCAGTTAACGCTGGCAGTCTCACTCTCTAGGCGTGCGTCCGGAACCAGCGTGGACACATCGTTCGTGCAAAGGCCAACTCGTCCGGACACGCGCCTGATCCTAGAAGTATCCGAACAGCCTTGGCCCACGTTGCTCAATGTCCGCCGTCGTGCCGGCACGGCGATCGACTCGCAACTCACCTTGTTGTTGGCGTTCAATCAGCCCTGCGGATCTCGACGAGTTGCTTTCGCTCTGGCTGCACGGGGTGGAAGTTCGCTGCAGAGGAATGTCCTCAATCACTCGTCCCTAACCTGCTCATTCTCGACGGGCATGTTCCTTTGCGTCAGATTCAGCGACCTCCTGGCGTGATGGGAGAGGAAGTCTACTCTGGCGCTTAGGCTGCTGAAGAGCAACTGAGTTAGCCGTTACTTAGATCGCGGTGTGCCGCAGTGATTAGTCGCCACACCAAGGGTAAGTCCTATCAAGTTTGACGGAGATGCACTGTCCGAGCTACCTCTGAACAGCGAGCGAGTCGTGCGTAGCATGTGAGCTATCTGAAAGTGTGAGTCGGGGGGTAATGTTCCGGCAATGTCCTTGATTGAAGATGCCTGACAGGATCGCACTGATCTACACCCCGTCACATTTTCAAAAAAAGTAGGAACTACGATGTCCGCCCGGATTATGCGGCAAGTGGCAGATCTTGCGTCTGCCATCGAACCAGACCAGAGCGTAGTATTTCGCTGGATTACTGATAGCAAAATAGACAGCCTGAGCGGAAGAACGCCTTTTGAAGCTGTCATGGATGGCGAGGGGGCGCTGGTCCTGTCCTTTCTCGATAATGTGCTGCAGGAAGGTCGAGCCGTCGTGACACGTATCTACAGCAACGCGTCGAGATGCTGAAAGTGACACCGACGTATGCACGCGGATCTGTGGTCTTCCACGAAGGCTCGCAGTTTCCGCCCCGGCCTCCGCGGTTCTCCGACAGCAGAACTAATCCCGATCTAGTACTCCCCGTATTGTGAATACATTGGCTGCATTCGACAAATGCACGCAATGGCTGGCAATGTTTACACAATGTTCAGGATGCATGCTTGGGCTCACGCCTATCGTTAAAGGGCCATGTGTCAATGGCGATAGTGAGAATTACCAGCTCAATTTTCCGGAACATCCCAATATGAATGGTTGGCATAAGAAGACCGCAGCCGCGTTCGTTATCTCCTCGTTCGTAGGCTTCGCCCCCTACGTGCATGCCTCCGAGCAACAACCCGCAGTCGCAGATGATGCTTGGCATGGCAGTATTGGCCTAGGCGGAATTTCGACGACAAGATACCCCGGCGCTGACAGTCAACGTGCGCTTGTAGTTCCAGTCATAAGCGCCACCAAGGGACGGTTTCTCCTGGGCGCTGTGGATACCGTGCCCACCGTGCCATTTGGAATCGGTTGGCGCCTCTATCGAGGCGATAATCTTCAGGTCGTTGTTGCTGGATCGTATGACCTCTACAGTCTTCGCAAAGAGTCGTTGGATCCGCGACTGGCTGGTCTGGGAGATATTGAAAAGACGGCTCGTGCGGCCCTAGCCGTAAGATACACGATCGATAGATACTCGGCGTTTGGCACTGTAACTTCCGATGTCGGCGGAAAACACCAGGGTAGCCAGTTCCGTATCGGGGCAGACGCCAGATTTTCGCCATTCGCCAAGACCATCATCACCATTGGTCCGAGCGCAACATGGGGTACGAGTCAGGCAAATCAGACAATGTTCGGTATCAACGATTCGCAACATTTGAATTCAGGACGTCCGCTGTTTTCTCCAGGGTCTGGACTGACTGAGGTAGGCTTCTCCGTCGGTGCCATATACACCATTTCCTCAAATTGGAGTCTAGCTGCGCGGGCATCAGTTTCGCGTCTGTCAGATAAAGTCTCGGAAAGCCCTATAGTGGCAAACCAAAACCAGTTTAGCGGCGCATTGCTAGCGTCGTATAGCTTCTAAGACGCTGGTATTCAGTGGGGAGCAGCCCGCGTATTAAACATACCAGGCCGCTCTTCCCCTATTTCGTATTTTTTAGCTCATTCAACTGAGCGGCGCGAATCGTCGCCCGCAATTCTTGCTTGGACACTTGTCCATCACGATCGACGTCGATCTCGTCGAAATGCTCCGCTAGTTGGGGATTAACTTTCGCCTCATCTCTGCTGATGAATCCGTCACCGTTGGCATCAGCGACGGAAAAAGCCCGATCGAACAAGGTTGATTGTTTATCCAAGCGAGCCTTCATTGCGGCAGAGAATTCCGTACGGCTTATGCTTCCATTCTTGTTCGTGTCCATGGCAGCGAATGCACTATCGACAAATGAGCTGTGGTCGCTCGTTAATGCATTCGCCGATGCTGTGACGATAGACGATATAGCTAGAAAAAGAAGTTTTACTTTCATTGGCTCTATCAGATTGAGGGAGAGATAATGCGAACGTCGATGCGTTAGCCAAAAACCAAGGCGTTAGTATCGATGCCGTGGTCGATAACCTGGATGCCATGATTCATGTGGACCATGGTCTTGATGGAATCTAGAGGGGCGAGGCCGCTCGGGCGTCGTTATGTTTCCAATCGTCCCGCCAGCTACCGCGCCGCCTGCGGTTGCCCAGAGGTCACCGCCGGAGACAAGTGCACCTCCTAGTGCGCCAATCGCTGCTCCAACAACCGTCCGACGCTCAGATTCGGTCATTGCTGTCGCGGATTGTGACGCAACCGTGAATATGCCGCCGACTGCAGCGGCCAGCAGCAAACGCATGGCTGCTGTGCTCGAAAATGTACTCATGTGCCGAGTTTGATGTGTTGAGTTGCTGAGACGAATAAATGAGGCGACGTATCACATCGTGCGACGCTCATCAAACAGAGTCATCGTAAATTGCCGACATTGCCGCTACATTGCGCACGGGAAAAATTTCTCGTCGTGGAGATTGAACCAAGCCTATGGTAATGTCATGACATTCCGAGAATATTAGTTATTTTGGGTCAAAGTTAGTCCGATTGAAAATGAAATTAAGCCCGTATTTGAGTGTGCGCCTTGCGGCACAGGTATCCTTGTCTCAGGCATTAGTATTTGCGACAGCAATGCTATTAATGTGCATTGTCCTCGTTGATAAGTCGGTATACCGAATGTCGGAATCTCTGGCTGACGATGTCGCTTCAGCAATACACGAGAATGGCGGTGAAATCGTGTTCGATCAAAACGCCGCTCCGGCCGAGTTCACTCAAAGCAGGAGCGCGTGGTTAATCGCCGTAGACGATAAGCATCGCACCGTGGAATTTGGACCCGTACCAAATGCCTATCGGGTACTGGGTGCGACGCTAAATAATCTGGGACAGTTGGAAGTGAGCACAAAAATGAGCTCATTCGACCTGGTTAGCCGACTTGTCGTCAAAGAACACTCGTGGGGCACTACACATACGTTGGTGGGAGGCGTGCCGCAAGGCGGATTTCTCGAAATCTACTACTTTCTCCTTCGGCTTTTCGGCGGGTGGATTGGCGTGCCTCTTTTCATAACAATAGGGGTCGTTACGCCATGGATCATCCATCGAAGCTTACGCGGCACGCGGGCGATTGCCGAAGAGGCATTTACTATTGACCTTTCACGCAAGGGTAAGACTCTGGACATTTCCACGGTTCCTGCCGAGATTCAGCCGTTGGTCTCCGCCTTCAACGAGGCTTTGCAGCGAGTGTGGCAAGCGGCTGATGAGAGAGAGCGTTTTCTGGCTGATGCCGCTCATGAGTTGCGAATGCCAATCGCAGTACTTGGCACGAGGCTTAGCAGCTTTCCACCAAGCGAGGGTAAGAACCGTCTGAAGCTAGATTTGTCTAGACTTGAGAATTTGGCAGAGCAGTTGCTCGATCTTCAACGAATAGGACAGACCCTCCGAGATCGGAAAATTGTGGATCTGACCGAGATTTGCAGGGAAGTTGCGTCCGATATGGCTCCGCTCATTGTCGAAGCAGGTTACCTATTCTCTGTTGAAATCCACGATAAGGCGATCTGTGTTCTTGCGGATTCGGGTTCATTGAGGAGGCTTATGATCAGTCTTCTCCATAACGCGATGATACATGGCGGTGGAACTGGCGAGGTTACAATCGGCATCGACAAGTTCGGGGTCATTCGAGTTATGGATTGCGGCCCAGGCATTCCGCCTGCGGAACGGACGAACGTTTTTCAGCCCTTCTACCGGCTCAATGCGACAGGCGGCGGAAGTGGTCTCGGATTGCATCTCGCTCGCGAAACTATCTTGGCACTGGGAGGCACAATACGAATCTCTGACGCGCCGAAGGGAGGTGCGGCGTTTATTGTTAGCTTGCCGGTTGCAAAGGAGTTTTAGAAATGCGTCTCCTGGTGGTAGAAGACGACACGGATATGGCAGATGCTCTGGCCACAAATTTACGGGACCAGGGCATGGTTGTCGACATCGTTGGATCAAAAGTCTTAGCGAAGGCGGCGCTTGAACTCAATAGTTATCGAATGATCCTGCTGGATAGACAGTTGCCAGATGGCGATGGCGCGGAACTTATTCCGTTTGCTCGAGGACTTTATCCCGACCTGCCCATCATCATGTTGACTGCAAAGCAAGCCATCGCCGATCGTGTCGTCGGCCTGGATCTCGGAGCGGATGATTATCTTACTAAGCCATTTGCGATGGACGAGTTGCTCGCTCGTATCCGAGCAATTGCAAGGCGACCGGCTCAGATTCCGATGGCGACCCTCACGGTTGGTAATCTTTCGTTTGATTTCGTTGCACGCCAAGCCTTTGTCGACGAGCAACGATTGCCTTTGCCTCGCAGACAATTGCTTGTTCTGGAGACGTTGGCGCTGCGTGTCGGACGGACTGTCACGAGGGAGAAGTTATTTGAGTCCGTATATGGATTTGACGAACATATCCAATCGAATGCTATGGATGCTCATATTTCTAAACTCAGGAAATCCCTGCATGCAGCCGGTGCGCGCGTGGAGATACACGTCATTCGCGGCCTCGGATATTTGATGCAAGCGATTGAATCGTAGTAGCGGTCTTTTTTCCTGTCGAACATTGCGACAACATTGCGTCGATACGATGGAATTGGCCCTACTGAGTGGTGGTTCTCAAGCGCCGCCGTCAATCAGTATAGTTTTAGCAGTTGTAAGCCACCCCTGCTTACGACTTTCCCGCCAGTTGAGGCCCGTTGTCCTCGAGGCCCGTTATCCTCGGGAATGACGGGTCATTTTTTTGATGCTGAGTCATTAGCATATGGCGATTGGGTAGGCCGTAAGCCACTATCTTCGCGACCGTATTGATCGAGCATGAGGATCTGAAGATTTTGTTGCCGCGAATGCGGATTGGACAACTCGATCTTCTTGTCGAGGGCCGTTGGCGGGCAGCAAACGGTCATTCAAGAGGAAAGAACGAGCGACCGAGAAGGGTCGGAAAGCGCCATCTAAGTCGTGGGCGGCCTGGGAGGGCCATCGACTGAGTCGTCGGTCGATGCAAAGAGAGGATGGTTTCGCATCGCCTGTTCAAGATCGAGCCGATTTACCAATCGCTGTCGCTTGACGTTCAGCGGCACCTTGGCGGGCCGCGGTGGCTCGCCGTGCGGCGTCCGTGAGGGGGCTGCGAAGCGGCGATTGTCACGCAATGCCTGCACCTCGGCGGCGATAGCCAGTGTCCGGCCCAGCCGCTTGTTGTCGACGATCGCGCCCTGGTCCACCTCCGGAAAGCGATCGTAAGTGGTGTAGGGGAGGGGGCCGCCATTCGCCCACAACTCGACATGCCCATCGGGATACTCGGCGACCTCCATATAGTGGTGGATCAACCCCCCGGTGCTCGGGAAGATCCTCAAGCATGTACAACACCTTGGCGTACTGCAGCGTCAGGCTCTGTGATACCTTGCGCCACTCCCGCCAACTGAAGATCCGTGCCAGATTCTCATCGCCGCGCAACGGCCGGTGCGCATCGAACTCACTGCGCGGCGTTTTGCCAAAGCGAGCGTTGAAGTCGGCCATGAAAATGGGCGCGAACCTGTTCGCCGCTTCCATCGACGTGATACCGTGCAGCCGCAGCTCCTTGACCAGACGGTCCTGCAGGGTACCGTTCATCCGTTCGACACGGCCCTTGGCCTGACTTGTGTTGGCGCACACGATATCGATGTTGAGCTCGTATAACGCCCGGCCGAACTGTGTATAACCGCGGCCTTCGGCATTGTCCTTCGCATTGACTCGAAAGACGCCAGCCTTGTCGGAATAGAACGCCTGGGGCTTGCCATGGCGCTCGATGTAGGCGCGCGTGGCGGCGAAATAGGCCAGCGTCGACTCTGTCGGCACGAACAGCAATTGCAGCAGGCGGCCCGTGGCATCGTCCACGAAGACCAGCAGCGTGCAGGCCGGCGCCCGGTCCTCGAACCACGCGTGATCGCTGCCGTCGATCTGCACCAGTTCGCCCAGACAGGACCGGCGATTGCGCGGCTGATGGATCCTGGGCGGCCGTTGCCTGCGTGGCACCCAGAAGCCCGCGTCGATCATGATCCGGCGTACCGTCTCCTTGGCCAGGTGGATGCCGTGCCGTTCACGCAGCTTTTCGGCGGCGAGCGTCGGGCCAAAGTCTGCATAGCTGTCACGGATCAGGCCGCGCACGCGCGCCTCGACGCCTGGCGGGAGCTGGTTGTGACCAGAGTGGCCCCAGCGGCGGGAGACCAGACCCTGTGGGCCGTCCAGCCGGTAGCGCTGCGCGAGCCGCTCAACCTGGCGCCGGCTGAGACCGAGCTTCTCGGCCGCGCGCCAGACCATCAGGCCGTCCCGCACGACAGCCTCGATGATCTTGCAGCGATCCAGTTCCCGCAGGCTCATGGTGATGGTGTCCGGTCGTGTCATGTCGTGCTCCAGCGTGGCCGTGAGGTACGACATTTCAATCTAGCCTAGGTACGACACTACAACTTAGCTGCTACACCTGTTGTGAGCATAATTAGTGTTATGTTAAATAACAGTTTTCGTTTTTTCGTAATTTCGGGATTGGCTGGTCGAACAAGTCGAAAGACGCAAAACTATGTTTGATCGCGACGTAAATACGTGTCCGAATGCTCTTCGGCTCATACGCGCCAAAACAAACATACTTTTTCATTTGCATCCCTTACTGCCCACAGTTTTGTTATCGGCCGAATGCCTTCGACCCGTGCGATGATGTCCAACGCATACGTGCCGCAGGAGTTTACATGGCCGCTCAAGAAGATGGGCTAAGCATCTCACCGTTTCCTTCTTCCCTGAGGGATCTCCGAACTCTATGCCAACCAGGGCATCCTTGCGATCCCGTCGATCGCGCTTTACATGATGGCGCGTATCAGGAGCTGGGGACTGTACTGCAGTGGCTGTCTGGATTTGCTACCCATGCTACGGAGCGTGCCTATGAGAAGGAAGTCCATAGGTTTTACTGCTGGGCGCTCTTCATCGATCGAAAGCTGTTGGCCGAAATCACCCCGTCAGACCTAGACTTCTATGATGCATTTCTCCGGGATCCTCCAGACTCCTGGTGCGGAATGCGCAATCGGCGTCGTACTGCCGGAGATTGGCGGCCGTTCGAGGGAGCTTTGTCGGACGCGAGCTGCTCATTCGCATTTCGCGTCTTGGAAAGTTTATTTTCGTTTCTGGTCGATTTCCGGCACATCCAATATAACCTCTTCCGCGAGCGACGAATCCGTCGGAAGAAAAGTGCCATGGGATCCACAAAGCCCTCGAGATCCCTGCCCCTTTTGTCGTTTGTTCGATTACTCCGAGAGCTCGAGTTAGAGTGCGAGAAGTTTCCAGTCGGACATCCAGCGCATGACGAGGCCGAGCGGATGCTCTTCGTAATTCGGTTCATGGGAAACACTGGCATCCGCGGGGAGGAGTTGGCCTGTATCCGCCTGTCCGATTTGTTTTGCTACAAGTCACCAAGCTCCGGAGATGAAACGTGGTCGCTTTCTTTAAGGAACGCGAGCGGGCAGCAGGCAAGGAAGATTGTCCTGAATCCTTCGGCCAAGTATGCCATTTACAGATACTTGGCGGCACGTGGTATCCACATTCCTCCTCCTCCGTCAGCAACGCCCTTGGTATCCCGGCTCCACGGAGACGAGCAAGCTGTTCCTTTAGGCCGGGACTCAATCTATGGAATAGTAAAAAACGCCGTGAACCTCGTTGCCGACAGGATCGAACACAAAAATCCGGATGAAGCTGCCCGTTTTAGGAAGGCAACTCCCCATTGGTTGAGGGTCACGTATCGTCGAATGAACGTAGATTCTCGGCAAAATGTCTACGCAATCCCAAGGATGAGTGCTTAGCTTACGGCATATCGGCACCGCTGCACCCGCCCAGGGCACCACCATTCGGCATATGGATACGCGAATAGTCTCGGCATCGTTGTCACTGGCTGGGTTACCGGCTATACGAGCCTGTGGAGTGTTGTGCCGCCGCCAACTAGCGCTGAATCTGAAAATCCTCTAACTGCTATTTCTCGTTCACACATCGCGCCACGCTCGAGTGCTCAGGTTCGCCTTCAGCGCAATTCTGAGCCATAGAGACGAACAAAAGCCCGCTTGCGCGGGCTTTTGGCGGCCACCAATGAGACATTGGGGTGGCCTCGTAGGCTAGGCCTGCTTCCATTATGCCATCGCGAAGCAGGGCTTCATCTATCTCGCAGACGGGGGCAGATTCCAACTGCCGCCGATAGCCTGAAGATGGGCCGCACTGCCAAGGCAGCCAATTGCCTGGCGGTCACGGCAAAGCGTCGGTGGACGCGAGCAGAACGCTTATGATTGACTACTAGCCACGCATTGCTGCCACGATATCAGCGGATTGCCAAATGCACGTGCGTCATTCATGCGCAACGTATAGGTGATGCGACGAAAGCTGGCCTGCCCTGCCCTACGCGTTGACCCGTCGCCGTCCTATTAGCTTGCCGTTGCCGGTGACACCGTGACGTTTGTGAGCGCTTTCGCATTTGGCTGATGAACGACGAAGCCGGTTCTGCAATAGAGCGCTCCGATCGCGGGCGGCTCTATCGCGCCGCCCTCCCCGGCCAATGCAATTCCCGTTTCTAAGCCATGCTCCAGCACGTTGAGAAATTCAGCCTTGTCTTCCCTGGGAATCTCTCGTGTAGCGGGATACGGCGAGGTATAAGCAAACAACATGTCCGCTACTTGCCGCAACCATCGGGCAAAGCCCTCGCGCATTCCTGTGACGTTATCCTTTCTGCGAAACAAGCCATTGGCGATAAATTTCACGAACTCTACAACTGCGCCGTACTGCATGGACACGTTTGGCATTCCTTGAATCAGGTCGCGCGCTAGGCCGATCGCGTACCGGCGATTGAGCGCGGTTGCGAGGTGGGTGGCAACAAATTCAAGCGTCCGCGCCGCCATCTGCGGCTGCTGGAGTCCCCAAAAGACGTCATCTGCATGAAGGGCGAAAACGGTGCGATTGTGCAGCGCCGAGTTGAGGGCGAACTCTGCGTGATCACCACGTGAGATCTTGCCGTCCTGCAAGCCCTTCATCGCCACGAGATAGGGGAACACACCCTTGATACCAAACACTCCATAGACCCAGTTCCTAAGGCGTTCATCCACCGAGAACAAGGCTGCCCCCTTTTCGAGGCACAACGCGAGCGCGTCATAGGTATCTGTATCGAGAAGATCCTTTAGAAGGATGAGTTCGTGAGGCATTTGCTCCGGCCCATACACCGGGCAAACTTCGCAGTGTTCGTCCATTAGCCTCAATGCTTCGGTATATTGGCTTGCCTTCCACTTGCGAGCCTCTTCCGTGATAGGCAAGAATGCGAACTGCCCATCTATATCGGCCGCATGTCCCTCTGCGCGAGAATCCAACGCCTCGACTTCCGCTTGTTTGAATCGATCGTAGGTCCCCCGGCAAACATACACCCGTGGCAACACTGAGAGAAGATCACCCTGTCCAAAGCGGACAAGTTCAGCCAGCGTGAGCGCGTCCATCACAACGGGGAACGATTGGTCGAGCAACAATGCACTTGCGGCCTCAAGCTCTGGCGCTGTGGTGACACCACTTGCGAGCGGAGGGTTGCGCTGGTCCCAACTGAAGACCATTTGCATGCCGTCGGCGCCGAGCATTTGCGCACACAAGCCAAGCGGAAGCTTGCTCTCGGCGTATTGCTCCATTACCGATTTGCTACGTTGCGTTTGCGCCTTGAGTCGGTCATGGATGGGCGAGACATCCAGGTTCCCATCCTCTTTCTCGGTCAGGCTGAAGAGCTGCAGACCAGGCGCGGGTTCTAGCGATTTCGACAAGAGTTCGTGCGCGTACTCGCCCAGTCCTTGATGAGCATCACTGATCTCACGAATCGTGAAATTGCGAACATCGAACGTTCCCTCGATGTCAACGGTGTCGCCGCATGCCAGTCCTAGCATCGTTTTCGCCAGCGGGCTGTCCGCAGCAAGGAATCTCGCAGATTTCGGCAGATCCGTCATGCCTGCAGGATCGATCACGATTTTTACGATGCTCCTGTCCGCGCCCTCAAGCGTCACCATGGAGCCAGGCCTCACCTCCGGAAAGTGTGTTCTACCGTGTCTGGCTCGGTGACCGATCAAAACTCCCATTAGATAGGAGGAGGCGGCACTGACGTCGTCCATGTTCGAGCGGAACATGCGATAAAGCCGCGCGTACCCGACCTCTGGCTTGCCATACTGCAACTCTGCCGCCGCCAAGTGCGCGATCTGCTTCAGGGTCCCCGTAAGACGCTCGGGCGCCTCGCTGAAGGCGTTTCGGATTTGTGCGGGTGGTCTGGTATGAAGAACAACTTGGTACCAAAAGACCCATGCTTCCGCCCGCTCTGGATGGGCCTCGCGATGCAGTCTCGCAAGCAGTTCGAGCTGGCTCCAGTCATTGGCTTCTTGTGCGACGCCCATCGCTAGGCGGCGGAAGGCGTCATCTGAAAGCCATTCGGGTGGCACTTTTTCCAGGAGGTCTTTTGACTTTCGCCGGTACCCACCAAACAATAGGGCACGCAGTCGTCGCGTCTGAATTGGTAGGCTGCGGCCGCTGGGGTCCACCGACTCCAAGAGGCCGACGGCGTCGGAGAACTGATCGGCGCGAATCAAAATATCCGCGACGATCAGACGCTCGCGCGAACTCGAATGGGTGGAGACTCGCTTCTTTATGACCTCGACAAACCGGAGCGCTTCGCTGTCACGGCCGGCATTGAGCATCAGCCCCGCAAAGGCGCTGAGTGTAATCAGATCAAGGCCATCAGCGGGCGTCTCACTGACTTCCTTGACCACCTTTTCGGATTGGCCGGAGTTGCACGCGCACACCATTTCAAGCAGCTTGACAACCGGTTTCTCGTCCGGCGCATGCTCGCGCAATGCGTGAGTGATGCGAGCAAATGCCTCGGACTCGCCTCGGTTTGCGGCCGTTTCGGCCGCAAGGAGCAATCCGTCTTCGTCCAGCGCATTGAGGTGGGCTATGGAAAATTTAACAAGATCCTCGTGCCGGCGGAGGAAGAGCAAGGATCCGATGTGTAGGGCGGCCACGTTATCGGCATACTCAGGAATTTCCGTTTCGATTCGCTCGCATATGGCGAGCGCCACGCCAGGCTTGCCGGTTAGCATGTGGGCAAGCGCCACGTGCGAGGCAGCTTCGGCCCTGTGCTGGCTATTTTCGATCCGCCATAGTTCTGTTGCCGCAGGCTCGAACGCGGCGATTACCTCATCGAGACCCTCACGCAAATCTTCGGCGTAGGCGTCGAAGTCCGCGGAAATCCCGTCCTTTCCTGCGACGCTAACGATGATGCCTGCGGCCCCTTTGCGGGTGAAAAGGCCTGCATCCTTTGCGCGTAAAGCTCGCCGTGCGTAGGTTACCGCCAAGTCGCTCTGTTGCCGATAAAAGGCGTAGGCCATCATTTGCAGCGCATCTGCTTCTTCTCTGAAGCGCGCCGGCAATTCGGCTTCCGTCAAGTCCTCGTTCTCGCAGATTCGAGCATTGGT
Organism: Cupriavidus sp. 2SB; assembly: GCF_005503625.1. Classification (GTDB taxonomy): domain Bacteria; phylum Pseudomonadota; class Gammaproteobacteria; order Burkholderiales; family Burkholderiaceae; genus Cupriavidus. The sequence continues at coordinate 72,355 of NZ_SCMX01000012.1, read as the reverse complement.
AGCCGCTAGCCAAACATGGAGCGAAAGCGGGAATAGGCCTAGCAGGCGTGCCCCTTCAGCGTTGGCAAGCTTGAGGTCTCCCTGGATGATATGCGCTCGGATTTTGTTAGCGGCGATGCGCTCGTCATCCCAAAACAGGTCATAGGCACGTAGAAACCACTCAGCAGCGACCTCCTCACGATTCTGTTGCCAGTGTGCAATGCCATTCTGAAGAGTCCAGCGCGCCTTCTGATGTCTGTCGAAGCTCGCGATCTCGGTTTCGAGAGTGGCAAGCAACTCCTGCGCAGCCTGAAATTTCAGGCCGCGCAGCAGGTCGTTCACCTTGTCAAGCTGCCTCGTCACAAGCCCATTCGGTGAATCTGTCCGACCTGTAGGCAACATCTGCAATAGTGCCGCCTTGAATGTTGCTTCCATCGTCGCAGGCATGGCAGCGATCTGCGCCCCAGTCCTTTCTCCCTGCTCACGTAGCACCGCAATGGCACCGCCCGCGCTGTTTGGGGAGTATTTCGGATGCAATGCGTCGTATCGTTGGATGTGGTTGCATATCTCGGTCCACGATTCCACTTCGACCAAGAATTGGCCATTGGCCTGCCGAAGGTCGCTGACTTCCTGTGCGTGCTTGACGAGCGCCGTGTCGCTTGCAGCTGTCGTGGCAATTATGAGGCGGACAATCTTCCAACCCGCCGCGTCGGCCGCGGCAACCTCATCATCAATTGTCTTGGTGGTCACCCCGCCATCGACATACCGCTTGCACTGGATGCCAATTCGACCGGCTCTTGATGTAACGAAAATGTCTACACCGCCCTGCTTCTGCCCTGATCTGCCGTTCCTCTTTGGAGTCGGATCGTCGAACACGACACCGTAGACATCCGTGCACATGTTTTCGAAGCTGTCAGCATTCGTTGGCTTTGAGATCTCGATCTCGAACGCGCGCATTCTGTAGGCCTTTCTAGTTCTGTGTCGACGGATGACCCTTGCAACCATTCCGCGGTCATTGCTTCCCCGCATTCTGCCAACAGGTCCCAGCGACTCCCCTTCCCTTCGCCGCTTGTTCAGACTGGAGCATCATCTTCGACGTGTTCACACGATGAAGTATTGTCCAATGACTGCCACAGGTCTTGCAGCGTAGGGTTGGCGTTGGCAATCGCCCGGTAGCACCTGATTTCCAATTGAGCAGTCCAGGTGTCGTGGCCCGCCTGGACGAGGCGTCCCGCTGCGATCTCCTCCGCAACCGCGCTTACCGGTAACCACGCAACGCCGTATCGCTCGACCACCATCTTCATCAGCAACATCGCCATGTCCGCCTCGTAGCAGCTACGCAGATGGTACGGTGCGTCGGCGCTGTTCAAGATCATATCGACAACGCGTCCCATGAATGTCGTGGCCGTGTACGCGAGGTACGGGAGCGGAGCGTCGGTCGTGCCCGGCAGCGAAAAGATCGGTTTGCCGCGGTCGTCTGGCGCAGATACAGGGATGAAATCCTCATGGCCTAACGTGATGCCGGCGAACTTGTCGCGGTCGAGCAGGATCGGCACGAGTGGATGGTGATAGCCGATCATCAAGTCGCAACTGCCTTCAGCCAATGCGACGACGGCATCGTGAACGTTCGCTGCGACGACTCGCGCATTGAAATCACCGGTTTGTTGGTGGAACTGCTTCAACCACCTTGGCAAGAACGTCAACGAGAGCGTATGGCCGGCGGCGATCTGGATGGAACGGCCTGGCATCTTTGCCTCCTGGCGCAGTTCCGAACGCAGTTCCGTAATGGCACCGACGGATTCTTTGCTTTGCTCGCAGAACCTGCGGCCAGCAGGCGTCAATTCGACCGGGTAGGTGCCTCGGTCTACCAATTCGACGCCAACCCAATCTTCCAGCGACTTTACGCGTCGAGAAAGTGCTGATTGCGTAACAAATCGGAGCTCTGAGGCCCGGGAGAAGCTGTGCGTCTGTTCGATCGCCAAAAGATCTTCGATCCACTTCAGTTGCATTTGGCACCTCTTTGCCGCTGAGGGTCACACGTACCCAAGTGGGCAGCCGAACGCCCACGTAAACCCCATGTATGGACCGAAAACGCAAGAAATAAGCGAATCCTGATCATCAAAGTACAGCATAAAGTGCGCTATGTGGCGCTCCAAGCAAAACTATTCTGGTATGGAATAGTTTCAATTTACATCCTCATAAAGTGGATTCCATTGCGCTCCTAGAATCCGGTTGGCAAACAAGGCGCACTGATGAGGAATGCGATGGCTATTCAACAAGATTTCAAGGGAACGCGGCGCGAGCATGACTTGCTTGGCTACCGCGAGGTGCCGGCAGACGCGTACTACGGCATTCATACGCTGAGGGCACTGGAGAACTTCCCGATCACTGGCGACCCAATCTCGCGTCCAAGGACCAGGATCACATTAAGATGGTCGTGGAGCAGAATCCGCAAATCCCGGATCGCACGGCAAATCTGCTGCGCCACGAAGCGGACCCGACAGTTGCACTCTACGCAACCTGCAAACGTCTGGAATCTGAGGGGGCAAACGCCATTGCGATCCCCTGCAATACCGCCCATGCGTATGTTGAGCGGATTCAGCCGCATCTCTCGATTCCGATCGTCAACATGCTGACGGAAACCATCGGACACATCGTCGGCAAGTATGGAAAGGGAACGAAAGTTGGACTTCTTGCGACGTCGGGCACGGTGGAGAGTCGGGTATATCACGATGCTGCCGCAGGGCAGCTAGAACTGATCACACCGTCGCCCGACTTCCAGGCGATGGTGATGGAGGCAATCTATGGCCCGACAGGCGTGAAGGCTGGCTACACGCAGGGGCACTGTGCAGCGTCGCTTCGGGCAGCCATCGAGCACCTCCAAAATAAGGGTGCGCAAGTCCAGATCCTCGGCTGCACCGAACTCCCGCTCGTTTTCTCGCAGACCGACAGCTTCCCGGTCGGAAGCGCGAGCGTCGCACTAGTGGACCCAACTGATGTCCTTGCAAAACGGTGCGTCCAGCTAGCGTCCTCCGCCCAGGCGTAGTCACCTACACAATGCTCTCCTCGAGGCGGCCTCACGCCTCGGCCCACGCACGACAGTTCATTGATGCCTTTTTTGCGCTTCACTCGTTTTCTTGCCGCCTCGGCATTTGCTTTCGGCGCCCTCCCCCTCCCCGCAACGGCCGCGCAGGCTCCACAGATTGCAGCACGCTCTTACATTTTGCTCGACAGCGGCTCGCATCGCGTCATGCTCGAGAAGAATGCTGACGAGCGTCTACAGCCCGCGTCGCTAACTAAAATGATGACAGCCTACGTCGTGCTTGACGCCCTGAAGGCGAGCACGATCAAGTGGGAACAGTTGGTGCGTGTGGAGGCCAGCGACCTTGCTCATGTGGGCGGCGACGAGGCAACCATGCGCCTCCAGGCCGGCCAGATCATCAGCATTCAGGACCTACTGACGGGTCTCATTGTTGTCTCAGCAAACGATGCGGCAATGGTCCTGGCCCGTACGGTCGCCGGGTCGGAGGACGCATTTCTAGGGAAAATGAACGATTACGCCAATCGTCTAGGGCTGAGTGCCAGTCACTTCGCCACCCCTTCCGGCATTACCACGCCAAACCACTACTCGACTGCCCGAGACATTGCCCACCTGTCGGTGCGCTTGACGGAGGATTTTCCGGTCTACCTGGCCTTCTCCGCTCAGCGGGATTTCAGCTATGGCAGCTTCACCAGACACAACAAGAATCGGCTGCTGGACGATCCAACTATCGATGGCCTGAAGACGGGCCATACTGCCAAGGCAGGCTATTGCCTGGCGGTCACGGCAAAGCGCTCGGTGGCCAAGGGCAAAGCGATGCGACGTGTTTTCGCTGTGGTTCTCGGCGCACCCTCCAACGATGGGCGCTTCGTCGCGGGCAGGCAACTGATCGATTACGGCTTTCATTGAGCCCGCTGCGGCTCTGAGCCGCTCGTCGCTGGGGATGGTCAACGGCAAGCAGCGGTATAGCCCTCTGACTGCATGTTGTGCCGGCGTATGGGGGCGCGCAATGCGAAGCACGAGAACTCCAGGTCGCCGTTGACGGGAGTTTGTGTAATTCCTGGCACGTTAAGACTCTCCCTCACTAGCGGGTTGACGATGCTCACCCCTGCGCTTGGCGAGCGTGATGCGAACCGGTGCCGGGGCAAACGCAGTCTCATGCCGGATGCGCTAACTCCCCTTTGCCCTGCGCCCGCGCGACGTCGGCTTCGCCGGCACACTTCTCCCATACTCATTCCACCACGCTGTCAGCGCCTCCATCGTGGCCCCCAAGCCGCGCGCCTTTGCCGTGATCTCGTACTCGACGCGCGGCGGCACCTCAGCAAACACCGTGCGCGATATTAGGCCATCCGCCTCCAATTCACGAAGCTGTGCCGTCAACATGTGCTGAGTGATCCCCGGTATGGCCTTGCGCAGTTCCCCAAAGCGATAGATCCGCTGGTTGAGCAGCCACATGATTTCCAGCTTCCACTTTCCCGACAGTAGCGCAAATGCCCGGCGCATTTCCTCGTGCATGTTGATCTCATCGCCGCCATTAGTCTTCTTTTCCATACTAACCACCAGTTTTTCATCCTACTTGCTGACTTTTAGCTTAGACGACATTCTGTTGCGTGTCGATGCAATCCCCCAGCTTTAGGAAACCTCATGACTCAAAGTTACGTGTACTGGATCAGCACGGCGCTGCTCTCCTTGCTCTATCTCGCTTCCGCGACGATGTATTTAGCCAAACGGGCTTGGGTTGTCCAGGCACTTACAGACCTTGGCTATCCCGGCTATCTCGTACCGTTTCTCACTGCGGTAAAGCTCCTGGGCGTGGCCGCCATTTTGGCGCGCGTCAGCGCGCCGCTAAGCGACCTGGCCTACGCCGGCATGTTTTATCACCTGCTGCTGTCTGGTTTGGCTCACCTTGGCGTCCGTGAACTGAGAGGTGCGCTGCCTGCGGTAGTCGGCGTTGTGCTGCTCGTTTCGTCGTTCGCAACACAGAACATCGCTCGCGAGACCCCGTCCCCCTACGCTCCATTTGCGGAGCGCCAAACATCCCTCAACTAACGGAGATCAACCATGGCTCGACTCAACGGAAAAGTCGCGATCATCACTGGTGCCAGCCGCGGCATCGCAAAACTGTTTGCCGCAGAAGGCGCCAAAGTGGCCGTTCTTTCGCGCACCCTGGCCAATGTGGATGCGGTCGTTGCCGACATTCGCGCTGATGGCGGAACGGCAATCGGCGCGCTTTGCGACATCGCCAATGCCGGCGAGATTAAGGCAGCGGTGGATAAAGTCGTCGCTACCTATGGCGGGATCGACATCCTCGTCAACAATGCCTTCGACTCATCCGCGCCGTTCTCTTCCATTACCGATCTGTCGACGGAACAGTTGCAGCGCAATTTCGAGATGGGACCGATTGCGTATCTGCGGACGATGCAGGCGGCGTACCCCTACCTCAAGGCGAGCGGTGAAGGACGTGTCATCAACTTCGGCTCAATGGCTGGTGTCCTGGGCTTGGTGGGATATGGTCCGTACAACATGGCCAAAGAGGCAGTGCGCGCTCTCACCCGCACCGCTGCCCGTGAGTGGGGCCCCGACAAGATCACGGTGAATAATGTACTGCCGGTGGCCGAGACATGGGGTCCGGAAACCAACGTCCCTCCGCCGACCAACCCGCTCGGCCGCTATGGTTCGCCGGAAGACGATATTGCGCCTGTCGTCCTGTTCTTGGCGAGTAAGGATGCCCAGTTTTTGACCGGATACAGCCTTACCCCCGACGGCGGCTCGATCATCGACAGCGCTCGATAGCTCGGAGCAACTGTCCGTGGTTCGAACACGTATGCAATGCTATCAAATTTGATCGGGCCACTAGCACCTGAGGCTGTGAAGCGGCAATTGAGAGAGAGATGAAAGTTACCCTTTTCGGAGCGACCGGGAAAACCGGGCCATCCCTTGTAAACGAGGGCCTGCAGCGCGGCTTCGAACTCACCGTCTTTGCACGTTCCAGCAGTAAGTTTGAGAACGCCAATGTGCAGATTGTCCGAGGCGAGTTTACCGATATTGACTTGTTGCGAGACGCAATCCGTGGATCAGATGCGGTGCTTTCGGCGCTGGGCCCTGCCAGGCAGCCACACCCGAAAGGTATGCCAATCACTACGGCGACCCGGGCAATCATCTCAGCGATGGAACGCGAGCAGGTGAAGCGGTTCATCGCGGTCTCGACCGGGACAGCCGCTGATCCTGGCGATGATTTCGACCTCAAGATCTGGCTGCCTGCCGCAATCATCAAGTTCGCGATGCCAAGTGCTTACGAAGATATGATCGGACTTGCAAGAGCGATCCGTATCTCGTCGCTTGATTGGACAATGGTTCGAGCGGCTGTATTGAAGAATCGCCACGCCGCGGAGCAACTCAACGTCGGCTTGTATGGTCACGCCAAGCATTCGCTGACGGTCGCCCGTGAAGACTTGGCCAAATTCATGTTTGATCAAATTGCGAACCACGATTTCGTTCGCCGGGCTCCCGGAATCAGCACCCGACAATGACTTCGGGGAGGAGACCGCTAAGCGCTTAACTGCCCGGCCCAGTGTTCATGAACGCTGATTTTCCGTCCTGCTTACAAAGCGGTAAAACACATCGATTTCCGGGACTGTTGGGAGTTGCACCGCCTTTCAGTCACGAACTGGACTCTCGGCGCATGAATGATGAGCGACCAAGAGTGTCGTACGGGACGGCGGCATTTGACGTCGGTGAAGGGCGCCTCCTACGGCCGTTCTCGTCAGTCCACAGCGCTGCCTCGAACTCTAATGGATGGCCTCGGCACGCAGCAGCTTCCACGTGCCAATTTGGTGGTCGAATACGGCCCCATCGGGAGCCACCGCAGATCGCACATCCCAAAATTGATACCGGTCTGCCTTCCCGCCGATGGCGATAGTTTGTCCGCGGGCAATGCTCGCGCCCTTCACCAACAAATGCCGGGTAATGATTCCGACAACATTCGCACAGTTTGGGATTTCGGCCGGGGCACTGACTTCCTTCATCCCAAAATTATGCATACCGCAACTATAGGCACCGCTGCCGGCCCCATCGACCGTCACGACAAACGCCCGAAGAATCCCATCGACGCCCTCGCTCGCGAAGTCCAGCCATTTTTGCGGCGTATGGGCAATGCCGACGTGCTCGACGAGCACACCCAGCGCCCCAGCTTGAACCACAGCGCTTGCCGCAGCCATCAGATGCATCATCCGATGCAAACTGCCCCCCGCGCCCTTGATAATGACGCACGACGCGTGCTGCCTCACTGCACGCATCTCGCTGGTGTCGTGCCAGTGCAGACCAAAACACCAAAAATCCAGCACGGTATTCCTACGACGTCCTTTCCGAAACTCGATGAGGACGCTCTCCCCCGTGTGCAAATCCGTGAGCATGCCGTCAACAAGACGATACTTTGGCGCTTGAGAACTTAGCGCGGATAGAAATTCGGCACGGGAGACCCACGCGCCCGGAAGGGAAAGAACAACGAGAGAGTTTTGCATCGGACGGCTACATGAAAGTTGTCGAAGCGGCGGCGGAGCGATGCTCGTCACATACCAACTTCGATTTGATCTAATCGACAAAGCAAGGCGTCGGTTAGCCAGGACAGGAAAGCGCACCATCCGCCGTGTGAGAGACCCTGGCCGTCAGGCGTATCGATCAGCCACCCCGACGACTGGCCCGGCGCGCAATCGAGTTGCCACCGTAGCCATCGACGGAGAGGCACCGTGAACTCCGACGGCACGTCGTCAAGGCGGATGTATTCTTCGGGTTCAGATTTGATGGTTTGCAGTCCGCCCGGCAACCAATTCGCCAATGCGCAGTGTCGTTGCGCTGGTGTCGACGTTCGTTCCTCCCTCGGAGGATCTTCGTAACCTACGGTCACCGCCGTCACGCAATCTTCGCAACTGAGCGCACCATCATTCTTTGCGCGTTGGATGTTGCGCAGAATCTCCTGCGTGCGAAGAAACTGGCGCTCGGAAATCTCCCGGGTCGCCCGGAGCCGGCGATTCGCCCGGTACAACGTTTCCAGCGGGTAGCGTTGGGCGAGTTGGACCACATCAAACAGGGTCGGACGCGCGAGGATGATAGGGATTTCCGCCGGGGTGCCGCGCAGTTTGGGGTTGGACCATAGGTGTGCACCCGCGCGAAACGCCAGGTCTCGGAATACAAATTTTTCAGCCATGGTACCCCTCCCAGCAACTCGAAACCGTCTTAGATCGACTCGCGCGATAGCACGGTGCCCTGCGGCACGTCCTCCGAACGATGCATCGTGCGCTTAACCGGTGCCACGACGCTAAGCGCCATGCCGACCAATTGCATTGGGCGAACGAGGTCCCGTTCCACATTGTCTAGCGATGCGATGGTCCGGAACGTTGTGCGCGGCCCCGGGCCCCGCGCATCGAACTCGTCCATGACGATTCGGTAGGCACCGGTCACCAGCGAATCGCCCGCGATGTTCTCGATCTCAAGCTGCCCAAGTGTTCGGCGGCAGTCTTCCTGTCCGTCTGGAATGAGTTCCACGGTCACGCGTAGCATGGTGTTCACTTCCCGCTGAGCGTGCTTGCGGCCATCCCCTGCAGTCGCTGGGTCAGGTCGCACCGTGTCGACGCGCTCGCAAGCCCCAGCGCCCCATCCGTCTCGACCAAGTGGTCGCGCAGCGCGACGGGCCAGCCCTCGCTGTCGTCGTCGATGGCCAGCCAATGTTCGGCCCGCAGCCCAGATCGCGCAACGTATCGCGCGATCTGGGCATACCGCGTGAGTTCGCTGAACCAGCTCGCGTCGATGCGGTGCGCACCCTCATGGTGTCGCGCCATGGCCGAATGCCAAGTAGCGCCGATCACGCGCGCCTGCAACGCAGCGGGCAGATAGGCTTGGGTTCGGCTGAAGCTCTTGAGCACGCGCACCCACGACGTGGAGAGAACAATCTGGACCTGGGGATAGGGGGCGAGAGCTTCCACGAGAATCGGCGCCCACATGAACAGCGAGCCTGCCGCACGCAATTGAGGCCGGCCATTGACCAGATAGGCCGCATCGGGGTGCAGAACACCGTCGTAGTCCAGAAACAAAATCATCGTGCATCGTGTCGTTGCGCTGACGCAGGGCAATGCGTAGCCGCTCGTGCCTGCCGCCCCAGATCCGCCGTTCGGCGGCAGGCCCTCTCGGTGCTATGCGCGCGGGGCGGCGATCGGTGTGCGCAGCAGTGTGACGCCGCGCGAAGCCCTTGGTTAAGGGCCGCTGCAAAGGCGGCATTGTGTCTCAACGACTACAGAATGAGAAGACCTTGACGCAAGAATATGTTCGGAAAGCCTTGTCTTTCATGGAAACGGCGAGCTTATATAGCAGGAAAATATTGTGACTCAACGACCACTGACAGATAAGGGAACGGTCCGCAATATGGACGCATGTCCCGTGTCCATCAGCCCTCCGCTCGTGAATTGCTCGCCCTGAATATTCGGCGACTGCGCGCGGCCTATGCATGGACGCAGGAAGATCTGGCCTGGCAAGCGGACATGGACCGTTCGTTTCTGGCACACGTCGAAAGGGCGGCCCGCAATTTGTCGATCGACGTCATTGAACGGCTGGCGCTCGCCCTGGAAGTCCCGGTCGCGGAACTGTTTCGCGTGCCAGACGTGACGCCCCCGCGCAAGCGCGCCCCGCGTCATTGAGCCAGGGGCGTTTGGCGCAGATTCCTCAGTCGATCTGAAAGAATTCCGGCTGCTGTCCGGCGTTGATGGCCCGCTGAAACCAGTCGGGACGCTCCCCTCGCCCATCCCAGGTTTGCCCCTCGGCATTTTGCGGTAGCGTGGCCGTGCCGCTGTGGGCGCGAAACAGCCGGCCGCCAATAAATCGGCCAGTGTCAGGCCCGATTGCGCCATCTTGATACGCACCCAGCGAATGGCGTCGGCGCGGGCAATCTCATGGGGCGCGTGCATGGGCGGTGGCTCGAAGCGGTTAGGCGGCGGCCTTGCGCCGTGCCCCGGATCGCACCTTGGCGCCGTCGCGCCAATTGCCCAGCAACTCGCGCGACAGGTCCCGTTCAGTCTCGGCACGCTCGGCCCGCCGGGTCATTTCTGCCAAGGCCTCCTGGGCGGCACCCAGTTGTTGCTGTCCGCTCTCCTGCGCGTCCTGCAGCGCCGCGCAACGTACCTGCGCCGCCTGCGCCTGGGCTTGCCAACTACCCAGCGCTTCGGCCGCGGCCACCGCTTCCTGCCGCTGCATGTCGCGCAAGCGATCCACCTCCACCCGCGCCGCATCGAGTCCCCGGTCACTCTGGCGCCGCGCCGTGCGTTCCTGGTCCAATTCCAGTTGGGCACGCCGCACGGCAGCGTCCCCGCGCGCCTCCATCGCTTCGAGTTGCTCGCGCATGCGCTCCAGCTCCGCCAGGAAATCACTGCGCGCGGCGCCCGCCTGCTCGCGCGCCGCCAGCAGTTCGCTCTGCAAGGCCTCCCGGTGCGTCGATGCGGCTGCTTCGGCGCCGCGCGCCTGCGCCACCTGCTCCTGCAACTGGCGGCATTCAGCCCGCAACGCCTCGCGCTCGCGCTCGAGCGCGGTGAGCGCGGCTTGAGCGTCGGCGAAAGCCATCTGCGCGGCATCCCGCTCGGCCGCGACGACTTGCTCCTGCGCCTCTATGTCTTGGCGCGTCGCGGCGAGTTCGGCCAAGACGGCTTCGCCGGCGGCGCGCCAGATGGTCTGGACGGCGTCGGCAGCCACCTGCTTCAGGCTGTCGGGGAGATCGGGATGGTCAATCGTGACCCGCGAACGGGCGCGCAGGTCTTGCCAGAACTGCTGCAGCGCCTGGGCCGGCGTGCCCATGCTGCCCTTGCGCACCAGTTGATAGAGCTTGTTGGTGGTGGGCGTGATGCCGTAGCGAAAGAACAGCAGCCCGCACACCTCGCGGTAGAGCGTGCGCGTGTCGGCGTGAAGGTGCCGCAACTGCTCGACCTCGGCTTCGAGGCGAAGGGGATCTACAGCGTCTGGCGTCATGGTCGAGCACCTTTTTGGACATTCAGAGTTAAATATTACTACGTAATACGTAGTGGATAACAAGATTCGTGTAAAAGTTTAGACATAAGTACGCTTATGTCTATAATATTGGCTCGAATCGCCTCCCCACGCTGCCCCTGTCGGTATGCATAAATTTGTGCCCTCTTTTTGCAGAATTTTGTTCCCGACCCCCATGGGCACGCCTGGCTGGCGCGCTGGAGCGCACGCACCGGCGGCAGGCGCGGCGTGACTCGGCTAGCTTGCGTGGCACGCCTGACGGCGAACGTCATCGCTTTGCGCAGCTGAATCCCGTCCATCGGATCGCCCCGCGCCGTCGGCGGGGTGAAGGCTGACGACGGACCGATGCGTTGGGGGAAGGTACAAAATTGCTTCAAGTGTCGGCTGGGGGAACAATTTCTTGCAGCGTTTCTCGACGCAATATTGTTACCATCGCCCTGCAATCGGCTTGCTGGCGTGCGACCAGCGGGAACAAATTTGTGCAAACCGACGCTTAGGCCGATACACCATGGAACTGCTCCCGATTAAACCTTTGGATGGCCTGGCCGCCCCGCTTCCCACCCCGCTGGAGCGCCTGCGCCTGACCCCGGCGCTGTCCGGCGCGGCCGGCAGCAACCGCGCGCCCGCCAGCGCCACGCGGATCGCCGCGGCCGACGACCTGGCCGCCGTCACCGCCTGGCTCGCGCGCTATGCCGACAGCACCGCGACGCTCACCACTTATCGCCGCGAGGTGGAGCGGCTGATCCTGTGGACCGTGCTCCAGGTGGGCAAGCCCTTGTCCTCGCTGACGCACGAAGACCTGCTCGCCTACGAGCGCTTCCTCGCCGATCCGCAACCCGCCGCGCGCTGGGTGCTGGCCGGCAGCAAGAAGCTTGCACGCGGCCACCCCGACTGGCGCCCGTTTGCCGGGCCGCTGTCGCCGTCCAGCGTGCGCCACGCGATGGTGATCCTGAACGCGCTGTTCGCCTGGCTGACCGAGGCGGGCTACCTGGCCGGCAACCCGCTTGCCCTCGCCCGCCGCCGGCGCGCCCCCACCCGAGCGCGCATCACCCGCTATCTGAGCCACGACCTGTGGGAAACGGTCAAAGACACCGTCGCGGCCATGCCGACCGAGACCGCGCGGGAACGCCGGCACGCCGCGCGCTGCCGGTGGGTGCTGACCGTGCTCTATCTGGGCGGCCTGCGCGCCTCCGAGCTGACGGCGACCCCCATGGGCGCGTTCTTCTGCCGGCGCGATGGCCAGGGCATCGAGCGCTGGTGGCTCGAGGTGACCGGCAAAGGCAACAAGACCCGGCTGGTGCCGGCGACCGACGAACTGATTGCCGAACTCGCGCGCTACCGTCGCGCCCACGACCTGCCGCCTACCCCGCAGTTCGGGGAGACGCGGCCACTGGTGCTGCCGGTGATTGGCAGAGAGGGTGGCGAGAAACCCCTGTCACGCGGCGCGCTGCACCTGATCCTGAAAGAGGTGTTTGGCATGGCCGCGGAGCGCCTGCGGGCGCGCGGGCCCGAGTGGGGGGCGCAGGCCGCGGTGCTGGCCAGCGCCTCGGCCCACTGGCTGCGCCACACCGCCGGCTCGCATATGACCGACCAGCAGGTCGACCTGCGTTATGTGCGCGACAACTTTGGGCACAGCTCGCTGTCGACGACGAGCGGCTATCTGCACAGCGAAGAGGATGCGCGGCACGAGGCCACGCAGGAGCGGCACCGCATCGGATGGATCAGGAAAGCATAAGGCGCGTCAGCACACCAAGCGAAGTGCATTTCCGCACCGATCTGGGATCGCATCAGAGATTGATGCCCAGCCTGATCGCAGGCCTCTACTACTCTTCCAGCCAGGCGTGCTGTCGCCTGGCCGCGTCCTCGCCGATCTTGGCCGTATGGGCCGCTGCCTGTTCAAGCCAAGGCGCATGCGCCCTGGGAACGACCAGCATCGCCAAACCCAGTCCGTCCAACGCACGCAGGGCGTGCTCGAGATTGACGCCCTTGCCGTTCTCGAGCTTGGACAGCATGCCGACCGAGACCCCGCAATGTCTTGCCGCCTGGTCAATGGGCATCCTTTTCCCTGCCCGCGTTGCTCGAATGCGGTCGCCCAGTTGGTGAATGGTGCGAATCGTCGCACGCGACGGTGGCTTCGGATCAGGTAGTGGTCGTGGCATGGAGGTCGTTCTTGCAAAAGGAACACCAGCGTGGAGAGCGGTTTTCTGTGTTGTTTCACTATCGTGAAATTATACTCTCACAATGGCGGCCGGATGCCGGCAAAGATCTGCGCCTGCTAATAAGCACTTCGCAGAGGGTGGCAATTGCAGACACGGCATCGAAAGACCCCAGAAGAGACCGAACACTACGGTCCTGGACGCAACCTCCGTAGTCTCTACTGGGGCCAGGCCCCAACACCTTGACTGCTCTCGGGAGAGCTAGCGTTCTCTTCGCTGCGTCGGACCCGTCGCGATGAAAGGATGCTTAGAAAGCGGTGAAGCCCGTCAACGCGGATATCTCGCGCGTTGTCCGCAAGACCGGTATCAGGACAGGTGGAGGTTGATCGGTGCGAGTTTAACTTGATAGGACTGGGTGAACGATGACCTCATGTCCACGCGTCGCGGGCGCTCAAAGTGAGCGCTCATCTCATGGAAGAGCGCGCATCATGTTTGTTGAGGAAGCACAACAGCGCTAGGCCGGTGAATGCCGCTGCTGCTTCGATTCCAAGCAACATTCGAACGAGATCATTTGGCCACCCGTCAGCGGAAATGCTGACCAGCCGCCCGAGCACCAGGCCGCTGGTGAACACGACGTTGATCCACATCGAGGGCTTTCGCCACGCCTTCGAGAGTAGACCCAGGGCCAGCAACAGACTGATACCGAGATGCATGCCACCGTAGTTGGCACGGATCTCATTGAAGGCATTCACCGAATGGGGTTGCATATCGAGGCCCGCCATTGCCGTAGCGGGGTCGTGAAACGTATGCAAGCCAATTAGCAGGAAAGCCAGTGCCGAAACGGCCAGGTATATTTGAGAGAGGCGATGCATGAGTTGGCTCTCAGGTAGCGGACGTTGACGGAGTGGGTGTCGACTCACTGCCGGTCGGCTCGTTCCTGTCCACCGTCCATGTGTGGATGGGTTCATGACCACGGCGCACCCATTCCGGCGGCCGCCACAGGTGTTGCAGTCGCTGCCACACGGGCCCCGGTGACATCACGTCACGCCACATGTCGACAAACTCGTGGAGATTCAGCACCAGGATATTGTAGGACTTAATCTGTTGGGTGATGCCGTATTGCACCGTCTCCCGTTCTTCTTCGAAAGTGCCAAACATGCGATCGAAAATGATCAACATGCCACCGTAGTTCTTGTCGATATATTGGTCGTTTCGGCCATGATGGGCACGGTGATGGGACGGTGTATTGAAGATGTACTCAATCCAGCCAGGAAGGCGGCGGATCAGTTCGGTATGAATGAAATACTGATAGGACAGATTCACGGCCAGGATGAGTGCGACTGCGGCCGGCGGCACACCGAGGAGCACGGGAGGAAGGAAAAAGATGAAACTCCCAGCGACCACATTGAGCATCGATTGTCGTGCCGCCGTAGTGAAGTTCATGTTCTCGCCGGTATGATGAACGACGTGCGCCGCCCAAAACCAGCGGATTCGATGGCTGGCGCGATGAAACCAGTAGTAGCAGAACTCGACCGACAGAATGATTGGGAGAATGGTCCAACCGTCCACCGGGATATCAAACAAACGTTTTGAATATACCCACGCATAGATGGATCCTGTCACAAGAGCCACTCCCAGGGGCTCCATGATCTGGTAAGTGGTGCCCAATGCGATGTTCGCCCACACCTCTTTCCAGTTCAGTGTCGATTCGGCTCTACGCCTTCGATTGATCAGGGTCTCGAGACTGAATGCAATGATGAAGAGAGGAACCATGCTGAGCATGAACGCCTGCTTCCAATCCACGGACTTCCCAAATATGGAATGCAGCCAGTTCATCATATCGGACGGCAATTTAGACTCCTGTTCGCTTGGCTTGCCGACAGTTTGATCAAACTGGTGACCCTCCGCATTGACAGTCCTCGACACTTTCTTGACACTTCGCGACATTGTTCATTGTCATCCCATGTCCGCGCCCACCGCTTACTACGCCAGCACCTACGTGAACCTGCTTTTCGACTACTTGCAGGACCAAGGGCTGGATGCCGTGCATGTGCTGGGGGAATCCAGCCCTAATTGCCAGGAAGTGCGACTCTACGCGCTCGATCACTGGCGGCGTTTGCTTGAGCGTGCCGCCGAGGTTTGCAATGATCCGCTCCTCGGATTGCACGTTGGCCAGCGCATTGCGCCTGCGCATCTCGGCGTGCTTGGATACGCACTTGGGGCTTGCCCTGACGTCGGGGCTGTCTTGCAACGCTGGCAACAGTACGACCGTGTGGTTGCAAACGTTACGCCGGCGGAGCTAAGAACCGAAGGTAAGTCCGTCGTGATGACGTGGCCCCGTTCGACGGAACCAACGGGGCCGCTCGTTGACGAAACGGCCTTGGCTGCGATGACCCGTTTCACGCGAGCCATGACAGATGGTGATGTGAGGCTGGAGGAGGTGTGCTTTGTTAACGCAACACCTCAAGACACCACCCCTTATCTTGCATACTTCGGCTGCCCGGTGAAGTTCGACCAACCGGAGACGAGTCTGCGCTTCCCCGTCGACCTTTTGCAGGCGCCTCTGCGTCAACCTGATGAAGCGCTACTGCGAATCATGGAGCTTCAGGTACAGGCTCTGCTGGGTGCCATGCCGAAGATGGATGACATGGAACATGCCATCAGGCAAGCGGTAGCCGGGCTCGCGCGTCAAGGCGAAGTGAGCCTTGAAACAGTGGCTTCCTCCATGCACATGACCCCCCGCACGTTGCAGCGGCGACTCGACAAACTGGGTCTGAAATTTCGCGAGCTACGTGACGACACGAGACGCCGGATTGCAGAGAATTACCTAAAAGATCCACGGCTTTCGCTCGCTGAGGTGGCCTGGATACTTGGGTACTCGGAGCACAGTGCATTTACTCGCGCATTCCGGAGATGGACATCGCAGAGCCCGCAAGCCTGGCGCCGCGAAATGGATGCGTGATCCGCTACGGGCAACAGCGCAGTCGCCCATGTGATTGCAGCGCTGAAGGTTTTAGGCTGGCCTCCTCGGCCCAAGTCCCAAGCTCTCGCACCGGGTTGCATGGCCTTCCATCGCCGCTACGGCGGAGTAAGCGACCCGCCCTGGCCCGTCGCCTCACGTGGCGGAGAAGCTGTTGAGCTTCTACCCGACTCATCTTTGAGACGACGGGAAAGCAGGTACTTCCATGCCGTCTACTTACTGCGAATCACCTCGGTGATTGGCTCGAAATAGCAACCATATTTGACATCGCCCACCGTGTCACTCATTTGCATCTCCGCTGTGTTGACGCGAGCCTGGATCCCATCTGTGACGACCTGCGGGTCAGCGGCCTCGCAGTTATAGAGTGCCAGGTACTGCCACGGATGAGGCCCCGCTTTTCGCTGCTGCTCCGTGCGACTGAAGCGCTGTGCGCTCACCACGCCCGGTACGCGCAACACGTCTGGAAGGTGCTGCTCGGTATACCAGCGATTGAACTCTTCTTCACGCCCCGGAACCGCGTTCGTGAGTACCAGATAGGTGAACTTGACCATTCTTATCTCCTTAAGGTTATTGAAGTACAGGGAATGTCCAGCGGCCGATGCCCTGTGACGCGCCCGTGATGGGTATGTGTTGACTGGCGAGTCCCTTGTTCACGTGGTCCTCTTTGCTGGAACCCGCGCTTTGGCATTCCGGCGGTTTCGGCGCTTGAGAGAAAGGGTGTGGCCCAACGCTTCCATCAAACGACGCAAGCCCGTAGACGTTCCCATTCGATGCTGGGAAATCTATGCTGCAACCTTTCGTCCCCGTGTAAGGGGACAACCGGGAAGAAGGCGACGGAGCAAGCTCGAAACGCCAGTGAACAGAGTTCTCCGAAAACTTCAACGAGCGGATGTGCGTGAATTTCGTATCAAGTCTGCGGCCTTCTCTGCCATGGCCATAATGGGAAGGTTCGTGTTCCCACTGATGATCGTTGGCATCACAGATCCATCAATTACTCTCAAGTTCTCAACCCCGCGCACTTTCAACTCCTCGTCAACAACAGCGTTGTCGTCGACTCCCATGCGACACGTGCCAACCGGGTGATAGATGGTTTCCGCATGCGAGCGTATCCATGCCTTACGGGCTGCACCGGTGGAGAAAGCATCGATGTCGAGCCTTCGTTTGATGTACTTCCGGAGCGCCGGCTGGTCGACAATCTCGCACGTGCGTTCCACGCCGCGCACCAAACTCTCCAGGTCAGACTCGTCTGAGAGGAAGCGAGGGTCGATTCGGGGAGAATCGGACGGATCTGAAGAACGCAGTCGCAGCACGCCTCTACTTTTTGGACGCAGCTGGCATACGCGGACTGCAAATCCGTGGGGAACTTTTTCGTTAGGCGGTGGATTGCGCAGCGCAATGATCAGATGGGCCTGCCACTCAGGCAGATCCGGATTTCTGTCGGAGTTGTAAAATGCTCCTGCCTCAACGCCTTGAGAGGAAGCCGGCCCGCCTCCTGAAAGAAGATAGCGAGCTCCTGCCATTCCGCCTCTTACCAGGCCGATATAGGGCGTGAGCGTATTGGGCTGCGACGCTTCTAAGCGAATCGCGCAATCAAGATGGTCCTGAAGGTTCTCACCGACGCCTTGCAGATCGACCACGGGAGCGATACCAATCGACTGCAGATGTTTGGCCGGTCCGATCCCCGAAAGCATCAGGAGTTGCGGTGAGGCAATGGCCCCTGCTGTCAGAATCACTTCGCGGTCCGCGCGAAGCTCCACCTCCTCCCATCCATCCTCAATCACTACGCCTTGCGCTCGCTTTCCGGCAAGGAGAATCCTGCGGACTTTACAGTTCGCCATCAATGTCAGATTGGATCGGTTACCTGCTCGATCCAGGTAACGATAAGCACCGGATCGCTTTCCCTCGGCAATCGTAAGCTCGTAGAATCCTGCGCCTACCTGCGACGCCCCATTGAATCCGTTGTTCTCCGGCATACCGGCCGATACTGCGCTCTCTATGAACGCAGTCGATATGGCGTTTTGCTGCGTGCCGTATGACAGGCGAATCGGACCCGCGTACCCGCGATCGTCATTCCTCGCCTTCGTTACCAGTGATGCATCCTCAATCTTTCGAAAGTACGGACGAAGGGATTCATAGTCCCAGCCCGACAGGCCCTGAGATGCCCAGTTGTCGTAATCGGATCGGTTCCCCCGGATAGCAATCATGGAATTGATCGAGGATGAACCGCCCACCACCTTGCCCCGGGGTATATAAATATTCCGATTGTCCAGTTGTGTCTGGGGCTCCGTCCAATAGCGCCAGTTGAATTTTTGGCTCTTATAGAGAACCCGGATCCCTGCCGGCATCTGAACAAAGATGGATGACGCGGGAGCGCCCGCCTCTATCAGCAGTACCTTGACGCTGGGATCTTCACTCAGCCGAGAAGCGAGAACACACCCTGCCGAGCCGGCGCCGATAACAATGTAGTCGTATGTAGCGGTTTTCATAATCAGGAGATCACTCAACGCGAGCCGATGCCTTGAGCGCCATGCGCACGCGGCGAATGTGCTCGTCCGACTGTCCGAGCTCATCAATCGGTACTCGTGACGTTTCAGGAGACGCCAAGATGGCAAAAATAGACAACACTGCGCCCCCCATCATGAAATAGGCGGGTGATGAAGGGTTTCCGGTCAGCTTCGTCAGAGAAGCGCTGATTAAAGGAGCGGTGCCGCCAAATAGCACCATGGCCACGTTGTAGCCTACCGACATGGCGCTGTAGCGTGTGCGTGTCGGAAACAACTCCGTCATCATGCAGAACGGCGCGCTGCCATACATCCCCATCAATACCCCGACGCTAGCCATCGTGGCAATTACCACCTCTGGTGTCGAGCCCACGACGATCCGGAACAAAGGAAGCGCAACGACGAGGTATGCCAATGCCGCCGTAAAGGCGACGGGTCGTCGACCCACGCGGTCGGATAGCGCTGCAGCGAATGGGATCACAATCACTGAACCCAGAAAGGCCAGGCCGGACGCCGCTAGAGCTTGCCCGCTACTCAACCGTCCAGTTGACACGAGATAAGACGGGAGATACGCCAGGATCAAGTAGTAAGGGATGCCGTGTGAGATCGCTACGCCAAGACATTTGACAATGCTTCGCCAGTCGTCACGAAGGGCTTCGCGCAATGGTGCTTGTGCCGCGCCCTCGCGTTCCAAGTGCAACCGGAATGCCGGTGTTTCCTCGATGCGCAGCCGCAGCCAGAACGCACCCAACCCAATCGGACCAGCGATCAGGAAGGGCAATCGCCAGGCCCATGCCTCAACTGCCGTCTGACCAAAAATGCTGGTGATCGCCAGAACAAGACCGGATCCGCTCAACGCACCAATTCCAGCCGACATACCGAAGAACCCGATCACAACGCCACGCCGGCGTGTCGGGGCGTACTCGGCAAGGAATGCGAGTGCTCCACCTGCTTCGCCTCCCGCGGAAAATCCCTGAATCATGCGTAGGGCTACCAGCAGCAAAGGAGCGGCGATGCCAATCGCCTCGTATCCCGGTAGGACACCGACCAACCCCGTCGAAACGCTGATCAAACCAACGACAATCGCGAGCGTATCGCGCCGTCCAAGCCGGTCTCCCAGCGATCCAAAAAACAGAGCGCCGAGTGGTCGGGTAACGAATGCGACGGAGAATGCCGCGAAAGCCGCTATCAGGCTAACGATCGGGTCGCTGCTTGGGAAGAACACCTTCGCCAGGGTGGCGGAAAGATAGCCATACAACGAGTAGTCAAACCACTCCAGCATGTTTCCCACGGCGGCACCGGAGATCGGCTTGAGAACATCCCGGACCCGCTGGGGGGTGGGGGTCGAACCTCTTCGGGGATGATGTTGCATTGATTTTGTCTCCACTTCTATAAGCAATGTTTGAAAAACCGAAGCGCGCTTACTCTTATTTGTGGTAAATATTAGGTAGCCTACCTATTACAATCAAATAGGCGTTTACCCTCCCATCAACGAAGTCAGGTGGCTGATTTTGAGCCGCAAATGACACTTTTACGCTTTATCTTGACAGACCATCGTGGCGACCTACGCTCTATGTAATCGATTGCATCGTGGAATGGGCTATGCGCCGATGCGAACGAGTGTTGAAAGACCTGCTTTTTTCTTGCGGTGGCCCCCCTAACTAAAGTCGATCACCCCGGAGGTAGCTATGTCACTGATGGCAGCGGTACGCGAGGCGTTCAATCAATGGGAGCGCTTTCGATTCATGTCGATGTTCGAGTACCTCAGTGCCGAGTTAGGGGAGAGCTGGAGCCTATTTATTTGATTTGTAGGCTGCCAAAGCGAGGTCGCTTCGGCTTTCTCGCTTGCCTTCTTGCACCGGCTTCACTGTCCCCCCGCGCCTCTTTAACAACGCGTCGTGAGGCTGCCCCCTTGGTCAGCGAGTGGTGGCGATCGCGCACTTCTAACCCCACGTCCATGCGGGTGTTTTTTCACGCCTATGCATAGGTAAGAACCGAAGCCCTGCGATCCCGACCTTACGGAAGGTCCCGGCGTCAAAGGTGGCCTCCAGCAGGTCCCAAGCGGGCCTCCGGCCGCGCCTCACTCGGTACCGACCTCTGTCGTCAGCCAGCCCGGCCGGACCGCATATCTACCCTGGGACGAGCTATAACAACCAGAAGGCAAACAGTCCTCGCGCATACCCAGTGGGTCACCGGCGGCATATCTTGACCACTGAAATCGGCGGTCGCCCGCCTTCAGGCCAACTGGGCTCCCCCAGTCTAGCCACGCCCTCCTCTCCCACCCCTGGTCCCGCTCGAGATTTGTGACGCGAGGTCAATCCTCTGCACCGATTAGGGTAAACCCCTTTTGCATATAGTAGGTAGGCTACCTAATATGTACTCACAATTTCCCATCGGAGACATATTCATGACCGCCCCCCAAACCCCCACGCAGTCGACTGGCTGCCCGTTTCACGCGGCCTCACCTGCGCAGTCCACGTGTCCGATGCACGCTGGCGGGGACAGCGGCATCCCCGACTTTCCGCCCGAACGGGTCGATCCTTTGTCGCCGCCGCCGGTGTACTTCCAGATGCAGCAAGGAAGCGGCTTGGGGCAAGCTAGGCTCTGGGACGGAAAGATCGCCTGGCTGATTACGCGCTATGACGACGTCCGCTCGGTCCTGTCTGACCCTCGCTTTAGTTCTGACATTACGAATCCCGGCTATCCCACTGTCAGTGCTGCAATGAAAGTTGCCCGGGGTAGTAACCGGACCTTCATCACCATGGATGCACCCAAGCATGCAGAGCATCGGCGCATGCTGACAGGTGAATTCTCGATCCGCAAAATCGAGGCCCTTCGCCCGCGGATTCAGGCGATCGTAGACAAGCTGCTGGACGACTTCGCAACAAAGCCTCAACCCTCCGACCTGGTTAGCGCCTTTACGTTGGCTACGCCGGCATTGGCGATCTCAGAGTTGCTTGGCGTTCCGTACGAAGACCATGACTTCTTTCAGGAACTGGCGATGGTCCTGACGTCGAGTAGTGCGACGCTTGAGGAGGCCATCGCCGCAAATCATGAGTTGTGCGAGGTGTACCTGAAGGGCCTGGTGGCGAAGAGATCGGAGAACCCCGGGGAAGATATCCTCAGCCGCCTCATCGTCAATCACGTACGAAAGGGCGATATCACCGAAACGGACGTTGTTTCCCTTGCAAGGCTCTTGCTGATTGCCGGCCACGAGACCACGGCGAATACGACCGCAATGGGAGTGCTTTTCCTCCTGCAACGACCGGATATCTGGAATGAGCTTCGACAAGACACAAGCCTCGTTCCAAATGCGGTGGAAGAAATTCTGCGCTATCTGGATGTCACACATTCAGGAAAGCGTCGTGTCGCGACCGAGGACATTGTCGTGAACGGACAAATGATCCAGGCGGGCGACCCCGTTGTAGTGCTGAGTGTCTCGGCCAATCGCGACAGCTCGAAATTTGAAGATCCGAATGTGTTCGACCTTCGCCGAGATTCAAGGACGCAGGTCTCGTTCGGATACGGCCCGCATCAGTGCATCGGTCAACCCCTCGCACGGCTCGAAATGCAGATCATGTTCACCGCCTTGCTGGAGCGGTTTCCGAACCTCGAGCTTGCTGTTCCCGTGGAAAGCCTTGAGTTCAAGGGCGATTCACTCATGTATGGCGTCAAGGAACTCCCTGTTCGCTGGTAATCCCGACTTAAATGAGAAGCATCATGAAAATCACAATCTACCCCGAAAAGTGCTGCGGTTCTGGTCAATGTGTCGTCAACGCGCCGGATCTGTTCGACCAAAAGGACAATGGCATCGTCATTCTCTTGAACGCAGAGCCGTCGGCTGACCAATTCGAATCAGCACGCCTGGCGGCTGGCATCTGCCCAGCGCTCGCCATCGAGATTCACGAGGATCAGTGATGAACTCCCCCGAGCACATCGTCGTTGTCGGCGCCTCGGCCGCCGGCATCACGGCAGCACGAGCGCTGCGCGCACAGGGCTGGGGAGGGCGGCTCACGCTGATTGGAAAGGAAGGCGGCATGCCCTATGACCGCCCTCCTCTTTCAAAGCGGCTGATGGCAGGAGAATGTCCGGTAGAGGCGCTCAACCTTGTGTCCGAAGACGGCATGAAGGCGCTGAACCTGCACTACCTGGACGGGACATCGGCCACCGGCCTCGATACGGACGCCAGTTCACTGCAACTCAGCAACGGCTCCACACTTCAATATGATCGCTTGCTGATCGCCACGGGCGCGGACGCTCGAGTGATTCCCAACCTCAGCCAGGCGGCGAACTGCTACAGCCTGCGCAACTTAAACGACGCGCTGGCGATTCGGGAACATCTGACTGCCGGAAAGCGGGCACTAGTAGTCGGCGCGGGCTTCATCGGCACAGAGTTAGCGGCGATTGCAAAGACCAGCGGCTGTGAGGTGACCGTCATCGACAAGTCGAAAGTTCCTCTCGGGGCGCGAGTCGGGGATATCGTTGGGAAGCGGATCGAAAAACTCCATGAAGCCAACGGCGTGGTTTTCCACAACGACTGCGAACTCAGGGAGGTGAAATGGCGTGACCGCACCATTACCGAAGTCCGCTTGGACACTGGGGTTGTGATTGCTTGCGACGTAATTGTTGTGGCTATCGGCGCAGTTCCCAGCGTGCAGTGGTGCAGCGGATTAAACATCCGCAGCGGCGTAGTCTGCAATGAATACTGTGAAGCAGCCCCGAACGTATATGCCGCCGGCGATGCTGCAGAGTGGTTTCACAAAGGCTACGGCGAGCACATGCGTATTGAACACCGGACGAATGCAAGCGAACAGGCGATGGCCGCGGCAAAGAACATGCTCGGCTCTCGCGTTGAATACGCTCCGCTGCCGTTCTTCTGGTCGGATCAGTACCAGGTCCAAATCCACAGCTACGGACGCATCGGCCCTCAATACACCGTTGAAGTTGTCGAAGGGGATCAACTGAAAGACGACTCCTGCATCTTTCGCTACTACCAGGGAGACGTTTTGATGGGCGTTCTTAGTTGGAACGCCAGTAGAAAAGCGCGTGAGCACATCAAGCTGTTGAAGGAGGAGTGGACGAAGAGCCACGCTCCAGCTGCGGTAGCAGGTTAAGGCTGTATTTCATAATAAAAGAGGAGACAACATGACAAAACCCGCTTCGGCTATCCGCAGAGCAGTCCTACTCTGCTCCCTGGCCCTGCCCTCCATCCTGTACGCCCAGCAATCTGGCCCGTTGCCGGTCCGGCTCTTTGTTGGCTACGGACCGGGCGGTGGCACCGACGTAGTTGCACGCGCAGTTGGCGAAGAGCTGGCAAAAATCTGGAATCGGCCCGTAATCGTCGAAAATCGGCCAGGCGCAAACGGGGCGATCGCCAGCAAGGCTGTCGCGCGAGCTGAACCGGACGGTTCGATCCTTCTGGTCATGCCCCCGTCCACGTTGATCATCGACGCAAACTTGCGCCCCACTGTTGCTGTCGATCCCACCAAGGAACTCACCCTTGTGAGCGGGCTAGCCGCAACCCCACTCGTTGTGGTGACCCCGGCTTCCGCGCCATACAACAACCTCGCTGACCTCATTAAGGCAGCTCGTGCGGCCAACGGGAAGTTCACGTACGGATGGGCCAACTTGGGCATGCGTGTCGGTATGGAGGAGTTCGCGCAAAAGACCGGGGTAAAGATGACCCCAGTCGGCTACAAGAGTGCTGGGCAAAGTGTCCCCGCTATCGTTTCAGGCGAGATCGATATGCTCATGATCGATATGGCACCGATCGCGCAACTCGTTAAGGCTGGAAAAGTGAAGGCCTTTGCCGTGTCGACGCCAGAACGCTCGCCTATGCTGCCAAACGTCCCTACATTCAAGGAAGCGGGGATTGACGTCCAGCTTACGGGAACCATCGCCCTGTATGCGCCTGCCAAGATGCCCCAGAACGCAATCAAAAAAATGCAGAGCGATGTCGCTACGATTTTGAAGAACGGCGAGCTTCGCACGCGGATGCAAGGCACTGGAATGGAAGTCATTACGCAGTCCCCGGAGGATTTCGAGGGCTACCTTAAGCAGCGCAAGAAGAGCATTGATGCAGTAATTAAGGTCGGTGATTTTAAGCTCGAATAGATCGACCTCCGTCACAAGCACAGAATTTCGTAGCTAACCTCTTAGTCATTGGAGTACACGCTGTGTATCCAGAATTATCCCTTTACATCAATGGCGAATTTCTCGGCATTGAAGGCCGGCGACACCAGGACGTAGTCAATCCTGCGACGGAGGAGGTCGTTGGGCGACTGCCGCTCGCCACCCGCGAGGACCTCGACACCGCCGTCGAGGCGGCTCATCGAGCTTTCCTGACGTGGCGCGACTCATCGCCTTTGGAACGCAGTGCAATCTTGCGTAAAGTTGCGGAGCTCGCCCGTCAAAGGGCGCCGGAAATCGGCCGCAACATGACCATTGACCAGGGGAAGCCTCTGCACGAAGCCGTGGGCGAAGTAACGGTTTGTGCAGAGCATGCGGACTGGCATGCAGAAGAGGCTCGGCGGATCTACGGCCGCGTGATCCCCAGCCGCAACCCTAACGTCCGCCAGCTCGTGCTACGTCAGCCGGTCGGAGTCTGCGCAGCCTTCACCCCTTGGAATTTTCCCTTCAATCAGGCGATCCGGAAAATCTCTGCCGCGCTTGGCGCAGGCTGTACGATCATTCTGAAGGGACCAGAAGAGACACCGAGTGCCGTGCTGGCGATCGCTCAACTGTTCCATGATGCGGGCCTTCCTCCTGGTTGCTTAAACATTGTATTTGGCGTCCCGGCGGAGGTGTCAGCACACCTCATTGCATCTCCGCTGGTCCAGAAGATCTCCTTTACGGGGTCCACTGCTGTTGGCAAACAACTAGCAGCTCTAGCAGGATCCCATATGAAGCGAATCACTATGGAGCTTGGTGGTCACTCCCCTGCAATCGTCTTCGACGATGCGGATGTCCATACCGCCGCCGAGATGCTTGCAAACTACAAGCTGCGAAACGCTGGTCAGGTATGCGTCTCGCCCTCCCGCTTCTTCGTCCAGCGCGGGGCTTACGATAGGTTCCTCAGGCGTTTTACGGACGTCATTGGCGCAGTGCGGGTCGGCAACGGTATAGACAGCTCGACACAGATGGGACCGCTCGCAAACCAACGCCGTGTTGCTGCAATGGAAGGGTTGATTGCCGACTCCAAAGCGCGCGGCGGAAAGGTTGTCGTGGGAGGGACCAGGTGCAGCGACACAGGACATTTCTTCGCGCCCAGCGTCGTTATAGACATTTCAGACGACTCCATGCTCATGACTTGCGAGCCATTCGGCCCTGTCGCCCCGGTTGTAGCGTTCGACGATCTGGATGAGGTGCTGGCACGGGCGAACAAACTGACTTACGGCCTGTCGTCTTACGTGTTTACCGAGTCAGCGAAGACAGCGCATGCTGTCTCTACCCGCCTTGAGGCCGGCATGGTCAACATCAACCACTTTGGAAGCGCTCTCGCCGAAACACCGTTTGGAGGCATTAAAGATAGCGGTATCGGGAGTGAGGGTGGGACCGAGACGTTCGACGGCTATCTCGTCACGAAATTTGTAACTCAAGTGTAGATCGGGGGCCGCAAAGGGCGATACGTCGCCCTTTCCCCCGAAGCTACGTTCCCAGTCAGGTTTTGGCGCCTAAGTGAGTGTTAGGCGCCTTTTTTATTAGCGTATAGGTCGCGGCAGTGCGCCCCATATTGGGCGATGCGGTTGCTCTCGGCGACTCTGACAACTCCCTGCATGGCTCCGCAGTTGCAGCGCAAGCGCGGCCGGCTAGCGATAAGCCTTCTCGAATCGTGTCGTCTTCCAGGAAGATTTCGTTGGTATTACTCGTGGTCCAGCCACGGTTCTCTTTTGAACATCTTATCGATGATGGGGAACATCGCGATCACCGTCTGCAACTCCTCGGGCGTCAATCCCTCCATGCGCTTGCCCAGTGCCGCCGTCCGCTGTGCGGCCAATTTGCCGGCCACAGCCCGGCCTTCATCAGTAATCTGAATCATGTTGTTGTACGAGCCGACGGGTGCGGAGCGCGCGATTAACTCGGCGTCGACCATCCGCCCGACAATCTGCGTCATCGTAGGCAATCTGACGCCTTCATTCCTGGCCAGATCGCTAACTCGCATCGGCCCTCTTACGAGCAATGCACTAAGAACAGCGCTCTGCGCGGGGGGCACGTGCGCCGCTCTCATTTCCCGCCGCAGCGCTACAACGATCCGCATCAAGCGGGGTCTAAGTTCGTCCGCAAGCATTTCAACCGTAGGTTCTGTCATGTCTACAAAAAGGGGGCAATCACTGAGCAGATGATATAACGATTCAGTGAAGAATGATCGCGCGAAGTACCTGGAGGCACCGAGTCGATATGGTCCGACTGGTGAGGGTAGCGACCACGCAGACAGCGGCGGCGCGTGAAGGGGTTCTGTGCCTGTGGCCGGGTAGCAACTCAAGGCCGGGCCTTGTCGCGTTCGTTCGCGATGGCCGGAGCACCAATCTTGATGGAGAGGGATGACGAGACGAGGCGCTGGCTGGCGCTCTCGTCTCAAGGCGTCGACGCTTGATCCGCCGACGCGCGGAGCTTGCTAACTCAGCTTGACCAGGTCCTTCTTGTACGTCTTCGCCTTGTTAATGTAGTCGTCAGCGTTCTTCTCGATCGCAGCTTTGACTTCCTCCGTTAGTTCACGTACCTGCTTTGCAGGTGTGCCCATGACCAAGCCTCCTGCCGGGAAGTTCTTGCGCTCGCCGATCAAGGATCCGGCCCCCACGAGGCATTGTTGTCCGAGTTCGGATCCATTCAGGATCACAGCCTGAATGCCGACCAGACTACGTGCTCCGACCTTGCAACCGTGAAGCATCGCCTGGTGTCCAATGGAGACCATCTCGCCTACCTCGACGGGAAAGCCAGGATCGGTGTGCAACACAGCCCCCTCCTGGACGTTCACGCCTCGCCTAATCGTGATCTTTTCATTGTCGCCGCGGATCACAGCGCCGGGCCAGATGGACACGTCTTCGGCGATTTCCACGTCGCCGATGATTACCGCATGCTCGGATACATACGAGCTCGGATGAATTGTCGGTTCTTTCTCTCCAATTCGATAGATCGCCACAAAATGCTCCTCTTATCTTGATGTGACTAACTTTTCGCCGACCGCGTTACTTGCAGGAGGCGAAACACTACTGCATGGGCCGCTCTCGCAGCCCGTGCCGACTTCGACGCCGTTTCTTGCCCTGCCGCTAGATAAATACTTGTTCCTCTGGTTGGACTGCCGGCTCGATTGCATCATCCAGTACCTCGATCCAGTGCTTTACTGGCGTGGGCGTTCCACTTTGCAAATGCTGGATGCAACCGATGTTCGCGGACACGATGCAGTCAGGTTGCTTCTCGCTCAGATGCTCGATCTTGCGGTCTCTGAGCTGGAGTGAAATTTCGGGCTGCAGAACGGAGTAGGTGCCGGCTGAGCCGCAACAAAGGTGACTCTCCACGCTGGCACGATGAACGGAAAAGCCCAACTGTCCCAGATGCTCCTCCACCACTCCCCGCAGCTTCTGGCCGTGTTGCAGCGTGCACGGCGGATGGAACGCCAAGGCCGGCTTGTCGCACGCTTTGACTTTGCCGCGCAGTCTTGGCAGAAGTTCAGGAAGCAATTCGCTCAGGTCGCGGGTCAACTCGCTAACCCGAGCTGCCTTCTCGGCGTACTCCGCGTCATGCTTTAGCAAGTCGGCGTAGTCCTTCACGGTCGCGCCGCAGCCGGACGCGTTCATGACAATTGCCTCGACTTCACCGCTGGAAATCGCCGGCCACCAGGCGTCGATGTTTCTGCGCATATCATCGAGGCCGCCCTTGTGATCTCCGGTGTGCAGCCGGATCGCGCCACAGCAACCGGCTCGAGGAACACTTACAACCTGAAAGTCGGCTGCATCGAGTACCCGCGCGGTCGCAGAATTGATGTTCGGCATCATCGCCGGCTGCACACAACCTTCGAGCATGAGCACTTTCCTGGCGTGGCGGCGCGTTGGGCGCTGACCCGCAGGTCTGCTCGGCGTAAGCTTGTTGGCGAGCTTGGAAGGAAGTAGCGGCCGAACCATTCGGCCAATCTTCATGGCCGGCAAGAACAATGGCGAAGTTAGCCCCTCACGCAGCAGCCAACGCACCGCGCGGTCTTTTGGCGGACGAGGAATTCGCTCATCGACTAGCTTCCGCCCAATGTGAACTAGCTTGCCGTACTCGACACCGCTGGGACAGGTGCTTTCACAGTTCCGGCACGTCAAGCAGCGGTCTAGATTCTGTTGGGTGCTTGCTGTGACCTCTTCCCCCTCAAGCAACTGCTTCATCAAGTAGATGCGTCCCCGGGGTCCGTTACGTTCATCGCCCAGAAGCAGGTAAGTCGGACACGTTGCCGTACAAAAGCCGCAATGCACGCACTTGCGCAGAATCTCTTCGGCCTCCGCCCCTTCTGGAGTGTTGGCAAACTCATGACTTAGTTTTGTCTGCATATGGAGCCCCTTACAGGCCGGGGTAGAGTCGACCAACATTGAAGATGCCATCGGGATCAAACGCTTGCTTGAGATTGCGATGAATCTCGAAGAGCGCATCGCTCGGTGGCGTGAACACGCCGCTCCTATGATGCGGATCCCTGAACAGCGTGGCGTGACCACCAAGCGATGACGCCATTTCCCGAACGTCCTCGATGGGATCGTCGGTGTATAGCCATCTCAATGCACCACCCCATTCAATAAGCTGATTCGCGGCCAAGAAGGGTTGGGAGACTGCCGGAACGGAAACACGCCAGAGAGGCGCGTCGCTCTGTGAAAAGAAGTCGTGGCGGTGGTCGCGGACGGCATCCCACCAGGACAACGCTTCGTCTGGTTCCAGCTCAGTCCCGCCCAAACGCTTTCTGGCTTCCGTGACAGCAGAGGCTGCACCACTCAGTCGGAGGAACAGCTTTCCGTCGTGCCAGGCACTCGCATTGACTGGCAATGCTTGCCGAGTCAGCCCGTTTAAGAGAGACAACGCCCCTGCTTCGTCGCGTTCAATGAACAGGGTGATCCTCGATGAATGAATGGGCAGAACCTTCAGCGAGACCTCACAGATAACACCGAGTGTTCCCATTGAGCCCGCCAGGAGACGCGAAACGTCATAACCGGCAACGTTCTTCATCACTTGCCCGCCGAATGTCAGAAGCTCGCCTTTGCCGTTAATCATGGTCGCGCCGAGAACGAAGTCCCGAATGGACCCTACCCCGACGCGTGCTGGCCCGCTCAGACCTGCCGCGACCGCTCCTCCGACAGTACTTCCTTTAGCAAAGCGTGGCGGCTCAAAGGCAAGGTACTGATTGTGCTCGGCCAGCACGGCCTCAAGTTCTTCTAGCGGTGTGCCTGCACGAGCGGTGACAACCAGCTCAGACGGTTCATAGCTGCAAATTCCGCTGAGGCGCCGGACATCACACGGTTCACCCGACGGCTCTTCACCGTAGAAGCATTTCGTACCGCCGCCAACGATGTTGAGAGAGGTCTTCGTTTTTCTTGCATGCAGGACTGTCTCAATCAGATGAGACACTTCCGTGGGGATCGTCGTCATTCTAGAACCTCGGGATTTCTGGATGCGGCAGCATCCCACGCCGAACAGTCATGCGACCATATTCGGCACATCGATGCAGCGTCGGAATTACCTTCCCAGGATTCAAGAGCGATTGCGGATCGAATGCACGTTTCAGCGCAAACATTTGTTCTCGCTCTGCGCCTGAGAACTGAACGCACATTGAGTTCAGCTTCTCCACGCCCACACCGTGCTCTCCGGTCACCGTCCCGCCAAGCGTGACGCTTGTTTCCAGAATCTCAGCGCCGAATTGCTCCGCCTGGTGCAGTTCTTCGGGATTGTTGGCGTCGAAAAGGATCAGCGGATGTAGATTCCCGTCGCCGGCGTGGAACACGTTCACGCAGCGAAGCCCATAGCGCACCTCCATCTCGCTGATTGCTCGAAGGATCGCAGCGAGACTCTTGCGAGGAATCGTGGAATCCATGCACAGGTAATCCGGGCTCATGCGCCCCGTCGCGGGAAATGCATTCTTTCGCCCGC
Source organism: Cupriavidus sp. 2SB (assembly GCF_005503625.1). GTDB lineage: Bacteria > Pseudomonadota > Gammaproteobacteria > Burkholderiales > Burkholderiaceae > Cupriavidus. Next base: position 41,569 of record NZ_SCMX01000012.1, on the reverse strand, counting down.
TCCAGAAACGAAGACGCTGCGCCTCGTCCTGACTTGCTTCAAGACGAGTGGCCCCGCTGGCGGTGAGGACGGCATTCATCTTCACAATCTCGTCCTCGACCTCCAACGCCGTCCCATCACTCTCGCACAATAGGATTGCGGCCGCGTCCAGGTCATAGCCAGCATGCACGAAGTCCTCTACGGCGGCGGTCATCGGCTTGTCCATCAGTTCCAGGCCGGCTGGGATGATGCCGGCCGCGATGACGTTGGCTACGGCGTCACCAGCGGCTTCGACGGTGTCGAAGCTTGCAACGATGCATCGCGCAAGTTCTGGCTTAGGAATTAACTTGACGGTGACTTCCAATGTCACTGCGAGCATCCCTTCACTGCCTACAACGACGCCGAGCAAATCGAGCCCAGGGACATCAAGGGCTTCCGATCCAAACTCTATCGCCTCGCCCTGAATGGTGTATCCCCGTACTTTCATTACGTTCTGCAACGTGAGTCCGTACTTGAGGCAATGGACGCCTCCGGAATTCTCGGCCACGTTTCCACCGATCGTGCAGGCAATCTGGCTGGACGGATCGGGGGCGTAGTACAGCCCATACGTAGCGGCTGCCTCACTGATTGCGGCGTTGCGTACACCGCATTGGACCACTGCGGTACAACTCACAGGATCTACCCTGACGATCCGGTTAAAACGAGCGAGCGAAAGGAGCACGCCCATCTCATGTGGGAGCGCACCGCCTGACAATCCCGTGCCTGCGCCCCGAGCCACGACGGGCGCACCGAGCGTCTTGCACGTTCGCAGAATGGCAACAACCTGCTCTTCTGTTTCGGGAAGCACCACGACGAGCGGCTGCGCCCGATAGGCCGTAAGGCCATCGCATTCAAATGGCTGGGTGTCCTCGCGCTGCGACAGGATAAGGTCCCTAGGCAGCACGCCTTCTAGCGCGGAAACCACTTCCGCACGCCGGGCTTCCCTCCGCTCAGCGTCAGTAGGATGTGCCAACCAGCCGTCACGCGTCGCATTCATGACTTTGCCCTCCTGGTGCGATGAAGCTGCGTCGTGCTGTGCCGGTCTATTGGATAATCAGTGCGGAGCGACGGCGCGACCGTAGCGAGCCGGCGAACCGCGCAATCAGCCTGGACGGATGCTGCAGCTCCAAGGCGGAGCGTTGCTTCCGGGCGCTGAGGCTCAAACGTTGAGCGATGAATGCGATGCATTGTGTGGGGAGGTTCTAATACACTTCTGTCAAAGGCGTCGACGAGACGCCATGACTTGACTGTAGACAATCACGCGATATAGCAGGTTGAGAGTTATTTGCGGTTGAGTTGCAGAAAACTTGATTGCCGTGTTTGGGCCGCTCAACTTAGCGAGTCGGTGAGCCACTCCATAAAGGCGGCGCACTCCCATCTCTCCAGGGCCCCAGGTTCCCAGCATAAGTAGTGCGCCATCGGTGAAGGCACGGATCGATCCGATATGCGGATGAGTCGCCCCCCCTCTAGCCATGACTGCGCCATACGGGTCCTCACTAGTGCCACGCCGAACCCGCACGCGGCTGCGTCATAGAGAAGCCCTAGATCGTTGAATTGAGCGCCCACATGCGGCTCCGTTCTCGTCAATCCACATGAGGAGAACCATGTCGTCCAAGGCTCAAGCGGGCTACGTATCAGACGCGCCTGGTCGATTTCACCCGCCATTTCGAAGCCTTCGAAGGGGCCGAACTCGTTGAGATAGGTAGGGCTGCAAGCCGGCGCCACCTCCTCCGAGAGAACGACGCGATGATCGACGTCCGCATATCCGCCGGCGCCGTACCGGATTTCCAAATCGGATGGCTCGGCTGTGACGTCCAGGAATGGGATGGAGACCTGCAAGATAAGGTCGATGTCCGGATACTTGTTGCGGAACAGTTCCAGTTTGGGCATCAGGAACTGCCTGGAGAAAGTTGGGGTCACCGCGACCCGCAGTCGCGTGGAAGAGGCTTTTCCATTTTTGACCGGCATCTGCTGTAGCGCAGCGAGGCCGCTTCGGACATTCGCCAGGTACGCTGCACCATGTGCAGAAAGCGTGAAGTCACTCCGCCCGAAGAGTTCAACACCGAGGTGAGATTCAAGCTGGCGGATTCGATGACTCACGGCGCTGGTTGTTACACACAACTCGTCGGCGGCACGTGTGGCGCTCCGAAGCCTTGCAACCGTCTCGAAGGTGACAAGACATTGAATGGGCGGGATGTGTTGCAGGGCCATATCTTCTCTCCGTTTGGTGGGCTACCCAGGGCGGATATGCCGCATGTCATCGCTTGAGGCCTAGGGAGCGGCCACACTTCTTGCTGCTCTGTCGCTCGAGCACCATGCCAACGCTGCAACGAGCAAGCGCCCCCAGATTGCTTGCTCAGGATCGACTCACTGGGTCCTCAGGCAAGGACGTACGTGACGCCCTGCAAGGGAAGACCACCAAGTAAGTCGCTCTCCAACCCACAGTGACCTCGCCGCGGGAAGGTCTCTTAGCGATCCGATCTCTTCGTCGACTCCTGCTCCAACCCATGGCCGCGACTGCGTTAACTGCTTGACATTATGCCGCACCAATCTAAACTTATGTAATCGATTGCACGCAGTGCTGTTTTCGCCTCATCACCGTACTGGCATTGGTTATTTACAGTCTCTGATGCAGGTTACCGTAACGTATGTAATCGATTACCACATCACACAGGAGGCAACAATGCAGGAACGTCGTCGTAAGTTTTACGGGTGGGGCTATGAGGGTGACACCGTCACGCCGGACGAAATCCGGGAGTTCGAGGCAGCGTGGACACGCTTGCTGGGTGTCGAGCACTTCGAAGCGACACCTTTTCCGACGCCCGAAGAAATTTCGCTGCGCAAACCTCGCGTACAGCTGCCCGCGTCGCTTCGCGAAATCTGCACAAGCGATCATTACGACCGCCTGTATCACACCTACGGCGCGGGCACCATGGATGTTGCGCGCGCAATGCGCCGGGAATTTTCCAACCCGCCGGACGTCATCGCCTACCCGCGCACTGAGCAGGACATCGTGGACCTGTTCGACTGGTGCGGGCGCCAGAACGTTGCTGCAGTTCCGTACGGCGGCGGCACCAGTGTCGTGGCCGGAGTCAATCCGCCGGAGCACGATCGTTACCGCGGCGTAGTTTCCATCGACATGAAGCACTTCGACAAGGTGCTGGAAGTAGATCAGGCATCGCAGGCCGCCCGCATTCAAGCGGGCGTCCTTGGCCCGGATCTGGAGCGACAGCTCAAGCCCACCGGCCTGACCATGCGATTCTTCCTGCAAGCGTGGGAGTTTTCGTCGCTGGGGGGTTGGATCGCAACACGGGCAGCAGGCCACTTTGCAACGGCGTTCACTCAAATCGACGACCATATCGAGAGCATGCGGGTCGTAACACCCCAAGGTGCCATCGAATCCCGCCGTTTCCCGGTGTCCGGCTCGGGGCCCAATCCGGATCGACTTTTCCTCGGCTCCGAAGGCGCACTGGGCATCATTACCGAGGCGTGGGTCAAGCTTCACCGCCGGCCGGTCTTCCGCAAGCAGGTGACCGTACGTTTCCGTGACTATGCGCGCGCTGTCGAGGCCACACGGGTACTGTCTCAATCTGGACTGAACCCTGCCAATGCCCGCCTTGTGGAACGCGAAGAAGCCTTGTACACGGGTTCGAGCGACGGCAGCTATGACATTCTCGTGCTGGGATTCGAGTCCGCCGACCACCCGGTCGAGGCACGCCTGAAGCGAGCACTGGAAATTTGCGCGGAGTGCGGCGGCGAATGGGACGATGATCCGGTCAGCGGAAACCAAGGTGGTGCGGACGCTGCGACATCGAGCTGGCGAAACAAGTTCCTGCGCGGCCCATACCTGCGCGAGTACGCCATTGCTCGCGGCGTCATGCGCGAGACCATGGAAACCGCGTGCACGTGGGACAAGTTCGCCGCTCTTCACGCGCACGTCAAGGCAGAAACGCATCGGGCCATTCGCGAAGTTACCGGCCGCCCGGGTTCGGTGACTTGCCGCTTTACCCACCTCTACCCTGATGGCCCTGCGCCATATTTCACGTGGTTTGCCTATGGCGATAAGGCTCGATTGCCCGAGCAGTTCCAAGCGATCAAACGCATTGGAGAGCAAGCCATGGTGGACGCAGGCGGTACGGTGACCCACCACCATGCGCTTGGTCGGGACCATCGCCCTTGGTACGACAAGGAACGGCCGGAGCTGTTCTGCACCGCGCTAAAGGCCGCCAAGCAGGCCTTTGATCCGCACCAGGTCTTGAACCCTGGCGTGCTGTTCGACCCGAGCTAATTAGTTAGAAACTCAAAAAAGAGGAGTAGGAGATATGGCAGGCCCCCTTGCAGGTATCAAGGTCCTAGACTTGAGCCGGATCCTTGCTGGACCCTGGAGCACGCAACTATTGTCCGACCTGGGCGCTGACGTGATGAAGGTTGAGCGTCCCGGCACCGGCGATGACACGCGAGCTTGGGGCCCGCCGTTCCTTACTCGTGAGGATGGCACGACGACGGAAGAGTCGGCGTACTTCCTTTGCGCCAATCGCGGGAAGCGTTCGATCACTCTGGATGTCAGCAGCAAGGTCGGTCAGGATTTGCTGCACGAGCTAGTCAAAGATTGCGACGTCTTCGTTGAGAACTACAAGTTCGGCGATATGCAACGTTACGGGTTGGACTTCAAGACCCTGAGTGAGATCAATCCTCGGCTCGTCTACTGCTCCATCACCGGCTTCGGGCAGACGGGCCCATACCGCAAGCGGGCTGGATACGATTTCGTGGTGCAAGCCATGGGCGGGCTGATGAGCATCACAGGCGAGCGCGACGGCGTCCCCGGTGGCGGCCCGCAAAAATGCGGGGTGCCCATATCGGACTTGATGACTGGCATGTATGCAAGCGTTGCAATTGTCAGCGCGCTATTTGAGCGAGTCGGCAGTGGCCGCGGGCAGTACATCGATATGAGCCTGCTGGATACGCAGGTGGCGTGGCTGGCAAACCAGGCCTCGAACTATTTGGTGGGCGGGAGCCACCCGCGTCGTTGGGGCAACGCGCACCCCAATCTCGCACCTTATCAGTCATTCCCTGCAAGCGATGGCTCTCTGATCGTAGCAGTCGGTAATGACCGGCAGTTCCGAGCCATGTGCGAAGCGCTGGGTTTAATCAATCTTCCGGATGATGACCGCTATCGACGCAATGCGGATCGTCTAAAGAACCGTGAAAGTCTTGTGGAGGTGCTCTCGGCTCGCTTTGAAGAAGAAGAGAGAGACACGTGGCTCAAACTGCTGGAATCGGTCGGCGTACCTTGTGGCCCGATCCAGAGCATTCCAGAAGCACTGGAGGATCCCCATATCCGGGCGCGTGAAATGGTTTTCTCTTTGCCCCACAGCAGCGGTGCAAGCGCGCCCCAGGTTGCGAACCCTATCAAGTTCTCTCGCAGCAGTATCGACTACCTTCGCGCGCCCCCAGCGCTGGGCGAACACACTGAAACCATCCTGAAAAATGAGCTCGGGAAGTCTGTGGAGCAAATTGAGGCAATGCGCCGCGATGGGACGATCTGACGTGTAATCCGCCCGACCACAGTGATCACCATAAAGATCACGTTCAAAGGAGACAGACATGCATCGATTGCTACGAATTGCGGGGGCATTAGCCGTTTGCGGAGTGACACTGACCATCGGTCTGGCCGCCGCCCACGCTAAGGAATGGCCGGTCCAGCCGATTCGGGTCGTTCTTCCATATCCCCCTGGCGGCGCCTCAGACGTGACCGCCAGGCTCCTAAGCGCTAAGCTTAGCCAGGCATGGGGAGAGTCTGTTGTTGTGGAGAACCGGCCTGGCGCAAACGGCATCATCGCTAATGAAGCCGTTGCGAAGGCGCAGCCTGACGGCTACACCGTGCTGATGGCCAACCTTGGGCCGAATGCCATCAACCCGGCCGTATACGGGAGACTTCCTTATGACACGCTGAAAGACTTTACGCCAGTTGTCTTGGTGACAAAGGTGCCGCTCATTATCGTCACGGCAGCAAATTCGCCGGTGAAGGACCTGCGCCAACTGGTCTCATTAGCAAAGGCCAAGCCAGGACAGATTACCTTTGGATCTGCAGGCAACGGTTCGGGCAGCCATCTGGCCGGGGAACTCCTTAGTACCATGGCTGGCGTCAAGATGAACCACGTTCCCTATAAGGGAGACGCGCCTTCGCTCACAGACGTGCTCGGTCAGCAGATCAATGTTGCCCTTCCCACCGCGCTTGCTGGAATGCCACATGTCAAGAGTGGAAAACTCAGGGCTCTTGCGGTCACGAGCAAGACTCGATTGCCGGCACTGCCCGATGTGCCGACGGTAGATGAAGCGCTCGGGATAAGCGGATACGAAGCCGTTTCTTGGGGTGGATTTATGGTGCCGACCGGGACCTCACCAGCCATCGTTGCTAAGATGAACAGCCAGTTCAACAAAGCCCTTCAGGATCCGGAGGTCCGCGACAAGCTGATGGCTCAAGGCGCGCAGATCGCAGGCGGCACCCCGGAAGCATTCGATGCGTTTCTGCGCACCGAAGTTACGAAATGGAAGCGCGTGGCTGATTCAGCAAAGGTCCGGCTCGACTAGCCCTCACCGGGAATGCCGGTCCGTCGTCGGGATACCCCCCGACGACGGAAACTGCCTGTGGACTACCAAGGTCGTTACAATGACGGCAGTCGGCCGATATCCCAGGCTGAAGATAACCGCTGATCCGATATGGTGAATGTCAAGCAAGTCGCCCTCCTCGCCGGCGTTTCCTCGGCAACAGTCTCCCGTGCACTGACATCGCCGGATCGGCTGCGACCTGACACGCTGGAGCGCGTGCAGAACGCCATCGCAAGCCTCAACTACGTCCCGTCTTCCTCGGCTCGGGACCTGCGTCAAGGGCGCACGCGATCGGTCGGCATCATTGCGCCGACACTGATGAACGAGCTTTACGCGAAAGCGGTCGATACCTTAGAGGCGCAGCTCGATCGGCTCGGATACACCGTTTTATTGACGTGCCACCGGGACGACAGTGAGACAGAACTACGCTGCGCGCGCGCGCTTTTGGAGCGCAGAGTCGACGGAATCGCCATTATCGGGTCACAGCATCACCCTGACGTCTTCTCGCTAATCCACAAGCATGCCATTCCGTATGTCCTAATGTGGGCCGTCGATCGTGAGGGTATGCATCCCACGGTGGGATATGACAATCGCTTGGCGATGCGCAGGTTGACGAGCTATTTGGTCAAACAGGGACATCGAAAGTTTGCCGTCCTCCCAGGGCCACTAGAGACTCAATTTCTCTCCTCTCAACGACTTCTGGGCATCCAAGACGTCCTCAGTGAGAACGGCATTTCGATACCCGACGACCGCATTCTCCCGACACCGTACGAAGCATCTGCCGTCCGGCAAGCGGTTCGGACCTGTCTCGAGCGTAATGACTCGCTGCCGCATCAGGAACAGCCGACTGCCCTGATATGCATCAATGACTTCGTTGCTGTGGCAGCGATCGCGGAGTGCCGCACATTGGGACTATCGGTTCCGAGCGACATCTCAGTTACAGGCTTCGGCGACTGGCAGATGGCGGAACTGATGACGCCCGCACTCACGACCGTACACTCGAATCCCGTTCTGATTGGCGAACTTACTTCTCGTAACCTGGTTGATCAGATTGAAGGCGGGTCCAAACGCATTCAGACCGAGTTCGAGCCTGACCTTGTAGTTCGCGAAAGTACGGCGCCGCCCCAATAGTTGGTGAGCCAAACTACGTTTTGTCGCTACGGACGGAACTCAGCCGTCGCTCTAGCTAGGCCCTCACCGGGCACAAAGCGGTCGAAGCATACGTTGTCCAGCTATTAAATGAAGCGTTGCAGACAACGTTCTGAGGGAATTCTTCAGTCATGCGGGGCGCCTAATGGATATCAGTCTCTGCTCCATCCTGATGTCCGCTTAGGGTGGGCCGGTAAGCGCCGGTCATGCCACTGACCTTTGATTGAGGCGTCAGGGTACCGCCGTTGCCAACTAAGTCGAACGTGTCCCAAAAAGCGGACACATTCGTCCCCTCCGGCGCGAGCCAGAAGCGTCACCGCACGAAAAGGGAGTTCGAACCTATTTCGGCCACCCCGCTTTGGCTGCCGCCGCATCCAGCGCACGAGAAAATCGCCCGATGTCTTCCGGCCGGAACTCGGCCAGAAACAGTTCTTTGACCGCCGCCTCGTAGATGCCCCACATCTTCTTGCGCAAGGCCTTACCTTGCCGTGTGACGGACACGAACGCGGCGCGGCCGTCTTCCTCTGACCGGATACGGGTCACCAGCTCTTCACGCTCCAGCCGGTCAATCAGGCGAGTCAGGTTGTACCGCTCGATGGCAAGCACATCGGCCAGCTCATGCATCCGGCGGCTTTCCTCCGGCCCGCTTTCAATCCCCCACAGCACGTCGTACCACGCGTAGACAGGCAGTCCAGCCTCGGCAAGACGCCGATCCACCTCACGTATCAAGGCCCGGTGCGACCGTACAAACGAAAACCACAAATCCGGCTTCTCAGTCGACATGGTATCTCCAATAGTTGCAGTTGCAATTATGCCGCAGAGCGCTCACAATGCCCAGACGATTGCAACTGCAATTTATTTGAAGCGCAATGGCCACGCCTATCCGACCGGGCCTGATGCGAACCGAAGCCCCGTCAATCCCATGGAGACAGAGATGAATGCCCCGGTGTTGCCGCTACACGTATTGCCGCTGGATGTGGACCCGCAGGAAACCCAGGAATGGATTGAGGCCCTGGCCGCCGTGACCGAAGTGGAAGGCCGCGAACGCGCCCACTACCTGATCGGCCGCCTGCATGAATCGGACGCGGCCCGACACGGGGATTTCCATGGCGCAATCACGACGCCCTACGTCAATACGATTGCCGAATCGGGCGAGCAGCCGTACCCAGGCGACACCTCGATCGAGCGCCGACTGGCCGCCATGGCGCGCTGGAATGCCATGGCGATGGTGTTGCGGGCGGGCAAGCACTCCAACGTCGGCGGGCATATCGCCACATATGGGTTCTCCGCTTTCTTCTGATGTCTACGGGTCGACCTTCGATTCTGTTGTTGAGGGTAAACCCCCCTTTGCGCCACATAGGTAGGCTACCTAACATTAGCCACCAATCGCCCTCGGAGATATTTCCATGACGGAGTCGCCTGCTCCCACCCCTTCCTCCAACCCATCTTCCGCGGTAGAAGGGCGCTGTCCTTTTGATGCGGCTGCGAACGAGCCGAAATCAGCGTGTCCTTTTCACGCTGAGGGCGACAGCGGCGGAATCCCAGATTTCCCCCCTAAGCGCGTAGATCCCTTGGCGCCGCCGCCGGTGTTCTTCCAGATGCAACAGAAGGGCGAATTGGCACAAGGTAAGCTTTGGGACGGAAAGATCGCTTGGCTTGTCACGCGTTATGACGATGTTCGCGCTGTCTTGTCGGACTCTCGCTTTAGCTCCGACGTCTCACATCCGGGATTTCCCTCTTCCAGCGCCGCAGTAAAGGTTGTTCGGAGTAGTAACCGGACCTTCATTACCATGGATGAACCCAAGCATTCAGAGCAACGGCGGATGCTGACCAGCGAATTCACGATCCGAAAGATCGAGAATCTGCGGCCGCGACTTCAGGCCATCGTGGACAAGCTCTTGGAAGATTTTGCGATGGGGCCGCAGCCTTCTGACCTGGTTAGCGCCTTTACATTGGCGACACCAGCATTGGCTATCTCAGAGTTGCTTGGTGTTCCATACGACGATCACGACTTCTTCCAAGAACAGGCGATGATCATGACGTCGAGCACCGCGACGAGGGAAGAGGCTAGCGCCGCGAATCAAGCGTTGTGCGAATACCTGCGTGAACTGGTGGCGAAGAGATCCGAAAGCCCCGGGGAGGACATCCTCAGTCGCCTTATCGTTAATCATGTACGGAAGGGCGATATCACTGAAACAGACGTGGTCTCGCTTGGAAGGCTTCTGCTGATTGCCGGGCACGAGACGACGGCAAATACGACGTCGATGGGGGTGCTCTTCCTACTTCAGAGGCCGGACATCTGGGAAGAGCTTCGCCAGAATCCAAGCCTCGTTCCAAACGCGGTGGAGGAGATGCTACGCTTCCTGGATGTCATACAGTCCGGGACGCGACGTGTCGCACTGGAGGACGTTGTCGTGAATGGGCAATTGATCCGAGCCGGTGATCCCGTTGTCGTGCTTAGTATTTCCGCAAATCGCGACCAGGAGCAGTTCAAAGATCCCCACGTCTTTGACCTCCGCCGTGATGCCCGGACACAGATCGCATTCGGATACGGCCCGCATCAGTGCATGGGACAAGTTCTCGCCAGAGTCGAAATGCAGATCATGTTCACCGCCCTACTGAAGCGCCTGCCGAATCTTCGGCTGGCCGTGCCCATCGAGAGCCTCGCGTTCAAGAGCGATTCGCTCATGTATGGTGTTAGGGCACTGCCCGTTAGCTGGTAAATCCACTACGGCGAATCACGATGAAAATCACAATCTATCCCGAAAAATGCTGCGGTTCCGGCCAATGCGTCGTCAATGCGCCGGATCTGTTCGACCAAAAGGATGACGGAATCGTCATTCTTTTGAATGCCGATCCGTCGGCCGATCAATACAAAATCTGCACGCTTGGCTGCTGGGATCTGTCCGGCGTTGGCAATCGAGATTCACGAGGCTCTCTGATGATTCCCCTAAGCAAATCGTAGTCATCGGGGCAACGGCCGCCGGCATCACGGCGGCACGAGCAGCCTGCGCGCGCGAGGCTGGGGCGGATGGTACTTCCATCGCAAAAGAGGGCGGCCTGCCCAACGGCCGCCCATCTCTTTCGAAGCGGTTGATGGCTGGCAAACGTTCAGTAGAGCTCCTCTAAATAGATCGCCTAGCGGGCATAAAATTTCATTCCGCAAATAACATCTGCCGAAACTTTAAATCTATTATAGAAAGATGACTCAAAGTCATAGGATTGGCTCCACCCAATTCTGTTCGAAATATCCGGTATAGATCTTTCCAGTCCTGCCAATTCGAACAGCGAACGCATAAGCCGCTGCGTGTTACATATTTCCGTGAAGCAATTGCCCTGGCTGAAGAGGGTCCGCCTGACTCTCGAGGATGTTGTCTGCAAACTATCCGCTATATCTGCAATATTCCAAGCTTCCTTTGGATTCATAAACACCGACAATGAAATTGCCTCCCAAAGCGGCCTGGAATCCCACAGATCGTGCATTGGTTGATCACGCACCACAGAATAACTAGTTACATCCAGATCGAAGCTGCAATGCGAGCTCTTAAAAATAGAGCCGCCCAAGAACAGACTCGCAGGAGAAAAAGCGGGGAGCTTCACGAACTTCCCCTCTTTAATTACGCGTGAATAGCCTTGTCGGATGATTATCTGCTCGCCACTCAACGAAGTCACTTTCATTGGAATTGGAAGAAAAATATCATGGATCCCGACTTGGCTTCGTGACTGAAGTTGCGTCTGCATCAATTACGCTACTATCCCGGTCCGATACTATGAGCAGCGCGAGGATGTACCACCGCGCTGCCGGAAACGATGAGGGTCACCCGCCATCGCAATTCATCGAGCACTTACTCTTCGCGGCGCCTTAGGCAGCCTTGTCAAGCTCGGGATGCATGGAGTCCGACATCTGCGCCAGATGATGCAGCGTATCTCCGAACACCGATTCCATTTGGGTAAGGCGTCTAAAATAGTGGCTGACGATATACTCATCCGTCATTCCAATCCCACCGTGCAATTGCACGGCCTGCTGGCCGACGAATCGCATCGACCCGCCCAACTGATATTTCGCTTGTGCCATGGCGCGACGTCTCTGGTTCGCCGGCGCGTTGACGTTGAGCGAGGCGTAGTAGCTCATAGACCTCGCGAGCTCTAGACTCATCTTCATATCTGCGACGCGGTGACGCAACGCTTGGAAGCTCGCGATAGCGACGCCGAACTGCTTGCGCGTCTTCATGTAATCCACCAGAGCCTCCAGGGTTACGTCCATCACGCCCACGGCCTCTGCACACGTCATTGCAATGCCAAGATCCACGGCATACGACAGGCAATCCTGGCCTTCGCGGGTGACTAGCGTGCCCGGCGCCTTCGACAACGTCAGCTCCGCGGCGCGCGAGCCGTCGACAGTTTGATAAGGGTGTACCAATACACCTGGGGCGGAGCGCTCCACAAGGAACGCTCCGAGAGTGTCAGCAATCATGGCGGGTACAATGTACGCAGCAGCATGATCGCCAACCGGCACGAGGCTCTTACTCCCAGTAAGCTCCCAACCTTCCGCCGTCTCGACTGCTCGCGTCTCGCACGTATCGATGCGATAACGATTCGCGCGCTCCTGCTGGGCCAGTACGACCAGACTTTCTCCAGAAGCGATCGTAGGCAGCCACGCCGCACGTACGCTTGCTTCGGCGTAGTTCGACAGCACTGCACCCGCAAGTAGAACTTGCGCCAGCGGTTCGAGTACGATGCCCCGCCCCAGTTCCTCCATAACCACCATAACGTCGACCGGCCCCATACCGACGCCGCCATACTCTTCTGGGACGTAAAGTCCAGTCAGCCCAAGCTCCGCAAGCTCCGAATACGCGTCCGGGGAAAATCCGCCGCTGCTCTCGGAACTGCGACGGTGCTCAAACGTATAGCTACGCTTTACCCACTTTCTTACTGCATCTCGCAGTTGGTCCTGGTCGTCAGTGAATTCGAAATCCATGCTCTACTCCTTTATCCGAGGACCACTTGCGAAACAATGTTACGCTGCACTTCATTGGAGCCACCGTAGATAGTGGTTTTCCGCAGATTAAAATATGTCGCGGCAAGCGGAGCGTTCCGTCGCTCTCCACCTGGGAACTCGCCATCCCACTCCGTCAACATAGCGTCTTGAATAAATGGGAGGCTATAGGGACCTGCAGCCAGCATCATCAATTCACTGTAGCGCTGTTGAATCTCACTGCCTCGGATTTTCAGTAGGCCTGCGATATCCAATGGATTCTTCCCGGATTTTTCTGCCGAGATAACGCGAAGAACCAGCATTTCGAGCGCGATAATATCTACCTCGAGCTTCGAAACCTCGTCTTTGAAACGAGGGTCGTCCATCATGCCTTCTGCAGCCGCGATTCGCTTCAGGCGTCGGAGCTCACGCTTGGCACGCCCGACTTCTGCAATGTTCGAGCGTTCGTGACTGAGAAGGTGTTTGGCATAGGTCCAGCCCTTATTTTCTTCGCCAATCAGGTTCTCAACGGGGACCTCAACATTGTCGAACCAGACCTCATTGACCTCGCACTCGCCGTCCAGCAGCTTAATGGGCCGAACCGTGACGCCAGGCGAACGCATGTCAATGAGCAGGAAACTGATCCCTGCCTGCGGCTTCCCTTCTGTATTGGTCCGGACGAGACAGAAAATCCACTCCCCGTACTGAGCCAACGTGGTCCAGATCTTTTGACCATTGACTATGTACTTGTCTCCCTTTCGCTCCGCTCGTGTCTTGAGCGAAGCCAGGTCGGAACCCGATCCCGGCTCGCTGTAACCCTGGCTCCACCAAACATCGCCCGTCACAATGCCGGGCAAGAAGCGCGCCTGTTGCTCAGCGTTACCAAATGCCATGATGACTGGTGCCACCATGACAGGCCCATAGGGCACGAGTCGCGGTGCTCCTGCCAACGCGCACTCTTCCTCGAATATGTGCCGCTGCACTGGTGTCCAGCCCGTGCCGCCGAACTCGACTGGCCACTTATACGTCAGCCAACCCTTTTTCCCCAGAATTTGGTGCCAACGCTGCATATCGGTGCGGGATAGCTGCAGTCCGTTGTGCACCTTGTGCGAGATCTCCTTCGGCAAATGGGCGTCGATCCACGCATGTACCTCTTTTCTAAATTCCTGCTCTTCTTCTGTGAAATTCAGATCCATTTCTCAGTCCCCTACTGTGTTAGTTAGTCCTAGCGGCCCACGAAAACGGGAGCGCGACGCTCCTTGGCCGCCAACGCCCCTTCCCGGGCGTCTTCACTCCTGGCCAGCATCTGAGCTTGGTACTGGGCGCTATAGCCTGCCTCAACCAGTCCTACCGGAATCGAGTGTCTCGCCGCCTGTTTGAGGAAACGCAGTACCAGCGGCGCTGCGCTCGCAATCTGACGCGCTGTCACTAGAGCTGCCTCTGTTTCGCTTCCTGGTTCACAGAGTTCGTTTACGAATCCGACTTCATAGGCCCGTTGGGCGGATACCGGGCGCCCGGTCAACATGAGCTCCATCGCGATCTTGTGGGGAATCCGACCGACCAGCGAGCTAATCAAGCCGGCTGCCATGCCTAGGCGACCTTCGGGATAAACGAAGGTCGTTGCCGAAGTCGCTACACAAAGATCGCAGAATGCAAGCATCGATACGCCCGCCGCTATCACGGGGCCATTAACCGCTGCAATAACCGGCTTTCCAATGTCAAATGCGACATTGGGAATGGCATGCCAAAAGGAATCCGGTGGATCGTTCGTGTCGAGGCCTGCCGTAAACACCGACCCCTCTGCACGTAGCAGGGCAACGCGATCCTCTGAGCCCGCGAAGTCTTGCCACGCGTCGTGCAACGCGTCGCACATTTCCGAGTTCAGCGCGTTTCTCTTATCCGGCCGATTCATCGTAATGACCCGGACGAAATTTTCTGATTCGATTTTTATCAACTCGGCCATGGCGTTCTTAACGCTTCTTGTTCAGGAAGGATTTGAAGATTTCCTGAGTGGCTTCGGTATTCAAGAGTTCGGCGAACATCTTCACTTCCAGGTCGAGCGCAGAACCCACAGCGGCACGATTCTCGTGGTTCAACATCCGCTTTGTCGCGCGTACCGAAGCCTTGGGAAGCTTTGCCAGTTCGGCAGCCGTTTCGCGCGCCCGTGCAAGGGCTTCCCCGTCCTGCGTCAGCGACGTCAGAAGCCCGGCATCGAAAGCTTCTTCTGCATCAAAGAACTTTCCAAGCATCAACCACTCACGTGCCTTCCGGACACCTACCAGCGATTCGAGCAGGTAGCTGGATGCGCCCTCGGGGCACAGACCCAGCGATACGAACGGCATGCGGAAGCGCGCATCTTGGGATGCGTAGGCAAAATCGACGTGTTGCAGCATCGTGGCGCCGATTCCAATCGCCAGTCCCTCGACTGCTGCGATTAGCGGCACATCGATCGCGGCCATCTTCCGGAGAAGCGTGACAGCAGGGGAATCTTCATTACCCCGCCGGGTCTGGAAATCATTGATATCGGCACCGACAGTGAAGTGTCCGCCCGCACCATGCACGATGACTGCGGCACATTCCTTGTCCGCGTTGGCCTCATCCAGAAGACGGGTCAGTTCCTGGTACATCGCGGCGCTGATCGCATTGCGCTTTTCTGGACGCGCAATGCAAATCTCCAGGACGTTTCCGACATTATTAGCTTGGATGCTCATGATTGCTCCTGAAGTGTCTTTTTTGACGTTTGGCAACTAATCACCCCACGTTCTTCGAGACCGGCGATGTGGTCCGCGGAAAGTTCTAGCAAGTCGGAAAGCACGTCTTCTGTGTGCTGACCGAGTTTCGCGGGCGCCCGAACGTAGTGCACCGGCGTTTTACTGAATTTGATGGGATTGGCGATGCCCCGTACCGAGCCGATACCTTTGTCAACCGGCACGTCGATCGCCATCTGACGGTGGATGACCTGTGGGTGAGCAAAGGCTTCCTTGTAGGTATTGATACGACCGTGCGGGATATCCGCTGCGGAGAACGCGGCAAGCCAATGCTCGGTTTGGCGCGCCGCAAGAACCGACGACACCTGCGCAATTAGCGCCTCTCGATTCCGAATGCGTCCGGATGCGGAATAGAACGTCGAATCCCGGGCCAGTTCTTTGGCGTCGATCGCTTGGCAAAAGCGTTGCCACTGGGAATCGTTCCCCACAGCAACTACCACCTTACCGTCTGCCGTATCAAAGACTTGATACGGTACGAGAGACGGATGCGCGTTCCCCCACCGGTGCGGTTCGGCGCCATTGATCAGGCACGACAATCCCTGATTCGACGACAAGCCAACCAGACAATCGAGCAGTGCCAAATCGATGTGCTGACCTTCTCCCGTGACATTCCTGTGGTTCAACGCGGCGAGGATCGCGACCGTCGCATACAGTCCCGTCGTCAGATCAGCAATGGCGATCCCGACCTTCTGTGGCCCACCACCAGGCTCGTCATCACGCTCGCCCGTTATGCTCATCAGCCCGCTTTCCCCCTGGAAAACGAAGTCGTAGCCGGGGCGGTCAGCGTACGGCCCGGATTGGCCGTACCCGGTGATAGAGCAATAGATCAGGCGCGGATTGATCTTTTTCAGACTGTCGTAGTCAAGCCCTCGACGAGCCAGATCACCAACCTTAAAGTTCTCTACAAAGATGTCGCACTCAAGAACGAGCTTACGGATCAGATCCGCACCGTCTGGGTTGGCGATGTCCACGCCAACCGATCGTTTGTTCCGATTTGCGGAAGCGAAGTAGGTGGAATCCTCAAGCACTTCCGCTTCACTCGTCATCGCATACGGCGGCCCCCACTGCCGCGTATCATCCCCTCGCGATGGGTGCTCAATCTTGATGACATCGGCTCCCATGTCGCCCAGCATCTGGGTACACCATGGCCCTGCGAGCACTCGCGTCATATCCAATACGCGAATGTTCCCTAGAGCTTGTTTCTGCATAAGAGACATCCCGTCATCCCTCGTTCATTTGGATAGATTTGTACTCGAGGAACTCATCCAAACCGACGTGACCCGCCTCCCGGCCAACACCGCTTTGTTTGAAGCCGCCGAAGGGCGCTACGGGGTTGAATCGGGCGCCGTTAATATCGACCTGTCCTGCACGAATCTTCTTAGCGGCGTCGAGTGCGAGGTCAGGATCGCCCCAAACGGCCGCCGCCAGGCCATACACCGTTGCGTTGGCGATGCGGATGCCGTCGTCGATTTCGTCGTAGGGAATCACGCAGAGCACGGGGCCAAACACCTCTTCCTTGGCCAGATAGTTATGTTGATCTGTGAGAAACACCTTCGGGCTGACGAAGAATCCTGCAGGCGGAACATCCTGGCCTGACGCGATGAGCGTGGCGCCCTCCGCTACCCCTTTTTCCGCTAGTTCCTGCACGCGGTCACGCTGCTTGCCAGAAATGAGCGGGCCGATCCGATGGCCTTCGACGAGGCTGGATCCGACAGAGAACTTGGCGAGTTCTTGCTTCACCAGGGCTTCGACGGCCGACACATCACGCGAGTGAACAATCAACCTGGTCAGCGCGCTGCAAGTCTGACCGTTGTTGAGGAAGCAGGAAGCGAGCGTTCCCTTGACGGCCACAGTCAGGTCCGCACCCGGCAATACCAAGGAAGGCGACTTGCCGCCCAATTCCAGCGTCACCTTCTTAATGGTCGACGCGGCCAAGCAAGACACTGCACGACCCGCTTCCGTGGATCCTGTGAAGCTAACCATGTCCACGCCGTCAGCTCGCGCCAACGCTGCGCCCACTACCGCACCCAAGCCGTTCACAACGTTCACCACGCCCGAAGGAAAGCCTGCGTCATTGATGGCATCGCAGATAAGGCGCGTTGTTCGGGGCGTCAATTCACTTGGTTTGAGCACGACTGTGTTCCCGGCCAGAAGCGCGGGCACCACCTTCAGAATGATCTGATGAAGCGGGAAATTCCATGGCGTGATACATGCCACGACGCCGAATGGCTCCCGGACGATGACAGATGGGCCCGTTCGCGATTGCCATGGAAATCCTTCCGCCAGCTTTACGAAGTTCCCAATGTTCCGAATGGGCGAGTCGACTTGAACGATGCGTGAGATCTTCAAGGGCGTGCCAACCTCAGCCGCGATAGCATCGGCCAACGACTCCTGCCGATTTGTGAGTTGGTCTTTTAGGCGATTAAGAATTGCGCATTTGTCCGACACGGATGTTGCGGACCAGCTGGCCAATGCGTTCTGCGCGGCACCCAAGGCGAGACCGACGTCCTCCTCGGTACCTGGAAGAATTTGGGCCGATACCAGGCCAGTATTCGGGTCCTCTACGTCGATGAGCTGTGTGCCAGAAGCACGGCGCCACGATCCCCCGATGTATTGCTGATCGAAGATCTCCGGCATCACGACTGCACCTCTGAAATCTCTTCGACTTTCTCGGGGCTACCGGACCATCCCCACGCCAACGAGGTTCGGGATACACCAAGTAGGACGCCATTCAGCGCGCTCGGATGGATCCAGAGGCCGTCCTGCTCGGGCTTGCCCGTGTCGGTCCTTCGGGTCCACTTTGCGTTGCGCGATTCGAGTCGCCTGATTACGTCCGCCAAATCATGCGTTTCGATGTAGCACATGTAAAGTGCGTCACCTCGCTTGCCCGAAAACCTGCCCATGGCAAAGGCGGGATCATGCGCTTCAGCCAATTCGATGCGATCGAGACGATCCGGCGCGAACATCAGCAGCGTGCCTTCATAGCCAAATCGCGCGAACGTGATGTCTACTGCCTTGTCGCGCTGCAGGCCCAGTTTTCGCGCGTAGCAATCCGCGACTTCTCGCCAGTCGGTGCTGAGAACCATGGTGAGCTCGTACAGAAACGACACAGGACCATTCGCTCGAACCCGCGCTGCCGCTTCGCTGACAACGAGTGGCATGCCATAGAGGCCGCCCGCGTTCAAATAGAGACGGCCGTCGGCTTCAGCAAATCGGATACCTTGCTCGGCAAGGAACCTCTGGCATTCAGCCAGGCTAGCTGTCGAGACCCCTCCAAAGAAGAGGCCTTCCCCGAAGCTATCAAGATGATCACTTACGACCCCTGCTCCCCGCGGGGTCCAAAGTTCGACCGTGCTTTCGCCGATTACCAGGCTACGGCCACGGGCATTCAGATGGTCGCTTGCAAGCTCATCAAGATACTGCGCCCCAAGTACTTCCCTGTAGTTCTGCTCTGCTTGATCGAGGTCGCGCACCGCAACGAGGATTCTGTCAACCGAGTTCAACATTGCTTCTTCCTTAAAGTAACTGACCTACTGCACGGTGATGTGCGCGGTACGAATGAGCTTTTGCCATTTCGCCGACTCCTGCTGGATGAATCGGCCGAACTCATCTCGTCCTGCGCCAGAGATGATTCCGCCGATGTCGCCAATCTTGCTGCGGACGTCAGGCATCTTGAGTACAGCTTGAATTTCGGCATCCAAACGGGTGACGATCGGCTTCGGCGTTGCGGCAGGTACCAAGACGCCGAACCAACCAGTGATCTGATAGTTGCTCAGACCAGCTTCAGTCATCGTTGGGACGTCCGGCAGCAACGGGGAACGGACAGCACTCGTGATGGCGAGTGCGCGAACCTTTCCGCCTTTTACGAGATTCAATGCCGAAGGCATGTTGTCAAACATGATCGGTACATGGCCTGCCATCGTGTCGTTCAGGCCGGGGCCGCTACCGCGGTATGGCACATGAACCATGCGCAGGCCCGCTGTCGAAGCGAACAGTTCACCCGCCAAGTGCAAAGATGTTCCGTTGCCAGGCGTTGCGTACGACAAGGGATTGGGCTGTTGCTTCGCGTACTGAACGAGTTCCTTCACCGATTTGACCGGCAGTTGCGGGTTGACCACCAGCAGGTTGGGAACCTCCGCCAGGAGCGTCACCGGCGCGAGATCTCGCGTGGGAGAAAAGCGAGCGTCGGGAGTAAGCGTGGGGTTGATGGCAATAGGACCAATATTGCCCATAACGATGGTGTATCCATCAGCGGGCTGTTTCGCAACATAGGCCGTGCCAACATCGCCCCCAGCGCCTGGCTTGTTCTCGATCACCACGGGCTGCCCGAGTCGTTCAGAGAGCTTGGCACCGACGATACGTGCCAGCATGTCAGTGGTGCCGCCCGGCGGATACGGCACGACCCACTTGATCGGGCGACTCGGCCAGGACTCGCTGGCGTTCGCAACAGATTGACCGGTCGCTGCCCAGCACCCCACCACAGCGGCGCTAAAGCCCAATATCCATCGTTTCATTCGTTGTCTCCTGACCTCAAGAAGCAGGTTGCATCTCAAGGGCACCTGGTTTATGATGTTCACTAGGTGAACTAGCGGTACACAGGGTGTACGAATGAAGAATAATAGATCGATCCAACGCTGTCTAGCGGTGCTGCGCGCTTTCCGAGAGAACGGGCGACCTACGTTGGCGGAGTTGTCGCGTGCCGTAGACCTGCCGCACCCGACCGTTCTGCGCTTTCTATTGACTTTGGAGGAGGAGGGATATGTCGCGCGCGAGGGCAACCAATGGCGCTTGACTACCCGAGTCTTCGAAATCGGCTTTGCTGCTTTGGAAAGTTTGGGAGTGACAGACTCGGTTCAGCAGATGCTCCAGCAACTGGCTGACACGTACGCAGGAACATCCAACCTGGGTGAAGCGAACCCCGACGGGGTGATCATTATTGGAAGGGCGATGGCACTCGCGGAACGCCGTCGCCTCGTGGTGATGAATCTCCGGGTTGGAAGCATCCTGCCTCCAAGTAGCGCGCTCACACAGGCGTTGACCCTCGGGGTCGGTGAATGGGCGATGGTCGAGTATCCAGAGAGCAATCAGATCTCAGTTGCAGTCCCGCTTGCTCGGGTTGGCAACCGCCAGCTGGCTATCGGGATTTCCACATCGCCAGCCGAGGCGACACCCGAAAGGATCGAGAATGAAATCATTCCAACACTTCAGAATGCCGCAGCGATGGTCTCAAGGCTTGTTGGGATGGGGCCAGCGTAGGGAGTTCGCTCATCGCCCCGGGTGCGGAACCGTCGACTGATCAACACGAATCTGCCCGCTTGGCCGCTGGGATCTGTCCGGCGCTTGCAATCGAGGTTCACGAGGATCTCTGATGATTTCCCGTGAGCACATCGTAGTCGTCGGGACACCCGCCGCCGGCATCACGGCATCACGGCATCACGGCGGCACGAGCGCTGCGGGCGCAAGGGCTGGCCCGGACGCCTTACTCTCATCGGAAAAGTAGGCGGCTTACCCTAGCATGGCGCTCATTGGACACGCCGACGAGGCCAGTTTCGCGACGGCTTGTGAAACGCGACGCATCATACTGACGCACGATTCTGATTTCTTGGATGATCAGCGCTTCCCATTTCACCGTAACCCAGGCGTGGTCGTTCTACTAGCTGCAACTGGCAATGGGACGCTGGAAATCGCATTAGCAGATCACTTGCGCATACTAACGCCCCGTACGGCAACGCCCATGTTGGCGCCAATATCTTCGCAACAGACGATCGAGAATGGACCGTCCGCAGGCATACTCGCGCCGAAGGAACGCACGTTGAAACCCGCATCAAGCTGCATCCAGGAGATGACGCCCTAATTTGGGAGTAGCGGAGGCGTACCTAGCTACGCAGACGATTCTGCGACATGAAAGTTGCCGGGCAGGATCAATCTTCGAAGCTGTTCTGATGCGTGGTGTCTGCGACACTGCCGCTTTGGCTGGCGGTCAACGTAAAGGCATTGAGATCTGGGGCCGCTCAGTAGCCAGTACTTTGAGCCCGCATCCGATACTCCAGATCAATGCGGCCACCTTGGTTGTCAGCGTGCTCGTACTGATGATGGCGCGACAACCCGGTGTTCTGGCGATGCACAACTGTCATAGTTGCTGCGGCGCGATCCGTCACTAGGGAATCGCCTTATGTGGACGCCTCCCGGATTGCAAGCCGATTGACATGGTGGTCGACAGGTGAAGGCAGCACGCCTATGTCCGGCCCTTTTGTGCAGGCCGCTCAGCCTGCTGGCCCATATGGAATTCGCTGGCGAGGTCCTCATCTGATCATCGAGCGTTGCTGCTCACATTCCCTATCGGGTTTTCCTCGCCCCGGTCCAACCTGTTAGCCATCATGCGATCAATGCTTGCGCTCCTTGAGAAGAAGTCAGTTCAGGCGGGCCACGCACCTGGCTATGCAGCCATGGCGGGTGCCGTGTATCTCGTATCCCTTGCTAGCACCGCCCAGATGGTCCGGGCGAGTTTGTTGGCTACGGCAGCCACCACTACATTGAAAGGACGTCGCTGAAGCAATCCGTCGAGCCAGGCGGTTCATGCGCCTTTGATGATCACCCGATCTGGCGCCGTGTATGAGTAGGGTGCGCAGGTAGGTGTCACCTCGCTTGCTAATGCCAAGCTGGCGCACGTGACCACCGGTGCCCGTTTGTTTCGGTACCAAGCCTAACCAGGCAGCGAACTCACGCCCGGAGCGAAACGTTTTGGCATCGCCGATCGCAGCCACCGCAGCCGTGGCGGTTAGCAGCCCCACGCCAGGAATTTCAGCGATCTTCTGGCATTCCTGATTGTCGCAAAGCGCAACCTTGAGCCGACGTTCCAGCACAGCGATTTCCTTGTCGGTTGCCTGCACGCGTGCCCATTGCTCTCGTAGGCTGTCGATCAGTATGGCTGGCAAGCGATTCGCGATCTTGGCAAGCGCACCAGAAATTTTTTCGGCAAATTCCCGAGATCCTTCCGGAAGGACTTCACCAAACTCATAGAGTAAGCCGCGCAATGCGTTCGTCTGCATGATCCGGAACTTCATCAGTTGAGCCCGGATGCGGTGCAGCGCCAGAATGGTCTGTTGCTGCTCGCTCTTGATCGCAACAAACCGCGCCTCGGGCTGCTGGACTGCTGTCCAGATAGCTCTGGCATCGGCAGCGTCGGTTTTATTACGCAACACAAAGGGACGAACCGATCGCACAGAGATGAGCTTCACTTCGTGGCCGAGCTTCTGCAGTTCTCGTGCCCAACGGTGGGCGCTGCCGCAAGCTTCGATGGCAATGAGTGAACGCTCCCGCTGAGCAAGGAAGTCGGTGACCTGGCTCCGCTTCAACTTGATGCGCTCGATTTCACCGGTGTTGGCATTCACCGCATGAAGTTGGAAGACATGCTTGGCAATATCCATGCCGATGACGGTAAGCTTCATTTTGGATCGTCCCGATCAGGGTCGTTTGCAATCGACACCTCCACTTTGGCATAGGGATGCCATGGCAGCGAGGACCCTTACAGTTACTCTTGCAGGTAAGCGGCGCCCCGTTGCCGGGGGGAGGCGTCCATACCATCTGATTAAATCAGTGCGCGAGTCATCGAGGCATTGGGTGAGCGCGTTGTCATGAGCGTGTCCATGATTCAGGTCCTGTGATGAAGCGACAGATCAGTTTTGCGGAAGCGGAAAGTCACGGCAAGAAGCGTGTGACGCGCCGCCAGCGCTTCCTGTCGGAGATGGAGAGCGTGGTGCCGTGGGCGCGCCTGATTGCGGCGGTCGAGCCGTACTACCCCAAGGGCAAACGTGGCCGGCCGCCGATCGGCCTTGAGCGGATGCTGCGCATTTACTTCCTCCTGCAGTGGTACGGGCTGTCGGACGAGGCACTGGAAGACGCGCTGTACGACAGCATGGCGATGCGGGCGTTTGCCGGGATCGACCTGGCAGTCGAGGCGGTGCCAGACGCGACCACGCTGCTGAAGTTTCGCCGCCTGCTCGTCGAGCATGAACTGACGCGAAAGCCGACGGCTTCGGGAAGAGTTTGCCAAGTTGCAGGTCGAGGTCAATGAAGAGAAGAGTCGCACGGTGGATTTGGACTGCGGTGAGAGCTTTGGCTTTCTGGGATTCGACTTCCGTCGATTGCGCAGCATAAAGAGACAGGTGTGGCGAGCGCACTATACGCCCAAGTTGAAGAAACGCACGGCGTTGCTGCGCAAACTCAAGGAGGTGTTCAGGCGATACCAGTCGCAGCCGGTGGATCGGGTGGTGCAACTGATAAATCCGGTGCTACGTGGCTGGGTGAACTACTTCGCGGTCGGACACTCCAGTGAGTGCTTCAGCTTCATCCAGGACTGGGTGGAAAAGAAGGTCAGGCGCCATCTGGAGCGCTCCCGGAATCGTCGGGGCTTCGGCTGGAAGACGTGGAGTAGGCGGTGGCTCTATGACGAACTGAAGCTGTTCAACGGCTATCGGGTTCGTCGTCGACCATCGACGAAAGCGGCCCCGGCATGATAGGTCCCATATACCTTGACATGAAGCAAACAGGAAAGCGTAGTGCGGGAAAACCGCATGCTGCGTTTGACGTGGCGGGAGTTGGAAACGTGACTATGGTCGCCGGATTGCGGGCCATCGCGAAAGCGGTGGAATCACCACCGGCACCTGAAGG
Source organism: Cupriavidus sp. 2SB (assembly GCF_005503625.1). Taxonomy (GTDB): domain Bacteria; phylum Pseudomonadota; class Gammaproteobacteria; order Burkholderiales; family Burkholderiaceae; genus Cupriavidus. The sequence continues at coordinate 17,380 of NZ_SCMX01000012.1, read as the reverse complement.
TGCGCGCGCCAGTTCTCGACCCTACCTTAGGGGGCAGTGGCGCAGAAATGCGCCGCTGCTACCCGACGTCGGCGTGGATGCGGCCTCTGGGCTGGTGCATAGCGTGGTGGGCACAGCGGCCAAGAGTCGGACGTGTCGCAGGCCCATGCCTTGCTGCATGGCCACGAGGAGCATGCGTTTGGCGACGCGGGCTACACGGGCGTGGACAAGCGCGAGGAGATGCAAGGCAAGACCGTGAAGTGGCAGGTGGCCGTCAAGCGCGGCAAGATCAAGGCGATGTGTGACGGAGCCGTCAAGGACTTGCTGATCGCCGTCGAGCGGGTCAAGGCACAGATTCGGTCGCGGGTTGAGCATCCGTTCCACGTTATCAAGAATCTGTTTGGTCATCGCAAGGTTCGCTACAAGGGCCTGTTCAAGAACACGGCGCAGTTGTTCAGCCTGTTTGGTTTGGCGAATCTGGTGTTCGCCAGGAGGCTGTTGTTGTCCTTAGAGGGGAGCAATCCGTCCTGAGCGCGCAAAAGCGCGACCAGGAAAGGTGCGAAACGCGAGAAAGACGGCTTGAATCGGCCCATCTCTCCCGGATTGCGAAAGCTGAAGTCCTTGGCTTGTGCAACATCAAGCGCAAACCTCATTGATCAGCAATTCCTTAGTGACAACGGTGCCGCTCATTATCGTCACAGCAGCAAATTCGCCAATAAAGGACCTGCGCCAACTAGTCTCGATGGCAAAGGCTAGGCCAGGGCAGATCACCTTTGGATGCGCCGGCAATGGTTCGGGCAGCCATCTGGCCGGGGAACTCCTTAGTACCATGGCTGGCGTCAAGATGAACCACGTTCCCTATAAGGGAGACGCGCCTTCGCTCACAGACGTGCTCGGTCAGCAGATCAATGTTGCCCTTCCCACCTCGCTCGCGGGAATGCCGCAAGTCAAGAGTGGAAAGCTCAGGGCGCTCGCGGTCACGAGCAAGACTCGATTACCGTCACTGCCCGATGTGCCCACGGTAGATGAAGCACTCGGGATAAACGGCTACGAAGCCGTTTCCTGGGGCGGGTTCATGGTCCCGAGCGGGACATCACAGGCCATCATTGCTAAGATGAACAGCGAGTTCAACAAAGCCCTTCAGGATCCGGAGGTCCGCGACAAGCTGATGGCTCAAGGAGCGCAGATCGCAGGCGGCACGCCTGAGGCGTTCAATGCGTTGCTTCGCGCCGAAGTTTCGAAGTGGAAGCGAGTGGCAGATTCAGCAAAGGTCCGGCTCGACTAGCCTCACCAGGGATGTCGATCCGTCTTCGGGAACCCTCCAACGACGGGAACTGCTTTCGACTACCAATCGTTACAATGGATGGCAGACGGCCGTCATTCCGGCTGAAGATAACATCTGACCCGATATGGTGAATGTCAAGCAAGTCGCCCTCCTCGCCGGCGTTTCCTCGGCAACAGTCTCCCGTGCACTGACATCGCCGGATAGGCTGCGACCTGACACGCTGGAGCGAGTGCAGAACGCTATTGCAAGCCTCAACTACGTTCCCTTCTCGGCGGCTCGCGAACTACGTCAGGGGCGCACGCGATCGGTGGGCATAATTGCGCCGACACTGATGAATGAACTTTACGCCAAAGCAGTAGATACCTTGGAGGCCCAGCTCGACCGGCTTGGATATACCGTTCTGTTGACTTGCCATCGGGACGACAGTGAGACCGAATTGCGCTGCGCCCGCGCCCTATTGGAGCGTAGAGTGGACGGGATCGCAATAATCGGTTCACAACATCATCCCGAAGTCTTCTCGCTGATACACAAGCACGCTATCCCGTATGTACTAATGTGGGCCGTGGACCGCGAAGGGATGCATCCGACGGTGGGGTATGACAACCGCTTGGCTATGCGCAGGCTAACCACCTACTTAGTCAAACAAGGACACCGGCAGTTTGCAGTGCTCCCAGGTCCTCTCGAAACTCAGTTTCTATCGTCTCAACGGCTTCTGGGGATCCGAGACGTCCTCAGCGAGAACGACATTTCCTTACCCGATAACCGCATTTTTCCGACCCCTTACGATGCATCTGCTGTGCGACAAGCGGTGCGCGTCTGCCTGCAGCGCAAGGACTTGCTGTTGCATCGGGAACAGCCGACCGCCCTGATATGCATCAATGACTTCATTGCTGTGGCGGCGATCGCGGAGTGCCGCACATTGGGACTTTCGGTTCCGAGCGACATCTCTGTCACAGGCTTCGGCGACTGGCAGATGGCGGAACTGGTAACACCCGCGCTAACGACAGTGCACTCGAATCCCGTTCTGATTGGCGAGCTTACTTCGCGCAACTTGATTGAGCAGATCGAAGGAGGAGCCAAAAACATCCAGACCGAGTTCGAGCCTGACCTAGTAATTCGCGAAAGTACTGCGCCACCTCGACAATAAATGGCGGCCTCAAATCAAAAGTGCAACACCTTGCCATCATGCATTACTGTCCTGATCGTCCCAAGGCTTCCCATAGCCGCATGATTTCGCGAGCCTTGGTCTGACGGTCGATGACGTTGAACGGTCTTCCATCGAGGCCCATCGCCTCACGAGGGAATTCCGCACATCCTGCTGGTGCAAGTTGGACGATCGAGATGCCCTTTCAAAACGGCATAAAGCTGCCTTGCGGCAGCGACGCATTCTTGTGGCGTTGTTGCTTGTGACACGACCCCGGTCCCCTTTGATGCAGTGGGTAGGATTTTATCGCGCGAGACCTATGTGCCACACGAGCAAATGGGGCACGAAGCAACTGTAGGCGCAGGCAGGACATGGTTCCAGATGGATCGCGGCGATCCAATCGGGTTACATGGCGGTTACATAGACCGCAAAATGCACAAGGGTTTACAGGAAAACCCCTGTAAACCCTTGATTTTATTGGTGCGGCTGCAGGGCTCGAACGCGCCGCCCGATTTCCCGACACAGCGCAGGCAGCGCCACTATGGATTCAAAGATCCATCGCGCAGGCAGCCCAATGAGGCCCGCCACATCAGCTCGATTCGGTCTGTGCAACTTGCGCAATTTGCTCCTTCAGCCATTGCAGACCAGACATGTGTTGTTGTTGACGGTGCCATATCAAGCTGACCTGCACCGCAGGCGTTTCGAAAGGAAGCTCCGCGAGCTGCAAGCCATAGTTGTGCACGAAATGCCTGGCCAAGTGCCAGGGCACGGTACCCAGCAAATCGGTGCTGGCGACGATGGCTGGAATGGTCAGGTAGTGCGGAACTTGCAACTGCACATGGCGCTGCACTTTGGCCGAGCCCAGGACGATCTCGAGCGGACTGCCGCGGCCGGCTCGCGGCAAGAGCGAGACGTGCTGTGCGGCCAGATACGCCGTCTTGTCGAGGCCTTCCCTGAATGCAGGGTGGCCCGGTCGGCCGATAACTGCGAGGCGCTCTTCGTGAATCGGTTGGTAGAGCAAATCGGCGTCGTCGAAGTACAGGTAATCAATCGCCAAGTCCAGATCTCCGCTGGCCAGTCGCTGCGGGATCAGGGCACCTTCGTCCGACAGTACCTGCAGCTTCACCTGCGGCGCCAGCGCCATCAGCCGGGTCATCAGGCTCGGTAACAGCCGTAGCTGCCCATAGTCATTCATCGACAGTCGGAAGGTTCGCTCCGTGTCCGGCTGAAAACTCTCTTGAACGGCAAGCCCTGCCTGCAGCAAGCGCAGGGCTTGCCGTACCGGCACGTGCAGCGTCATCGCCCCGGCAGTGGGCTCGAGTCCCTTAGCGGTACGGCGGAAAAGAGGTTGCCCCAGTTGCTCGCGCAGACGACTGAGCGCATTGCTCACCGCCGGCTGGCTCTTGTGCAGTCGCTCGGCCGCGCGTGACAGGTTGCGCTCCTGCATCAGCATGTCGAACACGAAGAGGAGATTGAGATCAATCTGCTGCAAATTCTGATTCATCAATAATTCTCATCATCAATATCCATTGGAATGAAAATGATCGCACCAATAGACTACAACACCAAGCGACCTACTGGCGCCAGACGTCAGAAAGGTCCGCGGGGGCTTGGCGGAACTGGCCACGTATCGCGAGCCCGACAGCGCAACAGTCTTTGAGAGCCGATCATGTCTTTTGATACCCAAACCTTCCGGAAGAAATACCGGGCGAACATTTCGCCTTACTACAACCCCTGGCTGCATGCTGGCTTCGTTCTTGTTTTCGGCGTGACCTTGATCCTCTTCTTGCTGAACAAGTTGGACCACGTCAGCGCGGTGGAGTGGCTAACTGTGCCGGCCACCTTAATTTTCTACAGCAGTGGCGAGTACCGCACCCATAAGGGTCTCGGGCACAACAAGAAGCGATTCGCGAAGGCGTTCTACCAGCGCCACACGGGCGACCATCATAGTTTTTTCGCAGATGACCAGATGCGCTACGAGTTCGCCAAGGACTGGCGGGTGATTCTGTTCCCGGCATGGCTGATCGTTGTCTACAGCATTGGCGCGCTGCTCGCTTGGTCGATCATCGGCCTGGTCAATGCGAACGTCGCTGCGCTGTTTGCCGCCACGCTACTGGGCGGCTATCTCAGCTACGAGATCTTTCATGCCTGCGAGCACCTCCCGCCGCAGAATCCGATCTGTCGCCTGCCGTGGATTCGCCACATGCGGCGGTTGCATGAGTTGCATCACCGCCGTGACCTGATGCAGACCAAGAACTTCGCCGTAGTGTTTCCACTGTGGGACTGGATCTATGGAACCCTTCATTGGGAGCCCGAAGAAGCAAGCGAGAGCCTGGTCCCCACCGTCAAGATGCAGCATTCCATTGATATCGCCCGGACGCCAAGCCAGGTACTGGCCTACGTGAGTACTCCGCTTCGTTGGCACGAGTGGCATCCTTACCACGTAGCGATCACCGGGCAGGGAGGGTCGCTGCCGGTTGGGAGCCACTTTGCGTACGTCGGCGGCCGTGCAGGCAAGTTGCAGTGGGAAGTCGTGGAAAGTCTTCCGGATCGGCTCTGGCGAACCCGGGCCCGTGGCAACCGGGGTCTTGAGATGTTCGTCACGTATGAGTGCATCGGCACAGCCACTGGCACGCGCTTCGTGCGGACGCTGGAGTATCGGTTTTCCAGTGTGGTGGCCCGCATGGCTGATCGGCTGGTTTTGCGTAAGCGAATTGAGCGCGACTCTGTTGCCTTGCTTCACAAGCTGCGCAGCGTCTCCGAGAGTGTTCTTCCCGCGGCAGAAACGGATTGTGCTTCCAAACAGGCGACATGAAGGGCATGGGGGCATGCAGGCTCCACCGCGCGTGTCAGGCTGCAATGGAGCAATGGCCAGACGGAGGGTCATGTCAACAGGCTCAAGCTCCTCAAGCGCCAAATGTATGGCCGCGCCAATATCGAGCTTCTGCGGCTGCGGGTTGTTACGTCCCGCGCAATCTGAGGTTTGGGGAGGGCCGTTTATCCCGCGAACGGCTGGGGCGATTTTCTGAACATCTCCGCAATCAGCGCGAGACGCAACGGACATAAGGAAGGCCAGTACTGCTCTGATATCGTGCGATGTTTTCCAGGCGCCACACGACAACCAGAACAGACTGGCCTATGCATCGCATTGTATTTGCGTTTCTCACGCTCGAACAACATCTTCTCGCTATCCGTTGGAGAGCGTGCAAAGGTTGGGGAGGACACCAAGAAAGTGCCGCTTAGGCACCGCGCCGGTTGTATGTGAACTAGGCTGATCGGTATCGCAACGGTGGGAGCAAGCCATGCGGTTGATCATCGAAGCCAGGTTGGCGGACGAGGGCAGCGATATTGGCCATGCCGGTGAGGGCGTTTTGGCAGTGATCGAGCGCCGTGACGGTAGTCTTGCGGATCTGGGCCTGACCCTCGCGGAGGGCCGCTCGCTGTTGGCCAAGGTTCAGACCGAGCTGGTTTCGAAACAAGTCGCGGGATGGCTTTCGGGCCAGACTCATTGCAGGAGTTGCGGGGCGGCTTTGAGCCACAAGGACCAGCGCTCGACGGTGGTGCGCACGGTGTATGGCAAGGTGATGGTGAACAGTCCGAGGCTGTGGTCGTGTGCTTGCCAACGGACTGTGCCGACGCCACGATCCGTGATCCATCCCTTGTCTAAAGCGCTGACTAATCGCGCCACGCCAGAGCTGGAATACCTCCAGGCGAAGTGGGCAAGCCATCTGCCATATCGGCAGGCCACGGCGATGCTGAAGGAAATACTGCCTCTGGACAAGGGCATTTCGTTCAGCGGCACTCGAAATCGGATTCGTGCTATCGGAAAGCAACTCGACGCTGACATCGAGCGTGATATTGCGAAGCTGCCCCCTTTCGACGGAGGCGTCCAGGTTCGCGAATCCAGCCATGTCGCGACCGTGAGCGTTGACTCGGCGTGGTTGCGGCATTGCGACTCGGTGAGGGGCCTTGGCCGACATGTCAACCTCATCGCTGGACGAGCGACGTTCACCGACAGGCCGCCAAAGTTCTATGCCTATGTGCACCGGGAAGTTACCTCGGCAGTAGCGCGGCTGGATCAATTTCTCACTCGAAACGGTGTGGCGACCGACGAGCGCGTTACCGTGATCAGCGACGACGCCGGTGAATTTGAGAAGACCATCCGGGGCAGTCAGCTCGCACGCGGCAGGATTCTCGATTGGTTCCACATCGCTATGAAGTTCAAAGCGGCGCAGCGTTCCGTGTTCGGCAGTAAGGTTATCGATTCACTGGAACGAGAGTCGATAGAGACCGAAATCACGCACGCCAAGTGGCTCGCGTGGCATGGCAAGGGCCGCAAAGCGTTGGAGCGCATCAAGGCATTGGACGCGCAGCTCCTGACCAGAGCGGGGTATGAATTCAGTACGCTGTGGTGGAATCTAGATAAGGTCTGCGGGTACCTGCGGAGCAACGCGTCTACGTTGGTCAACTATGGCGCCCGGCATCGAAAGGGCTTGCCCATCGTAAGCGCCAGTTTCGGCACACCTTGAGTGCGACGAGCGTATTCAGGCAGGATGCGGCGGGGCGGCTTTCGGCGGGGCGAAGCTGAACGGCAACAGGTCGCTGATGTCGGCGTCTGGCGTTCGCTGTGGCAACTCTGTGAGCACGTGGAGCAGATAGGCATATGGCTCGACGTCACAGGCCCGGCACGTCAGCATCAGGCTATAGATCATGGCGCTTGCCTTGGCGCCGGCCACGGTGTCTGCGAAGAGCCATGCCTTTCGATTATGGAAGCCCTTCCATAATCGAAATTATCGTAAGTTCGCAATTATGGAAGCTTCGCGGGAGCTATATCGAACGAACACGCGTCGATCCATGCCGCGGCCCTGCATTTGCTGGGCTACGGCATCGATGCGGATGCATGTCCCGCCGCGCGTCAGCTATCGACTGCCGATAACTAAAGCGCCTGTGCGTCGGGACGGCGACAACTTCCAGGCCCGGATTTTCTGGCGCAAGGCCGTTTGCCTGCTTGACCCTAACAGCCCCGTCATTCGCGTGGGTTTCGAATCCGGTCCCAAAGGCTTCGACGACGTATGGGTGGAATATGACCCCAGCCGTGCACCAAATGACCCAGAAGGAAAACCAATCCTGCGGGAGTACACGCAATGCAAGTGGCACGTTTCGGTAAGCGACTTCGGACATAGCGACCTCATAGATCCCGAGTGGATCAACGCCAATCGTTTTTCCTTTCTTCAGCGGGCCCGAAATGCTCAGCACGCCCACGCGAAAGACGGGATCGGGGTCCGATTCAAATTGCTAACCAACTGGCGGATCGCGCAGACCGACCCGCTCCGACCCCTTATCCATCAGCGTCACAAAGCCATTCGCCTGGAGCAGTTGTTTGGCACGAAGACCGATGCGTCGGCGACAGGCCGGATCCGGAAACTGTGGCGGGAACATCTGGGCATCGACGATGCCGAATTGCGTCTACTGGCCCGCACGCTTTCGCTCGACACCGACTCCACATCGCTGGATGACCTCCGCGAACTGTTGGACATGCACTTCGAGAACCGGGGACTGCTTCGCATACCGCTGAACGAGAGTAGCTTCCGGTATGACGACATCGTCTTCCAATGGCTCGCCCAGGGTCGCCTCGAGTTCACGCGGGACACCTTTCGGGACGCCTGCCAGCGCGAGAATCTGTTTGCGAAAAGGAACTCTCCAAGGACACTAGTGGGTGTCAAGTCGTTCGAGCACGCGTTCGACCGACTAGAGGAACGATGCAGCACCGTCCTGGACTTGATACCGTATTTCAACGATCGGGCCATTCGCGACCAGCAAGATTGGACCGGCAACCTGTACCCCGCGCTCAAGCGCTTTCTCATTGACGCGGCGCGCGAACCGCAACCGTTACTCCTGGCGCTAGACGCCCACTTGACGCTGGCGTTTGCCGCTGGGTCCGTCGTCAACATCAAGTCTGGACGGCACGTGGAAATCGAGCAGCGTACGATCGACCGGCAAAGCTGGAGCGCGACGGACACTTTCACCAATCCAGACTGGCCGACGTGGAACTTTGAAGTGGAAGACTTGACGTCAGAGTCAGGAGAGATGGCCGTGGCTGTTGCGCTCACCCACGATATTCCCGACGCGGTGCGCGGCTATATTGCCACCGCCTTGCCTGGCGTCAGCAAGCTATTAGTCGCGAAACCGTCGTGCGGATCGGGAGCGCAGTCGGTCGCAAGCGGCAGGCACGCTTTCGAACTCGCCGAAGCCTTGGTTCAGCGCATCAATATGGAGCGGAAGGACGTGAAACCTCCAATGCATATTTTTATTGCGGCGCCCAACGCCTTTACGTTCTTCCTGGGCCAGCGTCAGCCGGGTATGGGACGAACAACCTTGTATGAGTATGACTTCGAGGGCGCGTTTGGCGGCGGCTATCAAGCCTCCCTGACGCTCCCGACCTAGCACGCGCGTCAGGCATTGCCGAATGACTGGGCCGATGTGGCTTTGGTGTGGGACATATCTGGCGAAAGTGATGGCAAAAAGCTACCGAACGGTGAGCCACGTCGATGGCTGGACTGGCCTCCCGCAATACGAGATTCGCGACAACAAGGTCTACCGGGCGGTGTCCCATGTTAGCGGTTGAACTGGCCTGCCTCAGTATGAGATCCGTGGCGATAAGGTGTACCGTACCGTGTCGCATGCAGACAGCTGGAGCGCAGTTCCTCAATATGAAATCCGAGGCAACAAGTTGTATCGCACGTGCTCCCATGCACAGGGTTGGACCGGCTCTGCACAATACGAATTACGCTAGCGCAACCAGCGCGTACGCGGAGTGGCTCACGTCGCATGTACCGTCAGCTTTCTTAGAATCACTCGTATTGGAGCGTGCGGCGGCGTTCCAGCCATTGAAAGCGCCGATCAATGTCCAACGTTGGGTCAGTTGCCGAGAGTTGATCGGGCACTCGGCCTACTGGTCGGTATGCCCTGGAGAAGCTGGCCCGCACAGAATCCATAACAGTTCGAGGCAAGACATCGCTGCCGATCGGGTGACATTCGCTACCTCCGGAACTAGTTTTCGTTCCAGCCTGCCTCCAACGAAAACAAAGTGATGGCGGATACCCGCCAAGGAAGCTCGAAACGCTGCAGCGGCACTGACGCAAAGCCCGGCGAGTTCATGAGAAACGGCCGGACGTCTAAACTGTGCTTCCTTCGGCCACACAGCCTCAAATATCGGCCCGTTGAAGGTCCGACCACGCCCTCTCGGGATCATAAGGGGCGTGCTGGCTTTCCCGCTTTCAAGGTGCTTTCGCTGCTGGCGAGTTGGCGCATGACTCCGACCACCACCGTGCGATGCCCGATTTCAGATTTCTTACGCAGAAATGCGGGGAAGATTCGGCAAAGGCCGAAACGGAGCCAAAGGCATTCCCACGGGCATCCGGAATACTACGACTCCCCGCTCGACAGTCTCCGAGTATTGATGGGCCATGACGACACCTTGTACCAGTTCGATCAGACGATCCCATTTCACAAATCCGGAGGTCGCTGCTTCTCGAATCGCACGATGCATTGTCGCATACGCCAATAGAATTCCTGCTCGGGTCGATGCTCTCGAGTTCTCGTCCCTGGAGAGAAACCATCCCAAATCTCTACTTGGCGACACCTGTTCTACTGCTGAATCAAGCGCGATAACACTATTGGCAGGTTGTTCCACAAAATAGCGTAGCAGCAGGTAGGCCTGTACTCGTGCATCCCCTGTGCTGACTTGTATTCCGTCGCCCTTCCTGAAGACGACAAATTGCTTCAGCGGAACCCTCCCGGAGCTCGCAATACCCGCAGCATAAGAACGCAGAAGCCGCAAAGTGCAGCAATAGACAACGCGTATAAGCTCGTCTTCGCGCCGTCTAATAGTAAACAAAGGCACGAATGACATATTTCCCGCCAAATGTCGTTGCCAGAACAGGGCTACGCCGTTGCATGATGGCCGTTCCAATATCTCCGGAGGCTTTGCCAGCGCACATGCAATCGCAAAGGCACATTCCGCATCCGCGGCCCATATTTCGACGTTGGAGTAGGCGATCCAACTGTCACCGCGAGCGGAGACATCCTCTACCCACTCATTCAACGTAGAGAATGCTTGTCGATATATTTTTACGTGGGTTCGATGTTCGTGGAGGTAGCTTTCGACAAAAACTCCTGGACTAAGGGGCGCCCCCGATAATGCACAGTGACATACCGGACAATGAAGCGCCTCTCTGAAGTTTTCCAAAATACCTATATCGGAGAGAAGGCTACTACACTTCATGCAACGATCATGTATATCAACATTGTGAATCGGGCATCGCGCTAACTTGCTACACTGAAACCAGATCGAGTGATATCCGGACTCCAAACAAACGGGACAAAATCTAAGGCGACTAGTAAAAATGGCGCCCAACAAATTTGAAACCTCCCCAGCCACCAGCGAACGCTCCTCTGGAAACCTAGTACTATTGAAGTTAACTCGCTCTATGACATGGCGGATTCGTTTCAGCTTGCCGAAAAAAGTCTGCGTGCGCGTGGGAAAATTCGGAGCATCGAGTAACCTCATTGCGGCTTGCATGCCAACTGCATTCAGCCAACACAACCGATGAAAATACCCGAATGAAGACTCATTTGGTATCGAATCTAATCCACCACCGCACCAGTGAGCGTCTTTCATGCCTAAGCTTGAGAGCAGTCTGGTCTATCCGTGGCATCCGGTTTTTCATCCCAGGCCGATTTAGCTGCAAACTTAGCGGCACTCTGCCAATCTTCCTTTGGAAACTCGAAGTTTGGGCAATCTTTATCCATACCCTTAAACGCTAAAAACCCAAGAGCATCGAAAATACGCCTCGAAAGCAATTTTCCATTTTGACTTGGTTCTGATATTTTATCGTCTCTTATAAGATGTACCTCCTTCATTGCCTGCCAAAATAAACTGGCTTGATTAGCTAGGCGAAAGCCAGAGGCATATCCGAGTGGAAAACAAAATTCTGTCCATGTTGGTCCAAAATCCGTCGGCCATCTTTTCACGTCGATCACCTCAAGCAGATCTTGCAGCTCTTCCAATCCATATCCGCTGAGTCTCAGCCGATGCCTAAAATACCGATCCAGGCAGCCTATTTGCTGCTCACTGGATAAGGTTCTGAATAATTCACGAATTTTTGGAGACTCGCCACAACAAATCACGACGAAATCAATCCTCACCTCTTCTAATTCATTATGCAGATCTTTGATAAAACCGAAATCTATAGGACGAAGGGCCTGCGCTTCGTCAACCAGCATCACAATTAGCTTCCAATTAGTCTCCAGTGCAGAAGCCACAATGTCATTAATCAATCTCCGACTTAATTCGTATGAATTTCCATCAAGAGCAGCATGATTAACCGTATAAAGCAAATCCCTCACAAATCCACCATGAGAAAATATTTCCCTATTTAAGCCTCTATAAGAGAGTACGTGAATTTCGCTGAGATCTCTTGGTAACCGCTCACGAAGGACATTCATCATGATGGTTTTTCCCTCGCCAGCGATCTCTTCTATGAAAAAACTTTGCCTGAGAAACAATAAAGTTCTGGCGTTGTCATAAAAATTCGATATCGGGAGTGTCCATAATGGTGATTCCGCTCTGCTCTTCTTGGATATAATCGGGTGCTGCAGCATTAATGCTCGAAGATGACCCTCATCCATTTCTTTCTCCACGATCGCACGCAATCATTTCTTATTCCCCGAATCCAGCTTGAATATTCCGCGCGGATTTATATTTGGAAGCAGATCGTTATCACTCCCAACATTATTATTGTGGTTATCTTCTTCGGCCGGCTTTAGGGATGCTGATTTCGAACCAGTAAAGCTATCCCGAGCTACTTTCGCTATCGCAAGCGCAGTTTTTTTTCCGATATTTTCGCCGCTATTTTCGCTCGTTACAAACTCATAATCTACTTTTCCGGATCTAGCATAAATATCGGGGCTCCGGCCTCGGGGCCGTCCCTTTGCTTTTGCGCCTACCAGTTCTCTGACCCGCAATGCACATCGCCAGTTTTCCCATTTTTCCTCACCGTATAGCTTGCCCAAATTCTCGCCAGTTTCCGCGTCACTTGCCCATGCCTCTCTCGCATCGAGACGATTGATGTAGACAAACACTTTTCTTCCTATCATAGAAAAATCAGAAGCGATACGAGGATTTGTATATCGGCAGTATGCCGTATTAATGTACGGCCTACGCGTATGGACGCCCCATTCTCCCCTAACCTCCACCTTTCGTCGGTGCATAAGGAGTCGATCATTTGAATTGATAGATCTTGGTAGAGGCTGTGGAACCCATAGAAGCTCATGCTTATCTACGAATCTTTGCAGAACATTAATTACAGTTGCACCATTAAGTCGATCACCGGTTGAGATAGTATTATGTTCACGGACAACGGCATTCAACATATCGACCACAAAATCAAGGTCGATTCCGTCATTTAAACCGAGCTGTTCGACATCGGGGGGCCGGCGAACATCGTCGGGGCCCGACGCGTATGTGGCCTTCAGGCGATGCTCTCCGCGTTCTTTTGAAACCCCAATGATCCTTTCGACTAACGACCTTCCCCACCAGGCACGTGGGGGGCCGAACTCAATGGCACAACCAAATACATCAATAACGTTATTTACAAAATCATTTGCAATATTGCACCAACCGTTATCCACCCTAAGCAAACTGAATGCTTGCCCTGCCAACTGCGGTATCAACGAGCATATCAAGGTGGGGCCGCGTGCAACAAAATCCATATTGGTGCTACGTACCTCAATGCGAACGTCACCAGAATTCCGTGCGTCTAACACGACAGGCACACTGCTCAACATCGTCTGCAACGCACAATCGGCGCTCGGGTTAACTTCCAGAGAGATATGTGCGCCCAAAATTGCGCTTGTTTTTACCTCGACCAGCAACCCTAGATACCAACGAGATATAGGTATCAAATGCCCTGTACCGTTGGGATCAATCACCCTAACATGAGTGGGAATATCAATAACTGTGTAATCAAGCTCTACGACTGCAAACGGGAGAAGTGGCGATATGAGAGCATTAGGACCCATACCATGTCCTAGATTGTTAGTCGCCTCAGCACCCATTCTGGCTTTTACCGCACGCTCTGATCTTTCATTCTTCAAAGAATGAAGGAAGCGCAAAAGGGATCGTCTACCCTTGTCTTCCGTCAGGAAGGGCCATTCATTCTCTCCAACCCCTTTTGTCCGTAATTCAGAAAGAAACTCGCCATGTATTTCAATATAAGGCTGCGGCCCTAACTGCGGCGAACGGCTATTTTTTGACTTCTTTTGTTTATCCGGCTGCAGAAAGAATTTTTGTATTAAATCTTTCTTGACATCAGGAAACTTTTCGAATAACTGCGCCAGCGCGCCAGCGTAACCACTAGAGCGTTGATCGGCCAATGGATGCTTCGCAATAATGGGTTTCGTTCTGAAGTAAGGCTTAATGCGAAAACTCGGAAGCAACGCATAAAATCCTACAATACACCCCTCCCCTGCTGATGCCACGCATCGTCGGAGCAAGCGCCTCACTTCGTTTGGCGAGAATTTTGTCTGTTCTTGAATCTCACCGTAGGGAATATCGGCAGCATATAACTCAACGGCAAGCTTTCGATTCAGAAACGTTCGACGAGTCGCATCGTCAAGAACGGTGATATCGGGATGGGGCCAGTCGACAAGCTCACCGTGATATTGTTGAATCAACGATCTCCGCGCGCCCCCGCCCATTATTCAACCCGTTCTAGAAGGGAACGTCGGTGAAATGCGCTAGTACGAAGTTCGGTTTTAAGTTTCCCGTTTGCCAAGTAGCGCGCCACACTAGCAAGTAAGTGTGCGGGATCACAATCTTCTAGTGCGAGAACCTCCTGGAGCGTGAAGCTACTTCTGGCGCTAATTAATCCTGGGAGGGCCCTGGGATTCGGGTCTATAGCTCCTCTAACGCGTGTTCGATAGGAACATAGCAACATCCAATTATGGGGCAGCCATTGCGCCATTCGGATTTCGCCTTCGGTCTTGGTTATCCTATTCTTGTGTCGCGTGGGTTCCCCGTTCCTAGAGTGATTGAAGTGCCAACACTCCGTCTTGCCAGACTGATATAAAACATCAACTGTTTGTTTGTATTTTTTTTCAGATTTTTCTTTTGGTGGCCTGGATGGAAGATACGACAGTATTTCAGGATTTCCTTCGGCTAGCAATAAATGCGAAAATGCAACCACGCCGAAAATGCCAAAGCGACGATCATTTTTTGGGGAATCAAAAAAATAGACCGACGCGTGGCCGCGATTTGGATTTCTAACAAATTCAGCCGGGCTCAATCTGTGCTGGTCTGCGGCGTGATACATGATGAGTCACAACGGCGAGTCTTGGAGAATATATGGTAGAAAATTTTGTGAGTAGATAACGGTATCAGTAACCCTATGAAACTGGTTGCATAGTGCGCATAATTTTAATATTTTTTATTATCAGAAAATCGCAAAATTCGCATTTAAACCCAAGGACTTTCCCCAAAAAAATACTTTCGGTTGCGGGGACAATGTGTGGAGTGGAGCGGAATGAACTCCATGAACTGCAGGCGATTACTAGGAGCTCTGAGACAAGAGCGCAGAACCAAGGCTTTCGCCGTTTGCCTGCAAGCTCAAGGGAGGTAGGGGCGGGTAGGCGGCGCTCACACGCCAGCGGAGACATAGGCAGCATGACAACGGCTGCGGTCGCTCCCGAAAAAGACACACAATTACATCTTCGGCGTAGAACCGATAGAATATTTCATCCCCAAAAAAGACGAAAATATGTGTTGAATGCAGCGACAAAGTCTACGTAAGTAGATAATTCTTATCAGATTTTACCCCATCACTTTTCTCGTCGTCTGACTGAACAAGGAAGACAGGAAGAAGCCGCTGAATCCGCCTACTTCACAGAGGCAAGCTCAAGGCCACACCGGCATTTCCTGTCATGTCCTGCAAGGACATTGTGCCAATGGCGCTTTGCGAGATGTATTCGGTGACGCGTTTGCGCGCGAGATTGGTATGCGATGCACCGAGTTGCTCTGCCCGGTCAGCGTCGCGTCGCACAATGGCATCCAGAATCTGGCGATGCTCGTGCTGTCCGCTACTTGTTTCTGCATGGTTCAGATCAGCGCCGGTGGCGTGGATGCAAAACCATCCGAATAGATCTCTCGCAGGTAATCCACAAACACCTGCGACACGCGTGAAGCGTGCGCAGAGTAAGGGCGAATGGCGTACAACCAATCGCCAAATGCCCCAGTCGATCGCCACTGCGGCAACACTTCGACCAGGCGGCCGGTCTCCAGAGCGGATTGGGCGCTGAAGTCCGGAAGCAATGCGATGCCCACCCCTTCGATCGCTGCATCACGCAATGCTTCACTATTGTTCACGGTCAGCGGCCCGGTGACTGGGACGGTTACCGGATCGGCATGCTTCGACCCCGGACTTGCCACCGACGGCACGAACGTCCAGGTAGTCGCCCCTTGCCGCCTCGGATAGTGCAAACAGGCGTGGTCAACCAAGGCTTGCGGCGTTTCGGGAGACCCTCGGGTGCGCAAGTACGCCCTGCTCGCGACCAGAATTGCGCGCGTCGATGACAGCGTCCAGGCGACGTGGGTTTCCGGCGGGGCTGACGTATGTCGGACTGCGATGTCGAAGCCCTCTTGCGCCAGCGGCCGCAGGCGATCCGACATATCCAGTTCCAACTGGATCTGGGGATACTTCCGCAGGAACTCCGGAAGACGAGGCACAAGCTGTTGTCTGGCAAATGCCACGGGAGCGGTCACGCGCAGAAATCCCCTTGGCGCCCCGGCCAGGTCTCGAACATTGGCGTAGCCCGTGGCGATCTGCTCGAAGGCGCCGCGCATCGACTCCACCAGTTGCCGACCAGCATCGGTCAGGCTCGCGCTGCGCGTGGTCCTCTGAACCAGCGCGATGCCGGTTGCCTTTTCAAGGTCGGTAATGTGCTGGCTCATGGACGCCTTGCTGACGCCGAGACGCGCGGCGGCCTTGCTGAAACTGCCTTGCTGCTGCAGAACAACCAGCCAATGCAGGTGTTCCCAGAGTTCTTCGACGTTCTCTTTGCGCATCCCCATGCTCCCTAAACCGCACATATTCGGTCGATATTTCGTAGCCGTAGCATGCCACCGGATCAAATTCCTGAACAGTAAGTTCGGCGCCACCGGACTACCGAGGGCTCAGGGCGGTCCATACACTGCAGGCATCCACAACGCGGAGGACGATTCCTCCCGCCCCGCACTGACAGGAGATGCCCATGACTGCGCCCTATACCAATACGTCCGAGGTCATTCATTTCATTTCCGGCGAGCCGTATGCAGGCAATGGCAAGCGGTCGCAGGCCGTCTTCAATCCCGCCACCGGCGCGGTAGCACGGCAGGTTCGCCTGGGGACCGTCGAAGACGTCGACGCCGCAGTCGCCTCGGCAGTCGCGGCATTTCCCAAGTGGGCAGATACGCCGCCCATTCGACGCGCCCGGGTGATGCTGAAGTTTTTGGAGCTTATGAATCAGCACAAAGACGAGCTTGCGGCGATCATCACCGCCGAGCACGGCAAGGTCCTCAGCGACGCAGCGGGCGAAGTCAGCCGTGGCATCGACATCATCGAATTCGCCTGTGGCGTGCCGCAACTACTGAAGGGCGACTTCACGGATCAGGTGTCGACCGGCATGGATAACTGGACGCTGCGCCAGCCGCTCGGCGTGGTTGCAGGTATCACGCCGTTCAACTTCCCGTGCATGGTCCCGTGCTGGATGTTCCCGGTTGCGATCGCAACGGGCAATTGCTTCATCCTCAAGCCGAGCGAGCGCGATCCCTCCGCATCGCTCTTCATGGCGCGCCTGCTCAAGGAAGCGGGACTGCCCGACGGCGTGTTCAATGTCGTCCAAGGTGACAAGACCGTGGTGGATGCCCTCCTCCATCA
>NZ_SCMX01000129.1 GCF_005503625.1 Cupriavidus sp. 2SB | reverse complement strand
GCCTGGGAATGCCGCCAGGAACCCGAATCGGGGGCCGACACGCACTTCCGCCCCATCTCCGGCGCGGCCCGCACCACCCACTACCTCTACGAACCGGGCAGCTTCGTGCCGCTCGCGCAAGCGGTGCGCCACAGCCCGATGCGGCTGCACTTGCAGCCAGTGTACGAAGGCGACTACGACATCGACGAAGACCCGCTGTGGACGTACACCATCCCGCCGCAGCCGTTCGACGCCATGGCCTGGTATCAGTGCGACCACCTCGGCACCCCGCAGGAGTTGACTGACGAAACTGGCGAGATCGCGTGGAGTGTGCAGTACAAGGCGTGGGGGGCGGCGCAGGGGGTGATATCGGACGCTGCACGCAAGGCTGGCATCCAGAACCCGCTGCGGTTCCAGGGGCAGTACCTCGATCACGAAACGGGGCTGCATTACAACCGGTATCGGTATTACGATCCGGTGAGTGGGCGCTTCATCTCGAAGGATCCTATCGGCTTCGCTGGCGGATTAAATGTCTTCCTGTATGGGCCGAATCCGGTGGGTTGGGTGGATCCACTCGGGTTGGCGCGCTGCCCTTGCGACCCGTGCTCTGCATATGAGGTTGGTCCATTCAATCGACTCAAGCGACGGTCTGCTTCCGGCGATGATCTCGATATTCATCACGCGATGCAAAAACAACCAGCAGCCCAAGTTGTTGTTGGCTATGATCAACAGACGGCTCCGTCGATTGCTGTTCCCGCCGATGAACATGCTCAAATCCCAACGCTCAAAGGCTCCTATGCAGGTACGGCGAGAAATTTGTTAGCTAAGGATATAACGGATCTGAGGCGGAACACTAACGCCTCCAACGAATGTCTGCAGAAACTTATCGTTCTTAATAAGACGACATATCCGAATGCGTTTAAAAAATGAATTCCCGATGCGAGGAGCTTAACAAGTGAACACCGAGAAATTTGTAGAAGCAGTCAGATCACACGTGCAAGAGCAGGCAGAGAATACAGTCGTAAAAACCATAACCTCGCCCCCGGGAAAGAGACCCCGTGAGTTATTAGTTAAGGCGGCGGAATGGCGGTCTCGTATGACGAATGATGAAAAAATTCTGCTCGACGGAATAATTTATGAGTCTGTTCGTGTAGCTATTTTTGGGTTATTTTCCGTAGTGGATGGAGTGAGAGTCGTTGACGAAAGTATTGATCGATTCATAATTACTGCCGTGCAGCACGACGGCGTGAGGGTCGAAATCAATGCTGATCCGTCGGTCGAACTTCATAGCGAATTTTCGCCAAATTAACTGAGGCAATGCTTTTGTACTGGGAATGAGATTTCAAGAAGATGCGTTCAATCGCTCTTGCGTGGCATCCCGGTTAAGTGCAGTTCGTTGTGCCGTGTCGTAGTGGGCTACGCCGAACTGGCCTGAGGCGCCCAGTGCAAAGCTTAGGGTGGGGTGCAGGAAGTTATCTAGACCGCCGCACGAAAAGGCGGGGCTCCAGAATCCACTGCGGTTCCAGGGGCAGTACTTCGATCGCGAAACGGGACTGCACTACAACCGGCCAGTTGCCATTTCCAGAGCGTTTGGAGCCAATTTCGAAGACTGACGACGGATAGCTCCTTCAATCGTCCCTTGGCAATTCCTCAGGCCCGGTCCAGTTCGCCGCTGTTCCACCACGCTTCCAGCAGCGGCTGGAAGCGGTCATCGGGGGCGGGCGGGACGCGCGTGCTCTTGCGGGCGGCCGGCAACTGGCGGCCGGTCAGCTGGTAGAAGACGGCGGCCGGCGGGGTGCCGGGGCCGTAGGGTACGTGGTCGATCACGCTCATCTGCCGTGCGGCTTTCAGGGCGCGCGTGGTTTCCTCGGCGCTCAAGCCGCAGGCGTCAGCCAGCGCATCGCGGCGCAATGGCCCCTGGCGCTGCATTCCTTCGATCAGCAGATGCACGCATTCGCGCGTATTCCGTTTCATAGCAACGCATTGTTCCGTACTGCCTGACACTTCACAATGACACTTCACAGTTGTTTGCATTCGCCGGGGCCGGACTGTGGCAGACGCGCAAACATCGTTTTGAAAATGCCATTTGCAGCACATCGGGAGCCTGCCTCTTGCATCGGTGACGATACTGTATAAACATACAGTATTCGACAAAATCCTATGCATCATGGCTGCGCCCCTGCAGGAGCAGCCGTCGCTTCTGGCGGCGGACCCTGTGCCCCCATCTTCTTCCGTGCATCGCCAGTCGGTGCGCGAACTCGAACATCGCTATCCCGGCCTGTGGCGCGCGGGCCAGCTGGGCCATGCCGGCCGCTTGCCGGTCTGCCCGACCGGCTATGACGCGCTGACCGCCGAGTTGCCGGGCGGCGGGTGGCCGGCGGGCGCCGTGACCGAGTTGCTGCTGGCGCAGGAGGGCGCGGGCGAGCTGCGGCTGCTGATGCCGGCGCTGCGCACGCTGGCCGAAAGCGGGCGGCGCATCGGCTTCGTCAATCCGCCTTACCTGCCGAATGCCGCGGGTCTGGCATCGGGGCTGGCCGAGGGCCTGCCGGCACGTCATCTCTACTGGGTGCGCCCTACCACGGGCGCGACGATGGCTGCGCAGCGCACGGACATGCTCTGGGCCGCCGAGCAGATGCTGCGCAGCCAGGCGTTCGGTGCGCTGCTGGTCTGGCTGGCCGGTGCGCGGCCCGAGGCGCTGCGGCGCCTGCAGGTGCTGGCGCAGGCTGGCGATACCGTGGTGTGGGTGCTGCGCCCGATGCGCGTGCTGCACGAATCGTCGCCAGCGGTGCTGCGGTTGGCGCTGTCGCCGCAGCCGGGCAACCTGATGTCGATCGTGTTCCACAAGCGGCGCGGTCCGGTTCGCGATACGCCGCTGCTGCTGCCGCTGGAAGGCATGGCGCATGTGCCGCAGCGCACGGGCCTGCCGGCGGTGGTTCCTGCTCCTGCTGTTTCTTCTGTCGTTCCTTCTCATGTTGTTGCCGATGACGTTCTGGATCGCGGTGCATCTGCCGCGCCTGCCGCTGGACGCGCTGCAGCCGAACTGGCCTGAGCCAGCCGGCGCGGTCTCCCAGCCGCCGAGTCCTTCCAGCCCCGTCACCGGCACGCTGCATCAGCTTCCGGTGGCGGTGCTGGAGCGCGAGCGCGTGGTGCTGGCCAACGGCCCGGCCGTGGCGCTGGGCGTGGGCTATGGCATGCGGCGCGGCGGCGTGCAGGCGTTGTCTGCGGATGTGGTGCAGCTCGAACGCGATCTCGTGGCCGAGGCAGCGCTGATGACCTCGGTGGCGCTGACGCTGCTCCATTTCACGCCGGGCGTGACGATCGATCCCGAACCGGAGTCGGCCACGGTGATGCTCGACGTCACGGCCAGCCTGCGCCTGTTCGGCGGCCATCGTGCGCTGTGCCGCGCGGTGCGCGCCCGCGTGCGCCAGCTCGGCACGTTTGCGCAGGTTGGCAGCGGCACCACGGCGCAGGGGGCGGCGTGGCTCGCGCGTCAGCCGGTGCGCAAGACCGCGCGCGGCATCGTGCGGCCGGCGCGGCGTGCGGTGCAGCCTGCGCGCATGCTGCGGCTGCTCGATCGCCTGCCCGTGGATTGCCTGCATGCACTGGCCGATCCCGAGTGGCTCGAAGGTATCGGCTGCCGCACGCTGGGGCAGGTGCGGGCACTGCCGCGTGCGGGCCTGTCGCGCCGACTCGGCACGGGGCTGCTGGCGCGGCTCGATGAAGCGTATGACCAGACGCCCACCGGCTTCGTCTGGTTCGAGGCGCCGCCCACGTTCGCGCAACGGATGGACCTGCCGGGGCGCATCGAGTCCGTCGATGGCGTGCTGGCCGGTGCGCAGCGGCTGCTGCTGGCGCTGTCCGGCTGGCTGGCCGCGCAGCAGTCCGGCGTCACGCGCTGCGTGCTGGTGCTCGAACACGAACGCTACCGGCTGGGCGAGGAGATGGACACCACGCCGGTGCCGCTCGCCCTGGCGCAGCCGAGCCGTGACGCCGCGCATCTCTCCAAGCTGTTCCGCGAGAAGCTCGACAAGGTGCATTTCCATGCGCCGGTAGGTGGTCTGGGGCTGCGCGTGGAGACGATGGAAACCTGCGTGCCGCAGAGCGATGCGCTGTTTCCCGATCCGGGCGCGGAGCCGGCCGAACTGGGCCGCCTGATCGATACGCTCGTGGCGCGGCTCGGGCGCGACAACGTGCTGCAGCCGCATCCGCTGGCCGACCATCGCCCTGAAAGCGCCAACCGCTGGTGTCCCGTGGACGAGCCGCCGGCCCGGACTTCCGCGCGCGCTGTCGGTCCGCTGCCGCCCGAGCGTCCGCTGTGGCTGCTGGAGTCGCCCCGTGCGTTGCGCGTGGAGAAACATCGTCCCGTGTATCAGGGACCGCTGGTGATGCTGACGCGTCCCGAACGCATTGAAGCCGGATGGTGGGACGGCGGCCTGGCCACACGAGACTACTTCATTGCCGAGCGTGAGGATGGGCTACGCTGCTGGGTCTATCGGGAACGGCCGGGTCGCCCCACGCGCGACGGGCAGGAAGACGGCGGCGAATACCGCTGGTTCCTGCATGGCCTGTTCGCCTGAACGCCGGGAAGGATCGCCATGCTGCCCGGATTGTCTTCGCTGCTGCCGTCGCTGCCCGACTACGTGGAGCTGCACTGCATTTCCAACTTCACGTTTCTCGATGGTGCCTCGCATCCGCAGGAACTGATCGAGCGCGCGTTCCAGCTTGGCTACAGCGGGCTGGCGCTGACCGACGAGTGTTCCGTGGCGGGCACGGCGCGCGCACATCACGCCATCAAGACGTTGCGCGAGGAAATGTGGGAAGCCGTCGCACGCAGCGCGCGGCGTCTGGCGGCGGGGCAGACGGCCGGGGAGAGCGATGACGTGGATGAACTCGCTGCCTTCCTCGCCAATGAGGAAGATGAAGACGATGCAGAGGACGAGGATGGCAATCCGGCCGGCTTCGGCCACGATACCGATGCCGCCGCGCGCCGCCATGCCATGCTGGAGACGCTGGCCGCCGCCGCCGATGACTTCAACTTGATTATCGGCAGCCGCTTCACGCTGACGGCGGCGCCCGGCGATACCGTGCCGCCGCCGCGCCTCGTGCTGCTGGCCTGCAACCGCGAAGGCTTCGGCAATCTCTGCGAGTTCATCACGCTGGGCCGCACGCGCGCGGAGAAGGGCAGCTATCTGCTGCATCCGTCCGATCTGGCCGATCCGCAACCCGACCAATCGCATCTGCGCGGCATGCCCGATTGCCTGGCGATCCTGTTGCCCGACTACTGCGCCGATGCCGACGTGCTGCGCGCGCAGGCGCACTGGTGCCGCGAGGTGTTCGGCGAGCGGGTCTGGATGGGCCTGGAGTTGCTGCAAGGCCATGCCGAAGCGCTCCATCGCACGCGCCTGCAGGAGATCTCGCAGGAAACCGGCGTGCCGCTCGTGGCGGCCGGCGCCGTGAACATGCATGTGCGCTCGCGCAAGCCGCTGGCCGATGTGCTGACCGCGATCCGGATCGGCCAGCCGCTGCCTCAGTGCGGCATGGCGCTGGCGCCCAATGCCGAAGCACACCTGCGCATGCGGCAGGTGCTGTCGCGGCTCTATCCGCGCGAGGCGCTGGCGCAGACACTCCGCATCGCCGCACAGTGCCGCTTCTCGCTCGACACGCTGCGCTACGAGTATCCCGAGGAAATCGTGCCGGCCGGCTATACGCCAATCGGCTATCTGCGCGCGGAAGTCGAGAAGGGGATTCGCGAACGGTTCCCGCACGGCATGGAGCCCGAGTGGGAAACACAGATCGAAGGCGAGTTGCAGCTGATCGAGGAGAAACACTACGAGCCGTTCTTCCTGACCGTGCATGACATCGTGCGCTTTGCGCGCGACAAGGGCATCCTGTGCCAGGGGCGCGGCTCGGCCGCCAACTCGCTGGTCTGCTACTGCCTGCATATCACCGAGGTCAGTCCGGAGCAGGCCAACCTGCTGTTCGGCCGCTTTCTTTCGCGCGAGCGCGACGAGCCGCCCGATATCGACGTGGATTTCGAGCATCAGCGGCGCGAGGAAGTCATCCAGTACATCTACAGGAAGTACGGGCGCCATCGCGCTGCGCTGGCCGCGTCGCTGATCTCGTACCGCTCGCGCAGCGCGTTGCGCGACGTGGGGCGCGCGCTCGGCATCGATGCGAGCGTGGTGGAACAGGTGGTCAAGGGGCAGGCATGGTGGGATGGCGGCACGGCATTTATCGAACGGATTTCGCGCTATGGGCTCGATCCGGATTCGGTGGCGGTGCAGCAATGGGCCAGTCTGACGGAACAGTTGCGCGGCTTTCCGCGTCATCTGTCGCAGCACGTGGGTGGGTTCGTGATCGCGCAGCACAAGCTGTCGCGGCTGGTGCCCATCGAGAACGCGGCGATGAAGGATCGCAGCGTGATCCAGTGGGACAAGGACGATCTGGAATCGCTGGGCCTGCTCAAGGTGGATGTATTGGCGCTGGGCATGCTGACCGCCATCCGTCGCGCGCTGGCGATGATTCCGAACCCGGAGCCCGAGCGTGCCGGTCTGCCCACGCGCATGGAAGACCTGCCCGAGACTGACGACAAGACCTACGACATGATCTGCAAGGCAGATACCGTCGGCGTGTTCCAGATCGAATCGCGCGCGCAGCAGTCGATGCTGCCGCGTTTGCAGCCGCGCCAGTACTACGACCTCGTGGTGGAAGTGGCCATCGTGCGGCCCGGCCCGATCCAGGGCGGCATGGTGCATCCGTACCTGAAGCGGCGCGAGGATCTGCGCCGCACGGGCAAGCTGCCAACCTACTTCGACGACGTGATCCGACGCGTGCTGGGCCGCACGCTGGGCATCCCGATCTTCCAGGAACAGGTGATGCAACTGGCCATCGATGCAGCCGGTTTCACACCGGGGCAGGCCGATCAGTTGCGTCGCTCGATGGCCGCATGGCGACGCAAGGGCGGGCTGGAGAAGCATCAGGATGCATTGATGCGCGGGCTGACATCGCACGGCTATCCCGAGGCATTCGCCATCGGCATCTGCCGGCAGGTGGAGGGGTTTGGCGAATACGGTTTTCCGGAAAGCCATGCGGCCAGTTTCGCCAAGCTCGTCTATGTGAGCGCGTGGATCAAGTGCCACTACCCCGACGCGTTCCTGTGCGCGCTGCTCGACAGCCAGCCGATGGGCTTCTATTCGGCCTCGCAACTGGTGCAGGACGCGCGGCGCCATGGCGTGGTGACACAGCCCGTGGATGTGACGATCAGCAACTGGGAAAGCGCACTGGAACCGCGCCGGCCGGGGCAGCCGCACCGCGACGTGCGGCTGGGCATGAATCGCGTGAAGGGCATGCGCGAAACCGCCGCGCTGCGCATCGAGGCCGCGCGGGCCGCGCAGCCGTTCGATAGCGTGGAAGACCTCGCACGTCGCGCTGAACTTGATGCCCACGATATCGACGTGTTGGCCGCTGCCGATGCGTTGCGTGCACTGGCCGGTCATCGTCGGCAAGCCCGCTGGCAGGCGCGCGCAGCCGTGGTGCAGACCTCGCATCGCGATTTGCTCCACGAAGCGCCGCCACCCGAACGCGAACTGGAACTGGCCGCGCCAAAGATCGGCGAGGACGTGGCCGGCGATTACGCCAGTACGGGCCTCTCACTGAAATGCCATCCGCTGACACTGCTACGGCGCCGGCTGGCCGCGCTGAAGTACGTCACGGCGGAGCAGTTGACGCGCATCGGCAATGGCCGCCGCGTGCGCGCCTGCGGCATCGTCACGGTGCGGCAACGCCCCGGCACGGCCAAGGGCACCATCTTCACTTCGATCGAGGATGAAACCGGCGCGATCAACGTGATCATCTGGCCGGGACTCGTGGAAAGCCAGCGCAAGGAGGTGCTCGGCGCCACGCTGCTCGGCGTTATCGGCACCTGGCAGCGGCAGGGCGACGTGCGACACCTGGTGGCCGAGGAGCTGGTCGACATGAGTCCGCTGCTCGGCCGATTACTGGTGTCGAGCCGGGATTTTCATTAACGACCGGTTTCTCGACCCGGTACATCCCTTTGCGCCACCCCGTCGTACGTCCAGATGAACTGACGCGGAATCGGGCCCTTGTTGCGGCCGCCTTGCTGGGTCTGTTCCCATGCGTGCGACAGGATGCCCACCGAGCGCGACAGGCAGAACAGTCCGCGCGCCAGCGGGGCAGGGAAGCCCAGTTCCGCGTAGATGACTGCCGTGGCGCCATCGATGTTCATGGGGATCGGCTTCGCGCGGCCTTCGCCGAGTTTTTGTTCCACGGCACGGGCGATGGCCGCGAAACGGCCGGACACAACACCATCCTTCGCCGCCTGATCCACCAGTTCCAGCAAACGCGGTGCGCGGGGATCGATGGGGTGGAAGCGATGGCCGAAGCCCGACACGAACTTGCCGTGCAGGTCGCGATAGTCCGCCAGGCCGGCAGTCACGGCATCGGCGAGCGTCATGCCTTCGTCTTCACGGCGCGCAATGTCGTGATAGAGCGCCACGGCCTGTTCGCCCGCGCCGCCATGCACATCGCCGAGTACGTTGACGGCTGAGGCCATCGCGTTGTTGAGTCCCACGCCACAGGTGGCGGCCATGCGCGCAATGGCGATGCTGGGCGCTTGCGGGCCATGATCGACGGCCGCCATCAGCGCCGCGTCGAGCAGTTCACCTTCGCGCCGGGCGGGCAGCTCGCCCCGCAGCATCAGCCAGATCATCTGCGCGAAGGAGACGTTGCCGATCAGTTGCTCGATCGGATAGCCGCGATAGCGGATCTCGCCCGGCTTCATGTCGATGATCTGCGTGTGCCACCAGTCCTGCGATGCCTGCTGACCGGCGTCCATTGCCACAGTCGAAGAGGTTGGGGTGTCGCTCATAGCGCGCGCTCCTGTTTCAAGGTGGCAATGTCATCGGCGCCGTAGCCGAGTTCGTGGAGGATGGCTTCGGTGTGCTCGCCCAGTTGCGGCGGCGGGGTATCCACCGAGGGCGCGGTGCCGTTGACTTTGAAACCGGTGCGCACCAGCCGGATGTCGCGGCCTACGCCGGGCACATTGGCGAACGCGCCGATCATGCCGCGATCACGTACCTGCGGATGGGCCAGCACGTCGGGCACGTCGAGCACCGGGCCGGCGGGCACACCGGCATCGTTGAGCAACTGCCACCATTCCGTGGCGGATTTCTTCGCGAGTTCGGTTTCGAGTTCGGCGGTCAGCGCGGCGCGGTTGGCCAGGCGGGACTGCCGTTCCGCGAAGCGCGGATCGGTGGCGAGTTCGGGGCGGCCGATCACGCGGCACACCGCTTCGAACTGCTCCTGCTTGTTGGCGGCGATATTGAGCGGGCCCTGGCCGGTGCGGAACGTGCCCGACGGGCTCGCGGTCATGTTCTCGTTGCCCATCGGCACGGGGTTCTTGTTCGCGATCAGGTGGTTGGACACCTGCCAGCCCATCGTCGCCATGGTGGCTTCGAGCATCGATACGTCGAGGAAGTAGCCTTCGGTGCGATCCTTGTCGGCCAGCGACGCGGCGATGGCAAAGGCAGCGGTCATGCCGCCGATGGTGTCGGAGACGGGGTAGCCCACGCGCAGCGGCGCGCTCTGTGGATCGCCGGTGATGCTCATCACGCCGGACATGCCCTGGATGATCTGGTCGTACGCCGGCAGGTCGGACAGCGGCCCATCCTGTCCGAAGCCCGAGATCGCGCAATAGATCAGGCGCGGGTTGACGGTCTTCAGCGTGTCGAAGCCGAGTCCGAGGCGGGTCATCACGCCGGGACGGAAGTTCTCCACCACCACGTCGGCGCCTTCCACGAGCTTGCGAAACACTTCCTTGCCGCGCGCGTGCTTGAGGTTGATCGTGATCGATCGCTTGCCCGGGTTCTGCGCCAGGAACGATACGCCCATCAGGTTCCGGTTCAGTTCCGGATCGGCGCCGAGCTGGCGCGCGAGGTCGCCCGTGCCCGGCGTTTCCACCTTGATCACCTCGGCGCCCATGTGGGCCAGCTGGTGGCAGCAGAAGGGGCCGGCCAGCACATTGGTGAGGTCGAGCACGCGGATATTGCGAAGCGGCTTTTGCATGGTGTCTTGCCTGTCGGGGTTCAATCGACGCGGGCGCCTGATTCCTTGACGATGGCGCCCCAGTGCGCGTTCTCGCTCTTGATGAAGGCGGCCAGTTCCGCCGGCGTGCCGCCGCGCGGTTCGCTGCCTTCGTCGTGCAGCTTGGCAATGGTGGCCGGCTGCTTGAGCGCCTTGTTGATTTCCGCGTTGACGCGCGCGATGACTTCGGGCGAGGTGCCGGCCGGTGCCACCACGGCCTTCCAGTCTTCGGCCTGGAAGCCGGCGTAGCCCTGTTCGGCCACGGTGGGCACGTTCGGCAGCAGCGCCACGCGCTTGGCGGAAGTCACCGCCAGCGCGCGCAGCTTGCCCGCCTTGATCATCGGCATGGCAATGGGCGGCGTGGCGAAATAGAAATCGGTCTGGCCGCCCATGAGGTCGGTCAGTGCGGGCGAGGCGCCCTTGTACGGCACGTGCAGCGCCTTGATGCCCGCGCGGCGCTGGAACATCTCGCCGGTCAGGTGACCCACCGTGCCGGTGCCGGCCGAGGCCATCGACAACTGCTTCGCCTTGGCAGCCGCCACGAGGTCGGCCAGCGACTTGTACGGGGCGTCCTGCCGCACGATCAGCACCACGGGCTGCGCGGCCACCAGCGCCACTGGCGCGAAATCCTTGACCGCGTCGTACGGCATCTTCGGATACAGCGTCGGGTTGATCGCGAGGTTGGCGGTCTGGCCCATGCCAAGCGTGTAGCCGTCAGCCTTGGCCTTGGAAACGAGATCGAGGCCGATGTTGCCGCCTGCGCCTGCGCGGTTTTCCACCACGACCGTCCACTTGGACGAAGCGCCAACCGTGTTGAACACCACGCGCGACAGCACGTCGGTGCCGCCTGCGGGCGGGAAGGGCACCACGAGGCGGATTGGCTGGGTAGGGTAGGTGTCGGCGGCGACGGCGGCAGACGTGGCAAGGAAGGGGGCAGCGGCAACCATCGCGCAAAGCAGGGTATGGCGCAGCGGGAAAGTGAAACGGATCATGCGGTCTCCATATCTTTTGCGTTCTATACAACAGAACAATGGTCTTAAAGAAAGAACCATGGACGCAAGATTAGGAG
>NZ_SCMX01000128.1 GCF_005503625.1 Cupriavidus sp. 2SB | reverse complement strand
CTTCGGCGAGTTCCGCCTGGCCGCTCGCGTCCACGCGGAACTCGCCGAAGCGGGCCCTGGCGTAGCGGTCGGCCTGACCCTCCTGAAAGAACCACGCGTCCGTGGAGACTTGCGTGCCTGTGCCGCCCCAGCGCGGGGATGGCACGTTCTGCACGCGTAGCAGGAGTTCGCCATCGGCCAGCGGTTCGCCCTTGTGGAGGCGGACGAAATGGCCTTCCCGGCTGGCGTCGCGGCGGATCACGATGACTTCTTCGCGCGAGGCAGGCGTCTGCTCCGTGCCGTGGGCCACGCGCACATCGTTGGCAATCGAGAAGTTCAGCGCCATGTAGTCGCCCTGCACCAGCGAGCGGGGATCGACCGGGGCCAGGCGCAGGTAGACCACCTCGCCATTGGCGATCAGTCGTTCTTTGCCAACGATGCCGGCCAGCGCTACGCCGATGGTGAGCAGCCATGCGATCAGGATCCATCGTTTCATTGGACGGCCTCCGCGCGCGGCATACGAGCAACGACGATGCGAACGGCAAGCAGCAATACGCCAGCGCCGGCCAGCGTCGCGGATTTGGCGAGCAGCGTCCATTGCAGCGTGCTGTAGTACCAGACGAAGCCGATCAGTACGCTGGTGATGGCGAGACCCATCCAGGTCAGCGAGCCGCGTCGCATGGCCAGGGCCAATGCCAGCACGCCTGCCGTCACGGCTGGGGCGAAGACCATCAACGCGCTGAATGCGGCGGCGGTGACCAGCATCACCGCAGCGGTGCGGGCATCGGCGCCAAGCCGCTTGCATTCAAGCCAGGCGAACACGACGAGTACGGCTCCGGTCAACACGCCGCCCAGCCACGCGCCCGGCGCGTACCAGGTCCGACCGGTGCCGAAGATAAGTGCGGCCGGATGCATCATCCCGGTCACGACCAGCGCGCCACCCAGCGCAAACACCAACGTGGCATCGGCGGCGGGTTCCCACACGGCACGCTGGCCCGATGCCGCCAGACCTGCCTCGCGCATCGCAAACACGACCACCCCGGCCAGCGCCAGCGCGGCGAGCAATCCGATCATCGGCGGAATGGCGGTCCAGCGCGGCGCCACCATATCCCCCAACGCGATGCAGGCACCGATTGCCACGGCCGACCACGTAGCCAGTGCCGCCAGGAATCGATGCAAGCGATCCGGGACCACCACGAAGAGCAGCGCCTCGAGCACAGCCACAGCCAGCCAGAACGATGCCGACTCGATCGAGCGAAATCCGAATTCCTCTCCGACACCGGCAATCGCCATGCCCTGACCGCCCAGGCTCAGGGCCAGCGCGAACTGTCCCATCGCAATGCGGCCACTCTCACCAGCCCGCACGCGATACAACGCGATGGCCGCACCGATCATGATCGCGCCCGTGATCGCCATGGCCGGTCCGTTGCCGCGCGTCGCGGCGAACACCGTGCCAATCAGGAACATCTGGAAGAACAGCGCGCCCAACCAACCCGCGCCGCCCATCAGCAATCGGATAGGCCACGGCGTACGCAGCGTGACAGGACAATCCCCCTGCACCGCACCGCGCGCCGCCAGCCGCTGCCAGAGCGCTTTCTCGAAGGTTGCGTCGCTCATGCCTCGCCTCCCGACTCTGCACCAGACTCAGCCCGCCACGCGCGCAGCAGCCACGTGGCCGCTGCCACGGCCAGGCCGATGGTCAGCAGCGCCAGCAGCAGGAAGGCGCCGAAATCACCGTCGATGCTCACCAGTCCGCGCCCGGCCGCCATCACCACGATGCCGATGCCAGTCAGGCAGACCAGGCTGAGCACCACGATGTCGAAGGCCCGCCATCGGACCCACGCCCCGAGCGCTGCCAGCGCCGCTGCGCTGACCAGAAACGTGAGCGCGGCAAAATGGTCCAGCACCACGCTGGCCGTCGCCACCCATCCCGCGTAGCCACAAATCAGTACGCCGATCAGCCGCGGCCCTGTCATGCCCCGGAAGCCGAAGGCTGGCGCACGCGCTGCCAGCCCATGCCAGACCGCCAGTTGCACCACGGCAAGGCCGAGCAGGAACAGCATCGTCTCGCGCGCCCACTGCGCCGAGAACAGCAGTTCGAACATGCCACCGATGCCCAGGTTCACGCTGCAATACCGTAGCAGCGCCACGTTGCCGAGCACCAGCACGATCCACCAGTGCGGCGCAGCACGCGCGGCCAGTGCCCACGGTGTGGCCAGCAATGCCCAGAGCGCAAACAACTGCCACGCATCGGCACCGGTCTGGTAGGTCTGTCCGATCACCGCCAGCAGCACACCCGACACGATTTGCGCGCCGGCCAGCGCGGCGCGCCCGGCTAGATCGCCCGATGGCCGCCACGCCGCGAAACCGGCGAGCAGCGTCAGCACCGCAGCCAGCAGGCCGAATTTGGAAAACTTGTGGAGATCCGCCCAGTTGAAGGCGAAGAAGACAATGACACCGGCGCAGAGCAGCGCCGTGCCCAGAGAGAGCAGCACGCGGTCAAGCCAGTGCTGCCAGTCCGCAGTGGCAGGCAGCGTCGGCTGCCATGCCGTGCGCAGATCATCGGCGTTTAACCGGCCCTGCGCGCGCCAGTCGGCCAGCGCCTGCTGGCTGATCCTGCGCTGCGAGAATCGTTGATGCGAGAAGCTGTCCAAAGCGGCAATCCCCCGGGATTCGGCATGGTCTGCAATGTAGCAGGCGACCGCGCCGAAGTCTCCCGGGAGACGCCGCCATGTGTGGCAGATCAGAAACGATAAGTCACGTTGCCGATGATCGAGCGCTGCGTGCCGAAGAAGCAGTCGCCGCGTGCGATACAGCTGTACACGTACTGCTTGCCCGTGAGGTTGTTGATGTTCAGCGAGACGCGCACCGGCCCCCGGTCGTAGGCCACCACGGCGTCGAATACCGTGAAACCGCCCACGCGGTTGTTGCCCGTGCCGTCGGTACTCGGGCCGTTGTAGCGCACACCGGCACCGGCGATGAAGCCCGGAATGTCGAACAGCGCGAAGCGGTAGTTGGCCCACAGCGACGCCGTGTTCGTCGGGATGCTTGCCAGACGCTGCCCTTGCTCGGCTGCCGAGCCCTCGATCACCTTCGCGTTCAGGAAGGTATAGGCGGCGATCAGGTCGAGGCGACCCAGCGACACCAGCGCTTCCAGTTCCGCGCCGCGCGTGCGGGCCTCGCCCACCTGCACCGTGCCCGGCACGCCATTGACCACGCCAGCCACCTTGCGGTTTTCTTCGCGCATGTCGAACAGCGCGGCCGTCAGCGTCATGTTCTTGCCGAGCGGCTGGTACTTGACGCCCACTTCCCACTGCTTGCCGCGCAGCGGCTTGAACGCCGCGCCGTCCACGTTGAAGCCCGCCTGGCCCTGGAACGACTCGGCATAGCTCACGTACGGGTTCAGGCCGAAGTCCGTGCGGTACATCAGGCCGAAACGCTTGGTCAGTTCGTTGTCGTCACGCGAGGCCGAGGGCGTGTTGTCCTGCGAGGCGCGCGACCAGTCGTAGCGCAAGCCCAGCATCAGCAGCCACTTGTTCCATTCGAGCTGATCCTGCAGGTAGACACCGGTCTGGATCTGCTTGGCCGGCTGCAACGTGTTGAACACCGTCGGCGCGGTGTAGTTGCCGTAGACCGGGTTGAACACATTGATCGGTGCAGCCGTGCCGTTGGCGTTGCTGCGGCCCGTGGCATCGCTGTGCTGGTAGTCGATGCCGGTCAGCAGCGTGTGCTTGACGGCGCCGGTATTGAATTTCGACTGGCCCTGCGTATCCACGGCGAACTGGTTCAGCGTGGGCTGGTTCATGTAGACCACGCGGCGCAGCATCGTGTTGCTGCCCGGCACCCAGCCGTGCGTGGCGCCGGTGAAGCCGGTGGTGTAGATGCTGCGGTAGTCCACGGTGCTGTGCGAGTAACGCAGGTTCTGGCGCACTTCGAACGTGTCGTTGAAACGGTGCGAGAACTGGTAGCCGATGGCGTGCTGCTGCGCGCGATAGCGGTCGAAATCCGGTTCGCTGACGAAGAAGCTCTGCGGAATTGCACCCGCCGGATTCTCGATCAGCGTGCCGCGCCACGGGAAGAAGCCGATCATCGATCCGCTATCGTCGCGCTGGAAGTTCGCCAGGATCGTGAACGAAGTATCGGCGTTCGGCCGGTACGTCAGCGACGGCGCGATGAAGTAGCGGTTGTCCTTGACGTAGTCCACCGAGGCGTCGCTGTCGCGCGCCATCGCCACGAAACGGTACAGCCACTTGCCATCGGCATCGATCGGACCAGTCAGGTCGGCCTGGATCTGCTTGCGGTTGTAGTTGCCGAAGCTCACGCCGATCTCGCGGTACGCCTCGGCCTGCGGACGCTTCGATACCAGGTTCACCACGCCGCCCACCGCACCCTGGCCGTACAGCATGCCCGACGGTCCCTTCAGTACCTCGATGCGCTCCAGCGCGTACGGGTCGGGCCGCGTGTTGTTGTAGAAGCCCACGGCGTTGAGCAGGCCGTCGAGATACTGGGTGGAATCGGTGCCACGGATCTTGATCGAATCCGTGCGGTTGTCGTTCGCAAACCCGGCTGTGGTCACGCCCGCCGTGTAGCCGACGGCCTGCGCCACCGTCTGCGCGCCGGTCAGTTCGATCCGGTCACGGGTGATGACCGTGATCGACTGTGGCGTCTCGACGATCGGCGTGTCGGTCTTGGTGGCGGTCAGCGCGCGCTTGGCAACGAAGCCTGTGACCGGCCCGGTCGGCGTTTCATTGCTGCCCTTGACGGTCACCGCCGGCAGTTCGTGGTGGGCGGTAGCGGCGGGCGCCTGTTCCTGCGCCATCGCCACAGTGGCGGCTTGCATGCTCAGGGCGAAGGTGGTCAGGCGGAGGGCGTGCGAACCGCTCAGGCGGCGCCGGGCGCGTACAGACATGGATTGATCTCGGGTAGGCTGTCAGGAATGGGAATAGGAATGACTCGTATTCCGATGCGCATTGTAACGATTTGTCATACCCCGGATACATTCGGACGAACTTGAAATGCTCGGCGTCGCGTACACGCCACAGTGGCGCACCGCTTCCGCGCCGGTCGCGAGGTCGGTATGCTGGGCGCCGCTTTCCATCCCGCCGTTGCGCTCCCACACCATGACTCTTGGCATCCTTGCCGCCCTCCACGACGAAGTCGACGGACTGATTGCCGCGATGCGCCACGAAGACGCCCGCGCCACGACGCAGACGATTGGCATGCGCGATTACCACTGCGGCACCCTGCACGGGCAGCCTGTGGTGCTGGTTCTGGCACGGGTGGGAAAGGTGGCGGCAGCGGCCACCACGGTGACGCTGATTCGCGAATTCGGTGTGGAAGGCATTGTGTTCACCGGACTCGCCGGTGGGGTCGCAACGGAGGTCGGGGTCGGCGATATCGTCGTGGCCGATGCCACGATCCAGCATGACCTGGACGCCCGCCCGCTATTCCCGCGCCACGAGGTGCCCCTGCTGGGGCAGTCGGTATTTCCCGCCGATCCCGCGCTGACCGCTGCGTTGCGCCAGGCGGTGGAAGGCTTCCTGCGCGACGACCTGGCCAGCGAGGTGCCTGACGGCGTGCTGGCCCGCTTTGGCATCCACGCGCCGAAGCTTCACGTGGGAATGATCGGCAGCGGCGACCAGTTCATCAATTCCGCCATGGCCGTCGCCGGCCTGCGCCGCGACCTGCCCTTGCTGCAGGCCGTAGAGATGGAAGGTGCGGCACTGGCCCAGATCTGCCACGAGTACGGCGTGCCCTATGCGTTGATGCGCACGGTGTCGGATCGCGCCGATGACGCCGCGCACGTGGACTTTCCGGCCTTCCTGCGCGACGTGGCGAGCCACTACTCCAGCGCGGTGCTACGACGATTCCTCGACGCGCGCAGCTGAATTCCCGACACCACAGTTATTTCTCTTCTTACCGACGCGGCCGCGCAACACCCCAGACCGCCACTAGCAGGGCCGCGCCGAAGATTGCCGCGCCCCATCCCCAAAGCTGGCCGTCCGTAAAAAGATGGGCGGCCCGCCCGCCATAGAAAGCAGAGAGCGCGCCCGCCATTCCCAGCAGCAGCGCCACCGGCACCCGCACGACGCGTCCGGCGGGATGCAGCAACGCCCCGGCCAGTCCCACCACTGCACCCACCACCAACAGACCAAACATTCGCCTCTCCAGTGCCTATAAAGTCATATATTCTGGCAATGTTCCAACAATAGCGCTGTTGGAACAAACCGCCCCAGTCGCCTGCAAGGATGTTTACGAGCGGTATAATGACCCCCGCTTCCGGCATCGATCCGGATGGCATTCCAACCCCACAAATGCAACTGCTCGCGATCGGCATCAATCACACAACGGCACCCGTCTCGCTCCGCGAACGTGTGGCGTTTCCGCTTGAGCAGATCAAACCCGCACTGGGCGCCCTGCGCACCCACCTGGCGGGCCGCAGTGGCACCGAAGCCGCGATTCTCTCCACCTGCAACCGTACCGAAATCTACTGCGCCACCGATGTGCTGCAGCCCGGGCAGGATGGATTCGAGCACACGTTGCACTGGCTTGCCCAGCATCACAATGTGCCGGCCGGTGAACTGGCGCCGCATTTGTACGCCCTGCCCCAGTCAGAAGCCGTGCGTCACGCATTCCGCGTGGCCAGCGGGCTCGACTCGATGGTGCTGGGCGAAACCCAGATTCTCGGACAACTGAAGGATGCCGTGCGCACTGCTGGCGAAGCCGGCGCGCTGGGCACGTACCTGAACCAGTTGTTCCAGCGCACGTTCGCGGTGGCCAAGGAAGTCCGTGGCCAGACCGAGATCGGCGCGCATTCCGTGTCGATGGCCGCCGCTGCGGTGCGCCTCGCGCAACGGATCTTCGAAAGCGTTTCCACGCAGCGCGTGCTGTTCATCGGCGCCGGCGAGATGATCGAGCTGTGCGCCACGCACTTCGCGGCACAGCAGCCGCGCCAGATCGTGGTGGCCAACCGCACCATCGAACGCGGCGAGAAGCTGGCCGAGCAACTGGCCGAACAGGGCCTGACCACGCAGGCCATCCGCCTGCAGGATCTGGGCGAACGGCTGCACGAATTCGACATCGTCGTCTCCTGCACCGCCAGTTCGCTGCCGATCATCGGCCTGGGTGCCGTCGAACGCGCGGTCAAGCGCCGCAAGCATCGCCCGATCATGATGGTCGACCTGGCCGTGCCGCGTGACGTGGAGCCGGAAGTCGCGCGCCTGAACGATGTGTTCCTCTACACCGTCGACGATCTCGGTGCCGTGGTGCGCGAAGGCAATGCCCTGCGGCAGGCCGCCGTGGCACAGGCCGAGGCCATCATCGAATCGCGCGTGCTGAACTTCATGCACTGGCTGGAAACGCGCAGCGTGGTGCCTGTGATCCGCGACCTGCAGACCGCCGGCGAATCCATCCGCCAGGCCGAGCTGGACCGCGCGCGCCGGATGCTGGCACGCGGCGACGATCCGGAAGCCGTGCTCGAAGCCCTGTCGGGCGCGCTGACGCGCAAGTTCCTGCACGGCCCCACGCACGCGCTGAACCACACGCAGGGCGAAGACCGCGAGGCACTGCTGCGTCTGGTGCCGGGTCTGTTCCGCCACAGCAGCCATTCCGAGCGCTAGCCGCGCTCACCCTCCCTGCCGGCACCGCCGGCATCCGGCATCGACCCAGGCCATGGCACATGGCGCGATGGGTCACCGCTCTCCTCCGCAATGCACGCTGCATTGCTCCGTGACACCAGCCGAATCCCGTATCCGATGAAAGCCAGCATGCTCCAAAAGCTCGACCAGTTGGCCGAGCGACTCGACGAAGTCAATGCCCTGCTCGCGCACGAGAACGCCACAGCCGACATCAACCAGTACCGCAAGCTGTCGCGCGAGCATGCCGAGTTGTCGCCCGTGGCCGAGCAATACGGCCAGTACCGCCAGGCGCAGGAAGACCTGGCCACGGCCGAGGCGCTGCTCGACGACCCCGAGATGAAGGACTTCGCCGCCGATGAAATTGGCGCTGCGCGAGACCGGCTGACATCGCTTGCATCGAGCCTGCAAACGCTGCTGCTGCCAAAGGACCCCAACGACGATCGCAACCTGCTGCTGGAAATCCGCGCCGGTGCCGGTGGCGAGGAAAGCGCGCTGTTCGCCGCCAACCTGCTGCGCATGTACACGCGATATGCGGAACGGCAGCGGTGGCAGGTGGAGATCATGAGCGAGTCCGAGTCCGACCTCGGCGGCTACAAGGAAGTCATCGTGCGCATTGCCGGCGATGCGGCGTTTTCCAAACTGAAGTTTGAATCGGGCGGCCATCGCGTGCAGCGCGTGCCGGCCACCGAGGCGCAAGGACGCATCCACACCTCGGCCTGTACCGTGGCCGTGATGCCCGAGGCCGACGAAGTGGCCGAGGTGCAGATCAACCCTTCAGATTTGCGCGTGGATACCTTCCGCGCCTCAGGTGCCGGTGGCCAGCACGTCAACAAGACCGATTCGGCAGTGCGGCTGACTCACCTGCCCACCGGCATCGTGGTCGAGTGCCAGGACGACCGCAGCCAGCATCGAAACAAAGAAAAGGCGATGAAGGTGCTGGCGGCGCGGATCATGGACGCGCAGTTGCGCGCCGCGCAGGCCAAGGAAGCCAGCACCCGCCGCAACCTGATCGGCACCGGCGACCGCAGCGACCGCATCCGCACCTACAACTTTCCGCAGGGCCGCGTGACCGATCACCGCATCAACCTGACGCTCTACAAGATCGACATGATCATGGACGGCGATCTGGACGAACTGGTATCGGCACTTTCCGCCGAGCACCAGGCCGATCAGCTTGCGGCCCTTGGCGACGAAAATTGACATTTGTAACCAAGGTAAATGCGTGAAACAGCACTGGCGTGAAAAAGCGTGCTGTCTATAATCGATTTCGACCAGACCACCCCAATACATCACTTTCTGACAGGTAAGAGATCGGGGGACGAAGTCTGGATGTGGAAGTCCACTCCTCAACAGACACACAAGGATGAAATCATGAAGAAACTGCTCGTCATGCTGATGCTCGCCGCCGCCGTTACCGCCTGCAGCAAGAAGGAAGAAGCACCGGCCGCCAACGCCGACACCGCGATGCAGAACGCTGCCGAATCGGCCAAGGCCGCTGCCAGCGACGCTGCTGCCGCCGCCGCCAACGCCGCGGACGCCGCCAAGGCCGCTGCAAGTGGTGCTGCCGCCGATGTGTCCGCCGCCGCCGAAAAGGCCAAGGTCGATGCCGGCAATGCCATGGCCCAGGCCAAGGAAGCCGCGCGCGACGCCGTGAACACCGGCGCCGACAAGGCCAAGGACGCCGTCAACAAGTAATACCCCTACGCATTCGAGGCGTCGCCCGCAGGCCGGAATCGGCTTACACTGGACGCCTCACTCGACGTCGCGAAAAGAACCCCGTCAGGCCGATGCCCGACGGGGTTTTTTGCAGCAGGCGCCAGTTCTTTTCCCCAAGACGTACCGGCCGTAGAACATGTCGTCCTCCACCCTAGCGGGCACGTTGCCGCCCGATCCCACGCTGCGCGAAGCGCTGACCCTTGCCGCCATGGCCGGCCTGCCTTCGCTCGAAGCCCGCATGCTGCTCTCGCACGTCACCGGCTTCACGCGCACGCAACTGATCACCCGCGACAACGATCACCTCAATGCAGCACAGCATGATGCATTTTCCACGTTGCTGGCACGGCGGCTGGCGGGTGAGCCAATGGCGTATCTGCTCGGCGAGCGCGAGTTCTTTGGCCGCTCGTTCCGCGTCACGCCCGATGTGCTGATCCCGCGTCCGGACACCGAGGTAGCCGCCGAGGCTGCGCTGGCGCGGCTGGCCGATATCCACACGCCGCGCGTGCTCGACATGGGCACCGGCTCCGGCATCCTGGCCGTGACGCTGGCCCGCGAACGCGCCGATGCCGAAGTCTGGGCCACCGATATCTCGCCGGGTGCGCTGATGGTGGCACAGGACAATGCCCGCGCGCTGCAGGCCGACAATATCCGCTTCCTGGTCTCGGACTGGTACGGCGCATTGCCCGATGCCCTGCGATTTCACTTGATCGTGAGCAATCCGCCTTACATTGCCGAGGGC
This sequence comes from Cupriavidus sp. 2SB, assembly GCF_005503625.1. Taxonomy (GTDB): domain Bacteria; phylum Pseudomonadota; class Gammaproteobacteria; order Burkholderiales; family Burkholderiaceae; genus Cupriavidus. The sequence goes on along the minus strand of NZ_SCMX01000128.1, from coordinate 1,308 downwards.
GATCCGCACCTGAGCGAAGGCGACCTCCGTTTCGAGCCCATCGACGCGCTGACCGACCACAAGGACGGCCTGTCGGACCTGGGCGCCATCGTGGCCGGCGCGCCAGACCGGCTGCTGCCGGGCGGCTGGCTGCTGATGGAGCACGGCTACGACCAGGGGTATGCCACGCGCCACCTGCTGACCAGTGCCGGCTTTGCGGAGGTGTTCACGGCACGCGACCTCGGCGGCAACGAACGCTGCAGCGGCGGCCGGCTGCCCGGTTGAGATCCGGCGCCGGGGCCCCATCTGCACGACATCGGGGGCGCATCCGAGCGGCTCCTGAACGCCAGGCGCGATTCCGGTAAAATCCGGAGCCATTCCCCAATTCATTCGCGGTGCCACCTGGCATCGCGCGCAACCGGAACGTATCCATCATGAGTGACGTACAACAGAAGATCGACCAGATCGTGAAGGGCAGCCCCGTGGTTCTGTTCATGAAGGGCACCGCCCAGTTCCCGATGTGCGGCTTCTCGGGCCGTGCCATCCAGATCCTGAAGGCTTGCGGCGTGGACGCCCCGACCACGGTCAACGTGCTGGAAGACGACGGCATCCGCCAGGGCATCAAGGAATACGCCAGCTGGCCGACCATTCCCCAGCTCTACGTGAACGGCGAGTTCGTCGGCGGTTCGGACATCATGATGGAGATGTACCAGAACGGCGAACTGCAGACCCTGCTGAAAGCCTGAGCCTGAGTCCGTCATGCCTGTGGAACAAGGCGGCGCGCCGCAACGGCTGATCGTCGCCATCACGGGCGCCACCGGCGCCATCTACGGTGTCCGGCTGCTTGAGGTGCTGCGCGATGTGAGCGGTGTGGAAACCCACCTGCTGATCTCGCCGGCCGGCATCATGAACCTCCAGCACGAACTCGACATCGGCCGTGCCGAGGTCGAGGCACTCGCCGATGTCGTGCATAACGTGCGCGACGTTGGCGCGACCATCGCCAGCGGATCGTTCCGCGCGCACGCGATGATCGTCGCACCCTGCTCGATGCGCACGCTGGCTGCCATCGCACACGGCCTCTCCGACAACCTGATTACACGCGCTGCCGATGTCACGCTCAAGGAGCGTCGCAAGCTCGTGCTGATGGTGCGCGAAACCCCGCTGAACCTGGCCCACCTGCGCAACATGACCGCCGTGACCGAAATGGGCGGCATCGTGTTCCCGCCCGTACCGGGGTTCTACCAGAAGCCGCAGACCATTGCGGAACTGGTCGACCACACGGTGGGACGCGTGCTGGATCTGGTGGATTTAAGGGATGTGGGGGAGAAG
>NZ_SCMX01000127.1 GCF_005503625.1 Cupriavidus sp. 2SB | reverse complement strand
TGGTTCAGCCGGTTTGAGATAGGGGAACTCGACCTGCGCGTACTGTGATACGCGCAGATCACGTGTTACCCATGTCTCCGAACACCTGTTACCCATGTCTCCGGTCTGTACAAAGTGGGAGAGGGGTGGGGGAGAGGGCAGGCGGTCGCTATGTCGAAGCGTTGTTCGTGCTTGAAACGCTGGCCCTCTCCCCTAGCCCCTCTCCCGCGCGCGGGAGAGGGGAACCCGACAGCGGTAGTCCAGAGCGTGTCGTTGCCGAAATCTCCCACCACCCCGGCAGCAATTCCTTCACCTCCGACCTCCCATACCGATCGTCGATCAGCCACACGACCCCGCGATCCTCCTGCGTGCGAATCACCCGCCCCGCGGCCTGCACCACCTTGCGCAGCCCCGGATACAGATACGCGTAGTCATATCCCTGCCCGAACGTTTTCTCCATCCGATCACGCAATTGCTCGTTAATCGGGTTCACCTGCGGCAAGCCCAGCGTCGCCACGAACGCGCCAATCAGGCGGTCGCCGGGCAAGTCCACGCCTTCGGAAAACACGCCGCCCAACACCGCAAAGCCGATGCCTCGGCCACCCGCCACAAATGCATCCAGAAAAGCCGACTGGCCGGCCTCGTTCATGCCGCGTGCCTGAGCCCAGGTCGGAATATCCGGATGATCTTCCGCCAGCAGAGCCGCCGCCTGCTGCAGATAGTCGTGGCTGCTGAAGAACGCCAGGTAGTTGCCGGGCCGCTGCGCAAACTGCGCGGCCATTAGCGCGACGATGGCAGGCAATGACCGTTGCCGCTGTGCATAACGCGTGGAGATATGCCGCGCCACATGCACGTCCAACTGCTCCGCACGAAACGGCGATGGCACCTCGACCCACACCGCGCTATCCGGCAGGCCCAGCAGATTCCCGTAATAATCAGCGGGTTGCAGCGTGGCCGAGAACAACGTGGTGGAGTGCGCCGCGCCAAAACGCGTGGCGAGGTAGGGCGCGGGCAACAGGTTGCGCACGCATAGCGATGCATCCACCCCTGCACGCAGACGCGGTGTGCGCGTGATATCGAACAGCGAATGCTTGCCGCCGTACTCGGTCAGTTGCTCGGCCAGACGCAGGAAGTGCATGGCATCGAAATAGAAGCGCTCAAGCAGGGCATCATGCCGCTGCGGATGCTCGCTCATGTCGTCGATGATCGCCGTGCAAAGCTGCACCAGCGCCTCGACGAACGCTGCGGGCTCCTCGTCGCGTGTCTCGTACTCGGCCTCGCTGGATTTCGCCAGCGCATTCCATTGCCGATACACGCGATCCATCGGCTTCTTCAGCACCGCCGGTGCGGACAGTCGCACGCCACGAAACGCCGCATGATCCAGCGTGGATGTGTACATCGCGCGCCCACGATCCACGAGGTTGTGCGCTTCATCCACCAGCACGCTCACGCGCCATTCGTTCATCACCGTCAGCGCGAACAGCAGTGCGCTGCGATCGAAATAGTAGTTGTAGTCTGCCACCACCAGATCGCTCCAGCGAATCATTTCCTGGGCGAGGTAGTACGGACACACCTGATGCGCGCGTGCAATGTCGCGCGTGGTCTGACGATCGAGCAACGGCGCGTGACTCGCCGCTTCGCGTGCGGCGGGCAGCCGATCGTAGAACCCCTGCGCCAGCGGACACGATTCGCCATGGCAGGCGAGATCGGGGTGCTCGCAAGTCTTGTCGCGCGCCGTCAGTTCCAGCACACGCAGCGGCGTATCGGCGGCGTTGCGGCGTAGTTGCGCCGTAGCGTGCAAAGCCACCGCGCGACCGGTAGAACGTGCCGAAAGAAAGAATAGCTTGTCGATGCGCTGCGTCGGCATGGCCTTGAGCGCCGGGAACACGGTGCCGATGGACTTGCCGATGCCAGTGGGCGCCTGTGCCAGCAGCGTGCGCGCGGAGACGTTGGCCTTGTAGACCGATTCGGCCAGCAGCCGCTGCCCTTCGCGAAACGTGCCATGCGGAAACGCCAGCGCCTGCAACCCCGTATCGCGCGCACTGCGATGCGCGAGTTCGCGTTCGGCCCAGACCTTGAAGCGCCGGCAGCTATCCTCGAAAAATTCGCGCAACGTGGCCGCATCGAATCGCGCCTTCAGCATGCGCTCGCGCTGGCTCACGATGTCGAAATAGACCAGCGCCACTTCGATCTTTTCGAGATTGCGCGATTCACACAGCAGCCAGCCGTAGATCTTGGCCTGCGCCCAGTGCAGCGCCTGATGATTCTCCGGGATCTCGATCTTCTCGCCGCGCACCGTCTTGATTTCCTCCACGCGATTGGCCACCGGATCGTAGCCATCGGCGCGGCCCCGCACGCGCAAGCCTTCAAACTCGCCCGCCAGCGATACCTCGGACTCATAGCCCGAGCCGCGCCGGCTCGTGACCACGCCATGTCCGGCCACGCCTTCCTGTGAGGTGGGCGAGGGTGTGAAACGCAAGTCGAGATCGCCCGCCTTGGCCGTGAATTCGCATAACGTGCGCACGGCTACCGTATACCGGGGCGTTTCGATGACAGGAGTGGGGGAGGTGTCGGACAAGGCGCAAATCGCCGAAGGATCGAAGGACTGTATGAATATACAGTGATCGGACACCGACAGGAAATCTTCACGCGGGAATTTATGATGAACACCACGTTCGACTGGACTGGAGCCCCGCCGATGACTTCGATGAAGATCGCCACGTTCAACATCAACGGTGTGCGCACGCGCCTGGCCGCGTTGCTCAAATGGCTGGAGCGCGAGAAGCCCGACGTGGCCTGCCTGCAGGAACTCAAGACCGTGGACGAAGGCTTCCCCATCGACGAGATCCGCGCGGCCGGTTATGGCGCGATCTGGCATGGGCAGAAATCGTGGAATGGCGTGGCGATCCTGGCGCGTGGCGTTGATCCTGTGGAGGTACGGCGGGGTTTGCCGGGTGGCGAGGGTGGCGCTGATCCCGATACCCAGAGCCGCTATCTCGAAGCCGCCATCGAAGGCGTGCTGGTGGCCTGCCTCTACTTGCCCAACGGCAACCCGCAGCCCGGTCCCAAGTTCGACTACAAGCTGGCGTGGTTCGAGCGATTGATCGCCCATGCGCAGACGCTGTACGACAGCGGCCATCCAGTAGTGATCGCCGGGGATTTCAACGTCGTGCCGACCGATGACGATATCTACAACACGCGCTCGTGGCTCAAGGACGCGCTGCTGCAACCCGAGAGCCGAGAGTGCTATCGGCGTCTGCTGGCACAAGGATGGGTCGATGCGCTGCGCACGCAGCATCCGGACGAGCGCATCTACACCTTCTGGGACTACTTCCGCCAGCACTGGCAAACCAACTCAGGGCTGCGTATCGACCACCTGCTGCTGGGGCCGGGTGTGCAACTGCACGATGCAGGCGTGGACCGATGGGTGCGCGGCGAAGAAAAGGCGAGCGATCATGCACCGACGTGGGTGGTGATCGATACCGGCAGGGGCGTGGCAAAGAAGGTCGCAGCAAAGAAGGTCGCAGCAAAGAAGGTTGCCGCAAAGAAGGTCGCTACCAAACAGGCCGTACCAAAAAAAACCGCCGGGAAAATCCCGGCGTCGGAGAAAACAGGGACGTCCACCGCGAGAGCGGGACGGCGGACGTCGGGCACCTGAACCTGACTACGGGTCAGGGGCCACAGAAATTGTTCAATCAGCCACTAATCGACCTTTCAGGCCGGCACAGCCTCGAATGCCTCGCGTGCCTCATGTGCGCGCACTTCATGCATCGAGCCACCCACGGCGCCCATCAACATGTCTGCCGCGGCATCCAGCCGATCGGTCGAACCCGACATCCGCGCCGTGATGATCCCGTTCTGGATCGCGCCATACAGCACGCTGGCCAATGCCATCGGCGGCACCGGATACGGCTCGCCACGTTCGATCTCGGCGCGGCGCAGCAGGCGGGCAATCCATTCCTCGTGCATGCGGTAGTGCGCCTGCAGCGGGATGCGGATGGCATCGGGCAACGCGAGCACTTCGGCGGACAGCATGCCAGCCAGGCAGATCTGGTTCAGCTCGATGTCGTTGCGCAGCGGGCGGATGTACTGCCATGCCTGCTCACAGAGCGACAGTGCCGGGTCGATGGCGGACAGTCGGGCCTGCGAACGTTCGCGGTACAGCTTCACCACTTCCTGCACCAGATCGTCCTTGGCGGGAAAGTGGTAATGAATACTCGACGTCTTCACACCCACCAGTTCCGCCAGGTCGCGATAGCTGAATCCGTTGTAACCGCGTTGCCGGATCAGCACGGAGGCATGCTCGAGCAACTGGTCGCGCACGGACTGCGCGGCTTGCGTGGATTGCGTTTTCATGACATCTGTCCTTGGCCTCGTGAGCCGCGGACCCTCCAGTTTCGCCGCTGTCCTCGTGGCTAAATGGACAACGACTGCGCGACGAGTGAATACAGCGCTCCGGTCCCGAAGCAAAGCAACACCCATCCGCCCACGATCAGGGCGCCGTCACGCAAGTTCATGATGGAAACTCCGTATGTCTGGCCCGGTGGCCGCCCTGGTTACTGCGCAGGAGGGCGGCCGCCGGTGCGGGGTCAGGCCAGCGCGCCGTCGGTGTAGACGTCAACGCTGCGTTGCGGTTCGGAAGAGACGCCAGTGCGATCCAGGCCGGCGACGGTGCGGGCACCACCGCTGTACGGGTCGAACGGAGCAGCCTTGGCACCGTCGGTGTACGGGTCGAAGGTGCGCGACGGTTCAGCCGAGACACCGGTCCGGTCCAGGCCGGCCACGGTGCGGGCACCATCGGTGTACGGGTCGAACTTGCCGATCTTTGCGCCATCGGTGTACGGGTCAGCCTTGCCAACGCGTGCGCCTTCGGTGAACGAATCGAACTTGCCGGTGCGTGCGCCATCGGTGAAGGCGCTGCGGCTGTCCTGTACCCGATAGCTGTAACCGTAGACTTCGCCAGCCTTCTGGGCGGCGGGTGCGGCTTGCGCAGCGCCTGCAACGAAAGCGGCGGCGAGGGCGGCGGCGGTGATCAGGGTCTTGGTGGCGGTCATGATGCTCTCCTGGCTTTGGCCCGACGCTCCGGTTTGTGTGGAGGCTCGTCGCGGCCGATTTCTGTGTGGCAATCCGTCGGTCCTCGCTAACTGCTATCTACTGCTAGATAGAGAAGCGTTCCTAAAAAAAGACCGGCTCCCGGTACTGACAACAAACAACTTGTATTGCGTGGCGCGTCGCGCTTTTGGCTTTTTTGCTACCGCAGTGCGTCGTCCATGGCTCGAATATTATCTACTACTAGATAGATACGCAAGGAGAATTTGGAGAAATTCCGATGTACAAGGTGGAGGAAGCGCTCTAGATCGGCCGGATATTGGCTCGATCAGAGCGCTAACTTGCTGAAACTAAAGAAAAAACGATGGAGCAGGGTTGCGGGGCTTTACTTCGCAAACACCTGGCTCAGGTCGCCGAACGCCTTGAATTCCAGTGCATTGCCCGACGGATCGAGGAAGAACATCGTTGCCTGCTCGCCCACTTGTCCCTTGAAGCGCACATGCGGTTCGATCACGAACTTCGTGCCGGCAGCGCGCAGCTTTTCGGCCAGTTGCTCCCATTGCGTCATCGACAGGATCGCGCCGAAATGCCGCACCGGCACGTTGTCGCCATCCACGGCACTGGTGGCGCGATGGCCGCACTCGTCGGGCGAGAGATGGGCCACGACCTGATGGCCGTAGAAATCGAAGTCGACCCAGGCATCGGAACTGCGGCCTTCCGGACAGCCAAGCAGATCGCCGTAGAACTGGCGCGCGGCCGCAAGGTCGTGAACGGGAAAGGCAAGGTGGAACAGGGGCATGGCGCTCATGGCGTGGTCTCTTGTATGGGGTACGGGTTGGGTGTCGTTGATTGTAATCAGCAAGACTCGTAATATGAAACGAATCATTTCTTGGCTGAGTATCGAAAATCTCGATGCTTGGTTTCGACCGTGTTCCGCAGTTCTTTCATCCCTTCCTCCCCGTGATCCGCTATTTCAAGACCTTTCTCACTGCCGCCGAGACCAGTTCGTTTTCCGCAGCGGGTGCGCGTCTGGGCCTGACCCAATCGGCGGTAAGCACGCAGATCCGCCGGTTGGAGGAGGATCTCGGCTGCACGTTGTTCGACCGGTCGGGTAAATCGGTGACGCTGAGCGAGGAGGGGCGGCAGAGGCTGCCGGAGGTGGCCCGTCTGGTATCGATCTACGAATCGATGAAGGGCGCGCGCTCGCAACAGGACCTGGCGCCGCTGGATCTGGGCGCGGTATCCACGGTGCAGTCCACGTTGTTGCCGCGTGCGATGCAGCGCTTCCGCATGGCGCATCCCGATACGCACGTGAACATCGTGCCGGGCATGTCCACGCAACTGCTCACGCAGGTGGATGCGCGCGAACTCGACATCGCGGTGCTGGTCAAGCCACGCCTGGGCATTCCGCAGGAATTGAAGTGGGTGACGCTGATTCAGGAACCGTTCGTCGCCGTGGCGCCAATGGGAACAACCGGCGATTTGAAGACGGTGCTGGAGACCGTGCCGTTCATCCGCTACAACCGTCACTCCACGGGTGGCCAACTGGTGGACCGCTATCTGAAGCGCCACCGCTACTGGGTGCGCGAGGGCATGGAACTGGACGAACCCGCCGTGATCCTGCAGATGGTGGCCGAGGGGTTGGGCTGCGCAATCATTCCTTCGGCGCTGGTGCCGTTGCGGCAGACGCCTGGCATCGTCGAGATCGCGATGCCGGGCGCGCCGCTGGTGCGGGAGATCGGGGTGCTGGTGCGGCAGTCGGCGCTTAAACGCGCACCTGCTGCCGCACTGATCGACGCGTTCGTGGCGGTGAGCGCCGAACGCTAGCGATGGATCACGCCTGGGCCGGTTGCGGCGCAGGCTGCTGCGCGGGCCGGCGCACCATCAGCGCCAGCAGTGCGGCCAGCAGACAAGCCGTGCCAGCAATGTAGAGCGCCGGGGAATAGGTGAGCCAGAACGTGCGCGACATCCCTGCACCAAAGGCCGCTGTTGCCGCGCCGATCTGGTGGGCGGCGAAGATCCAGCCAAAGACCATCGGCGCGCGCTCGCGGCCAAACGTGGTGGCCGCCAGCTTGATCGTTGGCGGCACCGTCGCGATCCAGTCGAGACCGTAGAACATCGCGAAGATCGACAGGCCGTAGAGCGTGAATTCCGAATGCGGCAGCCAGAACAGCGACAAGCCGCGCAGCCCGTAGTACCAGAACAGCAGCTTGCGGCTGTCGTAGCGATCCGAAAGCCAGCCGGAGAGGATGGTGCCGACGAAGTCGAACGCGCCCATCATGGCCAGTGCCGAGGCGGCGGGCACTGCGGACATGCCGTAGTCCGCGCACAGCGAGATGAAGTGCGTCTGGATCAGGCCGTTGGTCGAGAGGCCGCAGATGAAGAACGTACCGGCGAGAATCCAGAACGTCTGCGTGCGCGCAGCGTCGCGCAGCACCGTGAACGGTCCGCGCCACGAGAGCGGGGCAGCAGGGGCCGGCGCAGCGGGCACTGTGCCCGGCAGGTCGCCAAACGCCACCAGACCTACATCGGACGGACGGCTGCGCATGAAGCCGAACACGACGAAGGCCAGCGCAGCGCAGGCTACCAGCACCGGCAGCACGGCCACGCGCCATCCCATATGTTCGATGAGCCAGGCGGCCACGGGCAGGAAGGCCAGTTGTCCTGTTGCGGAGCTGGCTGTCAGCACGCCGATCACCAGCCCGCGCCGCGCGGTGAACCAGCGATTGGCCACTACGGCGGCCAGCACCAGTGCGGTGAGTCCCGAACCTACGCCGAGCATCAGGCCCCACGCCACAAGCAGTTGCCAGAGTTCCGTGGAGACTGTTGCCAGCGCCATGCCGCCCGCGATCAGTGCGAGCGCGGCACACACCACGTTGCGCACGCCGAAGCGCTCCATCAGGATGGCCGAGAACGGTGCCATGATGCCGAACAACGCAAAGCGGAACGCCAGGATCGAGGAGACCTTGTCCGTGCTCCACCCCATCTCGGTACTCATGGGTTTCAGGAAGGCGCCGGGCAGACCGAGCGCGGCGGAGGTAGTGAGCATCACGCAGAACGTGATGGCGGCGACGATCCACGCGTAGTGGATACCGCGCCGGTCCAGCTGGCGGGAGAAGGCTTGCGCGAACATGGGGCGTTATCTGAGAAGTGGGAGGTGAGAAATCAGGCGACGGTGTTGTGGGAAGGGACATCGGTCAGCCAACGGCGTGCGGCATCGAGGATGTCGTCGGAAATCGCATGGCCAGCCGTGGCACGCGCCAGCGTGATCGCACCCACCAGCGTCGCCATCTGTACGAGCGCCATGCGATCGGCTTCGGGGCCGGGGTGTTCTGCCGTGGTCTTCCACGTATCGAGCAATTGGCCGATGCCATCGACATAGGCCTCGTGCACGGGCTTGCCCGCCGGTTCGCGCGCGACATCGATGGCGAGTGCGGAGGCGGGACAGCCGTGTCCAGCCGCATCGCGATGCGCTTCGCTGAGGTAGCGGCTCACCAGTTCATGCCGTGCGGTGGCCGAATCGCTCGCCTGCGCCACGGTTTCCTGCCAGCGCGCATTCGCATCTGTGAACGCGCGCGCACATCCTACGGCTGCGAGTTCATCCTTCGACGCAAAGTGTCCATAGAAGCCGCCATGCGTGAGTCCGGCTTCGGCCATGACCTGCGCCACCGATACGCCATGCAGGCCGTGCTGCCTGAATAATCGGGCCGATGCCTTCTCGATGGCTGTCCTATGCTGTTCTGCGACGACTCGTGATGCGCGCGCCATGTTGACTCCCTGCTCCGTGCGATCCGCAAAATTGACCTTGACCGCAGTTTAGATGACAACCATAATTTAAGCAATAAATGACGGTCATCATGTATAAGGCGATCGGCATTCATGTTGTGGCTGTACGACTTCCATCACTCTCGAGGAAAACCTGTCATGTTCAAACTGTTCGATATGTCCGGCCGCGTGGCCGTTGTCACTGGCTCAACCAAAGGCATGGGCCTCGAAATGGCGCGCGCACTGGGGCAAGCCGGCGCTCGCGTGGTGGTGTCGGGGCGCGATGCCGCGGTCTCTGCGCAGGTGGCGGCGCGGCTGGGCGAGGAAGGTATCGACGCCACAGGCATTGCGTGCGATATCGTCGACACCGACAGCGTGCGCGCCTTTGCGAAAGACGTGCTCGCGAAGTTCGGCCGGGTGGATGCGCTGGTGCTCAACGCTGCCGGCTCCACGGCTGTCGGCTCGATGCTCGATCAGGGGCCGGAAGCCTTCGATGAAGTGATGGCCGGTAACGTGCGCGGCAATCTCGTGCTCGTGAACGCGCTGGCGCCACAGATGATCGAGCGGCGCGATGGCTCGATCCTGTTCATGTCGAGCATTGCCGCCCGACGTGGCTCGGCCATGCTGGCGCTGTACAGCATCTCGAAGGGCGCGACGGATCTGGCCATGCGCAATCTCGCGCAGACGCTCGGGCCGTACAACATCAACGTGAACAGCATCAACCCGGGGCCGGTTCGCACGGATTTTTCGCGCGACGCGCTGTGGGGCGACCCCGAGCGCGAAAAGATGCTGTCCGCAGGGATTCCGTTGCGACGCATTGCCGAAGCCAGCGATGTAGCGGGCCTTGCAGTACTGCTGGCCTCGCCGGCAGGACGCTATATCTCCGGGCAGACGATTGGCGTGGATGGTGGCGCCACGGCCTGAGGCACGGGTGGAAACTCGCGTGAAAGCTCGCGCGAAAAGCGTGCGCGGCGCACCGTCATCGTGCGCCGTTCGCACTGCCTTTGTGCGGCATGAAAAATAACGGGAAATAGCCAGGAAAACCGCTTTATTTCTGCGGATTGGCGTCGATACAGCGAGCATTGGGACCTATCACCAGACTCGCAAAAAAGACACCTCTCCAAAGGACCATCGTGGCCGCTTTCCTGACTCCTGCCGTACGGTTGATGGCACGCCTGACCATCACGCGCAAGCTGGTGCTGTTGTCCGTGCTGTTCCTGATTCCACTGTGCGGCGCACTGTTCGCCGTGATGCAGCAGTCCGTGCAGTCGGTGCGCGATACGCGTAATGAAGTACTCGGATTGAAGCTCGTCTCGCAGGCACTCGATTTCATGCGCGAGACGCAGGTGCGTCGTGGCGCGGCAAATGGCGTGCTGCTCGGCAACACCAGCTTCAAGGCTACGTTCGATGCTGCCGATGGCAAGGCCGCGCAGCATCTTTCCGCGCTGCTCGCCGACGCATCAACAGTGACCGCGTTCGACGTGGTGCCCGATGCGAAGAAGCTCGACGAGGCATGGCAGCAGATCCGCAAGCTCGGACTCGATACGCCTGCCGGTCCGCTGTTCGAGCGCCATACCACGCTGGTCAAGCACACGCGGCTGTTTATCGGTGACGTGGCCGACCACTCGACACTCGCGCTCGATCCGGAGGCAGGCTCCTATTACCTGATCAACCTCATGGTGGGCCCGATGCCCAAGCTGGCGGAGTTGGGTGCGCTGGCGCGCGGGCGTGGCGCGGGCATCATCGCGCAAGGTGGCTACTCCGATGCCGCGCAGCAGGCCGAATTGGCTGCGCTGGCCGAACAGATCCAGGATGGACTGGAGACCGTGCGCCGCGACATCGCGCGCGTGCTGGTCGACACGCCCGCCTATCGTGGCCGCGTGGAGGCTGCGGGCAAGCAACTGGCGGCGATGGACAACTTCTATCGCACGCTCAAAGTGAACATGCTGGGGTCGAGCGGAATCAACATCGATGCCAAGACGTATTTCGCAGAAGGTACGGCCGCCATCGATGCCGTCTCGGCGGTCAATCGGGAATTCACGTCACTGGCCGGCGAGATGCTCGAAGAACGGATCGCCGCGCACAAGCGAAAGTTGGCGGCATTGATCGTGGTGGCGGCGATGACCGTGGGCGGCGCGCTGTACCTGTTCGCCGGTTTTAGCCGAGGCATGCGCGACGACGTGCATGACGTGGCGCATCTGGTGGCCCGTATTCACGATGGCGACCTGAGCGTGCATATCGATGCGCACGGGCGCGATGAATTCAGCGATGTGAAGCGGCACCTGATGGCACTGGTGGCGTCGTGGCGCGGCCTCATCGGTGAGACGAAAGAAGGCGCCGAGAACGTGCTGGTGGCAGCCGAACAGATTGCACAAGGCAATACGGACTTGTCGCAGCGCACCGAGGAACAGGCATCGTCGCTGGAGCAGACGGCGGCGAGCATGGAGGAGCTGACCTCGATCGTGCAGCAGAACGCGGGCAATGCTACGGAAGCCATGGCACTCGCGGGCGATGCCGTGCGCATTGCAACAGAAGGCGGGCACGCCGTGTCCCGCATGCAGGAGACCATGACGGACATCGAGGCCGATTCGCGCCGCATCGTGGACATCATCGCGGTCATCGACAGCATTGCTTTCCAGACCAATATCCTGGCGTTGAATGCTGCTGTGGAAGCCGCGCGCGCAGGGGA
>NZ_SCMX01000126.1 GCF_005503625.1 Cupriavidus sp. 2SB | reverse complement strand
GTGGGCGGGTGCCGGCATCATCGGCGCGGGACGGATCGTCGAGCGGAATCAGCACCTCGAATGTCGAACCCAGCCCTGGACCGGCACTTGCCGCGCGCACCGTGCCGCCGTGCATCTCGGACAGGTGCTTGACGATGGCCAGGCCGAGGCCCAGCCCGCCGTGCTTGCGGCGGTTGGCGTCCTCGCTCTGGGTGAATCGGTCGAACAGCAGCGGCAGGAAATCGGTGGGAATGCCGCGTCCTCGGTCGATCACGCTGACGTGCAGGTAGTCGCTGTCGGACGTGGCGACGATGCGCACGGTCTCGCCCTCGGGCGAGAACTTGATGGCGTTCGACACCAGGTTCCAGAGGATCTGCTGGAAGCGCGCGGCATCGAGCCACGCCACCGGGGCGAGCCTGGGTGCGAGTTCTGCCGCCAGCTTCACGTGACGCTCCTCGGCCTGCGTCTGCATGCTGTCCAGCGCGGCGCGCACCACCTCGGCAGGATTCACGCGTTCGCGCTCCAGCTTCATCTTGCCGACGTTGAGCATCGATACATCGACGAGGTCCGCCACCAGCCGCCGCTGGATGGCGATATTGCGCTCCACCGCCGCCAGTCCGCGCCGGCCTTCCTCGGACTCCACATGTCGCGACAGCACGTGCGTCCAGACCGAGATCACGTTCAGCGGGTTGCGCAGTTCGTGCGACAGGATGGCGATGAAATCGTCCTTCATCCGGTTAAGCCGCTCCACGGCCGCACGCGCGGCCTGCTCGCGCTCGATCAACTGCTGGCGCTGGCGCTCCAGGTTGATGTGGTCCGTAATGTTCGACACCACGGCCACCTTGACGCCGTTCTCCAGCACCGCCGAGATGCTCCATTCCAGGTGCATGGTCTCGCCATGGGCATCCTGTAGCGGGAACGTGCCCTGCCAGCCGTCCTGCTGCGAATAGCCGGTGGCCTCGGCCACCTTGTCGCGCCATTCCAGCGGAGCGAAGGCGGCTACAGGCTGGCCCAGCAGTTCGGGCTCGGGGCGCTGGAGCATGCCGAGCAGCGCCGGATTCACATCCACGAAGCGGCCGGCCAGGTCCAGCGTGCAGATGCCGCCGATAGCCTGATGGTAGATGGCGCGGAAGCGGGCCTCGTTTTCGCGCATCGAGCGCTCGGCTGCGCTGGCGCGCAGCAGCGAGGAAATCGTGGCCACCAGCACGGCCGGTTCGGCTGGATGGATCAGGTAGGCGCTGGCGCCGGCATCGAGCCCGCGCACCTTGTCGTAGTCGGCTACATAGGTGGCGGACAGGTGGACCACCGGCACAGTGGCCGTCTCCGGCCGGCTGCGCAGCGTGCGGCAGACCTGGAAGCCGTCGATATCGGGCAGATTGACGTCGAGCACCACGGCAGACACGCTGGTGTCGGCGCGCTGCAGCGCCTCCTGTCCGCTCTCGGCCTCGATGGTCTGGAAACCCGCCGCGCTGAGCACGCGTACCGTGGCATACCGCGTAACGGGGTTGTCGTCCACCACCAGCACCCGCGGGGGCGTGCCATCGTGGTTGGGGTGGGGCACCGGCGCCAGGATTTCACCCGCCATGGCCATCTCCGGAAGACATGCCAGCCGTGCCCGGCAGGGTCGCCGGCACGGTCACGTAGAAGCGCGAACCCACACCCACTTCGCTCTCGAAGCCGACACGGCCGCCCAGCAGTTCGGCCAGCCGCTTGGATAGCGCCAGCCCGAGACCCGAGCCGCGATAGCGCCGCTGCAGCGGGGAGTCGATCTGCACGAAATCCTGAAAGACTTCGCCGTGCGATTCGGGCGGGATGCCGATGCCGGTATCGCGCACGGAGAAGGTGATGGAGTTCTCATCGTCGTAGTGCGCCGCCACGCGCACCTCGCCGCTGGGCGTGAATTTCAGCGCATTGGAGATGTAGTTGCGCAGGATCTGCGAGAGCTTGCGGTCATCGTTGAACAGCTTGGGCACGCCGTGCGGTTCCTCGAAGATCAGCGACACCTCTGGATTGGTCAGCACAGGTTTGAACATGCCGCGCAGCGCGTCGAACAGGGCCACCATGTCGAACCAGGCCGGCGACACGTCCACGCGGCCTGCTTCCAGCCGCGCCAGGTCGAGCAGGTCGTTGACCATCTCCGCGAACTCGGCCGCAGTGTCGCGCACAAACATGACCTGCTTCTCCTGCTCGGGCGTGAGCGGCCCGTCCACGCGGTCGATCAGCAGGCGCGTGATGCTCTGGATCGAGACGATCGGCGTGCGGAACTCGTGGCTCATGTACGCCAGGAAGCGGCTCTTGAGTTCGGTGGCCTGCCGCAACTGGTCGGCCTGCATGTCGAGTTCGGAGTACAGCGCCAGCACGCCGCGATTGGTTTCCTCGATTTCGGCGCGCAGCGCCTCCACTTCCTGCGTACGGGCGTCGAGCGCTTCACGCAGGGCGGCAAGGTCTTGGGACGGCGCGGCGGAGGTGGGAGGGGAGCTGCTCATGAGGAATCGCTCGATGTCAGGCTTCGGTGCGTCGCACCACCACGACCGTGGCGTCGTCGCGGCCGCGGCCGAATTTCCAGAAGATGAAGGCGGCCACGATGGCCGGGTCGCGCTGCAGCAGGCTCGGGTCCCCCAGTTGCCAGCGTGACTGGATGCCATCCGAGTGCAGGATCACCAGCGCATGCAATGGCCATTCGATTTCCTGCTCCTGCACGCTCCGCACCTGCAGGCCGGCGGTGCCGCTCTGCGTGACCAGCGTGCGGTCCGCGAGGCCCGAGATTACCCGGCCCATGATGTTGCCCGCCCCGGCAAACCGGATGCGGTTGGCTTCGGCATCGAGCCGCAGGGCACCCACAGCGGCCCCACGGGTGCCGCGCAGCGCAACATGGGCGCGATCCACGTACACGCCGGGCATCGCGCCCTGTGCGGCGTCGAACACCGCCAGCGCGGCGTCGGCGGCATCGGCGGCGTCCGGACCGTGGCCCAGACCATCGGCCATCACCACGTCGGCGTGAGAGTCGAGCAGCGCCACTTCCCAGCCGTCGCCGCTGACCTGCTCGCCGGGTGCAGGCACGCAGACGGCGCCGACCGTGAACCCCTTGCGGGGCCGCACGGCGTTGCCCGCCGCGTCGCGGCTGCGATAAAAGCGGGCCAGGATCAGCGTGCCGTCGCCAGCACGCGTGTGTACGTCGAAATCGTCGGCCAGGCGCTGCACGGCGCCCAGGCCCTCGCCCGCGCTGCCTGCCGTAGAGTAGCCATCGCGCATGCACGTCTGCAGGTCCGCCATGCCGGGACCATCGTCGATCGACATCAACTCGATGGCAATGCCGCCGTTGATGTCGCGCGCGGCCATGAGCAGCCGGCCGTTGGTGGCGTGGCGCAGCAGGTTGTTGCCGAGTTCGTTGACGGCTACCGCCAGCCGGCCGCGCTGGATGGCGTCGAAGTCCAGCCGCGTGGCCAGATCGGCCACGTACCGCCGCGCCTCGCCCACGCGGCTCGGATCGCCCATCGGCACCGCACGGTGTGGGCCGTGATGCTTACTTCCACCGAGTGATACTGACACAGGTTCCCTCGCCAACTTTCGTGCGGATGGCGAAATCGTTCACCAGCCGTTTGGTGCCGGACAGGCCCATGCCGAGTCCGCTGCCCGTGGTCCAGCCATCCACCAGCGCCTGCTCCACATCCGGAATGCCCGGGCCCTGATCCTCGAAATGCAGCCGCAAGCCGCGCCGGATGCCTTCGGCCACGATTTCCCAGCGCATTTCGCCGCCCCGGCCGTACACCATCGTGTTGCGCGCCAGTTCGCTGGCCGCCGTAATCATCTTAGTCTGCTCCACCAGCGAGAACTTCAGCTGGGCGGTGAGGGTGCGCACCAGGGCGCGGGCCTGCACGATGTCGCGCTCGTCGCGAATCGGTGCGCTGCCGGTGGGGGCCAGTTCGGTCGCCACGTCAGATTGTCCGGTTGGCGTCGAGCAGGGCCATGCCGCGCTCCACGTTCAGCGCTGTTTTCACGCCGCCCAGGGACAGGCCCAGTTCCACCAGCGTGATGGCCACCGCCGGGCGGATGCCCACTACCACGGTGGTGGCGCCCAGCAGCCGGCCGATGTCGGAGATGCTGACCAGCATGCGGCCGATGAAGGAATCCACCATTTCCAGCGCGGAGACGTCGATCAGCACGCCATTGGCGCCGGATTTGTCCACCATCGTGGCCAGGTCTTCCTGCAACTGCAGCGCGGTCTGGTCCTGCATGTCGATCTGGATGGTCACAAGCAGGTGCTTGCCCATCCGCAGGATTGGAATGCGTTCCATGTCGATCTCTTCCCGATCTTTGTATGCGGCCGGCTTAGCTGGCGGCCCGGGCTACCGTGTGGCCGGTCATGCGCATGGCCGTGCGCAGCGCGTCGGCCAGCGTGGACTTGGTGACGATGCCCTGCAAGTCGATGCCCAGGTGGACGATGGTCTGCGCAATTTGCGGCCGGATGCCGCTGATGATGCTCTCGGCACCCATCAGGCGGATGGCCGTGACGGTCTTCATCAGGTGCTGCGCCACGAGCGTATCCACGGTGGGCACGCCGGTGATGTCGATGATCGCCAGTTCCGAGCCGGTTTCCACCAGTCGTTCGAGCAGCGATTCCATCACCATCTGCGCCCGGCTGCTGTCCAGCGTGCCGATCAGCGGCACGGCCAGCACGCCGTCCCACAGCTTGATGACTGGCGTGGACAGTTCCATCAGTTCGTGCTGCTGACGCACGATGATGTCCTCGCGCGTCTTCTGGTAATTGGCGACTGTCCACTGCGCCATGCGGTCCACCACGGCCGAGGTCAGCCAGATCACGTCGATCTGGCCTTCTATCGCACCACCGGTCTGGCGTTGCAGGCCGTCGAAGATCGGGCGCTTGAGCGCCAGCACGAAGCCGCTGGTCACGTCGGCGGTCTCGCCCTGGGCCGCGCGTTCGTTGGAGAGCTGCGCCAGCACCTCGCGCAGGACACGCCAGGCCGGATCGTTGAAATTGTCGGCATTGCCGTCGGCCCGGATGCCGGCTTCCAGCTCGCGCAGGATCGATGTCTGTTGCGCCTGCAAATCACGGGTCAGCCCGCGGCCTTCGGCGTACTTGTGATACTCCGCGGCCCAGCCGCTCAGGAGGTTGGCCTGGTCGTCCCGCAGGAGGTCGGCTAGTCGCTGGTTTTCTCGGCGCATGGGGCGTCTTTCGTGATGGGGTGAAAGGGGGGCGCAGGAAGGTGCGCACATCAAACAAAAACGATTCTAGGAGGGATTGATAGTTCACACTATCGGCGGCCCGCTGATTGACGCCGCAACTGAAATCGGCATTGCGGCATGATGTGCCGCAGAAACAACACATTCCGTGTGAGAAACCACCGACACCGGAACGGGAAGCGGCACGGCTGACGGTACAGGCACAGAAGCCTAGTCTTGATCCATGGGGCCAACTCGGGCCAACTCGGGAACTGTGGAGACAACGATGGACTGGCTGGATGCCCTGCAATGGCCAGCGATGGTCATCACTGTGCTGGCCACCTGGCTGGTGGGATCGGCAAGCGCCGGGCGCCGCAAGGCCGGTTTCTGGATATTCCTGGCCAGCAATGCACTGTGGGTAGCGTGGGGGCTGCATACGGGAGGATGGGCGCTGGTGGTGCTTCAGTTCGCGCTGGCAGTGCTGAACATACGGGGTCAGGCCAAGGCGCGGCGTGCCGAGCAGAGCCAGACGCCTGCCAGGGCCGAGGCCGGATGACATGCCGTCGGATCTGATCGTTGCCAGGCCGGAAGGCCTGTACTGCCCGCCCGGCGACTTCTATATCGATCCTTGGCGGCCTGTGTCGCGCGCCGTCATCACGCACGCCCATTCCGACCATGCCCGCTTTGGGCACGAACACTACCTCTGCGCCGAGCCGGGGCGCGGCGTGCTGCTGGCGCGGCTGCCCGGCATCACGCTGGATACGCTGCCTTACGGCGAGCGCATTACCCATCACGGGGTCACGCTGAGCCTGCATCCGGCGGGTCATGTGCTCGGTTCCGCGCAGGTGCGGCTCGAACACGGCGGGCAGGTCTGGGTGGCCTCGGGCGACTACAAGGTGGAGGACGACGGCACCTGTGCGCCCTTCGAGCCGGTGCGCTGCGACACCTTCATCACCGAAAGCACCTTCGGGCTGCCCATCTACCGCTGGCAGTCCCAGCCCGTGCTGATGGCCGAGATGTTCCGATGGTGGCAGCTCAACGCCGAAGCGGGCCGCGCCAGCGTGCTGTACTGCTACGCGTTCGGCAAGGCGCAGCGCGTCCTGCACGGATTGTTGCGCCACGCCGGCACCGATCTGGCGATGCCGGGGCCGATCATCGTCCATGGCGCGATGACCGGCCTGAATCGCGCCTATGCCGAGGCCGGGGTGCAGCTGGCGCCGACGATGATCGTGTCCGACCTGCCTGCCCGCGGTCCGGCCTTGCAGCGGGCGCTTGTGGTGGCGCCGCCGTCCGCGCAACGGTCCACGTGGCTGCGTCGCTTTGGGGCGGAAGCGGCGGATGCCTTTGCCAGCGGCTGGATGCAACTGCGCGGCACCCGCCGCCGGCGCGGCGTGGATCGCGGTTTCGCGCTGTCGGACCACGCCGACTGGCCGGGCCTGCTGCAGGCCATTGACGCCACCGGCGCGCAGCGCGTGATCGTCACGCATGGCAACGTGCCGGTGATGGTGCGATACCTGTCCGAGCAGGGGCTGGACGCCCAGGCGTTCAAGACCGAGTTTGGCGATGTGGATGACGTGGAAGATCCGAGCGATGCGCAGCCCGGCAGTGCTGTGGAGGCCAGCGCATGAAAGCCTTTGCCGATCTCTACAGTGCGCTCGACGGCACCACATCGAACAAGGCGAAGCTGGCCGCGCTGGGCGAATACTTCCGCCACGCGCCACCGGAGGATGCCGCGTGGGCCGCGTATTTTCTGTCGGGCGGCAAGCCGCGACAGATCGTCCCGGTATCGGCCCTGCGCGAACTGGCGCAGCGCGCCGCTGGGCTGCCGGAATGGCTTTTCGAGGAAAGCTACCAGGCCGTGGGCGATCTGGCCGAGACCATCGCCTTGCTGTTGCCCGAGGGCGCACAAGCGGATGATGCCGGGCTGGCCGAATGGGTGGAGCGGCGCCTGCTACCGTTGCGCGGCCAGTCGCCCGAGGTGCTGACGGCGGCGCTAGACGCGCTCTGGCCGCCGCTCGATGCACGCGAACGGCTCGTCCTGTTCAAGCTGATCACGGGCAGCTTCCGCGTCGGGGTATCGAAGCTGCTGGTCACGCGTGCGCTGGGCGAGGTGGCTGGCATCGACCCCAAGCGCGTGGCCGAGCGCATGGTCGGCTACACCGATATCTCACAGAAACCGACGCCAGACCGCTTCCTCGCACTCGTCGATCCTGCCGAAGGCGAGGGTAGTGCGGTCACGCGTGGCGGCCAGCCCTACCCGTTCTTTCTCGCGCATCCGCTGCAGGCGCCGGTCGAGGAGTTCGACACCTTGCTGGGCGCGCCATCCCGCTGGCAGGTGGAATGGAAGTGGGATGGCATCCGCGCCCAACTGGTGCGGCGTGACGGCCAGACCTGGCTCTGGTCGCGCGGCGAGGAACTGATCACCGAGCGCTTTCCCGAACTGGCCGCGGTGGCGCAATCGCTGCCCGACGGCACGGTGCTCGACGGCGAGATCGTGATCTGGATCGATGGCCGTGTGCAGCCGTTCGCGCTGCTGCAGCAACGAATCGGACGCAAGACGGTGGGCGCCAGGCTGCTGCGCGATGCCCCGGCCATCCTGATGGCCTACGACCTGCTCGAATGGCGGGGCGAGGATTGGCGTACCCGTCCGCAGGCCCAACGCCGCGCGCAACTGGCGCGCGTGGTAGCCGATCACGTGCATCCGGCGCTGGAACTGAGTCCGCAGGTGGAGGCCGATGACTGGGCGCACTTTGCCCGGCTGCGCGATGCGTCACGCGACCTCGGCGTGGAAGGTTTCATGCTCAAGGCGATGGACGCGGCCTACGGCGCAGGACGCACCAAGGACGTGGGCCTGTGGTGGAAATGGAAGATCGACCCGTACGCCGTGGATGCCGTGCTGATCTACGCCCAGCGCGGTCACGGCCGGCGCGCCAGCCTCTATACCGATTTCACGTTTGCGGTCTGGAACGCGCCGCCCGGCACACCCGACCGCGCGCTGGTGCCGTTCGCCAAGGCGTATTCGGGATTGACCGACGAGGAGATGCGCGCGGTCGATGCGATCGTGCGTCGCACCACCGTGGAATCGTTCGGCCCGGTGCGCAGCGTCACGCCCACGCAGGTATTCGAACTGGGCTTCGAGGGCATCGGCCGCAGCGGGCGCCACAAGAGTGGGATCGCGGTGCGCTTCCCACGCATGCTGCGCTGGCGGACGGACAAGCCCATCGAGGAAGCCGACACCCTTGCCACGCTGGAGGCCATGCTCCCGCCGGCGAGCGTCAAGGAACCGGCATGAAGGGCGAGAACGCCCCGTTCCTGCAGGCCCCGTCCGTGGCGGAATCGCTGCCGGCGCTGTTCGCCGCGCGGCACTGGCAGCCCTTCGATTTCCAGCGCGCGGTGTGGAACGCCATCGGCAAAGGGCAGAGCGGCCTGCTGCATGCCACCACCGGCACGGGCAAGACCTATGCGGCGTGGCTCGGCGCGCTATTGGCGTTTGCCGCGCCGCCCACGCGTGCGAATGCGCCAACGCCACCATTGACCGTGCTCTGGCTCACGCCGATGCGCGCGCTGGCCGCAGATACCGCACGCGCCTTGCAGGCGCCGCTGGCCGAACTCGGCCTCGACTGGGCCGTGGCGCTGCGCACGGGCGACACCGGCAGCACCGAGCGCGCAGCCCAGGCGCGGCGCCTGCCCACGGCGCTGGTGACCACCCCGGAGAGCCTGTCGCTGCTACTGACGCGTGCCGATGCGCGCGAGGCGCTGGGGCGCGTGAAGCTGGTGGTGGTCGACGAGTGGCATGAACTGATCGGCAGCAAGCGTGGCGTGCAGGTGCAACTGGCACTGGCGCGGCTGCATCGCTGGCAGCCTGACCTGCGTATCTGGGGCCTGTCCGCCACGCTCGGCAATCTCGACCATGCGCGCGATGTGTTGCTGGCCGGGGTGCCGCCTGAGCGTCGCGTGATCGTCCATGGCCATACACCCAAGACGCTGATCGTCGATACGCTGCTGCCCGATGCTGCGAGCCGGTTTCCGTGGGCGGGGCACCTCGGCCTGTCGATGCTGCCGCATGTGCTGCGCGAACTCGAATCGAGCAGCACATCGCTGGTGTTCCTGAACACGCGCTCGCAATCCGAGCTCTGGTATCAGGCCATCCTCGACGCGCGGCCCGACTGGGCCGGCCAGATCGCGCTGCATCATGGTTCGCTGGATCGCGCGGTGCGGGAGTGGGTCGAGGTCAATCTCAAGAATGGTGCGCTGCGCGCGGTGGTCTGCACGTCGAGCCTCGACCTCGGCGTGGATTTCCTGCCCGTGGAGCGCGTGCTGCAGATCGGCTCCCCGAAAGGCGTGGCGCGATTGCTGCAGCGGGCAGGGCGCTCCGGCCACGCGCCGGGCCGCGCATCGCGCGTGACGGTGGTGCCCACGCATAGCCTGGAACTGGTGGAAGCCGTGGCGGCGCGCCATGCCATCCAGGCGGGCAAGATGGAGGCGCGGGAGTCGCCCGACAAGCCGCTCGACGTGTTGGTGCAGCATCTGGTGACCGTGGCACTCGGCGGCGGTTTTCAGGCTGACGATTTGCGCGACGAGGTGCGCAGCACCTGGGCCTATCGCCACATGACCGACGACGAATGGCGCTGGTGCCTGGACTTCGTGCGGCAGGGCGGTCCCACGCTGGCTGCCTATCCCGACTATCGGCGCGCCCAGCCCGACGAGACCGGCACGTGGCGGGTACCCGATACGCGGCTGGCGCGACGCCATCGCATGAGCGTCGGCACCATCGTCAGCGATGCCACCATGCAGGTGCGGTTCTGGACGCGGGCGGGCGGTGGCGGATCTTCGCTGGGCACGGTGGAAGAGGGCTTCATCGCGCGGCTGACGCCGGGCGACTGCTTCCTGTTTGGCGGTCGTCTGCTCGAACTGGTTCGTGTGCAGGAGATGACCGCCTATGTGCGCCGCGCCACGGGCAAGCGCCCGACCGTGCCGCGCTGGAACGGCAGCAAGATGCCGCTCTCCACCGAACTGGCAGAGGCGGTGGTGGCCACGCTCGATGCGGTGCAGGCTGGCCGGCTCGATCCCGCCACCACACCCGAACTCCCGCTGATCGCCCCGCTCGTGGCATTGCAGGCGCGCTGGTCCGCGCTGCCGTCGCCCGACACGCTGCTGGCCGAAACCCTTCATTCGCGCGAAGGGTGGCATCTGTTCCTCTACCCGTTCGCTGGCCGCTCGGTGCACCTGGGGCTTGGCAGCCTGCTGGCCTGGCGGCTCGGGCAGAAGGTGCCGGCCACGTTCTCGGTGGCGGTCAACGACTATGGACTGGAACTGCTGGCCTCGGCGCCGCTCGACTGGTCGCGGTGGCTGCCCGAGGTGCTGGCCGAGGAACGCCAGCGCGATCTTGCCGCCGATGTGATGGGCAGTCTCAATGCCGGTGAACTGTCGCTGCGCCGCTTCCGCGAGATTGCGCGCGTGTCGGGTCTGATCTTCCAGGGCTATCCGGGGGCACACCACAGCGCGCGGCAGTTGCAGGCATCGTCGAGCCTGTTCTACGAGGTTTTCCGCAAGCATGATCCCGGCAACCTGCTGCTGGGGCAGGCCGAACACGAGGTGCTGATGCAGGAACTGCACGCACACCGGTTGGCCGACACACTGGCCCGGATGGCCGGCCTTCAACTCGACCTGCGCACGTTGAAACGGCCATCGCCGCTGTCCTTCCCGCTGATCGTCGAGTTCCTGCGCGAGAAACTGAGCACGGAGAAACTGGCCGATCGCATCGCGCGCATGCTGGCCGATCTGGAGCACGCCGCATCGAGGGAGGAGGCTGGCGCTGATGATGAGGCGGCACTCAATGCCGAACAGGTGGCCGAGGTGGCACGCTTCGGCATGGCCGACCACGCGAAATCGGGCGGCCCGCGCAAGCCGAGGCGCGCCCGCAAACCATCGAAACCGTTGCCGCTGCTATGACACCTGATGAAGCCGGAGCGCAGGTGATCGAGGTGGCCGGCGAAACGCTCTGGCTGCTGCCCGAACACGCCATCTGGTGGCCCCGCGCTGCCATGCTGATGGCCGCCGACATCCATATCGGCAAGGCGGCAGCATTCCGCGCCTGGGGCCAACCGGTGCCGCACGGCACCACCGCCGACAACCTTGCGCGCCTGCTCGACCTTGCTCGCCGCTACCCGGCGCGAGACTTCGTGTTTCTGGGGGATTTCCTCCACGCCCGCGCGGCGCGGACTGCGGCCGTACTGCTGGCCCTGCACGACTGGCGCCGCGCGATGCCATCGCGTGTGCATTGCATGCTGGTGCGGGGGAATCACGACACCCACGCAGGAGACCCGCCTGAGACGCTGGGGTTTACGGTGGTGACCGAACCGCTGGCAGTGGCGCCTTTTGCCTTGTGCCATGAACCGGGGTCAAGGCAGGAAGGGTATGCGTTGGCGGCGCATCTGCATCCGGGTGTTGTGCTGCGG
>NZ_SCMX01000125.1 GCF_005503625.1 Cupriavidus sp. 2SB | reverse complement strand
CTCCCCCGCCCCTCTCCCGCCTTGCGGGAGAGGGGCGGGGGAGAGGGCCGGCCTTTCAAGCTCCGATCAGCCATCTCGGTACGCAAGCGCTTGCCCTCTCCCCGCCCCCTCTCCCAGAGGGAGAGGGGAGAAAACCCAGAGGGGAGCAAACACCGCAGCGCTCAACACCGTCAGACACCATTGCTATACTCCAGCGGCATCACACACCAGCCGATGGAGCCCCCGATATGCGTCTCGACGACGAAGCCGAAAGCCAGAATGTGGAAGACCGCCGGGGCGGTGGCGGCGGAGGATTTCCGCTGGGTGGCAAGTCGATTGGCATTGGCACGGTAGTCATCGCGCTGGCGGCGTCCTATTTCTTCGGCATCGATCCGATGCTGATCCTGCAGGGCGCGTCCAATCTCCAGCCGCAGCAGGCGCCGCAGTCGCAGGCACAGCGCGCGCCGGCCGCCGATCAGTTGAGCGTGTTCACGCGCAAGGTCCTTGGCAACACCGAGCGTACGTGGGACCACATCTTCCAGACCGATCTGAACCGCCGTTACGCTGCGCCCACGCTTGTGATGTTTTCGGGTGCCACGCCCACGGCGTGCGGTACGGGGCAATCCGCAATGGGACCGTTCTACTGCCCGGCCGACCAGAAGGTTTATATCGATCTCGCGTTCTATAACGAACTGCGCCAGCGCTTTGGTGCGGGTGGCGATTTCGCGCAGGCGTATGTGATCGCGCATGAGGTTGGGCATCACATCCAGAACCTGCTCGGCGTATCGGGCAAGGTCGATTCGGCGCGGCGACGCATGGGCGAGGCGCAGGCCAACCAGTTGTCGGTGCGCATGGAATTGCAGGCCGACTGCCTGGCAGGTGTCTGGGCCGCCACGGCGCAAAAGCTCAACCAGCAACTGCTGGAGCCCGGCGATATCGAGGAAGGATTGAAGGCCGCGGCAGCCATCGGCGACGACCGGCTGCAGAAACAGTCGCAAGGCTATGTGGTGCCCGAGGCGTTCACGCACGGCACCAGCGAGCAGCGTGTGAAATGGCTGCGCCAGGGGCTCAACACGGGCGATATCCGCAAATGCGATACGTTCGCCGCGAAGCAACTCTAGGCGAAGTCTGAAGGGATAGCGGGAAAGACAAGGCGGGGAAAAATCACCTGCGCAGCGGAGAGAGAAGGAGGAGGTCGGCTGCGCAGGTGGGAGAGAAACTGGAAATCAGGATCGGCGGCCCGCCATCAAGCGGGTCGCCGATTTGCTTTCTGCTGGGCTATCAAACCTTGTAGCCGTACAGATCGCCATTGCGCGAGTTGTCGAGCGCCGATCCGGAGATCTCGCCGCTGAATGCGCGCGAGCCTTCGCTGTAGCTGTCGAACTTGCCTTGCCGGGCGCCTTCGCTGAAGGTATCGAACTTGCCCTGACGGGCACCGTCCGTGAAGGTATCGTACTTGCCGATCTTCGATCCTTCGCTGAACGTGTCGAACTTGCCGGTGCGCGCGGCGTCGGCATACACGTCGAACTTGCCCACCTTCTTGGTGGCGGCGGGTGCGGCAAATGCGGTCGACGCGGCAAACACGGCGAGCAGCAGGGCACCGCCAAGGGTACGTCTGGCGTTCATCTGGGACTCCTTCAACTGATTCACTACTTTTTTATGGTCACTGCCGACAACTTGCCCGATGCACTATCTATGTAGCGATGCGAGCACGGACTGAAGGTTAGTGGGTAGTAGATCAGCGAGAAATACCGCTGCGACGAATGGTGCGTTGCAAGCCGTGAAACGACGGGGTCGGGAGACGAGCGGGTGCTACCGGAGGGTAGGTTTGGAAGGGCTCCCCTC
Organism: Cupriavidus sp. 2SB; assembly: GCF_005503625.1. Classification (GTDB taxonomy): domain Bacteria; phylum Pseudomonadota; class Gammaproteobacteria; order Burkholderiales; family Burkholderiaceae; genus Cupriavidus. The sequence continues at coordinate 10,023 of NZ_SCMX01000125.1, read as the reverse complement.
TCCCGCGCAGTGGGAGAGGGGTTGGGGGAGAGGGTTGGAGGTTCTGCTTGCCGACTTGTGGCAATTTGAACTGCTGGCCCTCTCCCCCGCCCCTCTCCCGCCGTGCGGGAGAGGGGAGAAAACCGTTAGAAACGTGGGGCTTTCAAAGCGTGAACTGCCCACTCGCCTCCGGCTGAAACGCAATATCCACAATCGTCACGCGCTGCGCCATACCATTCGGCAACCGGTAATCCACCGTCTTCCCGGCGCGCGCACCCAGCAACGCCTGGCCAATCGGCGAGAGCACGGACAAACGTCCCGCCGCCAGATCCGCATCGTCGGGGTAAGCCAGTGTCCACTCACGTGGCTGGGCATCACCCTCCAGCGTGCAGACCACGCGCGAGTTCATCGTCACAACGTCGCGAGGGATGGCATCGGGCGTGACGATGGCGGCGCGCTCCAGCAGTGCGTCGAGCATTTCATCGAGCTCGGCGGTGCCGGCGCGGCTGGCAATGGCTTCCAGGCGCGTGACGTCGAGTTCGGTCAGGTACAGCGTAGGTGCTTTGGTCTTTGCCATGGCAATGCCTCTCGCAAAAGCGGCGCCGGCGCAGCAAGTCTGCCCGGCAGGCCGTGGATGAATCGATAGGGAGAACGCGGTGCTGCGGCCCGGTTCGGCACCGGACCCTAAGCGGCGGGGTCAGTCAGGCCGGGAACCGGGCGGGATCAAGCGGGGCGTTGATCCGGCGGGTCTGGGTGATGGGCTGCATCATCAGACGTGCGCGCACCGGTCGCGCGGAGCGGACCATGGCAAGTGCGGCGAACGAAAGACGACGAGGCATCGTGAGAATTTTCTGAATTAGTTGAAGCAGGAAAAGCCGCTGCGCGTGGTGTCAGCGCAACGCGAACGGCCATGCTAGCACAGGCCCGTGCAGAGGGGCTCCCGGAAATAGCGGGGAAAACCTCAGCCGCTCAGTGGCGCGGGTGGCATTCGCATGCGGCGCCTTCGGCCGCCTGCTGCAGGTTCTGCAGGATGCCGCACTCACTGGCCGGATGAGGATTCGGGTTCTCGCACGTATGGCGCAGTGCGCGCAACTGGGTTTCCAGTGCCTCCAGTGCCACGCGCTGGGCGTGGATCTGATCGATCTGACGGTCGAGCAACGTGTCGATATCGTCGCAGGCCAGCGACGGATTGCGCTGGAAATCCCGCAGCCGCCGCACATCGGCCAGGCTCATTCCCAGCGAACGGCAGTGGCGCACGAAATTGAGTTGCACGAGGTGCGGATCGCCATAGCGGCGATACCCGTTGTCTTCGCGGGCAGGTGCGTCCAGCAGCCCTTCCCGCTCGTAGTACCGGATGGTTTCCACGTCGCAGCCGCTGTGGCGCGACAGTTCGCCGATGCGCATATCCAGACCTCCATCCCTGTAGTTGTTACAGGGTTAGCCGCCAGTCTAGACCGGTTGCGCAGGCCGTGCAAAACCCGGACCGCGCGCATGGTCTCGCACCTGCCAATGCACGGGCCGCAGCATGTCGACAATGACATCGACACCGAGGGCGGGCTGCGCCGTGCCGCACATGAAGATATCCACCGCCGCGTAACCGTACTCCGGCCACGTATGGATGCTGATATGGGACTCCTTCAGCAGCAGTACCCCCGTCACGCCGAGACCGGGACCGAAGTGATGGAGCCGCGCATCCACCACCGTGGCGCCGGCCGCATGCGCCGCATCGCGCAGGACACGCTCGATGTGTACCGCATCGGTCAGCGCAGCCGCAAGTACGCCCTGCATGTCGAGCAGCAGGTGCTGGCCGAGCATAGGCGGGCAGATCAGTGTGGGCGCATTCATCGCGTATCGATCGCAGATTACTTGTGACCACCGCCACCAGACGACCAGCCGCCGCCGGAACTGCCCCAGCTTCGGCTGCCCGATGACGATCCGTTCGTGGACCCTATCGTGTAGAACGTGACGCCGAACAGGATGATGATTCCGTAGACCAGAAACAGGAAACGCAAGTCAGCCCCTCTTTTTAATCGTCATCGTCATCCGCATCGGCATTGCCTCCGGACATGGAGGCAGCCACCCAGATCGGCGCCCACAGTAACAGCGTGCCGACAATCAGCGCGGCGAAGCTGGCCCGACCAAACAGCGCCAGCGGTCCATTCAGCAGCCACATGATGATGGCAACGCCCCAGGCCACCTTGCGGAAGTAAGCCAGGTCGCCGGTCTGCGCGGCGGCGCGCGGTGTGTCCTTGCGTGATTTCGCGGCGGCCAGCGCCTTGTTGCCCTTGAACCATTCCGCCACCTGCGTGCGGCTGACCGTGGTGGAGCGCGTCCACACGATCTCGGTCTCCGAGGCTTCGCGCGTCAACCTCCGCACCGGAGGACCAAACTCGGTCAGCATCGTGGCGTCGCCGGCCTGCACGCGCCAGTTGAACGTGCCCGCTGCGTACAGCACCGTGCTGCGGTAGTGGAAGCCGCGCTCGTACTTCTGTCCGCCGAGCTTCACCGATGCCGGCAACGATGTGTCCGGCCATTCGTCGAGCACCTGCACGCGGTCCCAGCCCGCATCCTGCTCGACGAGCCAGATAAAGCCGGACTGTTCGTTGAACAGCAGGTACTCGATCCACGTTGACGATTCTTCTTCATCGTCGTCCACGCACTGCAGCAGGCCCAATACTGTGTACGGCTTGCCGTCGATGGTGCCGATCTCGCCGGGTGTCAGGCTCGTCTGCAATGCCTCGATCTCGGCGTGTTTCTCCAGCACGATGGCGGTCGACGTGGTGCAGTCCACCTCGCTATGGCAGCTCGGACACACCACAAAACTCGCCACGCCCATGCGCCAGCTGATCGGACTCCCGCAGTTGGGGCAGGACAGTGGTACGGCCTTGCCGCGATAGCGGTCGGCGGTACGGCCGATGGCATCGGCCTCACGCAGGAACTGGGCCTTCAATTGCGGCAACATCACCGCCTGGCCCGTGTACACGGCAGGCGGATAGCCATCCGCGTAGTCGAGCGTCAGGAATTTGTCGGCGACCCGGAAGTCCGCCACCTGGGCCGTCCATCCGGATGCCACCTGGAACGGCAGTTCGCCCTCGCCACCCGTGCAGCGTGCGGTGCGCACGTCGCTGGCCTCGAAACGATGGTTGCCATAGAACAGATGCGTGCCGGGACGCAGCGCATCGAAACGCGGCATTTTGCTGACCGATGCACGCTTCGCCTCGTCGTCCGGTACGCGTCGCGTGAGCATGTACTGGCCCGATGCATCGGCCAGCCAGCCGTCCGTACCATCGTCGAACAGCACGTACCACTCGTTCCACAGCCCCGCGTCGTAGCGCAACTGGATGCGGCCCACCAGCGTGAAGCCCTGCCCCTGCCACGTACCGCTGGTGTGGATCTGCAGCGGCGTGTAGTCCTCCAGCACGGCGGACATCTTGCCGATGTCGCGCACCTGGTCGGCCTCGCGCAGCAAGGTGCTCTTGCAGTACTCGCAGACCGCCATGACGGCGGCGGACGAACGAAAGCTGACCTCCGCGCCGCAGCCCGGACAGTTGACCGTTTGCATGCAGGCTTAGCCGATCAGCTTCTTCAGGATCTCAGCCTTGGCCGTATCGAACTCCGCCTGCGAGATCAGGCTCTTGTCGAGCAACTCCTTGAGCTTCTGCAGGCGCGCGGCGGGGTCATCGGCAGCGGGTGCAGCAGCCGATGCAGCAGCCACAGGCGGAACCGCAGGCGCGGGTACGCCGGGTGCGCCGGCCACACCGCCAACCAGGCCACCCGCCATGGCCTGGCCCATCACCGCACCGGCCGCGAGTCCAGCGCCAATGCCGGCGATACCACCTTCGTTCTGCGCCGCGAGCGGGATCGAGCTGGCCACCTGGTACTGCGTGTACTTGGCCATATCGCCCATCATGCCCATCGAGATCCGCGTGTCGATGGCCTTCTGCAATTCCTCCGGCAGCGACACGTTGGTCACGGCGAAGTTGTCGAGCGCCACGCCGTAGCGCGCGAACTCTGGCACCAGCTTCTCGCGGATGGTCTGCGCCATCAGCGGCTGGTTGGCGGCCATGTCGAGGAACGGGATCGACGACGCGCCCAGTGTGCCGGTCATCGTCGCAATCAGCAGGTTGCGCAGTTGCTCCTCGACCTCGTCACGCGTGTACTCGGCGCGCGTGCCGCTGATCTCGGTGTAGAACAGCTTCGGATCGACGATCTTGTACGAGTACAGGCCGAACGCGCGCAGCCGCACCATACCGAAGTCCGCATCGCGGATCGTGATCGGCTGGGCCGTGCCCCACTTGCGACCGATCTGGAGCCGCGTGCTGAAGAAGTAGACGTCGGACTTGAAGGGCGACTCGAACAGCTTGTCCCAATTCTTCAGGTACGTGAGCACCGGCAGCGTCTGGGTGGTCAGCTTGTACATGCCCGGCCCGAACACGTCCGCGATCTTGCCTTCGTTGACGAAGACCGCCATCTGGCTCTCGCGCACGGTCAGGCTGCCGCCGTACTGGATTTCCATGTCCTCCATCGGATGGCGCCACGCCAGCACGCCGTCTGTATCCTCCGTCCACTGGAGGATGTCGATGAACTGCTTCTTGATGAATGACCCGATGCTCATGGCTGCGCCTCGCTAAAGGGAAGGTTGCGGCGGTTCAGGACAGGCAGGCGGCGTTCAGCACGCCCACCGATACCGACATCGTGCCCATGAGCCCGCCCATGGCGATGTTGTTCGATTCGATGGCCGCGTCCATGTCGGGCAGCGCGCGGGCCAGCGCGGCATAGACCACGGCCTGCGCGAGCATCGCACCAAACGACCAGACCAGGAACATCAGGAACGTGTCGTTGTGCTGGATGCTCGATGACAGCGTGAAGCAGAATCCAAGCACGCTCCCACCCAGTGACAACGCCGCCGCGATGTTGCCCTGGCGGATCAGCGTGAACTCGTGGAACGGGGTGATCCTGGTGTAGACTCCGACGAACACTACCAGCAGCACAAGGCTTGCCAGCAGGTGCTCCGCGTAGGCGTAGATGGGTTGCATGTCCGGGTTGTCCGTATCGTGCTGCTGCCGCAGGAAGTTGCGGCAAAGTATATCCGCAGTCCCATTTCTTCCACTACCAATTCCGTGACAATCTGGGCGTGTGTTGCGCGCCCGCCGACCCCTTGCGACCGCCTTCCATGCGCGACCGTACCCTTGTCCTGTCGGTGTTGATCGTAGCCTCCTGCGGGCTGGGCTACGAACTGATCGCCGGCGCATTGTCCAGCTACTTGCTGGGCGATTCCATCCTCCAGTTCTCTTCCATCATAGGCTGCTACCTGTTCGCCATGGGCGTGGGGTCGTGGCTGTCGCGCTATGTGAAAGACGAGGATGTCCTCACGCGATTCATCGATATCGAGATCCTCGTCGGGCTGCTTGGCGGCATCTCGGCGGCGCTGCTGTTCGTGGTGTTCGCGTGGCTGTCGGCACCGTTCCGCACCGCGCTCTACGCGCTGGTGTTCGTGATCGGCGTGCTGGTGGGCATGGAGATTCCACTCGTCATGCGCATCCTCAACGCGCGCAAGGCGCAGTTCAGCGATCTGGTCAGCCGCGTGCTCACGTTCGACTATCTCGGCGCGCTGGCGGTATCGCTCGTGTTCCCGCTGGTGCTGGCGCCCCGGCTCGGGCTGTCGCGCACGGGATTCCTGTTCGGCATGCTCAACGTGGGCGTGGCGCTGTTCACGCTGCATATCTTCCGCAACGAAATTTCGCGCGTGATCATGCGTGCGATGCGCGCCGGCATCGTGCTGGCGGTGCTGACTGCCGGGTTCATTGGCTCCACGCAACTGACGCAATGGGCCGAGCGCGGACAGTTCGGCGACGAGATCATCCACAGCGAAAGCACGCCGTACCAGCGGCTGGTGATCACGCGCTGGAAGGACGACCTGCGCCTGTACATCAATGGCAATCTGCAGTTCTCCTCGCGCGATGAACACCGCTATCACGAAGCGCTGGTGCATCCGGTGCTACAGGCGCTGCCCTGGGCACGGCGCGTGCTGGTGATCGGTGGCGGCGACGGGCTGGCGATGCGCGAAATCCTCAAGTATCCGCATATCGAACATGCCACGCTGGTCGACCTCGATCCGGCGATGACCACGCTATTCTCGCGGAGCGAACCGCTGCGCGCGCTGAACCAGGACTCGCTCACCGACAAGCGCGTGACCATCGTCAACGCCGATGCCGCGCAGTGGCTGGAGACGAACAGCGAGAGTTTCGACGCGATCATCGTCGACCTGCCCGACCCCTCGAACTTCGGCCTCGGCAAGCTCTACTCCGTGCCGATGTACCGGCTGCTGTCGCGCCATCTGGCCGAGAAGGGTTACGCGGTGGTGCAGTCCACCTCGCCCTACTACGCGCCGCGTTCGTTCTGGGATATCGACGCCACGCTGCGCGAAGCCGGCCTGCATACGTGGCCGTATCACACCTATGTGCCGTCGTTCGGCGAATGGGGCTTCATCCTCGCGGGCAAGCGCGACGACTACACGCCGCCCACGCACTATGACGTGCCCCTGAAATTTCTCGATGCCGCCAGCACCGCGCTGATGTTCAGCTTCCCCGCCGATATGGCGCCGCGCCAGGGTCAGGCCAACCGCCTCAACGAACAGACGCTGGTACACGACTTCGAGAAGGACTGGCGCAATGTCATTCGATAGCGTGACGCGCATCGCAGCATGGATCGACGACGTTTCCTGATCGCAGCATCCACGGCTGCATTGGCAGGTTGCGAGCGGCTCGGCGATGAAGCCTCGCGCTTCCTTGCGGGCGTGGGGCTGCGCGAACCCGAGCCGCTCGTGCTGCGTCCCGGCATGGCGGAAGGTCACGCGCTGCGCGACATGCGCAACATACGCGAATGGCCCGCGCCCGATGGCGAGCAACGCGTGGACGTGGCGATTCTCGGCAGTGGCATCGGTGGGGTGTCAGCAGCGTGGCAGTTGTCGCGCGCCGGCCATCGCAACTTCATCATGCTCGAAGGTCCCGAGTTCGGCGGCAATGCCGCAGGCGGGAGCTTTGGCGAGATCGGCTTTCCGCGCGGCGCGCACTACCTGCCGCTGCCGTCCGCTGAATCGACCCATGTGCGCGAGATGCTGGCCGACCTGGGCGTCATCGAGCGCGATCCCTTCGATGCGCGTCCGCGCTTTGACGAACGCTTTGTCGTCCATGCTCCCGAGGAACGTCTCTTCTTCGAAGGCGCATGGCACGATGGCCTGCTGCCCGACAGCGATACCTTCCACGATCAGCACACGCGTTTTCTCGCTCGCATCGATGCGTTGCGCACGACGACGGGCACAGATGGCCGCAAGGTGTTCGCGATCCCGCTAGCCGAGTCGTCGCGTGATCCTGCGTGGCGCGCACTCGATCGGCAGACCTTCCGGACATGGCTGGACGCCGAAGGTTTTACGGCACCTACGCTGCACTGGTATGCGGACTACTGCTGCCGCGATGACTACGGCGCGGGTTCGGACGTCGTGTCGGCCTGGGCCGGCCTGCACTACTTTGCGAGCCGGGGCGGCCATGCGAGCAATGCCACCGATGGCGCCGTGCTGACCTGGCCCGATGGGCTGCACGGACTTGTCACGCGGCTTGTGACGAAGATCGACCGCCGCGTGGGCCAGCAACGGCCCTGGCGACAACCGGGCATGGCCGTTCGCATCGAGCCGGATGGCAAAGGCGTGCGCGTGCTCACCGTGCAATGGCCGGATGGCATCACCCAGCCGCCGAGACTGCGCCACATCCGTGCGCGCCGCGTGATCTGCGCGATGCCGCTTCATGTGGCTGCACGCATCATGCCGCTGGGCCCGCTCGGCTTCGATCCCGCCGTGCACCTGCAGCATCACGCGCCGTGGCTGGTGTCATCGTTCCGCTTGCGCGGCTTTCCGCAGGAAGCGGCCGGCGTGCCTTTGGCGTGGGACAACGTCGTGCATGGATCGCGCGGGCTGGGCTATGTGGTGGCCACCCATCAATGGATCAGGCAGGCGCGCCCGGCGCAAACGGCTTTCACGGCGTATTGTCCGCTCGATGCTGCGGCAGGCGTACCGGCTGGTGCCGATCCCGATACCGTGCGCCGCTGGCTGGCCGACGCCTCGCCCGCAGCGCTGATGGAGATCGCCAGCGCCGATCTGCGCCAAGTCTATGGCCGCGAGTTCTGGCGTCATGCCGATGCCGCGGAGATCACCGCACGCGGTCACGCGATGGCCACGCCGGTGCCCGGTTTCCTTGCCAACCCCGGCCTTGCCGCGTTGCGTGCGGCGGATGGTCCGGTGCTGTTCGCGCATGCCGATCTGTCCGGGCTGTCGGTCTTCGAGGAAGCCGCGTGGTGGGGCACGCGGGCGGCACTTCATGTCGTCGGGTGATCGGTCGGATAGATAAGCCGCGTAGCTCGGGGCGCACCCTGCGCACCGGTTCGCCATCCTGTAGAATCGACAGCAACATTTTCTGTCTCCTGCGTCACCCGCCCCCGTGCAACCGCTTCGCTTCCTGTTGATGATCGTGCTGCTTGCCTTCCTGCCCCTGCAGGCATGGGCCGGCATTGGCATGTCGGCATCGGCCAGCGGCATCGACATGGTGCAACCCGCGCCGCTCGCGCAAGAGAACTTCGCGGTGGCGGCTGATCAGGCCGACCTCGCCGCGCCTCTTGCGCCCGATTCTTCCTATCCCTCGGATACCGCCGAACCGACGCCACTCGGCGCCGATTTTGCCGAGCAGTTGCTGCCCGCGCCCGTGCCGCGCGTGATGGCCTCTGCTGCACGCGGCACCGTGCCCCGCTACGCGGTGGCGCGATTGCCCGATCCCGACCTGCCTCTGCTGCCGCGCCCACCGCGCGGCTGACCCCGTTTCGCGCGGAGTCTCTTCCGCGCCCTTACGTTGCATGGCACGCTACCCGTGCCGTGCGCGCTTGCGGCCCCGCCGCGTCTTGTTATCCCCACATCCATGAAACGAATATTCCTGTTCCTGGCGACCAACCTCGCCGTCATGCTCGTCCTCAGCTTCACGGCCAGCCTGCTGGGCGTGAACCGCTTCCTGACTTCCAACGGACTGAATCTCGGCACCCTGCTGGCGTTTGCCGCGCTGATGGGCTTCGGCGGCTCGTTCATCTCGCTGCTGATGTCCAAGACCATCGCCAAGTGGTCTACGGGTGCGCAGGTCATCACGCATCCGAGCACCAGCACCGAGCTGTGGCTTGTGCAGACCGTGCAGAAGCTCGCCACGCGCGCCAACCTGCCAATGCCTGAAGTGGCAATCTACGATGGCGAGCCCAACGCGTTTGCGACCGGTGCCTCGAAGAAGAACTCGCTCGTGGCGGTGTCCACCGGCCTGCTGCAATCGATGTCGCATGACGAGGTGGAGGCTGTGCTCGCGCACGAAGTGGCGCACATCGCCAATGGCGACATGGTCACGCTGACGCTGATCCAGGGCGTGGTGAACACGTTCGTGATCTTCATGGCACGCGTGGTGGGCTACTTCGTCGACTCGTGGCTGCGCCGCAACGACGAGGAGTCGAGCGGCCCCGGCATCGGCTACATGATCACCGTCGTGGTCTGCGAGATCGTGTTCGGTATCCTCGCCAGCATCATCGTTGCCGCGTTCTCGCGTCATCGCGAATACCGCGCCGATGCAGGCGCTGCGCAACTGATGGGCTCGCCGTCGCCGATGGTGTCCGCACTGCGTCGCCTCGGTGGTCTCGATGCCGATGGCCTGCCGCAGAACATGCAGGCGATGGGCATCTCGGGCGGCAAGTCGTGGCTGGCGCTGTTCTCGAGCCACCCGCCGATTGAAGCGCGGATCGCGGCGTTGCAGTCCGCCCGCTGATTTCGCGTTGGTGTTCTCCCCTCTCCCTCTGGGAGAGGGGTAGGGGAGAGGGCAAGCGGTGAAAATCGCGAGGTGTCGGCAAGCAGAACTTCTGGCCCTCTCCCCCAACCCCTCTCCCGCTCTGCGGGAGAGGGGAGCAAACCGACAGGGAAGCAATTACCTCAATTAAAAACATCCTGCCGATATCTCCCCCGCTCCACCATCC
>NZ_SCMX01000124.1 GCF_005503625.1 Cupriavidus sp. 2SB | reverse complement strand
AATCAATTCCTTCCGGATGGCGGGCAATTCCCGCAATGGGGCTTTCGGTTTGCGTGGCATACATGCTCCTTAACGACATGTTATGCCCTACACACAAAATTCCTGACAGGCCCGCTCTGCTTGCCGACCACCTCGCGATTTGCACCGCTGGCCCTCTCCCCCGCCCCTCTCCCGCTTGCGGGAGAGGGGAGCAAACCTTCGCGGAGCGGTCGCGTTTATGCCACCACCGGCATCCCCGCCAGCAACTTATCCAGCGTCACCGGATAATCCCGCACCCTCACACCCGTCGCGTGGTACACCGCGTTCGCCACTGCTGCAGCCACGCCGCAGATACCCAACTCGCCCACGCCCTTCGCTTTCATCGGCGACGAGATCGGATCGGTTTCATCCAGGAAAATCACCTCCTGATGCGGAATATCGGCGTGCACAGGCACTTCGTAGCCCGCCAGGTCATGATTGACGAAGAAGCCAAGCCGCGTGTCCACGGCAAGTTCCTCCATCAATGCAGCGCCCACGCCCATCGTCATCGCGCCGATCACCTGACTGCGCGCGGATTTCGGATTGAGGATTCGCCCCGCCGCACAGACCGCCAGCATGCGTTGCACGCGGATCTCTGCTGTGGCCATATCCACGGCCACCTCCACGAAATGGCTGCCAAAGGTGGATTGCTGATATTTCTTGTCGAGGTCGCCGAACTCGATCGCGTCTTCGGCGGACACACCCGCGAACTGCGCGAGCGGCACGCTACGGCCACCTGCACGGATCTGGCCACCTTCGAACGTCACGTCATTGGTGTTGAACCCTGCGCGCCGTGCCAACGTCTGGCGCAGCTTGTCGCATGCTGCATACACACCCGCGGTCGAACTGTTGGCGCCCCACTGTCCACCCGATCCCGCCGATATCGGAAACGATGAATCGCCGAGCCGCACCACCACCTGTTCAAGCGGCACGCCCATCATCTCCGCAGCGGTCTGCGCGATGATTGTGTACGTGCCCGTGCCGATATCGGTCATGTCGGTTTCCACCACCACCGCACCACCCTGATCGATACGCACACGCGCGGCGGATTTCATCACCAGGTTGTTGCGGAATGCCGATGCCACCCCCATGCCGATCATCCATCGTCCTTCACGCATCGACCCTGGTTTCGGGTTGCGACGATTCCAGCCAAAGCGCTCGGCGCCCTGCTGCATGCATTCCACAAAACGACGCTGCGAGAACGGACGTTCTGGCTTCTCGGGATCGACCTGCGTGTCGTTGACGATACGGAACTGCACAGGGTCCATGCCAAGCTTCTCGGCCATTTCGTCGATGGCGATTTCCAGCGCCATCATGCCCGGCGCCTCGCCCGGCGCACGCATCGCGTTGCCTTCGGGCAGATCGAGCGTGGCGAGCCGCATCGCGGTCATGCGGTTGGCGCCCGCATACAGCAAACGCGTCTGCATGACCGCCGTTTCCGGATCGCCGCCCTCCAGGTTGCCGGACCAGCTTTCATGGCCGATGGCCGTGATCTTGCCGTCGCGCGTGGCGCCGATGCGAATGCGCTGGATCGTGGCCGGACGGTGCGTGGTGTTGTTGCCCATCACCGGACGCGTCAGCGCCACCTTCACGGGACGACGCGCGGCGCGCGCACCCAGCGCCGCCAGCAACGCCTCCGCGCGCACGAACAGTTTCCCGCCGAAGCCACCGCCGATAAACGGCGAGATGACCTGCACATTCTCCTTCGGCACCCGCAGCGTTTCAGCCAGATCCTTGTGCGCCCACGCGATCATCTGGTTCGATGTCCACAGCGTGAGCCGGTTGCCATTCCACGCGGCAATCGACGCATGCGGCTCCATCATCGCGTGCGACTGGTCCGGCGTGGTGTACTTCGCATCGAGTTGCACGGGCGCTGCGCCAAAGGCTCCTGCGAAATCACCTACGGCGGTATCGGGTTCCTGATCCTTCGACGGCGGCTTGGCGTAGCAGCAGGCGTGAGCCAGATCGTAGCTGCCGGATTCTTTCGTGTATGACACCCGAATCATCATGGCCGCCGCGCGGGCCTGTTCGAATGTCTCCGCCACCACCAGTGCAATCGCCTGATGATAATGCTGGATCTCGGGACCGCCCAGCAGCTTCGCCGCATTGCGCTCGCCCTTGCCCAGCTTGCCCGCATTGGCGGCTGTCACGATGGCGAGTACGCCCGGTGCGCGACGCGCGGCATCAAGTTGCATCGATGCGATGCGTCCCTTGGCGATGCCTGCGCCGAGCACGTAGCCGTACGCCTGATTCGGCACCACGTCGTGACGTTCGTACGCATACGGCGCGGTGCCTGTGGTCTTGCGCGCGCCATCGATGCGGTCGGTGGGATGGCCGACCACACGCAACTGGTCGATCGGATTGGTGGTAGCAGGAGTGTCGAACTTCATGACTTCGCTCCTTTCTCTTGCATCATCACCGCAGCCAGCGTGCGGCGCACGAGCTGCAGCTTGAACTCGTTATCGGTTGTCGGTGTGGCGCCATCGAGCAATCGTTGCGTGACCGCAGTGGGTCCGTGCGCCATCTCCGCATCGGCGGCTTCCACGCGCCACGGTTTGTGTGCCACACCGCCCAGCGCCACGCGCCCCGTGCCGTCTCGCTGCACGATGGCTGCCACGGAGATCAGGGCAAACGCATACGATGCGCGATCCCGCACCTTGCGATAGACATGCGTGCCGCCCAGCGGGGCCGGCAGCGTGACGGCGGTAATCAGCTCGCCGCGCTCCAGCACCGTTTCGATATGAGGTGTATTGCCCGGCAACTTGTGGAAGTCCGCAATCGGAATCACGCGGCGTGCGCCGTTGGGCTGCACCGTCTCCACGCTCGCGTCGAGCACACGCATCGCCACCGCCATATCGCTGGGATGCGTGGCAATGCACGCCGTGCTGCTGCCGATGACTGCATGCTGGCGGCTGATGCCACCAATCGCCGCGCATCCGCTACCCGGATTGCGTTTGTTGCACTGCTGGTTGGTATCGTAGAAATAGGGGCACCGCGTGCGCTGCAGCAGATTGCCCGCCGTGGTGGCGCGGTTGCGCAACTGGCCCGAAGCCCCCGCGAGCAACGCGCGCGACAGCACACCGTAGTCGCGTCGCACCCGCGCATCGGCAGCCAGATCGGTGTTGCGCACCAGTGCGCCGATGCGCAATCCACCTTGCGGCGTCGCTTCGATCTTGTCGAGCGCGAGACCGTTCACGTCGATCAGGTGCGTCGGCGTCTCGATGCCGAGTTTCATCAGGTCCAGCAGATTGGTGCCGCCCGCGATGAAGCGCGCACCGGGCGATTGCATGGCTGCCGCCGCAGCCTCGGCGGGGGAATGCGCACGCGCGTAGGTGAAGGGGTTCATGACTGGCTCCCTGCAACTTCGGTGATCGCTTCGAGGATATTGGAGTAGGCGCCGCAGCGGCAGATATTGCCGCTCATCCGCTCGCGGATCTCGCCTGGCGATGCATGCGGCCGCGCGTTGAGATCGGGACTGACATGACTCGGAATACCTGCGCGGATTTCATCGAGCACGGCCACGGCCGAGCAGATCTGTCCTGGCGTGCAATAGCCGCATTGATAGCCGTCGTGCTTCACGAAGGCCACCTGCATCGGATGCATGCGCGTGGGCGTGCCGAGTCCCTCCACGGTCGTCACCTTCGCACCTTCGTGCATCACGGCCAGCGTCAGACAGGCATTGATGCGCCGCCCATCGACGATCACCGTGCAGGCGCCGCACTGTCCGTGGTCGCAGCCCTTCTTCGTGCCCGTGAGATGCAGATGTTCGCGCAGGGCATCGAGCAACGTAGTGCGCGTGTCGAGTTGCAGCGAGCGAGGCTGCCCGTTGACCACGAATGAAACGTTTGCCGCCACAGGCGTCATCGACGCCGGAGTACGCTGTGTGGAAGGCGTGGCCGCGCCAGCCGGTACGGCAACCGCCGAGACCGAGGCCGCGCCGACCATCACGAACTCGCGCCGCGAAAGTTTGATGTCGCTAAATTCTTCCATCGTCGATCCTTTCAGGCTCATGGGCTGAGGGAGCAACGTGGCGAGACTTGCGCGTAGGAATTACACGGCGATCATGTTCGCCGTGTAGCCGGGGTCACACAGGAAGGGGATTGCGGGGTTCTGTGTCGCGCACTCTGCACGTTGCGTGGCCGGAAAGGCGCACGAAACGTGCCATCGAGCGCGCAGTGCTGACAATCAGCGATAGCTGACGGTCACTTCGTTGCTGCGGCCCTGCAGCATCGGGGCAAGGCTGCCCTGACCCGGCACGCGATACGCGAAGACAAAACCCTTGGTGGCGTTGTCGCCCACAAAGGCGTCGGTCTTGCCTTCGGCGCCCGGCAACAGCACGCATCGATCTGCGTTGCACAGGTAGGCTTGCATGTCGACCGGCGGCACGCGCGTGAAACTGTAGCGCCAGCGCACGGACGTGATCTGTCCCGATGCCTGCGGCATGGTGGCCACCGGCATCACGGGCGACGACAACGTGCGCTGGCCCCGATTCGTGATCTGGGGCGCCTGCACCGAGGCAGTCCACGCGTAGCGCGATCCGGCAAGCTCGTACGTGGCCTTCATGAACACCGGCGCCACGGTCTGCGCATCGCTGCGCGCAGCCGCCAGTGCGAAGCCCGCGCAGAGCGCGGCAGCGATGCAGGGGTTGACCATGGCGCTGCGCATCACAGCATGCCGCGCAGTTGATTGCGCAGGCGCGTGATGGCCTGGCTGCGGATCTGGCACACGCGCGATTCCGTGACCTCCAGCACCGCGCCGATCTCGCGCAGGTTCAGTTCCTGGTCGTAGCACAGCGACAGCACCAGCTTCTCCCGTTCGGGCAGCTTGTCGATGGCGCGGATCAGCGCATCGCGCATGCCGGACTCCATCAGCACGGTGAGCGGGTTGCCGTCATCGGTCACGCCGAGGTGGCGATCCAGGAAATCTTCTTCTCCCGAGCGCTCGAAATCCTCGTAGTGCAGCAACTGGCAGCCATAGACCTCGTTGAGCAGCTCCTGGTATTCGTCGAGCGCCATCTCCAGCTCGGCGGCCACTTCCGAATCGATCGGTGTGCGGCCGAGCTTCTGTTCGAGCTGGCGCTGCGTGCGTTCGATCTTGCGCGTGAACTGCCGCAGGCTGCGCGACTGCCAGTCGTTGGCGCGCACCTCGTCGAGCATGGCGCCGCGAATACGCTGGCTGGCATAAGTCTCGAACCGCGCACCGTGGTTGTCTTCATAGCGCTTGGCGGCGTCGAGCAGGCCGATCATGCCGGCCTGGATCAGGTCGTCGATCTGTACGCTGGCGGGCAGTTTGGCCGCCAGTTGCAGCGCGATGCGCCGCACCAGTGGCGCGTGTGACTTGACCACGTCCGCCTGCTCGAGCTTTCCCTGAATCGTGTACATGGTGGAACTCTCGGTAAATGCTGTCTGTGTGTGCCGGGGCCGTCGGAGACGATGGCGGCCACTGGCTGGCTGAGTTTCGGTTTCGGGTCTTGTCGGGACTTCTTGTTCTTGGCGTGTCACGCGGGCACGGCCGAAGCCATGCCCTGGGGCGATGATTCGTGGCGCAGCGGCCATGCGCCGGTACCACCGGCGATGTGCCGCAACGCACCGGTGGCCGCAGCGGCGGGGTACGCCTCCACCACGCACCGTCCAAGCTGGAGCGCACGCGCTACCAGCGGATCCAGCGGCAGATACCCTGCCAGGCTGGCCTCCACGCCCAGGTACTGGCTCGCCGTACGGGCCAGGTTGCGCGCGAGGGCCACGACCGTCCCTTCCGCCGCCGCAAGATTCACGACGAGCTGGAACTGACGGCATGCATATTCATGGTGCAGCCGCTTGATGCAGGCATAGGCGGCGGTGATCGAATTGGCCTCGGGCCGCATCACGATCACCATGTTGTGCGCAACTGCAGCCAGCGGTGACAGCGCGCCCGTGCCATCGCGGCGTGCATCGACGATCACGGTGCGCATGTCGGGCCATTGCGCGGACATTGCGGCGTCATCGAGCCGCGTGCCCGACG
The DNA here is from genome assembly GCF_005503625.1 of Cupriavidus sp. 2SB. Lineage (GTDB taxonomy): Bacteria > Pseudomonadota > Gammaproteobacteria > Burkholderiales > Burkholderiaceae > Cupriavidus. The sequence goes on along the minus strand of NZ_SCMX01000124.1, from coordinate 6,407 downwards.
GCAACGCGCCGGCCGGCAGCACGGCAATGCCCGTGGCGGCGCGCGTGCCGATGGCCGAAGCCAGCGTCGTGCGGCCTGCCATCACGTCACCCAGCGTGGCCGTGGGCGATGCACCCGCGAGCCGCGTGGCGCGTGCGCCGAACGTGTCTTCATCGACCAGCAGCACGCGTTCGCCCTGCATCGACAACGCGTTAGCCAATCCCAACGCCACGGTGGTCGTACCGGCGCCGGGTTCGGCACCGACTACGGCAATCCGCCGCGTGACGCGGGGAGCCAGCAGCCGGCGCAGACTTTCTGCCTGATCGGAAGCCATCGGATTCAAGTCTTACTCCCCTGCGGCCGCAAACTGCGGCATGGCTTCGGTGGACTGCATCGCACGCATCGCGTACATGGCAGCCTCGGCCGGCTCTTCCACCTTCTCCGCTTCCACCATCGAAGGCGAGGCGGTGTTGCGGCCCGGATAGTTTTCAAGCACGTCGAGCAGCGCCAGCAGGCGGCCCATGCCTTCGTTCAGTACGGTGCCCGCCACCGGCGCATTCACGCGTGCCGAGGCACGGCCCGCGAGGCGCGACAGGAACGCGGGCGCGGTCTGCGTGGGCGAATGCTGCAGGCGCAGCGTGGTCAGGCCCAGTTGCAGCGAGGCCATGCTATTGCACAGCGCGGCATCGTCATCGCCCGGTTGTGCGAAATGTTCCATCGCGTGGCGCAGCGTGCGGAATTGCTCTTCGGCAGCCAGCGTCCATTGCGACCAGCGTGCGACCTGCCCGGCCACATCGGCCAGTGCAGGATCGCAAAGCAGGTAATCGACGGACAGCATCTCGCCGCTTTGGCGATCCACCAGGCGCGACACCACGAGGCATGCCTCGCTGCCGACCTCGCCACCCGCGCCGCGCTGGCGTGCCGCGGTACGGACCTGCCCGTCCGGAATACGGACGATGCCATGCGCGAGCCAATGCACCGCATCGCGCTCACGAAACTCCACATCGCCAATTGCATGGAACGTCAGCGTGTCGGCGATCGTATCGAGCTTGTTGGCCTGGCCATCGGCAATCACGCGCGTGGTCTTGCGCGTGCCGGCGACCCAGCGCTCGCCCAGTTGCTGCCAGCGCGCCAGCGTGGCGGGCGTGGGCAGCGACGACACCAGATTGACGATGGTGCGTGCAGCGGCCAGCGTGCTGCGCACGGTAGCGGCATCCGCATCGGCTTCTGCTTCGGCGATCGACTGACGTGCGCGCGTGGCCGGCACAACGGTGCTGGCGAGCGGCAGGCCATCGCGATCCGCGAGCCACAGCGTGTGCTGCATCATCTGCGGGGCGCGGCGGCCTTCCACGGCGTGCGCGGCGTTGTGCGTGACGGCCAGCACATACTTGTCGCAGGCGCGGCTCGCCTCGCGGCACATCGTCAGTCGAACCTGCTGGGCCATCGGACGCAGTGCCGTGGCACCTGCCGTGCGTTGCTGCCAGAGCTGGCGGGCCAGCTCGAAGCCATAGCGTTCGGCGTTCAGTTCTTCCACGCAGACGCCTACGGCACTGGCGCTGTCGGTCAGCGAACGCAGCATGTCGTCCGCACCGCTGCGTTCCGGCTGGCGCGGCGCGGCTGCGGCTTCTGCGTTGGCGGCCTGACGGCGCGCCACATCGGCGTCATTGAACAGCGAGCCACGGCGCGGCGTCAGGAAGGCGCGCTCCACGAGTGCGTCGGCCTGTGCCAGTTCCAGATGTTCGGGCACGCGCTGACCCGTCGAGGCGTAGTACACCGGCAGGCGGTGACGGATCACCACGTCGAGTACGGAGCCGAGGTGCGTGGCTTCATCGAGCTTGCTGATGATGCAGCCATCGATACCACCGGCAGCCCCGGCGCCATCGTTGCGATAGGCGTGAACCACTTCGTTGAGCGTGTCGCCATGCGCGGCGCCATTGAGCAGCAGCACGCGTTGCATCGGCGTCTGCACGCCAGCCAGCATCGCGATCTGATCGGACAGGCTGCGGTCGCGCTGGCTCATGCCCACGGTGTCGATGATGACGAGGTGCTTGTCCTTCATCGCCGACAGTGCGAAGCGCAGGTCCGCTGCATCCTTCACGGCGTGAACCGGCACGCCAAGGATGTCGCCATAGATGCGCAGTTGTTCGTGTGCGCCGATACGGAAACGGTCAGTCGTCAGCAGCGCCAGGCTTTGCGGGCCGTTGCGCAGCACAAAGCGCGCGGCCAGCTTGGCGGTGGTGGTGGTCTTGCCCACACCGGTCGGACCGATCAGGGCCAGTACGCCGCCTTGCGAGAACAGTGCATCCTCGTTTTCGAGGACGGGCACCTTGCTGGCGATTTCCGCGCGAATCCACGCCATCGCGGCAGGACGATCCGTACCGACCGGCAGGCGTGCCAGCAGCGTGCGCGACAGTTGGCCCGAAAACCCTGCATTGATCAGCCACTCGAACAGCGACTCGCGCAGCGGATCGCCAGCGGCCACGCCTGGTGCGCTGGGATGTGCCAGGCCAGCGAACTGGCGTTCGAGCATCGAGCGCATCGAAGCGAGTTCGCCACGCAGATCGCCCAGCGCGGCACCTTCGGGCGCGGCGGTGGGTGCGGTGGCGGCAAAGGCGTGATGCGAAGGCGTGATCGACGAAGCCGCAGGTGCCAGGGAAGGCAGCGGCGACATCGACGGTGCATTCAGCAGGCCGAGCGGTGCGTAACCGGGCACGGCTGGCTCATGGTCGTCGTGCAGTGCCTGCAGCATCTGCAGCTTGGACGGTGCGGCAGCGATAGCCGGTGCAATGGCCGAAACGGCGGGCTCGTACATCTGCGCGCTGGCGCTGACGGCGCCGAGGTCGGTATCGCGCATCGCCACGATTTCCACGCCGCCTTCGATGCTGCGGTTCGACAGCACCACGGCGTCGGGGCCCATGGCCTCACGTACCTTGCGCATCGCCTCGCGGCCATTGGCCGCCACAAACTTTGCCACGCTCATGATTCAGTCCTTACGCTGCACCGCCGATCATGGCGGTGATACGGATATTGCGGTTGTCCGGTACTTCGGCGTGCGACAACACCTTCAGTTGCGGCAGCGTGCGGCGCAGGAAGCGCGCCATCAGCGGCCGCAGCGGCGCCGGCACCAGCAGCACCGGATCGAAGCCCATCTGTTCCTGGCGCACCACGGCGCCCTGTGCCTGCTGCAGCAGCGCATCGGCCAGACCCGGCTCGATGCCGCCGCCGTTGGTCATGGCCTGCGTCAGCACGCGCTCCAGCCCGGCATCCAGGCCGATGACCTGCATGTCCGCGTTGTTCGGGAACAGTTGCTGCGTGATCGCACGGCCCAGTGCCACGCGCACGAGCGTAGTGAGTTCGGATGGATCGCTGACCTTCGGTGCATGCTCGGCCACCACGTCGAGGATGGTGCGCATGTCGCGGATCGCCACGCCTTCGTCCAGCAGGTTCTGCAACACCTTCTGCAAACCCGTGAGCGAGATCGTCTTCGGCACCAGGTCTTCGGTCAGCTTCGGGGCTTCCTTGCCGATGCGGTCCAGCAGCGATTGCACTTCCTGACGGCCCAGCAGTTCCGACGCGTGCATCTGGATCACGTGATTCAGGTGCGTGGCCACCACGGTGCTGGCATCCACCACCGTGTAGCCGTATGCCTGCGCCTGTTCCTTGAGGTTGGCATCGATCCACACAGCCGGCAGGCCGAACGCCGGATCGCGCGTGGCCGCGCCTTGCAGCGTGCCGCTGACCTGACCGGGATTGATCGCCATCCATTGGCCGGGATTCGCTTCGCCGCTGCCCACTTCCACGCCCTTGAGCGTGATGCGGTAGGCGTTGGGCTTCAGTTCGAGGTTGTCGCGAATGTGTACCACCGGCACCAGGAAGCCGATGTCCTGTGCGATCTTCTTGCGGATGCTCTTGATACGGCCCAGCAGTTCGCCGTTCTGCCCGCGATCCACCAGCGTGATCAGCCGGTAGCCCACTTCCATGCCGAGCGGGTCCACCATCGTGACGTCTTCCCACGTGGCTTCCGCGGCTTCGGCTGCGACGGCGGGCTTGCGCTCTTCCTTCGCCTTGGTTTCCGTAGCCTTGACCTCGCGCTTGGTCATATGGCGGCCCAGCCAGATCAGGCCGCCGGCCAGTGCCAGGAAGGCGAAGTGCGGCATGCCGGGGATCAGGCCCATCAGGCCGATGATCGCGGCGGTGATGTACATCACGCGCGGATTCGAGAACAGCTGGCCCGTCAGCTGCTGGCCCACGTCCTGCTCGTTCGACACACGCGACACGATCACACCGGCTGCCGTGGAAATCACCAGTGCCGGGATCTGTGCCACAAGGCCATCACCGATTGTCAACAGCGTGTAGTTGTGAACGGCGGTGCCGAAGTCCAGATCGTGCTGCACCATGCCGACCACCATGCCGGCAGCCACGTTGATGAACATGATCAGCAGGCCGGCGATGGCGTCGCCGCGCACGAACTTCGACGCACCGTCCATCGCACCGTAGAAGTCCGATTCCTGCGCCACTTCGGCACGGCGCTTGCGCGCGCCTTCTTCATTGATCAGGCCGGCGTTCAGGTCGGCGTCGATGGCCATCTGCTTGCCGGGCATGGCATCGAGCATGAAGCGCGCGCCAACTTCCGCGATACGCCCCGCACCCTTGGTAATCACCATGAAGTTGATCACCACCAGGATGGCGAACACCACGATACCGACCGCGAAGTTGCCGCCCACCAGGAAGTGGCCGAACGCCTCGATCACCTTGCCGGCGGCGTCGGGGCCGGTATGGCCTTCGAGCAGCACCACGCGCGTGGATGCGACGTTCAGCGACAGGCGCAGCAGCGTGGAAAACAGCAGCACGGCCGGGAACGCGGCAAAGTCCAGCGGGCGCTGCGTGTACATGCCCACCAGCAGCACCATGATGGCCAGTGCGATGTTGAACGTGAACAGCAGGTCCAGGATGAACGGCGGCAGCGGCAGGATCATCATGCCGAGGATCATGACGATCAGCAGCGGACCTGCCATCGCCTTCATCTGGGTGCCGCCGCGCATCAACGCGGGCAGGTTGAAAAGATTGGTCAGTGCGTTCATGCGCGGCTTTCCGGTACGGCGAGTTCATCGGGCACAGCCAGATCCGACGGTGCGTCGGGCTGCGGACCATAGCTGTAGTGCCAGTTCTTCAGTTGAAACACCCAGGCCAGGATTTCAGCCACGGCGGTATACAGTCCCGCCGGGATTTCATGGCCCAGTTCCACGTGACGGTGCAGCGCCCGCGCCAGCGGCGGAGCAGACAACACCGGCACGCGATGCTCGGCGGCCAGCTCGCGAATGCGGGCGGCCACCTCGTCAGTGCCCTTTGCCACGACGCGCGGCGCATTCCAGCGCGCCTTTTCGTCGTAGCGCAGTGCCACGGCGAAGTGGGTGGGGTTGGTCACCACCACGTCCGCCTTCGGCACCTCGGTCATCATCCGGCGACGCGCCATGGCCCGCTGCTGCTGGCGGATACGGGCCTTGACGTGCGGATCGCCATCGGTTTCCTTCATCTCCTGCTTGACCTCTTCCTTGGTCATGCGGAGCTTCTTGTAGTACTCCCATAGCTGCCAGGGCACATCCAGCGCCACCACCAGCAGCAGGGAACCGGCCACGATGCCGCACACATACAGCACGAGTTCCATCGTGTGCAGCATGGCTTCCTCGACCGGCGCGTTCATCAGCGCGATGGCTTCCGGCAGCTTGCGCCAGACCATCCAGCCACCGACGCCACCGACCAGCAGGGACTTGGCGATGGCCTTGGCGAGTTCCACCAGCGAATGCATCGAGAACAGGCGGCCCAGCCCGGACAGCGGGTTGAGCCGTTTGAAATCGGGCATGAACGACTTGGTGGAGAAGATCCATCCGCCCAGCGCCATCGGCGCCACCAGCGCGGCCACGCCAAACATCAGCAGCAGCGGCATGAAAGCCAGCAGCGCATCGAAAATGGCGATGCCGAACTGCGACAGCATCCGGTTGGTATCGAACGCCGTGGCCGGCTCGAACGCCAGGCTCGTCTGCATCACGGCGTTAAGCTTGCGGCCCAGCGTGCCGCCCAGGGTCCAGAGCCCGATGACGCCCGTCATCAGCATCACGAACGTGCCGAGTTCGCGCGAACGCACCACCTGCCCCTCCTCGCGCGCCTTTTCAAGGCGCCGGGGTGAGGCGGGTTCGGTTTTCTCGAGATCGCTTTCCTCGGACATGCAGGCTCCAATACGAAGCGCGCGGGCGGCACTTCGTCACCGAGGATTATCAAATCCGGGCAGGGAAAGCATTGGGAGGAAAAGGCGGGGAAACAGGTGCCTGTTTCGGGAATGAAGGGGGCAGCGAAAATAACGGCCCGAGGGGTGCGTTCTTTAGAGCCGCCGCCCTTAATTTGTGACGAATATGGCCACTAATGGCCCGTAT
>NZ_SCMX01000123.1 GCF_005503625.1 Cupriavidus sp. 2SB | reverse complement strand
GTTGGGGGAGAGGGCGGGAGGGGGTCTGCTTGCCGGCCATGTCGCAATTTGCACGGCTGGCCCTCTCCCCCGCCCCTCTCCCGCATGCGGGAGAGGGGAGAAAACAATCGGAAGAGTGAGGCCGAGGCCCCTACTCCGGCTCCTTCGGCGTCGCCGCAATGATGTCCTCCAACTGCGCGCTCATCGGGATGCCGAGCCGTTCGCCAGTTGGCAACCTGTTCAGGAACCACTGCTTGTAGAGCCGTTCCAGTTCGCCGGAGGTGATCAGGTCGCGCACGGCCTTGTCGACGATGCTGGCAAACTGCGGGTCGGCGCGGCGCAGCATGATGCCGTAGGGGTCGTAGGAAAGAAAATCGCGCGTGACCACGAACTGCTTGCCGGCGTCGGCGCGGGCGAGAAAGCCGTAGAGCAGCACGTCGTCGCCCGCGTACGCATCGGCGCCGCCGTGGCGCAGCACTTCGAAGGCATCGGCGTGATCCCTTGCGCGGATCAGCTTTGTGCCGAGGTTGAAGCGCTGCGACAATTGCTCGATGGCATCCGCATTGGTCGTGCCGGCCGTCGCCACCACGGTCTTCCCTTTGAGATCGCGGAAAGTCTTGATGGACGAATTACGCGGCACCATCAGCTTGGTGCCCGCCACGAAAATGACGGGCGAGAATCCGACGGTCCGCATCCGCTCGGCGTTGCGCGTGGTGGAGCCGCATTCGAGGTCTACCTTGCCGGACGTGATGGCATCGAAGCGGTTCTCCGATGTCACCGGCACCCACTGCACCGTCAGGTCCCGGCTGATCTCGGCGGACGCCGCCGTGACGATGGCCTGGCAGATATCGATCGAATAGCCAATCGGCCGCTTCGCCTGATTCAGATAGGAGAACGGCAGCGAAGACTCTCGGTAGCCAATCACCAGCACGCCGGTATCGCGCGCCTTCTTCAGCGTGCCGGCCAGCACCACGGGTTCGGGTGCCGTGGTCTGCGCCGTCACACAAGGCGCGAAGATGCCGAGCCACGCGGCCAGCGCGGCAGCCAGGACGTAGTGCATGGCGTCAGGCTCCGGCCGATTCGGGCTTGGTGCCGGGGATGTCCTTCTCGGTCTCTGGCACCGGCCCCGTGGTCAACTGCCCTTCCCACTTGGCCACCACGGCAGCGGCAATCGAGTTGCCGACGGCATTGGTCGCGGAGCGTCCCATGTCGAGGAACTGGTCCACGCCCATGATCAGCAGCAGTCCGGCCTCGGGAATGCCGAACTGGTTCAGCGTGGCCGCAATCACCACCAGCGACGCGCGCGGCACCCCCGCCATCCCTTTCGACGTGAGCATCAGCAACAGCAGCATGGTGATCTGCGTCGCCATCGGCAGGTGGATGTCGTACGCCTGCGCGATGAACAGCACGGCGAACGTGCAATACATCATCGACCCGTCGAGATTGAACGAGTAGCCCAGCGGCAGCACGAAGCTGGAAATCTTGCGACTCACGCCGAAGCGATCGAGCGAGTCGAGCATCTTGGGATACGCCGCTTCCGAGCTCGCCGTCGAGAACGACAGCAGGAACGGTTCGCGGATCAGTCGGATCAGGTCGAAGATGCGCCGCCCGAGGAACACGAACCCGGCCAGCGCCAGCAGCCCCCACAGCACGAACAGCGCCAGATAGAAGCTGCCCATGAACTTGGCGAAGGTAATCAGGATGCCCAGCCCCTGCGTGGTCACAGTGGACGCTATCGCCGCGAACACGGCCAGCGGCGCCATCCACATGACTGCGCCAGTGATCTTCAGCATGATCTGCGCGAGATCCTCGATCACACCGGCCATGCGATGTCCGCGCTCGCCCAGCGTGGAGAGCGCCGTACCGAAGAAGATCGAGAACACCACGATCTGCAGGATCTCGTTGTTGGCCATGGCCTCGGCCACGGATTTCGGCACCAGGTGCGAGATGAAATCCTTGAGCGTGAACGCGTTGGTTTTCAGGTTCGTGGCAGCGCCCACGTCAGGCAACGGCAGGCCGATATTGACGCCCGGCTGCAGCAGCGTGGCCATGATCAGCCCCAGCGTCAGCGACACCAGCGATGCGGTGATGAACCATCCCAGCGCCTTGATGCCCACGCGCCCTACCGTGCTGGCATCGCCCATGTGTGCAATGCCCATGACGAGCGTGGAGAACACCAGTGGTGCGATGATCATCTTGATCAGCCGCAGGAACACGTCGGTGATGATCGAGATATAACCGGCGATGTCCTTCGCCACCTTGGGGTCAGGGAACGCGGTATTGCACGCGTAGCCGACCCCTGCGCCGAGAACCATCGCTATCAGGATCCAGGTCGTGATACTTGACTTGCTCATGGCATCTCCAAGGAGTCGACCGATGGCCGCGGTGCCGGGGCCCGTGGATAACCATAGGTCGCAGAAGCGCCTGAACGCAAATCTTCACGCACACCGCCGCGCACCTGAGCACGCGGAAAATGCACGGGATGCCACCTGCTGAAGCCCTATACCATCGATTCGTCACATCGCAGCGGCCTACCGCTTCTGCCATACCCTCAGCCCGAACAGCGGCAGCACGCCATAGACGTGATCGAACAGGTCCGACTGCGTCTGTTCATACGATTCCCAACGCGTGTCGTTGACGAACAGGAAGACTTCGAGCGGCAGTCCCTGACTGGTCGATTGCACGTGGCGCACCACGAGCGGCAGGTCCTGACGGATGGCGGGATGCTGGCGGAAGTAGCCCAGCATGTAGCGGCGCAGCAGGCCCAGGTTGGTGAGCCGCGCCTCGTCTGCCTGCATGGCGAGCGGCACCTTCATCTCTGCATTGACAGCCAGTTGCGCCAGCAGGTCGTCATCGCAAAACCGCACACTGTCTGCATCCACAGGAATGCTGTGCCGCACGCGCCGCGCGCCGGACTCCAGCATGCCGCGCCAGTTTTTCACGCCGCTGGTCAGCAGCACATAGCTTGGCAGCGTGATGATGGTGTTGTCGAAGTTCTGCACCTTGATGGTGTTCAGTGCGATGTCGGTCACCACGCCATCGGCCACATAGCCGGGCACCTCGATCCAGTCACCGATGCGCAGCATGTCGTAGGCGGCCAACTGGATGCTGGCGACGAAGCCCAGCAATGAATCGCGAAACACGATGATCAGCAGCGCCGTCATCGCGCTGACGCCGGTCAGGAAGTACGTGGGCGAGCGGTCTAGCAGCAGCGACACGATTGCGATGAAAGCGACGAGGTACAGCACGATCGTCGAGACCTGCAGGAAGCTCTTGATCGGCCGCGTGGCGGCATGCGGAAAATGGTTGTAGCGGTCTTCGATGCTGGCGAGGAACGCAAACCCCGCGCGCAGCCCTGCCACCACCATGAAGCTCGCGGCCAGCACCGCAACCGGCGTGCCCAGCATGGAGATCACGGGAAACGTCACGCCCTTGAGCAACGGCGCCGACAGGTAGACGATCAGCGCGGGCACGATCGGCGCCAGTCGATGGAACACGCGTCGATGCGCGGCGGCCCGCAGCCATTTGCGATGTTCGCCACGCGCCAGGCGATGCACCGCCCACAGCATGATCCAGCGCGTCAGGTAGTAGCAGAACACGCTCGCCAACACGATGGCGATCAGCAGCCCCGCCACGATCACGATGGCTACCGGCAGGCTGTCGGTATGTGCGTAGATGTGATGCGCACCGTCCGGCCCGGTCTCGATGCGGAACATGTCTCCCAGCATGGCACCTCGCGTCTGCCGGGGCTATGGGTCAACGTCGATGTCGGCAGATCGGCCACCTTGACGCATCGCGCGCGCGGGATCGGTGCGGTGGCATACATGCCGATACAAAAGCCGCCCTGCGCCACACATGACAGATTCGCCACGCCGCGATCATCGCCTCACCCCAGAGGACACCCCCGATCAGGCTCCATGCGCGAATATCGCCATCCGCCGCTCGATGAAATCGAGCACCTCCAGCACCGCCGCAGGCAATGGCCTGCCTGCCTTCACGAGCAGTCTCGCCTGGGTGCCACGGAACAGCGGATGATCGATGGGCACGGTCGCCAGCGTCCCGGCGGCCACTTCGCGATAGGCGGCGAACTGGCCGATCAGCGTTACGGCATCGCTATTCGCCACGAACTGCTTGAGCGCCGCCAGCGAGTTGCTCACCAGCGTGGGATGGATCGACAGGTTCTCGGAAAATTCGAGCATCCGGGCCGCATGGCCAATGCCGTACGACTCGGGCATCAGGGCCAGCGGATACTCCAGTACCTCACGGATAGTGGCCGAACCGCCGCGCACCGCCAGCGGATGGCCCTGGCGCGACAGCATCACGATGGGCTGCGGCGAACTCGCGCGATACTCGATGCGCGGATGCAGCGGCGGGTTGTAGGCCAGCCCGATATGCGCGCGGCTCTCGGCCACCTCGTCCAGCACATCATCGACGGGCAGGATTTCCATGCGGATATCGACACGTGGATATTGGGCGCTGAACGGTGCGATGACCTCGTTGACCAGCGCATCGACATAGCCTTCGCTCAAGACGATTCGCACCATGCCCTGCTGCAATCCCTGCAGCGCATGCAGTTGATCTTCGAGCTTCTCCTGATGCGCGCGATATCCGCGCCAGAACTCCAGCAGATGTGCGGCGGCCTCGGTGGGCCGCACGCCGCGCGGCTGGCGCTCGAACAGCGTGATGCCGAGTTCTTCCTCCAGCAGCCGGATCTGCCGCGTGATCACCGACGGCGACGTGTTGAGGCTTTCCGCCGCGCCCCGGATCGTGCCGTGCGCCAGCACCTCGCGGAAATAGCGCAGCCGCTGCTGATTGATCTCTCGCATCCCTCTACCCTTTTATCTTTCTTAAGTCACATTTTCGCGAGCACGCGGGGCTGCGTTGCTCTGGCAAGAACGATCTGTGGACTTTGTTGCTGTTGGTGCAAGTCTAAGCCGCTGCCACTATCCAAGCCAATCCCCCAACCATCACAACGCTCTGGAGACTGGCAATGTTAGTGATGTCGAATACTGGCGCCCTCGACGGCACCTCTGCCCTGTACAACAAGATCAACCTGCGACTACTGCCCTTCCTGCTGGTCTGTTACCTGTTTGCCTATCTGGATCGCGTGAACATCGGCTTTGCCAAGCTGCAGATGCAATCGGACCTGGGCTTCTCCGATGCCGCATACGGGGTGGGCGCCGGCATCTTCTTCATCGGCTATGTGCTGTTCGAAATCCCGAGCAACCTGATGCTGCCGCGTGTTGGCGCGCGCAAGACATTCAGTCGCATCCTTGTCTTGTGGGGCATCACCTCGGCCTGCATGATGTTCGTGCGCGACGTGCCCACGTTCTACGCGATGCGCTTCCTGCTGGGCGTATTCGAAGCGGGCTTCGCGCCGGGCATGATCTATTACCTGTCGTGCTGGTACGGCCCGCAGCGCATGGCGCGTGCGATTGCCATCGTGTTCCTGGCGGGTCCGATTGGCGGCATCATCGGCGGCCCCGCATCGGCCTGGCTGATGACGTCGCTGGCCGGCCATGGCGGCCTGGCCGGCTGGCAGTGGATGTTCGTGGTCGAAGGACTGCCCTGCCTGCTGCTCGGCGTACTGGCGCTGAAGCTGGTGCCGGATCGTCCTGCCGACGCCAACTGGCTGACCACCGACGAAAAGCGCCTGCTGGAGCAGGAACTGGCCGTGCCCGCTGCACACAAGCATTCGTTCGGTGCCGTGGCGCGCGACCCCAAGGTCTATGTGCTGGCCACCGCCTACTTCTGCGTGATCGCCGCCATCTACGCGCTGAGCTTCTGGCTGCCGACGCTGATCAAGGCGCAAGGCGTGACCGATACCGTGCGGCTGGGCTGGTACACAGCCCTGCCCTATCTGGGTGGCGCCATCGGCATGGTCTACATGGGCCGCCGTTCAGATCGCAAGGGTGAGCGCCGTTTCCATGCTGCCATTCCCGCGATGGCCGGTGCCGCGCTGCTCGCCGGATCGACGCTGGCCGACGGGCACCTGTTCATCACACTGGCGCTGCTGACGCTGGGCACAACCGCTCTGTGGATGACCTACACGGTGTTCTGGGCCATGCCGCCCGAGTACATCAAGGGCCCGGCTGCGGCAGGCGGTATTGCGCTGATCAACACCATTGGCCTGTCAGGCGGGTTCTGGGGTCCGGCCATCATCGGCTGGGCCAAGACGGCCACTGGCAGCCTGCATCCCGGCGTATTGGTGATGGCGGCCATGCCGCTGGCCGCCGCGCTGATCATCCTCGCCAACAAACTTCCCAAGCGCCACTGAAGCGCGACCCCACTCCTGGAGAACATCATGTTGCTGCACCTTTCCACCTGGTCCGAAATCGAGCAATACCTGCAACGCACCCGGACCATCGTCATCCCGATCGGCTCCAATGAACAGCACGGCCCCACGGGCCTGCTCGGCACGGACTGGCTGTGCCCGGAGATCATCTCCCGCGCCGCGCAGGCACACGGCGACATCCTCGTGGCACCCACGTTCAACATCGGCATGGCGCAGCATCACCTCGGTTTCGCGGGCACGATCTCGCTGCGGCCCACCACGTTCATCGCGGCGATCATCGACTGGGTGCACTCGCTGACGCGCCACGGCTTCGAGAAAATCCTGTTCCTGAACGGGCACGGCGGCAATATCGCCTCGATCGAGGCCGCATTCTCGGAGATCTATGCCGAGTCGAGTTTCGCCGGGCGCCGCGCCGGCTTTGCATTGAAGCTCTGCAACTGGTGGGATCTGGAAGGGGTGAACGAACTGGCCCGCGAGATGTTCCCCACGGGACACGGTGCGCACGCCACGCCGTCTGAAATCGCGGTCACGCAGTTCGCATTTCCGGATGCGATCAAGCACGCGGACTACGCGCCGAAGATCGCGCCGTCGGGCCCGATCCGCGAGGCGCTGGAATTCCGGGGACGCTTCCCCGATGGCCGCATGGGTTCGGACCCGAACCAGGCCACACCGGAGAAGGGCCAGGCGCTGGTGGAACTGGCCGCGCGCAGCCTGGTGACCGAACTCGCGGCGTTCACCGACGAGTTCGTACCGGCCTGATCGGCTGGATTGCCTGGAGGGTCAGGCTTTCTCGCGGGTAATCGACAGCGCGCTGAACGATTGCGAGACCGGCATGACTTCCAGGAAATTGATGTTGACGCGCGAGGGCAGCGTCGCGGACCAGAACACGGTCTCGGCGATGTCCTCGGGCGTCAGCGCATCGGCGCCTTCGTAGATCTTCGCCACGCGCGACTGGTCGCCATCGAAACGCACCGCCGAAAACTCGGTGCCGCCCACCAGACCCGGCGCCACGTCCGTCACCCGGACGCGCGTGCCGGTCAGGTCGGCGCGCAGGTTCAGCGAGAACTGACGCACGAACGCTTTCGTCGCGCCATACGTGTTGCCGCCCGGGTAGGCGTATTCACCGGCCACCGAACCGATGTTGATCACGTGGCCGCGATTGCGCGCCACCATGCCCGGCAGCACTGCGCGCGTCATGTAGAGCAGGCCCTTGATATTGGTGTCGACCATCGCGTCCCACTTGTCGAGATCCGCGTTCTGCGCCGATTCCAGACCCCACGCCAGACCGGCGTTGTTCACCAGCAGGTCAACTTCTGCGAATTCGGCAGGCAACGCGGCTACGGCAGCGGCCACGGCATCACGGTCGCGCACATCGAGCACGAGCGGCAGCACCTTGTCGCGGCCCAGGGCATCGGCCAGCGCTTCGAGCCGGTCTTCACGCCGCCCCGCGGCAATCACGCGATGGCCGGCCTCGGCAAATCGACGGGCAATGGCAGCGCCAAATCCTGCGGTGGCGCCAGTGACGAATACGATCATGGTTGCTCTCCAGCATGTAAACGGGTTCGGGGGCGATGGTACACCGGGTTGCGGGAGATGGTGTTTTGCTCCCCTCTCCCGCGCAGTGGGAGAGGGGTTGGGGGAGAGGGCCGGAGGGTCTGCTTGCCGGCCACATCGCAATTTTCACCGCTGGCCCTCTCCCCCGCCCCTCTCCCGCCATGCGGGAGAGGGGGGAAAACCAGCGCGGGGAGTTAACGCATCACTCCGTCACCCACCCTCCACTCGTCGCCACCATCATCTGCTTCAGCTCCATCGTCCCGCTGCCCTTCACCACGCGCGCCAGCACCGGAAACGCCTGCTGCACCATCGTGTCCGCAGCCCATGGCGCCGCATCCAGCGTGTAGGTATATCGCACCGCAGTCGTGAGCCGCGATGCATTGTCGTGAACCGGCTTGTCCCAGCCGGTCACCTTCGCCAGCTTCACATGACCGTAACAAAGGTCCGGCGTATCCGCTTCAGCACCATGTGCCGCCGTCTTCGGATGCGCATTCACAAATCCGCGCCCTGTCTCCGTCAGGTCGTAGCGCAACGCCTTCACAGTCTCGCTCGATCCATCCTGATGGCGCAGCGTCATTTCCGCTGCCACATGCGACACCAGCCCAGCATGCTCCAGCGCGGGCATCTGGATGCCGTCACGCATCTGGGCGGCCACGGGCAAGTCGGGCACATCAACGGGCCACGTGTGCCGGCCGATGCAGAGATCGCCATGCTCGGCAAGCTGCTTTTCAAGCCCGGCGCGGAAGTTGGCTTCGTTCGCCGCGTCGGGATGGCCACACGCGGTCAGGGCGATGGCCGTACACAAGAGGATTCTCTTCATTTCGATTTCACGGCATGCGCGCCATGTTCGGCGGCGAATTCAGCGGCGGCATTCGCCACGGTGTTGGCGGGCTGCGCTGCGTTGGCCGGCGGCACAAAGCCATCGGTCAGCGTTTTCAGGAAGGCGATGAGGTCCTGCGTCTCCGCATCGGTCATCGGCGTCTTGCTGCCGGCGCGGCGCTGGTCCAGTGGCATCTGCTCATCGAGATTGGCGCGGTATTGCGCGGGCAGATCGTCGTACTTGTTCACGCGGCCCTTGCCATCGCGCAGATACCACTTCTCTGGCGCGGTATCGCGCGTGTTGTAGAAGCGGACCACATCCTCCAGCGCGTGGAACACGCCGTTATGCATGAACGCCTGACGCGTGGCCACGTTGCGCAGCACCGGCGTCTTGAACATGCCGCACGTTTCCTTCGCACCCTTGTCGCGGCCCGGTCGATGATCGGTGCGCAGCGGTCCGCACAGGCCCAGATCGAAATACTTCGGGTCTGCATTGGCCGGAATCTCGCGATTGCGCGGCACGCCGATGGCTGCGAACGAGTAATCGCTCGTCATGTCCTGGCTGCCATCGTTACCACCACCGATCAAGTGGCACGCCATGCAGTTGCCCTTGTTCGGATCGAGGAACACACGCAGGCCGCGCAGTTCCGCATCGGTCAATGCACCGCCCACCTTGTTGGTGCGATAGCGGTCGAACTTGCTGCTGTATGGATGAAAGCTGCGGTCCTCCACCTGGAACGCCTGCAGCGCCGCACCCACCAGTGAAAACGCGCGATCCGTGTCATCGAACACATTCGCGCCATATGCCTGGCGGAACGCATCGGCATGAGCGCCCTGCCGCACGGCATCCACCACAGCCGCCTTGCTGTCCGCTGCCATCTCGTTGGGAGCCAGCAGCGGAATGGCTGCCTGCTCGGCGATGGTGTTGGCGCGGCCATCCCATGTCAGTCCGCCACCGGGACCGGGCGCGCTGATCATGTCGGGATTCTCGAACGTATCGGAATACGCGTTCGTGTACTCCTTGTACATCAGCGTGGGCACGGCACGCGTGCCGGGCTGCTTGCCATCCTTGCCGCCCAGTTGCACGGAGAGGTTATTGGCCGGTGCATAGGCGTGATTGGGATCGTGGCAGGTGGCGCACGACATCTTGCCGGAGCCCGACAGCGACGGATCGAAGAACAGCTTCGCGCCGACCTGTGCGGCGGGTGTCAGTGCGGGCGAGGCGGGTGCCGATGGGGTGACAACCTGGGCCACCTGCACGACAGCAGGCTTGGGAAGCACGGCGGCATGGGCCGCAGCGTGCGGTGCATCGTCGGCAGGCTTGCAGCCTCCCAGCACGGCAATGCACGCGGCCGCCAGGAAACCGGCGGCTTGAATGGAAATACGCATGATGCTCGAGGATCGGTAACTACGCAGAAACAGCGGCACGGCGGGGACGAATCCACCGCCGTGCGTGCATCGGAACTAACGCGACCGCATCAGGACTTGATCGCCCAGATGCTGGTCTGCGTGGCATCCGGCCCTGCAGCCGTGTTGCCGCCGCTCAGCGAGCCGCTGCCGCTGACGCCCTTCGTCGCGCCGCCGGAGACGATGTCCCCGGACTTGACCACGTACTTGTGGTTCATCGGACGTACCGAGTCGAAGTGCGTGTTGGCGCTGCCCGAATACTCGGCCAGGTTGGCCAGGTTCTGCGCGATGTACTGCTCGGTGTACTTCGAGCGGTTCATGTACGACGTGGCCACACCGGGGTCTGCCAGCGCGAACATGTCCTGCATCGTGCGCACGAACGAGAAGTGGCTGTAGGCATCGGAGTCGATGACCTGCTTCGGCGCCTTGGGCTGGTTGGTCAGCAACGAGAAGATGGTGGGGCCATCGCCCTTGTTGCCGCCGTTGTAACGCGCCACGGCCGTGCTGATGCCTTCGCCAAGCGGCCAGCCGCTGGTGGCGCCACCGCCCACGTTCCAGCCGCAGCACGACGAGCTGCCGTAGAAGCTCGAACCTTCGTCAAACAGCATGACGATGGCCGAGCGGCGGTTTGTGTTCTTCCAGATGGGTGAAGCCTTGATGGTTTCCACAAGATACTTGGCGTAGGCATCGCCCCGCTTGATACCCGCTGCGGCGTTCGTGCAATCCGCCACCGCCGAACCCGTGCCGTGGATGTCATCGCACTGGTCGGGCACGATGTAGTTCAGCGCGCCGATGTCGCCGCTCTTCAGGTCATCCTCGAACTGGTGCGTGTTCCATGTTATGCCCTTGCTCCTGGCATAGGTGTCGATAGCCGCATCCCACTGGCCGCCACCCACTGTGCGGTTCAGGTTCTTGAAGAAGTCCGGGCGATTGCGCACTTCATCGAAGTTCACCGCCGGATGGTGCTTGGTCTTGTAGAGGCTGGAAATCATCGGCTCGGTCGCGCCAAGGCCCGACGTCACGTTGACTGCCGTGATGGCCGCATTGCCGGCGCCATCCTTGCGCGGGTCCTGGCCCGGGTCCATCGATTCGCTGTAGACGCGCGCGCCCATGCCGGCGTTGTACAGCGCCGTGAACATATTGCGGCGGCCCTTGAGGTTGTGGACCTTGGAGTCGGCGTTGCAGGCATTCACCGGCACATAGACATCGGTCGGCTGATTGGCGGTGTCGCCGGCCGGCAGGCAGTTCCACGCGTTGTCGTCGGCCACGCCCCAGTCGTCGGCACTGGCCAGCGAGATGTAGTTCGGCTCGCTCGGATTACCCGTGGAGAAATAGTTGGCCGCCTTGTTGCCTTCCTGGTTCAGGTACTTGTAGAAGTTCGGATAGGCAGGATCGTCGATGGTCTGGTTGCTGTGGTTCTCGAACACGACCACGAACAGGTGGTCATAGCGCGGGATACCCTCCGGATTGAACGCGGCGTCCTGCGCGGCCTGGATCGTCGTGACCGGGTCGGCGGCCACGTCGCTGGCATAGCCGCGATCGAGAATCTTCGATGCGAGCTGGAAGCGGCCTGCCAGCGTGTTGGCTTCCGTCAGCAATGCGGCGGAAGCGCGGGCGTCAGCCACATTGGCCGGCAGCGCGACCACATCGTCGGCCTTGACCGTGACATCGGCAGTGCCGCCCGTCAGGCTCAGACGGCCCGCGATAGCGGTCTTGGCATCGGCCACGCTCAGGTGCTCGGCTTCGACCAGACGCACGACTTCCGTCGACAACGGACTGATGACAACCCTCGCGCCGTTGGCGGCCTGCTCTGCCACGCTGCGCAACACCATCTTGCTGGCCATCCTGGCCGTGGCGCCGCTGGCGTCGGAATAGGTGGCGTCGGTATCCACCACGGCCACGAGGCTTGCCGCCGGCGTGGTCAGTGTGAAGCTGCCATCGGCAGCCGAACGCGTGGACGCCTCGCCGTTGTCGCACAGGCCATTGCCGTTGGTGTCTGCACAGACCGTGGCATTGGCGTAGACCGTCGGCACGATCTTCTGCTGCACGTCATCGCCCGTGGTGCTCTTTGCGTAGTCGACGCCCGTGGCCGACGATGCCGCAAAGCCAGTCGGGTTCTTGATCGCCGTGCCGCCAACCACACCGCTGACCGTAGCAGCGGGCGTGGTGCCGCTGGTGCCGGAAGACGGGGTGGAACTGCTACCGTCGCCGCCGCATGCGGCGAGCGTGGCGGCTGCCGCGAGCGCGGTCAGCAGCGGGACAAAGCTGGAGTTTTTTGGGTGCATGTTCTGGCTTCGCCTGGACAAGGGCGAGTTTTTTAGTGGGAGGTAGGACTGCAGCGATGGTGGGCATGGCTACAGCGGCCCCGATCCTAGAAGCCGAATGTGACGGTTTGATTGCGCCGCATGTATCAACGTTGACGCATCAAGTTACGGAATATTTCATGGCGGACGGCATTGGCAGACATCCTGGAAAAGCGCATATTTGCGGCCTTTCCAAGCCTTTTCGTGGCCCCGAACCTTTCAATTGCTGAAAGGTTTTTCCTCTCGCTCCGTCATCGATGTCAGCCCGCCAACTCGCCACCCTCCACTTCTCGAACGAACTCCGCGACTGGATCGTCAACGCGCTGCGCCGTGGCGGTTCCGCGGACGACATCGTGCGTGCACTGGCCGGGCAGCGCTTCGATGCAGGCGTGGCGCGCGAACTGGTGGATGCGTTTGGGCGGGTATTACGCGACGGATCGCCGATGCCGGAAGGCAGCCTCACCATCGAGCGCGAAGCCGCAGGCCCTGCACTGCCGAGATTGCCGCGCAGCGCGATACTGCACGGCGGCGACCGGGATATCCACGTCCTGACACGCACGGACAAGCCGACCATCGCCGTCCTTGAAAGCGTGCTGACCCACGACGAATGCGACGCGCTGATGGCCGCCGCGCGTCCGCGCCTCGAAGCCTCGACGATTGTCGATCCGCGTACGGGCGAGCAGGTGGTCAGCTCCGACCGCACCAGCCATGGCATGTTCTTCCGTCTGGCGGAAACACCGCTGCTGGCTACGCTCGATACGCGTATCTCGGCACTGATGAACATGCCAATGGAAAACGGCGAAGGGCTACAGGTATTGCAATACGCGCCGGGCGCGCAGAGTCGTCCGCACTTCGACTTCCTCTTGCCCGGCAACGCGGCCAACCAGGCATCGATCGCACGCAGCGGTCAGCGTGTCAGCACGATGGTGATCTACCTGAACGATGTGGAAGACGGCGGCGAAACGGTATTCCCCGAGATCGGCCTCTCGGTGGTGCCGCGCAAGGGCAATGCGGTGTATTTCGAGTATTGCGACAGCCAGGGGCAAATGGATGGCCGCACATTGCATGCGGCGGCCGAGGTGTTGCGCGGCGAGAAGTGGGTAGCGACGAAGTGGATGCGGGAACGGAGGTTTGTGGCGGCGGGGGAATGAACTACCTCTCGGTTTTCTCCCCTCTCCCGCGTGCGGGAGAGGGGTTGGGTGTAGTGGTCCAATAAACCTGGACACCTCAAAAGGTAGACTTCGAGTCAACTGGAGAGGTGAAAAATGGCACGCAAGGGCTTTACGGAAGAGTTCAAG
>NZ_SCMX01000122.1 GCF_005503625.1 Cupriavidus sp. 2SB | reverse complement strand
CCATGACAGTGCCCTCGACGAACGGGAAAGCCTGATGCTGATGTACGGCTGGATCGTGCTGGCCGTCATGAACCTGATCCTCATTGCCGTGGCGTTCCGTATATCCGTAAGAGGGGGGTCAGGCGGCGTAGCGAAGGAACGCCACGGCAATGAGGATCAGGTTCATGACGGCCAGCACGATCCAGCCGTACATCAGCATCAGGCTTTCCCGTTCGTCGAGGGCACTGTCATGGTGCACATCGGTCTCGGCGGTGCGTGGGCTCATTGGTTGTGCTCCTGGGTGGCATGGTGGACAGGAGCAATGGCCTGCGCCCACATCCGGTACACACCCGCACCGGCCAGTCCAATCGCCACGACGGCGGCGATGGACAGTATCGAGATGGGAAAGAGACGGGATTTCATGCTGGCTGGCTCCTCGGCGAGTCGGTGTCTGGCTGGGATGAATCGTAGGAGCCGCCCATGGGTGGTCTCAATTGGCGAGTGGATGAGGTAGGGTTAAACGTTGGTATAGGTTTGCCAAATCGCACTCACCTTTTCGTAGGTGACGGATGGGCGGATGGATAAGGCGGGGAGGGATGAGGATGGTTCTTTCAGGAAAGACCTAGGGCTTTCCGGGTGGGTTTCTTGTGCCGGGGAGTGGGTTTGCTCGTACCTCCCGGTTTTCTCCCCTTTGGTTTGCTCCCCTCTCCCGCTTGCGGGAGAGGGGAGCAAACCGGGCGGGAGAGGGAGAAAAGAGCAAGCAGAGGGGCGCAAACAAACGAAACAAGCGCCCCGGCAGGCTTGCCGTGCAATCCCGACACAATGTCTGCAAACACGATCACGTAAAGCGTGGCTACACGCCACTATCCGTCCATCGAAACCTTCGGATGGGGCAGCCATGCGTGGCGTTCTGGAAGTGCGGTGCGCCTCGCTCGCCGCCGTTGCATTGACCTTGGGGGCGCTTGCCGGCTGTGCCGGATTCGGCGATGCGCGACCCACTCGGCACCTCGCGGCCGTATCCGGCACGGCGCATAGCCTGCCGGCCATGCACGGCCAGTGGCCGGCGCAGGACTGGGCAGACCAGTTCGGCGATCCCCAACTGGGTGCGCTGACGCGGGAGGCGGTGGCGGGCAGCCCCACGCTGCAGGCCGCATTGGCGCGCCTGGCGTCGGCGCGTGCGCTGGCGGATGGCGCGCGCAGCGGTCTGTATCCGGAGATCGGCATCCAGGGCGGGTTCACCCGCGAGCGGATTTCCGAGACCGATACGCTGCGCGGCACGCCGCTGGCAGGGCGATGGGTGGATCAGGCGCAACTGTCTGGCGCACTCTCGTATGACCTGGATTTCTGGGGGCGCCATCGTGCCGAGCTGCAGGCCGCACTGTCCGGCGTGAGCGAGGCCGAGGCGGAAGCCGAGTCGGCAAAGCTGGTGCTGACCACCGGCGTGGCCCGCGTCTATACCCGGCTGGCCACGCTGTACGCCTTGCGCGATGTCACCACGCAGACTATCGACCAGCGGCGGGAGTTGGCCACGCTGGGCCGGGAGCGGCTTGTGGCGGGGCTCGATACGCAGGTCGGCACGACGCTGCAGGACGCCGACCTGGCCGGTGCCGAGGCCGACCTGACCCGCCTGGACGACGACATCGCCGTGGCCCGCCACCAGATCGCCGCCTTGCTAGGCAAGGGTCCCGACCGTGGGCTCGCCATCGCGCGGCCCGTGCTTTTGTCGATGTCGGCCAGCCAGCCCGTGGCCAGGCTGCCCGACGATGCCCATATCGGCCTGCTGTCCCGCCGTCCGGACCTGGTGGCAGCCCGCTGGCGCGTGGAGGCGGCCTCGAAGGACATCGAGGTGGCGCGCACCGCGTTCCTGCCCGATGTCACGCTCAACGCCATGGCGGGCCTCACCACCATCACTCCCGCCGATTTCCTGCTCGGTGCGAGCCGCGCGTTTGCCTTCGGCCCATCGCTGCACCTGCCCGTGTTCGAAGGCGGCCGGCTGCGCGCGGATCTGCACGGCCGCTATGCCGCCTACGACGCCGCAGTGGCCGACTACAACCAGACACTGACACAGGCGCTGCGCGACACCGCCGACACCGTGGATGGCCTGCAGTCCACGGCAACCGAGATCGCCCAGCGGCAACAGGCGCTGCAACTGGCCGATCACGCTTACCAGCTCGCCGCCCGCCGCTGGCAGGCCGGACTCGTCAACCAACTGGCGGTACTCGCCGCGCAGTCCGAATTGCTGGCCCGGCGCCGTGACGTGGCGCAATTGCAGGGCCAGCGGCTCGATCTTCAATTCCGACTGATCTGGACGCTCGGCGGCGGCTACGAAGGACATCCGCCCGTGGCATCGCTCAACGAACCGGCATCGGCCAATACACCATGACCGCACAGACTTCCCCCAATCCGCCGTCCGTTCCTCCGGCCGCTCCTCCGGCCACGCCCGCACCCGCCGAGGTGGCCGCCAATCCTCGTGCCGTCCCGCGCCGCCGCCTGATTGCCGTGGCAGCGCTGGTCGCCGGCGCAGGCATCGCCTCGGCCACGTGGTGGGTCGACGATGGCCGCTTCCAGGCGTCCACCGACGACGCCTATGTGGGAGGCAACATCGTGCAGGTGACCTCGCTGGTGCCCGGCACCGTGGTGTCGATCGCGGCGGACGACACGCAGCGAGTCACGCAGGGCGGTCAACTGATCGGACTCGATCCGACCGATAGCGAGGTGGCGCTGCAGCAGGCCGCCGCGCAACTGGCGGAGACCGTGCGGCAGGTGCGCACGCTGTACGCCAACAATGGCACGCTGCAGGCGGATATCGCCCAGCGCGTCGCCAATATGGAGAACGCCCGTGACGATCTGCGCAGGCGGATGTCGGTCGATGGGACCGGCGCCGTATCGAAGGAAGATGTCGATCATGCGCAGTCCACCCTCAAGGCGGCACAGTCGGCGTTGCGCGCGGCGCAGGAACGGCTGGTATCGAACCAGGCATTGACCGACCACTCCACCGTGGCCGCGCACCCCGAGGTGATGAAGGCCGCCGCGCTCTATCGCGCGGCCTACCTGACCCATGCCCGCTCCACGTTGCCGGCCCCGGTCACGGGGTTCGTGGCGCGGCGAGCGGTGCAAGTGGGCCAGCGCGTGGCACCCGGCGAGCCGCTGATGGGCGTGGTGCCGCTGAACCAGATCTGGGTGGACGCGAACTTCAAGGAAAACCAGATGGCCGATATGCGCGTGGGCCAGCCCGTCACGCTCTATTCGGACTTCTACGGCTCGCACGTGCAGTACAGCGGCAAGGTGGCAGGCTTCTCGGCCGGCACCGGTGCCGCGTTCTCGGTGCTGCCGGCGCAGAACGCCACGGGCAACTGGATCAAGGTGGTGCAGCGCCTGCCGGTGCGCATCGCGCTGGACCCCGCCGAACTGGCCGCGCATCCGCTGCGGCTGGGCTTGTCGATGCGGGCCACGGTGGATGTGCACGATCACGGCGGCGCCTCGCTCGGCAAGCTGCCAACGGTGACGCCGCTATCCACGGATGTCTACGCGGCGGTGGGCCGCGATGCCGATGCGAGCATCGCCCGGATCATCGCGGCCAATCTTTGACGGAGGGGAAGAGCGTCGCGAATGCGGCGTTTCAGCGCAGCCAGCGCTGCCACGCCGCAAAACCTGCCACGAGCAGGCAGGCCGGCGCCACGATGGCCAGCAGGTTCGACCCCGCCAGCAGCACGGCCTGCTGGTCGATTTCCTGCGAGAGGCTGACCAGCGTCAGGCCAGGCGGCAGGTGATAGGCCAGGTAGGGATCGATGCGTCCCACAAGATGCGTGCGTGCCACGGCCTCGCCGTACTGCAGGCATTGCGCCGCCGTGCCCGTGCCCGCCGCCGACGCCACTTGCCGCACGATGTTCTTGAACTGGTAGGTGTGCGAGAAATCGTCGAGCGACGTTTCCATGAACGAGAGCTTGGCCACCAGCACCAGGGCGAACGGTACGGCCACACTCTGCAACACCAGCGCCTGCAGCATGCGGTCCATCGACAGGTCCGACATGATGCGCGTGGCCAGCAGCCATGCCGCTACCGCGATCATCACGTAGCCCAGCGCGAGATAGCGGCGCGTGCCCGGCAGCTTGCCGCCGTACAGCACGAACAGCACGGCGGCGACCATGCCGAACGCGCTGCTGATGGTGGTGATCATGCCCGTGGTCTCGAACGGAAACCCGAGGCCGAGCTGCATCAGGATCGGCATCAGGTAGTTCCACAGGCCGGCGGTGAACGAATAGATGGCGAAGAAGGCCAGCCCGACGAGGTAGCGCTTGCCGCCGAGCCGGTGGGTGTTCAGCCAGGGATCGGGACGCAGGTGCAGGCGGATGAAGGCCAGCACCATCAGCGCGGCGCCGGCCAGCGGCCAGGCCACCACGTCGAGTGCATCCGACGCCGTGTATAGCCGGAGATCGGCCAGGCCATGCACCAGTGCCAGTGCCCCGGCACCGAGCAGGATCACGGTGAGCCAGTCCATGGCGGCGAGCGTGTCGAGGTCAGGCGCGCGCGGCGGCGTCACGCGGTGCGGGTAGGTGACCGAGACCAGCAGCAGCGTGGCGGCCGAGGCGATGGCCTGCACCACGAAGATCGTGCGCCATCCGGCATCGAGCATCAGGACGGCCGTGACCCATGGGGCGGCAGCCAGCATGCCCAGCGCGCCGACCACAAAGGGCCACAGCAGGCGCGGGCGCTCGGTGGGCGTGGCGATGAGCTGGATCAGCGTGCGCGCTGCAGCAAACAGCCCGCCGGCGCCAAGTCCCTGTACGGCAAGCGCCAGCGAAAGCTGGGTAATGTTGTTCGAGGCGGCGCAAAGCAGGCTGCCGGCGATGGCGATCCACAGGCCGGCGATCGACACGCCGCGATAGCTGAGGTATTCGGCCAGCCGGCGCAACATCAGGTTGGCGACGATGGCGGCGGCGGCATAGGCGGTGAAGCACCAGAGAAATTCGTCGGGCGTGGCGTAGACACCCGCCCGGATCTGCACGGCGGCAGTGGCCAGGATGGCCGTGGCGACGAAGTCGACACCGGTGGCGCATCCCAGGGCCAGTCCCATCAGCGCCACGCCACCATGCGTGACGCGCGGCAGCGCACTCAGCGGGACGGCTGGCATGCGGTCGCGGCAGCGGGGCAGTGCACGGGGCGGGCCGGTTTGACCGAAGCCTTGGCGCTGGCGTTTGCAGAGGCCGGCGGGAACACGCTGTAGTCATAGCGATCGGCAGCAAACGGGCTGGTGGCCGGGTCGTCGGCGGCATGGGCGGCGCCCCCGATGAGGCAGGTAGCAGCCAGCAGGACGCGGGCAGTGCGAACGAGTGTGGTTTTCATGACGATCTCCTGTGCCGTGCAGCAGGAAGGGTGGAGGGAAGCTTGAGCCTATGCGTGCGCGTGAAGCGGTCTTTTCGCGGTATGGACGCCGTTTTCGCAACCGCACGGACCTGTGCAGAGGGGCGCTGAAAGCACGCCGTAAGCCAAGCCGTACAAGGGAAAGCGGCGGTTTGCCGTCCTTTTCGTATCCGGCGGATTCACTATACGAAGGCATAGTGTTAATGGCTGTCCCGACTCGCTAACATGAGCGCCATGAGATTGAAGTGAGGTGCCAGCTTGGCTACGAAACAGGTCGTCGCGATTGTCGATGACGACGAATCCATCCGCACTGCCACTTCCCGACTGGTTCGATCGCTGGGGTGGGAAGTGCATACCTACCCGTGCGCCAAAGCGTTTCTTGCCGCCGATGCCACGTCCGTGACGTGCATCGTCTCGGACGTGCAGATGCCGGAGATGAGCGGGATCGAAATGCTGCGCCTGCTGAAGGCGCAGGGCAGTACCGTACCCGTGATCTTCATCACGGCTTTCTGTACCGAATCCATCCGGCGCGAGGCGCTGCGCGCCGGCGCTCTGGCCTTCCTCTGCAAGCCCGTGAATGGCGCCGAAATCCAGCGACACCTGGATGCCGTCGCCGCACATGCCGTGGGTGCCGATGCTTCCCAGCCGCCCCGCGCCTAGCGTGGCGGTCTTCCGATCTGCCTGACCAGCCTGAGCACGCGCCGCATGCCGGATTTCCTTCATTCCGCCTCACCGCTCCCGTTCGGCGCCTCCGTCGTGCCCGATCCGGCCGCCACCTTTCGCTGGATGCTGGTGCTGGCCGTGGTCATTGCGCTGGCGGTGTTTTCGTTCGATGCCTTTACGCACTACCAGGTGGCGGTGGCCGTGCTGTACGTGCTGGTGGTGCAACTGGTGGCGGTGTCGGGTTCGGCCAGGCTGACCGTGATCGCCAGCCTGGCGTGCGTGGTGTTGACGCTGGCGGCGTTCGTGCTGACGCATGAACCGGCCAGTACGATGGGCGCGCTGGGGCGCTGCCTGGTGAGCCTGCTGGCGATTGCCGCGGCCACGGCGCTGTCCATGCGGCACCTTCGCACGGACCGCCGCATGCGCGAGCAGATCGAACTGCTCAACTTGTCGCACGACGCCATCGTGATCTATGACATGCATGGCGTGGTCACGTTCTGGAACCGCGGCGCCGAGATACTGTATGGCTGGCCCGCCGACATGGCGGTTGGCACGGATTTCCACACCCTGACCGATTCGCGTTTTCCGCAGCCACACGATGTGGTCTACGAGATGCTGTCCCGCCAGGGCCGCTGGGAGGGCGAGGTGGAACGCCGCCATCGCGATGGACACGGCCTGATCGTGGCGAGCCGTATCGCGTTGTGGCGCGACAGCCAGGGGCGTGCCATCGCGTTGATGGCCACGAACAACGACATCACCGAAAGGCGCCGTGCGGAGATGGAGCTGGCGCGCAACGAAGCCTTTCTGGCCGACGCCCAGCGCCTGAGCAAGACCGGCAGTATCCAGCGGTTTCGCGATTCCACCGAGATGAACTGGTCGGACGAGGCATTCCGCATCCTCGGCTACGGCACGGAGGAAATCCCCCGTTTCGAACGTGTGTTGGCGCGCACGCATCCGGACGACATGGACGTTGTGAAGGGCATGGACGCCGCGATCCGCCGGGGCGAGCCCCACATCGACGGCAAGCACCGCCTGCTGATGCCCGACGGCGAGGTCAAGCACGTGCATTTCGTGGCGCGGATCAACGAACGGCCCGGCCAGCGGACGGAGTACGTGGGCGCGGTCATGGACATCACGGCAGCCGTGGCCGCACAAGAGGCGCTGCAACGATCACTGACGGAGTTGGCACATGTGTCGAGACTGACTACACTTGGCGGGCTGGCGACAACGATGGCCCACGAAGTGACGCAGCCGATTGCGGCCATCGTGACGTGCGGGGATTCGGCGCTGCGGTGGATGGATCGGCCCGACCCCGACGTGCCGGAAGCCAGGCAATCCGTGGAGCAGATGATCCGCGACGCGCAGCGGGCGTCCGAGATCATCAAGCAGATTCGCGGCATGGCGCAGAAGCGTGAGCCGCAATGGGCGGCGGTACAGGTCAACGCGCTCGTGCGCGAAGCCCTGTCGCTGCTGGCGCGCGAGTGTGCCACGCACCAGGTGCAGCTCGATGTACAGTTGCCGGAGGAGGCGTGGGTCGTTCCGGGCGATCCGGTGCAGTTGCAGCAAGTCATGGTGAATCTGCTGGTCAACGCCATGCAGGCCATGTCCGAAGCGGGCAGCGAACGGCGCGTGCTGCGGGTGAGTACCTTGCTGGCCGATGCATCGCATGTCCGGATCGTGGTCAGCGACACCGGCCCAGGGTTTGCGGACGGCGATGCCGAGCGCATTTTCCGGGCTTTTCATACAACAAAAAAAGACGGGGTGGGCATGGGGTTGTCGATATGCAGGTCCATCGTGGAAGCGCATGGCGGCCAGATCTGGGCCACCTCGGGCAATCCCGGGGCCAGCTTCCATGTGGAACTGCCGCTCCGGAGGGAAGGGGAATCATGAATTCAGCAGTCTCAACCGATAACGGGCCCTCCATGGTCTACGTGGTCGATGACGACGAGTCGATGCGCAAGGCCGTGATGATGCTGCTGCGCTCAGTCGGCTACCAGGTGGAGGCCTACGCATCGGCTACGGACTTCCTGGCCGCGCCCATGCAGGACGTGCCCAGCTGCCTGATTCTCGACGTGCGCCTCAAGGGCCAGAGCGGCCTGGCCGTGCAGGAACAGTTCGCCGCCAGCAAGATGCAGATTCCGATCATCTTCATGACCGCGCACGGCGATATCGCGATGTCGGTCAAGGCCATGAAGGCCGGCGCCATGGATTTCCTCGCCAAGCCCTTCCGCGACCAGGACATGCTCGACGCCGTGGAAAGCGCCCTGGCCCGCGATGCAGCCCGACGCGAGCTGGACCGCACCGAATCGGACCTCCGCGTGCGCTACGCCGAACTGACGCCACGCGAGAAGGAAGTCATGGGCTACGTGGCCCGCGGCCTGCTGAACAAGCAGATCGCCGCCGAACTGGACCTCAGCGAGATCACCGTCAAGATCCACCGCGCACAAGGCATGAAGAAAATGGGCGCCAGGTCGCTCGCGGATTTCGTGCTGAAGGCGGAAGCGCTGGGGATTGTGGAATCGGCGACGAATGGGGGGAAGTAAGGCGGATTCCGCCATTGTTTTTACTCTCCTCTCCCGCAAGCGGGAGAGGAGAGCGCATAGCGACAGGTAGCAGCAACACAAACAAAAAAGCCACCCCGCAGGGTGGCTTTTGTCCTTCAAATCCACACCAGACCGATCAGCCCTTCAGCACAACCCCAATCGCATTCGCCACCACTCCCACATTGCTGTCATTCAAGCCGGCCACGCACATGCGGCCCGAGCGCAGGATGTAGACGCCGTGTTCGTTGCGCAGGCGATCGACTTGCTCGGCCGAGAGCCCCGTGTACGTGAACATGCCGCGCTGCTTCACGTAGCGCGACAGCTTCTCGCCGCTCACATGTTCACGCAGTTGGTCGTGGATGGCCTGGCGCATGCGGGCGATGCGCTGGCACATCGCGGCCAGTTCTTCTTCCCAGCTCTTGCGCAGTGCCGGGGTGGTCAGCACACGCGCCACCACGCGGGCGCCGTGCGTCGGCGGGTTGCTGTAGTTGGCGCGCACGGCGCCCGTGAGTTGGCCCAGCACGCGGCTGGCTTCGTCGGCGCTCTGGCAGATCACGCTCAGGCCGCCGCAGCGTTCGCCATACAGCGAGAAATTCTTCGAGAACGAGTTCGCCACCAGTGCAGGCACGTTCTGGCGCGCCAGTTCACGCACGGCGAAGGCGTCGTCATCGAGGCCGGTGCCAAAGCCCTGGTAGGCCATGTCGACGAACGGCAGCAGCTTGCGCGCCTTCAGTACGCCGATCACCTGGCGCCACTGGTCTTCGTTCAGATCCACGCCGGTCGGGTTGTGGCAGCAGGCATGCAGCAGTACCACGTCGCCCTGCGGAATGGCTTCGATAGCCGCGAGCATCGCGTCGAACTTCAGGCCGCCGGTTTCAGCGTCGTAGTACGGATAGCTTTCCACTTTGAACCCGGCGCGCTCGAAGACCACGCGATGGTTCTCCCAGCTCGGGTCGCTGATCCACATCTTGGCCGTGGGGAAGTAGCGGCGCAGGAAATCGGCACCCACGCGCAGCGCGCCCGAGCCACCCAGCGTCTGCAGCGTGGCGATGCGGCCTTCGGCGCGCGCGGCGCTGTCTTCGCCAAACACCAGCGCCTGCACGGCCTGGCGGTATGCGGCCATGCCAGCCATCGGCAGGTAAGGGCGCGGACCCATGTCGGCCAGCAGTGCGGCTTCGGCTTCGGCCACGGCCTGCATCACGGGCAGGCGGCCTTGATCGTCGAAGTAGATGCCGATGCTGAGGTTGACCTTGCTGGTGCGCGGATCTTGCTGGAAATCTTCGTTCAGCGAGAGGATGGGGTCGCCGGGGAATGACTCGATGTGTTCGAACATGGGAGGCTTCTTCTGGTTCAGGGGGGCGGGCGGCTTCGATGCGATGCCGCCCGCGCCGGATCACTGGATCTGGGCGCTGGCGACGGGCAGGGCCGCGCCGGCGTTCTTTTGCCGGAGGCGATAGCTTACGCCAAGTACGGCCAGCCAGACAGGGATCAGATACACAGACAGGCGCAGGCCCGGCGTCATGAACATCACCACCAGGATGCCGGCCAGGAACGCCAGCGTCAGGTAGTTGGTCAGCGGATAGCCGAGGCTGCGGAACGACGTGGTCTCGCCAGCCTTGCGCTTGGCGCGGCGGAACATCAGGTGAATGATGCTGATCATCGCCCAGTTGATGATGAGTGCCGATACCACCAGACCCATCAGCAGCTCGAATGCTTCGCCGGGCATCAGGTAGTTGACCAGTACGCAGAAACCGGTGGCAATGGCGGACACAGCCAGTGCAGCCAGCGGAATGCCACGACGGTTTACTTTCAGCAGGGCGCGCGGGGCGTTGCCCTGTTGCGCCAGGCCCAGCAGCATGCGGCTGTTGCAGTAGACGCCACTGTTATAGACCGACAGTGCAGCGGTGAGCACCACCACGTTCAGCACGGTTGCCACGATATCGCTGTTCAGCGCGTGGAAGATCAGCACGAACGGGCTGCCGCCGGTGACCACCTTCTGCCACGGATAGAGCGACAGCAGCACGGCCAGTGCACCCACGTAGAAAATCAGGATGCGATAGATCACCTGGTTGGTGGCCTTGGGAATGCTCTGGCTCGGGTTGTCGGCCTCGGCGGCGGTAATGCCCACCAGTTCGAGTCCGCCGAAGGAGAACATGATCACGGCCATCGCCATCACCATGCCGCCCAGTCCATTGGGGAAGAAGCCGTTGTGCTGCCACAGGTTGGCCACGCCGGCTTCAGGACCTGCGCCGCCGGAGGCCAGCAGGTAGGCGCCGAAGACGATCATGCCCACGATGGCCACGACCTTGATGATCGAGAACCAGAACTCCATCTCGCCGAACGATTTCACGCTGGCAAGGTTGATGGCGTTGATGATCACGAAGAAGCCCAGCGCCGAGACCCATGTGGGGACATCGGGCCACCAGTACTGGACATAGAGACCCACGGCCGACAGTTCGGCCATGCTGACCAGGATGTAGAGCACCCAGTAGTTCCAGCCAGACATGAAGCCGGCGAAGTGGCCGCAATACTTGTTGGCGAAGTGGCTGAACGATCCGGCCACGGGTTCATCGACGACCATCTCGCCCAGCTGGCGCATGATGAAGAAGGCGACGATGCCGGCGAGGGCGTAGCCGAGCAGGACAGAAGGGCCTGCAAGCTTGATGGCGGGGCCGATGCCGAGAAAGAGGCCGGTGCCGATGGCGCCACCGAGCGCAATCAATTGGATGTGGCGATTCTTCAGGCCACGCTGGAGCGTGCCCTGGCTGTCGGTTGCATGCATGGAGTTGTCTTTCCTCTACCCATTCTTGTGGAATGGCGCGCGCCTCTATCAACGGGCGCTTGAAAAAAACGCCGACGCGGGTAGCGCCGGCGCGCAGGGGTCCGCGCCGGCAGCCCGAGAGGATACCGGTACACGGTTGGAAAAGCAGGGGTTTAGGGCGACCCGGACGGGAATCCGGGCGCCGGCGTCACACTTTCAGCGTGCCGCGTTCGATCTGGTCGCGTTCGAGTGACTCGAACAGCGCCTTGAAGTTGCCTTCGCCGAAGCCATCGTCACCGGCGCGCTGGATGAACTCGAAGAACACGGGGCCGAGCACACCTTTCGAGAAAATCTGCAGCAGCAGACGGGGCTTGCCGTTCTCGGTGGTGCCATCCACCAGGATGCCGCGCGCCTTGAGTTGATCCACCGGCTGGTTGTGGCCGGGCAGGCGGGTGTCCAGTGCCTCGTAGTAGTAGTCGTTCGGCGCGGTCATCAGTTCCACGCCCGACAGTTGCAGGCTGTCGATGACTTCGATCAGGTCGTCCACCAGGAAGGCGATGTGCTGGATGCCTTCGCCATTGAACGCCATCAGGAATTCTTCGATCTGGCCGGCACCCTTCGACGATTCCTCGTTCAGCGGAATGCGGATCATGCCGTCCGGCGCGGTCATCGCCTTGGAGGTCAGGCCGGTGTACTCGCCCTGGATGTCGAAGTAGCGGATCTCGCGGAAGTTGAACAGGCGTTCGTAGAAGTTCGCCCAGTACGCCATGCGACCACGGTAGACGTTGTGCGTCAGGTGATCCACGAGCTTGAGGCCGTGACCCTTGGGACGGCGGTCCACGCCTTCGATGAATTCGAAGTCGATGTCATAGATCGACTTGCCGTCTTCGAAACGGTCGATCAGGTACAGCGGCGCGCCGCCAATGCCCTTGATGGCCGGCAGGCGCAGTTCCATCGGACCGGTGGCGATCTCGATCGGCTGGGCGCCGAGCATGAGCGCGCGGTTGTACGCCTTGTGCGAATCCTTCACGCGGAAAGCCATGCCGCAGGCGCTCGGGCCGTGCTCGGCGGCGAAATAGGCGGCTTCGCTGTGCGGCTCGTTGTTGACGATGAAATTGATGTCACCCTGGCGGAACAGCAGCACGTCCTTGGAGCGGTGGCGGGCCACGAGGGTGAAGCCCATCTTTTCGAACAACGGCTCCAGCACATTGGGCGTGGGCGAGGCGAATTCGACGAACTCGAAGCCTTGCAGTTGCATCGGGTTTTCAAAGAGATCGGCCATGGTCGGTGCGCTCGGGGGCGAGTGTGGGGTGAAATCGTAGTAAAGCCAGGCGGCTTTCTCAGGTGCTTTGGGCGACGCTTGCGGCGCGCTGCAACGTGGAGAAATTGTAGAACTCGCCGCGCTAAATAGGATTTCGTAAAGGCCGCAGGGAAACCCTTGGATGTGAGATAAAATTTCGCCGCACTCACTCCTCAGGAAATGAAAATGCAGCAAAACGACCTCGACCGCACCGACCGGCGCTTGCTTGGCATGCTGCAGGAACATGGCCGTGTGTCCAATCTGGAACTGGCCGAGGCGATCAACCTGTCGCCGGCCCAGACATTGCGACGTCATCGCCGCCTGGAGGAAAGCGGCATCATCAAGCGCTACGAGGCCCGGCTCGATAGCGCGGCGCTGGGGTTTGGCGTGACGGCGTTCATCCACGTGACGATGGAGCGCGGCCATATTCGCGACCTGTCCAAGTTCAAGGGACTGGTGGCGGAGCTCGCGCAGATCCAGGAGTGTTTCTCCGTGACCGGCGATATCGACTACGTGCTGAAGGTAGTAGCGAAGGATCTGAAGTCGCTGTCAGACTTTTTGCTCGATACGTTGATGCGCATCCCCGGCGTGAGCGGCGTGAAGTCGAGCGTGTGCCTCGACGAAATCAAATGCACGAGTGCGATGCCGCTGGATATCTAGCCGAGTTTCGCCATGGCATCGGCGATGTCACTGGCCGACTCCGGGCGTACAAGCCGCGCCACTTCCTGACCATCGCGCATGAAGATCAGCGTGGGCCAGAGCTTCACGCGGAACGAGCGGCCAAGCGGACGTCCACTGCCATCTTCCACCTTGATGTGATCGAGGTCGCCATGCTCGCGGAATGCGGTTTCGATCAACGGCTGCGCGCGTTGGCAGAAACCGCACCACGGCGTGCCGAATTCAATGACGAGCGAACCGGGACGGGAATCGATGTCGGCACGCTTGGGTTCGGTGGCGGCGAAGGTGGTGGTCATGGGCATGGGGTGGGTCCTTGGGTGTTTTGGGGCATTTTGCCAGTGGTGGCGAAAGCGTGCGCGCAACGTAAAACCACCCGCCGGCAGCTATGCGCTCCCCTCTCCCGCCATAGCGGTGTATAGCCCGGACACATAGGTAACACCTGTTCGGAGACATGGGTAACACATCTAGACTGGCTGGCAGTGTCTTTTGGGAGACCTGCCATGCCGTGGAAGGAAGTGTC
>NZ_SCMX01000121.1 GCF_005503625.1 Cupriavidus sp. 2SB | reverse complement strand
GTCGTTCGCCATGCTGGCTGTCGCTGCGGGGGCCATCCTGGCGATGGGGCCGGTGGGACGTTGGGTGGGCCGTCTAGGTAGCGGCAAAGCGTCGATGATTGGCGGCGTGGCCTTCTCGCTGGTCACGCTGAGCGTGCTGGCTGTGCCGAGCTTCGCCTTGCTGCTGCCGACGCTGCTCGTGTTTGGCATGACCAATGCCCTGTTCGATGTCGGCATGAACGCGCAGGCCGCTACGGTGGAAGCCAGCCGCACGCGGCCCGTGATGTCGGCGCTGCACGGCATGTTCAGCCTGGGCGGGATGGTTGGCGCGGCTTTCGGCGGTCTGATGATCTCGTTGGATGTACCCCCGCTCGCGCACGCGGCGATGATCGCGGCCATGACCGCTGCGGTGGCGATCGGCGTCACGCCGGGCCTGCTTGCGGATCACCCCGCACTGCCATCGGCCGAGCACCATCGCGAGCACGCCTCGCGCGCGCTGTGGCTGCTGGGCCTGATGGCGTTCCTGGGGCTGGTGGGCGAAGGGGCAATGTACGACTGGACCACGGTCTACATGCGCGAAGTCACGCAGGCACCGCTCGACTGGGTAAGTTTCGGCTATGCGGCATTCTCGGGCGGCATGGCCTGCGGCCGGTTCGGTGGGGATCTCCTGCGCGCCCGTTTCGGCGATGCGCGCACGCTGACCGGCAGTGCCTGGGTGGGATTCGCGGGCATCGCGCTATCCCTCTTCGTGCCGTTCCCGCTGGCCGCGCTGATCGGCTTCGCGCTGATGGGACTGGGCGCCGCCAACATGGTGCCGATCTTCTTTGCGGCGGCGTCATTCCTGCCCGGCGTGACGCCGGCCGAAGCCATCGCACGCGTGGCGCGCTTTGCTTACGTAGGAATGCTGATCGGCCCGGTACTGATCGGTGGCGTGGCCCATCTGGCCAACCTCCGCGTCGGCCTCGCCGTCGTGGCGCTGACGATGGGCTACATCGCCCTGTTCGGCGCGCGGGCTGCGCGCCGGTATCTCAAGACTTGAGTCTGACCTTCAGGCAGCCTTGGGCAGTGGCGCATGGCCGGTGCCCATGCCCTGGAAGACGAAGGTATCCATCGCCAGCACGCCGTAGGTGACCTCATCGGCAATCCGGGCCACCTCGGCCTGGCTGGCTCCCGCCTCGGCGGAACCCATTGCTGCGCCGAGCACCACGTAGAACGGCAGCAGATGCTCGTCCGTGGGATGCGCGCGGCGCGCGTACGGCGCCTGCGTCCGATAGTCCGCAATACGCGACACATCGCCCGTGGCCAGCGCCTCGTTCAAGGCATCGGTCATCCAGCCGCGGAACGCATCGACATAGGGCTCGGTCTGCGGGCCGTGCTGCGCCTTGCGCTCGCCGCTGCCGAACACCTCCTGCAGGTTGTGCGTGAAGCTGCCCGACCCCACCACCAGCACGCCTTCGGCACGCAGCGGCGCCAGCGCGCGGCCAATCTCGATCTGCGCCGCCGGGCTCAGGTACGGGTTGAAGGCGAGCTGCACCACGGGCACATCGGCATCCGGGAAGAAGTGGCGCATGGGCATCCAGGCGCCGTGGTCCAGTGGCCGATCCGGATCCTCGCCCACGTAGCTCGCGCCGGGAATGGCGGCCGCCTCGATCAGCGATTTCACGCGGGCGGCCAGTTCCGGCGAACCCGGGGCGTCGTAGCGCAGCGCGTAGAGTTCACGCGGAAAGCCGCCGAAATCGTGCCACGCTTCCTGCCGGGTGCGCGTGCCCACGGCCAGCGTGCTGTAGATCCAGTGTGCCGAGATCACGAGCACGGCCTTCGGCTTCAGCGTGCGCAGGCGCTCGCCAAGCGCATCGAACGCGGCGCCCGTAGGGCCGGGATCGATGGCGAGCATGGGTGATCCGTGGGAGACGTAGATGGCGGGAAGCAAGGTAGTCATGGCGCAAGCCGTTCAGCGGTTTTCTGCAATGCATGAAGTCTGGCAAAGATCCGGGGCGGCAACGCGCGCCGTTTGCGGACACTTCGTGCAAAAAACTTGAAGCTACGGGTGCCCCTGCGTGAAGCGGCATCGGAGGGCGTTGGATACCGCACACAAACGATGCAGATGCGCAACAGCACCGGGGCAGCCGTAGTCGGAATCGGCCTATGATGTGCCCAGAGATGCCATGAGGCATCCGCCGGAGAAAGCCCAGTGGCCAAGCGTTTCGATCCCCTGCACGCCCTGCCCCACGCCCTGTGGTGGCAGCCCGGCGTCTATGGCAGCGGCCCAGCCGTACTGCTGTGGATCATCGCGCGGCTACCCGCCGATATGC
Source organism: Cupriavidus sp. 2SB (assembly GCF_005503625.1). GTDB lineage: Bacteria > Pseudomonadota > Gammaproteobacteria > Burkholderiales > Burkholderiaceae > Cupriavidus. The sequence continues at coordinate 11,515 of NZ_SCMX01000121.1, read as the reverse complement.
TCGCCGAAGCCTTCGACATTCCCTTTGCCGCCGCGCTGTTCAATCATGCTGGCGACACGGTCTTCGTGATCGGCTGGACGGCCAGTGCCGCGTGGCTATGGTTCACGCGCAAGCGGCCTGCCCCCACGCCTGACGTCCAGGCCCCCACCCGAGCAGCGGCCGACGCCGATGCCATCGCCAGCCATACGGGGCACGGCGCTCTCTGAACCCTCGTTGATTCGCCACTTTTTGTGCTGCGTACCAACGTGGTGGGCAGGGCTGCTGGCTGGGTTGATGTAAGGAATCGCTTAAGATGACGCCTTGCGTCACCGCCGGACCATAACCGGCGGGGGCAATCCACCGGTTCCTTCCTCTGTATCAAGCCCCATGTCCGTTACCGCAGCCACTGCAAACGACCTCTCCAAATCCACCCGACGACGCGCGATCATCGCCGCCACCATCGGCAATGGCCTGGAATGGTTCGATTTCACCGTCTATAGCTTTTTCGCCGTCATCATTGCCAAGCTGTTTTTCCCCACCGGCAATGATCTGACCTCGTTCCTGCTCACCGTCGCCACCTTCGGCGTGGGCTTCTTCATGCGTCCCGTGGGCGCCATCGTGCTAGGCGTCTACGCCGACCGCGTGGGCCGCAAGGCTGCGCTGACGCTGACCATCCTGCTGATGGCCCTGGGTACGGCCATTATCGGCCTGGCCCCGACTTATGACTCCATCGGCCTCTGGGCGCCCGCGCTGATCGTGCTGGCTCGCCTGATTCAAGGCTTCTCGGCTGGCGGCGAAGTCGGTGGCGCCACGGCATTCCTGATCGAACACGCTCCGGATGAAGAACGTGGCATGTACGCCAGCTGGCAGCAGGCCAGCCAGGGCATTTCGTTCATGCTGGGTGCCGCCATGGGCGCGCTGGTCATCAACGGTCTGGATCAGGCCCAGATCGATTCCTGGGGCTGGCGCATTCCGTTCCTGTTCGGCCTGCTGATCGGCCCGGTGGGTATGTACATTCGCTCGCATCTGGAAGAGCCGCCCGAGTTCGAGGCACGCCAGGCCGAGCGCCGCGCCAACAACGTGAAGTTTTCGCCACTCTCGCAAGTGCTGCGCGACCATCCGCGCGAAGTGCTGGCCGGCCTTGGCGTGACCATCCTCTGGACAGTCTGCACCTATGTACTGGTGTTCTACATGCCGTCGTACGCCAAGCAGCAACTGGGTCTGCCGCTGGGCGCCACGTTCCAGTCCACGGCCATTTGCGGCGCCATCATCCTGGTGCTGTGCCCGCTGATGGGGATGCTGTCCGACCGCGTGGGCCGCAAGCGCATGCTGACCGTGGTGGCGCTGGCTATCCTGGTGCTCGCCTATCCGCTGTTCCACTGGCTCAACGTGGCACCGACCACCGCCACGCTGCTGAAGGTGCAGATCGTGCTGGGCATCCTGCTGGCCGCATTCACGGGCCCGGCGCCCGCCGTGCTGGCCGAGCAGTTTCCGACCGAAGTGCGTTCCACGGGCCTCTCGCTCGCGTACAACTTCGCCGTGACGATCTTCGGCGGCTTTGCCCCGCTGATCGTGACGTGGCTGATCGAGTCCACGCACAACAAGCTGGCCCCGGCCTACTACGTGATTGCGGCTGCCGCGATCAGCGTCGTCGCACTGTTCTTCATGCACGACCGCACGGGCAAGAAGCTGGCCTGACCGGCGCCTCGCCTTCGCTCCGAAAAAGCCAACCTGCGGGTTGGCTTTTTTACATTCGAATGTCCGATTCCAGCGCGCCGCATCCGGTACGCTATCGCTTTGCTCCGCACGGATCGACTCATGACCACCACGTCCGCAAAGTCCACGAAATCGGCATCACAGGCCCAGGTACGCTGCGGCTGGTGCGGTGAACTCGAAGACTACTGCCACTATCACGACAACGAATGGGGATTCCCGGTGGACGACGACCGCCGGCTGTTCGAGAAGCTCTGCCTCGAAGGTTTCCAGTCCGGACTCAGCTGGCTGACGATCCTGCGCAAGCGCGAAGCCTTCCGCCGCGCCTTTGCCAATTTCGAGATCGACAAGGTCGCGCGTTTCACCGAAAAAGACGTGGAGCGGCTGCTGGGCGATGCCGCCATCGTGCGCCATCGCGGCAAGATCGAAGCGGCCATCAACAACGCGAAGCGCGCGCAGGAACTGCTGAAGACCGAGCCATCGCTGGCGGCCTACTTCTGGAAATTCGAACCCGATCCGAAAAGCCGTCCCAGGAAGCTGACCCCCGAAGTACTGCGCACCATGGCCATCAGCCCGGAATCCACGGCGTTATCGAAAGACCTGAAAAAGCGCGGCTGGAAGTTTGTCGGTCCCACCACGATGTACGCGCTCATGCAGGCGATGGGCCTCGTCAACGACCATATGGACGGCTGCACCACCCGCACCCAGGCGCTGGACGCCCGCAAGCGGTTCAAGGTGCCGCGCTAGCTTTTTTCTGCTGGCGCAACAGTACGTATACGGTTTACGTCTTTGTTTACGTATACATAAATAGTAGTAGTAATGGTTAACACGGATGCCGCGCAGTGGATAACCGACTTTTCTCCTTGCCAATCAATACGTTGCAGAAAAGATAACTGTAGGGGCAGGTACGCGGCGTATACGTGGACGGAGGTGGATAATCCGCGTCGGCAATGGAGGTCGGCACGTATACGTCAAAAGTTGTGCGTCTGTTGTACGTATACGTCCCACATGACGCCCCCAGGCATATCACAGGCTTGTTCACGGGGTTGTCCACAGGCACGGCTTGGGTTCACACTGGCGGCTTGCCGCATCGGAGCCGTCCATGGACACCACTACCCTGTTCCTCTACCTGATCGCCGTTGCCACCGTGATGGTGACGCCGGGCCCGACGATGCTCCTTGCACTCAGCAACGGCGCCACGCGGCCCGGGCGGGTCACCGCCTGCGGAATCGGCGGCGCAGCATTGGCCGACCTGATCCTGATCGGCGCGGTCGGCTGCGGCCTGGGCGCCGTGCTGCAGGCGTCGGAACTGCTGTTCTCCGCGATCAAGTGGATCGGCGCGGCCTACCTGCTCTACCTCGCCGTTGCGATGTGGCGCGCACCCGCCCAGGCGCTGGTGGCCACGGCCGACGCCTCGTCAGCCAGCGGCCGCGCCGCCTTCCTGCGCGCGCTGTTCGTGGCGCTCTCGAATCCCAAGGCCATCCTGTTTACCTCGGCCTTCGTGCCGCAGTTCGTCCACGCAGACAAGCCCGTTGCCATCCAGTACGTGATCCTGGCGGTGGTGGCGGCGCTGATGGATATCCTGATGATGGCGATCTACGCGTTCGGCGGCCGACATGCGGTGCGCACACTGTCTGGCCGCGCGGTGCAATGGATCAACCGTGGATGCGCGGGGATGCTGGCTTTCCTGGCGGTGGGGTTGAGCCTGTATCGGCGGAGTGATTTGCGGTGAGGTTGTGTGCTCACCGCACCGGATCGACATGCGTCATGACATTGAGCACATCGTCCCGCTCCATCGCCCGACGCCGCGCTTCCGTGGCAATCGCATGACCCTGCTCGACGGTCAGGTCCGCAGGGATTTCCAGATGCACGTCGACCAGAATCATGTCGCCCATCTTGCGCGTCTTGAGATCGTGCAGCCCCAGCAGTCCCGGTGTTTCCAGCATCGTGATACGCAATTCGGCGACGATGTCTTCATCGACGGCACGATCCATCAGATCGCTCATTGCATCCCAGCCGAATCGCACGCCCATCCGCGACACCATCAATCCCACGACGATGGCCGCCACCGGATCGAGCACGTGATAGCCGAGCAGGTTGCCACCGATGCCCAGCGCCACCACCAGCGATGACGCCGCATCCGACCCCGCGTGCCAGGCATTGGCCACGAGCATGCTCGACCTGACCCGCTCCGCCACCCGCAGCAAGTATCGGAACAACAGCTCCTTGGAAGCCAGCGCCCCCAGCGCCACCCACAACGCCACGGCCTGCACCGGCTGCACGCCGTCGGGATGTTCGATCTTGCCCACTGCCGCCCACAACATCCCCACCCCCACCGACAGCAGCAACACACCCAACGCAAACGACGCCGCCGTCTCGAACCGATGATGCCCATACGGATGATCGTGATCCGCCCCCTTGCGGCTGTGATGCCCGGCAAACAACACCACGAAATCCGAAACCAGATCGGATAGCGAATGCAGCGCATCGGCCACCAGCGCCTGCGAACCCGCGACGATGCCGATGAAACCCTGCGCGGCGGTCAGGGCGATGTTGACGAAGACGCTGACGAGGGTCGAACGACGGGCGGCGAGGTGGCGGACTTCGGGATCGGAGGATTCGCTACGTACGGAAGACGGGGCTGTGGGCGTGGACATGGTGCGCCGGGAAGCTGAACGAGAGTCACACGGTATCACTTCCCGGCATCCATCCCACAAACAGAAACGCCTCCACGAGGGAGGCGTCGGGCCGGAGATGCGATCTCCGGTGGGGTTACTGCGGGACTGGAATCTGGTGGACCGAAGGAGGATCGAACTCCCGACCTCTGCATTGCGAACGCAGCGCTCTCCCAGCTGAGCTATCGGCCCGTGCGGTCGATTCTAGCCGAACTTCGAGCGGCCTTTCAATCGCATGGAACCAACACCTGAGGTGGGGTCAAGGCAGGATCAAACGGGTGCCATGCCGGGGTTGCCGTCCATGCCTTTTACGGTCGGCAGGTTCAGCGGTCGGGCGCTGACTTCCTTGTTCGATCGCAGCCATTGGGCCATGACGTCCCAGATCGGCGGGCCGCCAGCCTGGCGGGCGTCTTCGGCGACGGGGGCCCAGCCGGCTACCTTGTAGGTCTTGTCGGCGTCGATGGGCTGGCCGGCCAGGCGCATGTCGGTGATGCGCTGGCCCATCGCCCGGGTGGGGTCGATGGTGTATTGCAGGCCGCCCACGCGCACCATGTCGCCGCCTTGCTGATAGTACGGATCCGGGTTGAACAGGTTGTCGGCCACGTCTTCGAGCACAGTCTTGATCGTGGTGCCGGACATCTGCGTGACCGTGGTGTACGGATAGGTGATGGCGGTCTGGTCCATCAGCGCTTCCATCGTGATGGGCTGGCCGGGTAGCAGCGTGGTGCCCCAGCGGAAGCCGGGCGAGAACGCGATCTCGGCGTCCTGCACGGCCATCAGGCCGTCGAGGATCAGTTGGTCGAAAGTGCCGTTGAAGTTGCCGCGCCGATACAGCAGGCCACGATTCACGGCGAGCACTTCGCCGAGCTTCGACTCGTACGGTGCGCGCACCTTGCGGATCAGCGCTTCCATCTGCGGATCGGCGGGTAAGTAGTTGGCGAAGACCGGGAGCAGCTTGTATCGGAAATCGGCCACCTTGCCGTTGCGGACGTCGAAGTCGAGCACGCCGAGGAACTTGCCGTTGGAGCCGGCGTTGGTCACCAGCGTGACGCCGCCCGCGTTCTTCACGGATACCGGCTTCGGCACACCGTCATGCGTGTGGCCGCCCAGAATGGCATCGAGACCCCGCACGCGCGAGGCGAGTTTCAGGTCCACGTCCATGCCGTTGTGCGACAGCAGGACCACCACCTTCGCACCCTTGCCGCGCACTTCATCGATCACCTGCTGCAGGTTTTCTTCCTGGATGCCGAAGGTCCAGTCCGGCACCAGGTAGCGCGGATTGGCGATGGGCGTGTACGGAAACGCCTGGCCGATGATGGCCACCGGCACGCCGTTCATCTCGCGGATCACGTACGGATCGAAGACCGGATCGCCGAAGTCGTTGGTCTTCACGTTCTGCGCCAGGAACGACACGCGCCCCTTGAAATCGTTATCGACGATCTGCTTCACACGCTCCGCGCCGAGCGTCATTTCCCAGTGCGGCGTCATCACATCGACGCCAAGCAGCAGCGCTGCATCGACCATGTCCTGGCCCTTCGTCCACAGCGCGGTGGCCGAACCCTGCCACGTATCGCCGCCATCGAGCAGCAGCGCGCCGGGCCGGCTCGCCTTCATGCGTTGCACGAGCGTGGAGAGGTGCGCAAATCCGCCAACCTTGCCGAAGCGTCGCGCGGCTTCCGTGAAATCGAGATAGGTGAATGCGTGGGCCGTCGCGCTGCCCGGTGCGATGCCGTACGCGCGCAGGAACGCCTGTCCGACGAGGTGCGGTGGCTTGCCTGCCCACTCGGCCACGCCGAGATTCACGCTCGGCTCGCGGAAATGCACGGGGTTCAGTTGCGCGTGGCAATCGGTGAAGTGCAGCAGATGCACGTTGCCGAAGCGTGGCACGTTGTAGAGCCGCTCGGCCGCCTGCGCGGCCTGGGCGTCGCCACCGGAAAATGTCATGCCTCCGGCGCCGGCCACCGCCAGCACCTGCAGGAACTCGCGTCGGTTCATGCTGTTATCCGTTGTATTGACGTGAAGGGCGCCGATGGCGCGTCACGGCTTGCCGTAGCGAGCCAGTGCCGCCACATCGTCGTCGATCATCTCGCCCACTTCCTTCTGCACCACGCGGCCATTGCCGTCGAGCACGTAGAGCTCCGGCAAACCCCGGCGCGCGCCAAAGGCGCGGCGCAACGCATCGGAATCCATCGTCGCGGGGAAGGTGTAGCCGCGCTGTTTCAGGTACGCCTGCGATTCGCGCGGTTCCTTGTCGATGCTGATGGCCAGCACCTGCAGCTTCGTGCCGCGCGTCTTGTCGTACAGCGCCTGCAGCCTCGGATTCTGCAACGCGCAGAACGGGCACCACGTTGCCCAGAATTCGATCACCACCGGCTTGCCGGCCCAGTGCGAAGCGGGCACTGTGCTGCCATCGAGCAGCTTCAGTTCAGGCAGGCGGATGGTCTCGCCCACCTCGGCAGCCAGTGCCGGGGCAACGGTGAGCGCCATGGCGGCGGCGACAAGCCACCTCCGCATGCGCCGCGCCGCCGTTGCCATTACTGGTTGACCGGCGAGGCCGGGTCCAGCAGCAGCGCCATCACGTCGCGGATCTGCTGCTCGGTCAGGATGCCCTTATGCCCGAAACGCGGCATGTTCGAGCATGCGCTGTACGCGTTCGAATCCCAGATCTTGCCCCACGTGTACTTGACCACGTCCTGCGAGTTGCCGCGCAGTTTTCCGTAGTGGTAGAGCGAGGGGCCGATATTGCCGAACGAGATTTCTGCCTTGGTCAACTGGTGGCACGCGTAGCAGTTGGCGCCGTTGACGCCGCCCACCTGGTCGCTGAACTGCATGCCCCGGCCGTTCTGCGCGATCTTCTCGCCTTCCTTCCAGTCGCCGATGAAGTTGCTGTCAGCCGGGTACTTCACCTGCTTCAGTTCGGCGGCTTCCACCTTCTTGGCCAGCGGCGTCGGCACCTTGGTGCGGTCGGGATACTGGCTGCATGCCTTCTGCGTGGCGTCCTGGTTGATCACGCCCTCGACCGTGGCCGGTCCCTTCGACGTGAACGACGATTCGATCAACTGGCGGATGTCGGCGTCGGTGACCTTTGCAACGTTCTCGGCCTTCGTACCCTTGGCTGCAGTTTGCGCATGGGCACCGCCAATCAGGCCGAGCGATGCGATCGATACCAGCGCCATCGTGTGGAGTGTCTTCATGTTCTTGTCTCCCGGCTCAGCGCTTCATGTTCGGACCATCGTACGTGCCGCCGTTGGCGTTCTTCGCCAAAAACATCGTCAGGGCGGTGATCACGTCCGAGCCATAGGCCGGTTCAGGAAAGCGCTGCTGGCGCAGGCAGTCGTACAGACGGTGCTGCATCGTGCGAACCTCGCCCTGCGACACCCGGTACGCCGGCCAGGTCGTGTACGCAGCCTGTGCGCCTTTCTCGGTCATCAGGTTCGGCAGGTCCTGCAGGCGGATGCGCTGGCCGTCCACCGCGTGGCACGTGGCGCAGGCAAAGTCGTACGCGCCGCCACGGTAGTAGAACATCTTCTGGCCGAGCGCATAGACGCGCTTCTCTTCGGCATGCTTGAGCTGGACGTTCATCTTCACGCCGCGCGATTCGCCCGTCACGAAGGCCGCCAGCCGCTCGATATCGGAAGGCTTGCCCGCCGACGAGAACGGGTTCTTCAGCGCCTCTTCCTGCGTCAGGCCCTGTAGCGTCACGCGGCAATAGGCCAGGCGCTGCTCCAGATCCATGACCTTGTTGGCATCCTTGAAGTAGCGCGGCAGTTCGGCGTATGCCCCCTTGGTCACGCCCGGCCCCTTGCCCAGGTCGCACTGTTCGAGCGAGGCATTCTTCGGACCGGCGGGCTTCTTCCACAGCTCTTCGCCCGCGGCTTCCCACAGTTCGGCGGGATTGCCTTCGGCCAGCATCTGCCGATACTTGGCGATTTCCTCGGCGGTCTTGTCCTGTGCCAGCGCAGGGCCGGACAGTGACGCGGCCACGACGGCAGCGGCTGCGGCCAGCGTGGCCAGCACCGCCGTCACGGCGCGGCGGGTGTTGCGCTCGGTAACCATTGGGGCGTTTCTCCTCGTCGTCTCGCCCTAGCGCCAACTGGCGCGCGGGCGGACCACTGTCTTGTTGGATCCGGCGGCTCGTTGCCGGATGTCATGCACAGCCGGTCAGGGCTTGATGTAGGCGTAGCCTTCCTCGAACTGCAACCGGGCCACTTCCACCACGCCGGCCTGCACGACCTTGGCGTCCATCAGCAGGTTCTGCTCGGAAATGCGGCGCGCGGTCAGCGTGTTGCGGCAGACGCGGAACTCCACGCCCGACGAACTCAGCGCCGCCACGGGCGCCTCGAACGTGTTGCCGCGCGCATCCTTCGCGCCCTCCACCAGGAAATCCACGCCAAAACCGAACGCCACCACCACGATCTTGGTGTCGGGCGCGCCGTTCAGGTGATTGCGCAGGTTGGCCATGGCGCGCACAGCCTGATCGTTGCCTTCGGACAACTGGTAGACCACCTTGACGCGGCCCTTGCTGCCGGAGGATGCCGGCGCGGGGGCCTGCTGGGCCGATGCCTTGGCCGTAAGGCCGATGGCGGCCAGTGCCGCCGTGGCGCGAAAGAATGCTCGCCGCATAATGCTTCCTTGCTTCGCCGGATCAGGCGATGGTGGCCTCGTCGGTACGCTTGTCGCCGCGGTTGTCGACCCAGGTCACGGTGACCTTGTCGCCCTTGGCGCCGCCCTTGAACTTGAAATTCAGGAACGGGTCCTTCGACACGGCCGGGCCGAACTGGGCCTGGAACACGTCTTTACCTTTGTAGCTGGCCGTCACGGTCTGGATATGCCAGGCCGGCACGGTCTTGCCGGAGGCGTCCTTGCGCTGGCCCGTCTCCATGTCGTGCTTCATCAGAATCTTGACGTCTACGACGCCGCCGTTTTCGGTGGCGCGAACGCGCATCGGGTCTGCCATGTGCTTCTCCTGTCAGCAGGGTTCTGGAAAATCAGTGCTCGAACTGTCTGGTGCCGGGCCTCAGCCGCCGCAACCACCCAGCGTGACCTTGATTTCCTTCGATGCCACGTACCACTTGCCACCGGCCTTGACGGCCGCATGCACCACGGACGTCTGGCCCATCTTCACGCGCGTGGACACGAACGGTTCGGTGCCGGCCGGGATGATGAAGTCGGCGGCCAGCGTGTTCGGATTCTTTTCCACGAGGATGGCGATCTGCTCGGTGTCCGGAATGTTGCTCGTCACGGCCACGGGCACCACGGCGCCGTTCTCGGCGATGTCGGGGGCGTTGAAATGGATAGCGCTGCTTTTCTCGGTGCCGCTGCCGCCGAGCGACTTGATCACGTCGGCCACGCTCTTGCCGTCGAAGGCAGCCTTGTTCCATTCGGCGGCTTGCGCCTCGCTGATCAGCCCGGTGGCTGCCATCAGCGACAGTACGGCGGTCATCCGCAGCACTTCACGTCGTTTTGTATTCATTTGCTTCCCGTACTATTCGTACCCGGTTTCTGTCGACCCCTGCGGTCCCCGGTGCGTCGCCGGGTCCTGCGCTTCATAAAACTGGCTGGTGCGCGGCGGACCGGCCAGGGCCGGCCCGTCCGCTGGCAGCGTGCTTACTTGGCCGGTGCGCCGGCCAGTACCCACTCCACTACCGTCTTCAGGTCTGCATCGCTGATGGCTGGGTTGGCCGGCATCGGCACCGGACCCCAGACGCCCGAACCGCCGCCCTTCACCTTGGCCGACAGCTTGGCCAGCGCGCCCTTGTCGCCCTTGTACTTGGCGGCCACGTCCTTGTAAGACGGGCCCACCAGCTTCTTGTCCACCTGGTGGCAGCCCATGCAGGCGTTCTTGTTGGCGATTTCCTGCGCCTTGGCGGCATCGACTGCGGCATGTGCGGACGCGCCGGCCACCAGCAACGCGGCGGCGATGACAAACTGCTTCATGTGTTGTGCTCCAAACTGAATGAGCCGTGGGGACGGCAAATGGCCGCGCTCGGACATCTCCGCGGCGCGGCGCGCGCTGGCCACCGTTGGGGCGGGCTTCTGAGGAGTGCCTCGTCGGTGAACGGTGAGGGCTCCACGGCATATGCGGCCAGCCCGCTATTTTGCCTCAAGAATTTGCGAGGCTACGGACAACGCCGTGATATCGATATGTACAAAAAAGGAGGGAATCGCCGCGATTTACCGAGTATTTGCGGGTTAACCCTCAATTTTCTGCAAAATTGGCCCGAAGTCAGCGTCGTGCCACGGCCCTGCCCGTCCCCAGTCGATTGCCGAACACATTCAGCAGCAACCCAACCATGACCACGGCAGCGCCTGCCCACTGGGCCAGACCCAGGTCCTCCCCCAGCAGCACGTGCGCCGACACCAGGCCCACCACTGGCACCAGTAGCGTCAGCGGCGCCACCTTGCTGGCGGGATAGCGGGTCAGCAGGCGGCCCCACATCGTGTAACCGAACAGCGTGGCGGCAAAGGCCAGGTAGCAGACAGCGAAGATCGCCTTGCCCGGCACATGACCCATGGCATCGACAATGCGCCCCGGCCCTTCGAACCAGAGCGACAGCAGCGCAAACGGAACGATCGGAATCAACGCGCCCCAGACGACAAGCCCCAGCAGGTCCACCGGGCCAATCTTCTTGCTGACGATGTTGCCCGTTGCCCAGCACAGCGCCGCGCACAGGGTCAGGATGAAGCCTGCGGCCGTCATGCCGCCCGGCCCGTGTGCGGCCCCACTGCCGATCAGCGCCAATCCGCCTGCGGCCACCGCCATGCCGGCAAGGTTGTGCCAGCGCAACGGTTCGCCAAGCCAGAACGCCGCGATGGCGACGGTGAAGAACACCTGCGACTGCAAGACCAGCGACGCCAGCCCGGCCGGCATGCCCACGGCCATCGCATAGAACAGGAACGCAAACTGGCCCAGGCTGATCGTCGCGCCATAAGCCACGAGCATGCGCAGCGGAATGCGGGGGCGCGGAATGAAGAAGATGGCGGGGAAGGCGACAAGGCAGAAGCGCAGCGTGCCGAGCAGCATCGGCGGTACGCCAACCAGACCTACCTTGATAACGACGAAATTGACACCCCAGACCACGATGATGGCCAGGGCAAGGAGACGATCTTTGGGTTGCATGATGTGGAGGGGGCGGCATCCCTGGGGG
>NZ_SCMX01000120.1 GCF_005503625.1 Cupriavidus sp. 2SB | reverse complement strand
TACCACCTCAGCCCCAGCCCCCCGCACCACATCTCCCACCATCTCGGCGGTCACCGCTGACAGCGTCCATCCCAGATGCCCATGCCCCGTGTTGTAAAACACATTGGCCGCATGACCCCTGCCCATGCGCGGCATCATGTTCGGCATCATCGGGCGCAGCCCGGCCCAGGGCACGACGCTGCGTGTGCTCACCGCAGGAAAACATGCGTGCACCCAGTCGATCAGCGGACGAATGCGATCGGCGCGGATATCGCGATTGATGCCATTGAACTCCGCCGTGCCCGCCACCCGAAAACGATCGACACCCAGCCGGCTAGTGACCAGTTTGGTTTCATCATCGAGCAGGCTCACAACAGGCGCGCCGGCCTGGCTCTCGGCATCGTTCAGGTTGACCGTGATCGAGTACCCCTTCACCGGATAGATGTTCACGCGATCGCCAAGCTGCTGCGCAAAGGTGCGGCTCGCCACGCCAGCGCACACCACGATGCCGTCGAACTCGCGCGATGAGGGCAGACCGTCTTCGGCGGATACCACGGTGACGCGTCGGCCTGTGGTCGATAGCGTGCGCACGTCCTGGTTGTATAGCGTCGTCACGCCCAGCCGCTGCACGGCCGCCGCGAGCCCACTGGTGAACTTGTGGATATCGCCGGTGGCATCGCTCTCGGTGTAGTACCCACCGTAGAACTTGCCGGCCAGCGTCGGCTCGATATCGCGCATCTCCGCAGGCGTGACCGCGCGCCGCTCCAGTCCGCCTTCGGCCAGCAGCGTCGACACGCGCCCGGCATGATCGAACCCCGACTTGTTGCGATAGATATGCAGGATGCCGCGCCGCTTCAGATCGAAATCGATACCTTCCGCATCCGCCCAGGCAAACAGGTGCTGGCGTGCGGCAATGGCAAGCCGCGCCGTCTCCACGGTGTTGCTGCGATAGTGCGGCATCGACGCGATGAACTCGGCGAACCAGCTCAACTTGTGCCACGTAGGGCGCGGGTTGACCAGCAGCGGCGCATCGTTGCGGAGCATCCACTTCACACCCTTAACGAGCGTGGACCAGTGCGTCCAGACTTCGGCGTTCGATGCCGATAGCTGTCCGCCATTGGCGAACGATGTCTCCATGGCCGCATAGCGATGGCGTTCGAAGAGCGTGACGGAGAATCCGCGCTTGGCGAGGGCGTAAGCGGTCGTGACGCCGGTAATACCGCCGCCGATCACTGCAATGGTTTTCATGAGAAGGTCGCGAGGACGTCAAGGGATGGCAGTCCACCGCGCCCCATGCGCGGATAGACGCCCCCTCTGTCCTTGACCTGAGAGATTCGCGCGGCGCCGGTCGCGGAGGACGGCACACATCGCTTGCTCCTTCGGTACCAGCGGCCGACGTGAGAGCCGTGGTTCTTCAGAGTGCATTGGCGATATCGGTCCTTTTGCCTGAGAGTTTCCGGGGCGGTTGCTCCTTCGGCGCCGTGCTGCCTGTCGGATCGAGTCGGACTGGCACGGGCTCTCCCGATATCACGGGACAACGTGAGGCACTATGCCACAGGTTTTAAGATTTCGGCTATGTCCATTGAGCGATATCAACGATCCGACGCGCGACGCTTGCGGCCGGTGAGCATCGCCGCTATGAGGTTCTCACGCAGCTTGAGGCTCATGGCGATGGCCGCGATCACGTGGACGACGACCAGCCCGAGCAGCGTGTTCGACATCCATCGATGGATGTCGATGGGCCAGTCCTCGCCCCAGAACGGATCAAGCCGGGACATCCATCCCGTGACGGCGAGGCCAAGGATCAGCGCCCATATGGCGAGCATCATCACGGCGCCGAGCGGCGTGTGGCTGAGATGGCGCGGCGCGCGGCCACGCAGCAATGCCCGGGCATAAAGCAGCACACCAGCCGGACGGGGCAGCCAGGCACCAAAGCGCGCGTGCTCGGTGCCGACGAATCCCCAGAGAATCCGAAACAGTACCAATCCGGCCGCCACATAGCCCAGCACACGGTGCAGGCGGTCGCCGGAGTCATCGACGATATCGAACAGGACGATGGCCGCCACGCTCCAGTGCGTGAAGCGGACGGCCAGATCCCAGACGGCGAGCGTATCGGACCGCGCCATGCGATCCGCCGGCGTGGACATGCTTACTTCTCGATTTCCGATTTCACGATGTCGAGCGTCTTCGTGTCGAAATAAATCTCGGCCTTCTTGCCGTCCTTGGTGGTGCCGTAGATCTCGTAGCAGTTGCCGTCTACCTTGAACTTCTTGATGTTGTAGCCCTGGGCCGCGATCTTGGCCTTGGCATCAGCCTCCGGCATCCATTCGGCCTTGGGGTGCTTGGCGCAGTTGGCGCCAGCGAACGCTGCCGAGGAGAACAGGCCAGCGAGGGCAAAGGCTGCGAACTTGTACATGAATGACTCCTCCGATTTACCCATTCGGGCGATGTCTCGCATCGTATTCCGGAATGAGACACGTTTCATGTCATCGCTTTCCCGGTGGACGGCATGCGCCGAGTACATCGCAGCTACAGTGAATGTCACCCCGATGTCATCGTCCCGTAATGTCCACACTAAGAGCGTGGACTTCATCATTGTTCGTAGTGTGGGACAATCGCCCGCCGGGCTAGGGTTTTCCCGGAGAAATACTACGAATAAGGTGTCAGATGAAAACGAGCGACTGGAAGGACTGGGAAATCTTCTGCCGAGTGGTGGAAGGCGGCGGCTTCACACAGGGTGCGGAGCTGGCTGAAGTCCCCAAGTCGTCGGCCAGTGCCGCGGTGGCGCGGCTGGAAGGCCAACTCGGCGCACGCCTGTTCGAGCGCACCACGCGCCGTGTGCGTGTGACGCAGCGCGGGCAGCAACTCTATGAACGCGTTGCACCCCTGTTCGGCGCGCTGCGCGAGATCAGTGCCGAAGCCGCCTCGTTCAGCGACGAAGTCAGCGGCACTATCCGGATTGCCACGCCGTACGAAGTGGGTTCGCAGCATCTGTCGCCCACGCTGAACCGGCTGCTGAAGCAGCATCCGTCGCTGCGCGTGCAGTTGGACGTCAGTTGGGACCAGCCCGATCTGGTTCGCCATGGCTATGACCTGGCTTTCGTGATGACCGACACGAACCTGCACGACAGTTCGTTTGCCAGCAAGCGCGTGGTGTTGATCGACCGCGCGTTTTACGCCGCGCCGTCGCTGATCCGCGAACGGGGTTTGCCGCGGACGCCGCAGGACCTGCAGGGCTGGCCGACTGTGGGGAATCTCGATGACACGCACTGGGAGTTTCTGCGCGACCGCGTGGAAACATTCTCGATGGATGTGGTGCCGCGTATCTGCACGCACAACGCGGAAGTCCGGCTCAAGGCTGCCGTCGACGGACTCGGCGTAACGCGACTCTCGCCGCGTTTCGTGCACGAGCAATTGCTGCAGGGGCAACTGGTGCGCGTGCTGCCTGCCTATGCGTCGTCGCCGTTGAAGGTGTACGTGCTGATGCCGGCGCGCAAGCTCATGCCAGCCAGTGTGCGGGCGTTCCTCAACGCGCTGGAGGAAACGCTGGGCGTACCGGAAGCGGCCCGCCGCCCTGTGCTGCGTTCGGATGCCGCAGCGGCAGAATCGGCGGAGCCCATGCTGCTGGCGGAAGCCGGCGCAAACGCGGCCCCCGCCGTCTTGACGCTGGGCTAACGCGAGGGACTGGCGCTCGCTACACCCTTAGTAAGGCTGGTCGCCGGTGCGCACGTCCAGTGCGAGCGTTTCGGCGATCTCCAGCATCTCGTCGTCGTCTTCGCTGCGGGTGATAAACCCGGCGTACGCGTCGCCGCCGGTGTCCCAGTTCCACAGCGTGTAGCCGGCCACGCGCAATTGATCGGTCACCAGTTCCATCAGTTCAGGCACGCTCGTGCCCTCCAGGAAGTCCTCGTCCTCGGTATCGTCGGTGCCCCAGTTGATTTCCAGGTCCATGCGCTCGCACAACTGGTTCAGGCAGCCGATGAATGACTCGGCATCCTTCCAATCGACATAGAAGCCGGCTTCCCAGTCGATCACTTCCTTGATCTGGTAGAGCAGGGCGTCGCCGTCGGCCTCGTCTTCCTCGGAATCTTCCAGCGCTTCCTCGAACAGTGCCAGATGGCGCGTGGTCTGCTGCGTATCGCCGAGATTGATCAATGCGAACAGGCGGCTGATTGCGTCCTGCGCGTCGTCTTCCAGTTCAATTGCCATATGCTGCCTCCTTCTTGGCGCGTGTTTCGGGCGTCATTCTAGATGGTAGCCGCCACTTTTTCGATCTCTGGATGTCCGCTCGGCGTCACACGCAGCGCTCGCGAGGTTGCGGTGGGTTCCACCCAGCCCCGCGCCAGCAGCACCTGCAACATCGCCGCTCCAAGCGCACCGCCCAGATGGGGTTTGCGCTCACTCCAGTCAGGACAGGTGCAGGCAAACTGCCGCCGCTTGCGCCGCGCGGCAGCCAGGTCGATGCCAAGCTGCGTCATCGCCTGCGTACCGTCCTCAGTCAGATCCACTGACGAACCCGCCACCGCGAACCATCCCGCCTGCGACATTCGTTCGAAAAGCCCTACCGCAAGTTCCCCGGCGAGGTGGTCATAACAGGTCCGCGCCTGCCGAAGGGCGGGCGGCGCCGTGCGCGACACCGGCACGGCCCGCATCCGCGGCGGCTGACTGGCCAGCGAAGCCGTAGCCAGCGCCTCGATGGCCACCCCGATCTCGGGCGTCGCCAGCCGGTAATAGCGATTCCGCCCGCGCGTCTCCACCACCAGCAACCCACCCTCGGACAACCGCGACAGATGCCCGCTCGTCGACGACGCCGACAACCCCGCAATCAACGCCAACTCCCCCGCCGGCCGCGCACTGCCATCCATCAACGCCCACAACATGGCCGCCCGGCCTGGGTCGGAGAGCAATCCAGCGAGCTGGCTGATACCGGGTGCAAATTCCATGATTCAGTGAAGGGTGAAGAATGGATGCAGTATAGGACGAGCGGAATGACGGGCGAAAGTGCGTCCAATCGTTGTTATTAAGCAAACCATCTTCGCATCAAATCTTAAGAGATCGGCGATGCCGCTCCGTGCGACTATCGCCCGCAAGCCGTTGTACGGGCTGGCCTGGCGGGTTTTAAATGATTGCGGGCGTAGTCATTTTGTGGGTTGGCTCACAAGCCATAGCCAGAAAGTAGGGTGTCGAGCGCTCGCTACGTTGACTTACTCTCCAGCCCACACAGTGTCGTTACAAAAGGTTACAGCTGGAGTTGCACGTACGAAGAGGTTCTTAGCCCTTGGTAGCAGCCGTTGCAGCGCGTGACCACCAGACACGCCAGCAATCCGGGTCGCTATGAATCGTCTTCGTTATCGCATCGTCTTCAATCGCGCGCGCGCCATGCTCATGGCTGTTGCCGAAACCGCCAGCAGCACGGGCACAGGCAAGACAGCCGCTGCTTCCGCCAGTGGCTCGGCCGCTTCCCGTCCCGATGTTTCGTGGATGGCCATCTCGGCGATTCAACTGGCCATCGGTATCGGTCTGGGTTTGCCGATCATCGCCAGCGCGCAGATCGTGGGCGATCCGAATGCAGGCGCCAATCGACCGGGCGTGATTCAGACCGCCAATGGCCTGCCGCAGGTCAACATCACGCGCCCTTCCGGCGCAGGTGTCTCGGTCAATCAGTACAGCCAATTCGATGTCAATCGGCCCGGCGCGATTCTCAACAATTCCCCGGTCATCACGAACACGCAGCAAGCCGGCTACATCAACGGGAATCCGAACCTGCTGCCGGGCGGCGCGGCGCGCATCATCGTCAACCAGGTCAACAGCACGTCGCCGAGCCAACTGCGGGGCTATCTCGAAGTGGCTGGGCAGCGCGCCGATGTAGTGATCGCCAATCCGAACGGGCTGCTCGTGGACGGTGCGGGCTTTATCAACACCAGCCGCGTCACCCTGACCACCGGGACGCCAATCTATGGCGGCAGCGGCAGTCTTGATGCATTCCGCGTTTCGGGCGGGCAGATCAATGTCGAGGGCGCAGGGCTCAATGCGGCGAGTGTCGATCAGGTGGACCTCATCGCGCGGGCGGTAAAGGCCAATGCAGCGCTCTATGCGAACCGGCTCAATGTGGTGGCCGGGGCGAACCAGGTCGACTACGGGACGTTGGCGACCAGTGCCATTGCACCCAGTGGCGCAGCGTCGGCAGTGGGCATCGATGTGAGCGAACTGGGCGGCATGTACGCCAACAAGATCTTGCTGGCATCCACCGAATTGGGTGTCGGGGTTTCCAATCGCGGCGTGCTGGCCGCACAGGCCGGAGACCTGACACTGACCGCACAGGGCAAGCTCGTGCTCGCAGGCCAAACCAGCGCCACGGGCAATCTTGCGGCATCCGCGCGTGATGGCGTGGACAACAGCGGCACGACGTATGCGCGCGGCAATATCGGGCTGGACAGCGACGCTGCTTTGGACAATCGCGGCACGCTCGTCGCACAGCAATCGGTCGGCATTCGTGCAGGGCAGTTGAATTCCACAGGCACTCTTGCGGCGGGCATGGGTCCCGACGGCAAGCCTGCCGGGACAGGTGACCTGACCATCAGCACGTTGGGGGCAGCTTCCGCGACCGGCAGCAACCTGGCCACCGGCAACGTCGATATCACGGGCAGCAGCGTCAATCTTGCTGGCAGTCAGACGGTCGCCAATGGTGCGATGAATCTATCGGCCATCGCGGGCAACCTCGACCTCTCGGGCGCAACGGTGAATGCGGGGACGCATCTGTCCGCAACCACTGCAGGCGCGCTCGACAATACGCGCGGACAGGTCACGGCACAGGGCGATCTCGCCATTCATGCGGCTGCGCTCGCCAACGATGCGGGATTGCTGAGCGCGGGTGGCGCGCTGAGTGCCAACGTTTCGGGGGCCGGTAGCAATCGTCAGGGTTCGGTCACTGGCGGCGCGGTGACGCTCACCGCCGCGTCGCTCGACAACACGGCAGGCCAGATTGAAAGCGATGCCCTCGCAATCAAGGCGACTGGCGATGTCGTCAATCAGGGCGGAAGCATCAAGCAATACGGGCAGACCGATGCCATCATTGCGGCCGGCGGGAAGCTCGACAACACGGGCGGCACAGTCGCTGCGAATGGCAAGAATCTGACGCTCGAAGCGGGTAGCCTGATCAACGACACCGGCAAGTTGTCCCACGCTGGTGCCGGCACGCTAACGGCGACGGTGCAAGGCACGGCGCGCAATGTGAACGGTGCCATCGAGACGAATGGCACATTGCAGGCGCAGCTCGGCTCGTTCCTTGGCGCAGGCGGAGCCGTTTCGGCTGGCAAGGCCCTGACGCTTGGCTCGCATGGCGCGGTGGATAACACGAATGCGACGTTGCTTGCAGGGGCATCGTTGTCGCTGGAAGCCGACGGCACACTGACCAACGCAGGCGGCACGATATCGGCCGCTACGACGACTTTGCAGAGTGCATCGCTGGACAATGCTGGCGGCCACATCGATGGCGACCGCGTGACAATCAGCACCACGGGCAGCCTGTCCAATCGTAGTGGCACGATCAAGCAGTACGGCGACACGGCCACGTCCGTAACTGCAGGCGGTCAACTCGATAACACCAGCGGGAGCATCGTTGCGAACGGTGTCGACCTCGACATCGCAGGCGCATCGTTGATCAACGATGGTGGCACCGTGTCTCATGCGGGAAGCGGCACGCTTGATGTCATAAGCCAGGGTGCGCTCTCCAACAACACAGGGACGATCCAGACCAACGGCACGCTGCAAGCCAAGGCGGTCACGCTCGACAACAACAGCGGCACGATCTCCGCGCAGGGTGCGTTGTCAGCAATCACGAGCGGCACACTGAACAACCGGCAGGGCAGCCTCTACGGGAACGACGGCTTGTCGATTGCGTCGGGCGGCAGTGTGGATAACACCTCTGGATCAGCGCAAACCAAGGGTGATCTGGGCATCGTGGCAACCGGCGCCGTCACCAACGTGGATGGCACGCTCGCTGCGAATGGCTCGGACGGCGAGGTGAGCATTTCCGCCACCGGCATCGACAACTCCCGTGGCGCGCTGCTCAATGCGGGCACAGGCAGCACCACCGTCAAGGCGACCAGTTCGCTGACGAACACAGCGGGGCGCATCGGCGGCAACGGTGACGTCTCCATTGCCGCGCAGACCTTCACCAACAACGCAAACGGCACGACGGCGGCACAAGTGGCCGCTGGCGGCGCGCTGGATCTGCAAGTCACCAATCGGCTTGAGAATCGCGGCGGTACGCTATACGGCCAGGACGTGACGTTCGATCAGGCGGGTGCAACGCTCGACAACGCAGGCGGTCAGGTGCTCGGCGGCACAGGCATCCGCCTCGGCTTGTTGTCGATGTCCAACCTCGGCGGTGCGGTCAAGGCGAATCAGGACATCGCCATGACGGGTGCGCTCGGAGGCAGCGGCACCTTCCTCGCAGGCAGAAACCTGACGCTGAATCTGGCTGGCGACTACACCAACGACGCGTCCAACCAGTTGCGCGCCAACGGCACGCTGAAGCTTTCCACCAGCGGCACGCTGACCAATACCGCGAGTCTCGCTGCCGCTGGCGCATTGGATCTGTCCGGTGCGAACATCGTCAACGCCGCCGGTGCCAGCATCGCATCGGGTAGCACGACCATCGCCGCTGGCAATCTGCTCGCGAATGCAGGGCGCATCGAGGGCGATACGGTACAAGCCAGCGCAGCCACGGTATCGAACACCGGCACGGTCATCGGCAATAACGTCACGGTGCGTGGTACGGACATCGTCAACAACGGTGCTTCGGCGCTGATGGCGTCCGTCCAGAACCTGAACCTGTACGCGAGCAATTCGGTGCAGAACCTCGACGGCGCCACGCTCTACAGCGCGGGCAACCTGCAGATCGCACGAGACGGCACGCGCGATCCCAACTCGGGGCTACTTGCCAATCAGACGAACACACTGATCAATCGATCCGCCACGATCGAAGCGGACGGCGATATCGATATCGCGGCCAATCAGGTGCAGAACACGCGCACGAACATCGTGACAACGGCGGGAACGCCGGTGCAGACGGCGGTGAAGACGCTGGTGTTGTGGCAGGCGGGGTTGACGGGTTTCGATCAGAATTTTCACGCCAGCATTACGTTTCCCGGTTGGACATGGTACGCAGAAGGCGCACCGGTTAGCACACCGCAAACAAACGCCTTACGAGCGCCGATCACCGTGACCGTAGACAAGGCAACCGTCACGAATCTGGATGCGTCTAACAAGACATTGTCGTTTGCTAAGTCGCCTATCGAGGAATACACGACGGCTATGCCCGGCGACAACTGCGACGTCGACACGGGCATCTGCTCACGCCCCATCGCCACCCGCCCCACGCAGTACTACCAGGCCATCCAGGATAACGGCACCACCTACAGCATCACCTTCTGGCCAGACTGGGACCCCAACATTCATATTCGCCCCGACGAAGTTCGTCAGGCCAACTTCGGTACAGACTTCAACGAGATCTCCCGCACGACCGTCACGATGACGGCGACCGATCAACTCGTCAGTGCATCGGACCCCGCCAAGATTCAGGCCGGCGGCAATATTCGTATCAACAGCAACAATGGCAGCATCCTGAACCAATCCTCGACGATGGCGGCTGGCGGCAACCTCGTGCGCGTGGCAGCCAATGGCTCGATCCAGGATGTGGGCACCGTACTGCAGCAAACGGTCACCACGCAGGACACCTCCACGTTCTACTGGCATCAGCGCACAGGCAGCAGCCAGAAATGGGAGGAGGTGGCATTCCCGAGCGCCCCGCAAGCATCTACGACGACTGCCGCTCTGCCAGCCATTGCCACGGGCAACCAGACCGTGCAGACCACGGCGCAGAACGTCACCGTCGCATCGGTCAACACCGTAGGCGCTGCAGTAACGGGTGCCTCCATCACCGGTGGCGGTGGCACTGGCACGCAGGCCGCAGCGGCCACAGGTAGCACCAACGGCACGGGCGCAGTGTCCGGCGCTACCGGCCAGCGCCCGCCCCAGACGTTAGGCACTGCAAAGGGTGGCATTCCCAATCTGCGCCTGCCGAGCAACGGTCTCTATACCTTCCGCACGGCGCCGGGTGACACCTACCTCGTCGCGACAGACTCCCGTTTCACGCAGTACACGCGCTTTATTTCGAGCGACTACATGCTCGACGCACTGGGCCTCGATCCGCAGAAGACCCAGAAGCGTCTTGGAGATGGCTTCTACGAGCAGAAACTCATTCGCGACCAGGTCACGCAATTGACGGGCAAGACCTTCCTCGAAGGCTATGGCGATCAGCTCGAGGAATACAAAGCGCTGATGAACAACGGCGTGACGTATGGCAAGTCCTTCGGTCTGACCCCCGGCGTGGGCCTGACCGACGAGCAGATGCTGCAGCTCACGACCGACATGGTCTGGATGGTCTCGCAGGACGTGACACTGCCTGATGGCACTACGCAATCGGTTCTCGTACCGAAGGTGTATCTCGCGCAGGGTAGCGGCGTAGATCTGAACGCAACCGGTGCCCTCGTCGCCGGTGGATCGGTTGCCATCAATGCCACCGGGACAGTTGCCAACAGCGGCTCCATCGTGGGCGACATCGCCACGCAAGTCGTGGGCACCGACATCGTCAATCGCGGCAATATCGGCGGCACCGGCACCACGGTCGTCAAGGCGACGCAGGATGTGCGCAACCTCGGCGGACGGATCGGCGGAGAAGACGTCGTGGTCTCTGCAGGGCGAGACATCGTCAACGCATCGCAGACGATCACGAACACCACAACGTTGGCCAACGGCAATAGCGCGAGCGCGACGGGCGTGGGTGCCGTGGCCACAATCGCGGGTTCGAACAACGTCGCCCTGCTGGCCGGCCGGGACATCAGCATGGCCGGTGGCGCCGTGGATGCGGGCAACAACGCGCTGCTCGCCGCTGGCAGGGATCTGAACATCGGCACGGTGCAACTCGGCACCACACAGGATGCGACCGCGCATGGCGGGAAGGATTACCTGCGAGATCAGACTGTTGTGAACCAGGGCAGCACGGTGCAATCCGGAGGCAGCGTAACCGCCGTCGCCGGACGGGACGCCATGCTGACGGGCTCCATGATCGACGCTGGCGGCGACGCCGCCCTCGTGGCGGGTCGCAATACCACAGTGACTGCGGCGATGGATTCACGCACGCAAGAGGCAGGCGCGTTCAGCAACAAGGCTTCGCAGTTTACGCAGTCGAGTTATGACGAGGGGGCGCGGGGAAGTTCGGTGAGGGCAGGCGAGAACGTTGCGCTTGGCGCCGGGCAAGCGGCAGCAGCAACCATCTTGCAGGCAAACGGCATCACGCCTGTTTCTTCCGAGGGGGATGGCAAGGGTAACCTCGCCATCCTGGGCTCGTCGGTGACCACGGGCGACGAGAACGGTGGTGGAGGCTCAGCCAAGCTAGCTGCGACGGGTGATGTCACGATTGGCACAGTCACCGAGCAGCATTCCTCTCATAGTTGGTCCCAAACCAGCAAGTCGGGCTTTCTGTCAAAGGTGCAGACCACCAAGGAAGCCAGTCAGCAACAGACGCTGGCGGTGGGCTCGCTGGTGTCGGCCGACAGTGTCTCTGCGAGTTCGGGGCGAGACCTGATCGTCTCTGGGTCTAACGTCGCGGGCAGCAACGATGTTGTCTTGCACGCTGATCGTAACCTCATCATCGCCGCATCGGAGGATACGGCTTCCAGCACCACATCACAGGAAACGCGGACATCCGGGATGTTCTCTGGCGGTGGTGCATCAGTGACCTTCGGCAAACAGCAGGTTACTCAGAAACAGACTGAGCAATCTACGACACACACTGGGTCGACGGTCGGGAGCGTTAGCGGCAACGTCGATCTGAGCGCGGGAGAAGGGTATTCGCAAACGGGCAGTATCGTCACGGCGCTGCAGGGGGATGTCGATATTCGAGCTAAATCGGTCGACATTGGCTCGGCGATGGACTCGTGGCAGTCCAATCAGGAAACGCACTTCAAGCAAAGCGGCTTGACCATTGCAGTCTCCAATCCGATCCTGGCCGCTGTTCAAACGGCGTCTCAGATGGCCCAGGCGCAGAGCCAGACCAGTGACCCGCGCATGAAGGCGCTCGCCGGAGTAGCCACTGGCCTTGCGGGAAAGAATGCCTATGACGCAGTCAGCAAGGATCCTCAAGCGGCGGGCGGCATCACATTAAGTATCACGGTGGGCGGCTCCAAGAGCGACAGCACGCAGACGCAAAGTAGCACGACGGCAGTTGGCAGCAAGGTCAATGCCGGCGGCAACCTTAGCATCCGGGCAACCGGAGATGGCCAGAACAGCAACATCAATGTTGGGGGTAGCGATCTCCACGCCGGTAATGATCTGCTGCTGAAGGCCGACAATGCGGTCAACCTGGAAGCCGCGGCCAACACGGCGGAGCAGCACAGCAGTAGCAAGAGCATTTCTGGCGGCGTTGGTGTTGGCATCACCTTGGGATCCAAGGGTTTCAGCTTTGGCGTGACGGCCAATGCCGCGGCAGCCCGCGGTAACGCTGATGGAAACGATGTGACATGGACCAACAGCCATGCGACGGCAGGTAACACACTCACGATTGAATCCGGGGGCGACACAAATATCCGCGGTGCGGTGGCGTCCGGCAATCAGGTGGTGGCAAATATCGGCGGCAATCTGAACGTCGAGAGCCTGCAGGACACCAGCACCTATCACAGCAAAGACCAGTCGGCTAGCGGCAGCGTGACAGCGGGCATCGGCTTTTCGGGCAGTGCCAGCGTCAGCCAGCAGAAGATGAACAGCGACTTTGCCAGCGTCGGAGAGCAGTCTGCGATCCGGGCCGGTAGCGGTGGATACCAAGTGGACGTCGCGGGCAATACGGACCTGAAGGGCGCGGTAGTTGCAGGAGGTAGCGCGGACAAGAACAATCTGTCGACCGATACGCTGACCGTAAGCAATATCGAGAATCATGCGCACTACAGCGCCAGCAGCATTGGTATCGGCGGCGGCTTTTCATTCGGGGGTGATACTGGCAAATCCGGGGTGGGCGTCAAGCAGAGTGGGGAGGCGGCCACGGCGGGTTCGGGTGCAGTACCGGGTACTGACTTACCGACCACCGAAGGTGGTGGTCAAGGCTTCTCGTTCGCGCCACCCATGGTGGCCGCGGCGTCGGGCAGTGCAAGCAGCACCACACAAAGTGGCATCAGTGCCGGCAGCATTACGATCCGCAACGACGCCAAGCAACAGCAACTCAGTGGACAAAGCGCCGCTGAGACCGTTGCAAGCATTAATCGGGACACAACGAACACCGCGAACTCCCTGAGTCCCATCTTCGATGCAAACGAAATCAAGGCGGACTTCCAGATCGTAGGTGCGCTGCAGCGCGAAGCTGGAGTATTCCTGAACAACCGAGCGGCTGAAGCCGAGGCGGCCAAGAAGGCGGTGGACGCTGCGGCGAAAGACCCCACGGTCTCGCCTGAAACCTTGGCGGATCTACAGCACCAGGCCGACGATTTAGCGACATGGGGTCAAGGTGGCACGTATCGCCGGGTAATGACTGCCCTGACGGCGGCGGCCAGCGGAAATGTTACCGGATCAAGTGCCCAGTTTGTACAAAGCGCCGCCGTTGGGTATCTGCAAGGATTGGCAGCGAGTCAGGTAAAGGAACTCGCCGATTCGCTCGGCAAGGGCACCCCCGAAGCGGAGACAGCACGCGCAGCGCTCCATGCAATCGTAGGTTGTGCTGGCGCGTCGGCAGCCGGGCAGAGTTGCGGAGCGGGCGCGATGGGCGCTGCCAGTGCATCGGTACTTGGCTCGCTACTGAGT